>VFJS01000076.1 GCA_009885955.1 Spirochaetia bacterium | reverse complement strand
TTGTCGGAAAGCCGTGTGCGGGAAAACTGCATGCACGGTTTGATGTGGCAGGTGATGGAAACCGGGGTGATGCCAACGGCGCCATCTCCTGACCCTACTCTCTTGAATAGGGTTGTATTAAATACTTTCTATATTTATAACGATTTTCGGGATCTGCTTTACCCAATTACTAATGGAAATTCCTGGATATAGGATATATAAAGGCAAAAGGATTTTTTCTTGCCCCGCCGTGACTTGATGTCACAATTTGTGATTTCAAGTCTTTAAATTCCTCAATAGTTAATTGAAACATAAAATCAGCCGGGAAGCGGGAAATATTCCTTTTCACCGCCTGATTAAGAGCTCGAGTGTCAACCTCATAAAGTTCTGCCAGGTCTCTATCTAACATGACCTTATGACCGCGAAAAAAATAAATTTTATTCAGTATCCTTTCATCAGGAAGCATCCCGTTTATTTCTCCCACCATTAATTTCGATCTCGCCATTGTTCCATTTTTGAAGTAGCGTTAAGACCACTACGGAGAGCGATACCTTGTTTCGGACTGCCTTTACCTTCGCATCGGTAATGATCTTTTCTGCCTTGTTATCTTTTACACTTATTGAAAGTGCCATAGTTATACCCCGAAATGCTGTTTTAATTAAATACTTATTTATATAATTGAATAATTATTGTCAAGAATTTTATGTCTCATTGGAATTTAATGAAAATATTTTTATTAAAAATTCCTTCATTAAATTTTAAGACAGAGTGCATAGATTTGTTTTTTTTGTCATGAATATGCAGTTTCTGATAACCTTTATTCTGTTTCTTGAATAGGATTGTATTAAATACTTTCTATATTTATAACGATTTTCGGGATCAGTTTTATCCAATTACTAACGGAAATTTCTGGATATAATTTTTTTTGTTGTAGTATAGATAATCCATTGATTATTATGAATAAAATTTAAACAAACAGCGATACCTATGGCAATACAGATATTTGGAACAAAAAAATGCAGGGATACTCAAAAGACTCTCAGGTACCTGAGCGAGAGGCGTATACCCTTTCATTTTGTTGACCTGAATGTAAAGGCAATGAGCAAGGGCGAGTTAATGAGCATAGCAAAAAGTGTGCCCATGGAAGAGCTTATAGACAGGGAGAGTAAGGAGTTTAGAAATAGAAAACTGAAATATATAGGCCACAATATTGAAGAAGCCCTGCTGGAATTTCCCCTGATGATTAAGACGCCTGTCTTAAGAAATGGGAAAGAAGCATGTATCGGTTATCATACTGATATTTTAAACAGGTGGATTAAGGATGTATAAAATTTGAATTGTTTAATTAAGTCAGCCACGGAGGCACAGAGGCACAGAGTTGGATAGAGTTTTTATTTAAATTATTTATTTGTTATTACTATAAATTATTGATTATCATTGTTAAATTTAGAATATTTTATAATCATCCCTCCGTGTCTCTGTGACTCTGTGGCAAAATTTTCTTTTTTTTTCAGACGGCTTTTTCTGTAAGGCCTGTTTTTCCGGTTGAATGCTTTTTATACTGAAACAGGTAATCGATGGCATTGTCGGTCTCTCCTTTGAACAGGTGGCAGAGGCTCAAAGATATCAGGTTTTTTTTATCCTTATCAACAGTATCCTTTAAAATTTCAATTTTTTCATCTATTGTTCCGTATTTGTCGTCAAAGGCTTCTACCGGGACTGATTTGATAAAATCATCATAATACTTATAGCCGTCGGATATCTTTGTAATAGATTTTATCTCTTCAGCGGATTCATCTATTGCACCTGTTTTAAGGAGTAGGTAGGACTTCAGTTCCCTTATTTTTACATTGGATCCATCCAGGTCAATGAGGGTATTAAGATATTGTACTGATAACCCGTATTTTTTTCGGTTATACAGTAATATCGCAAGGGCGGTGAGCGCCACCTTGTTCTGGGGGGTAATTTTCAGCACATCGTTGAAATTGGTTTCGGCAGCCTTGAAGTTATCCATTTTGCTATAGCAGAGGCCGAGAACAAGGGATGAAAGCACAAACTTGCTGTTCGCGGACTTTGATTTTTCCAGGTTCATTACAGCTTTTTTGTAATTAACCATTTTGTAATGGATGCTCCCGATGTTGAAATACGTGAGAAAATCAGGATGGATGGAGAGCGCTTTTTCATAACAGGCCATTGCATGTTTCAGGCGGTTCATTCTGGAATACAGGGAGCCGAGATTGATATAGGCTTCCCTGCACCTGGGGTCAATTTTCAGGATAGCCAGGTATTCCTCCATTGCCCTGGAATAGTTACCGTCCTTTTCAAACTGTATGGCGGTATTAAATTTTTTTACGACTGACTCCTGCCCCATTCATTATTCCCCGGTATGCAAATTTTCCTTATGAGCAACAACTTTGTTTCTTCCGCTCATCTTGGCCTTATATAGCGCCCTGTCGGCCCTTTCTATGAAATCCTTGTTTTCTTTGTCTATTTTCACATTGTACTGGGCGACGCCCAGGCTCACCGTTATATGGAGGGGATCCGTCTGCCCGGGATATTCATGATGTTCTATCTCTTTCCTGATTCTGTTGGCAGCGTGAATTGCATCTTCGAGCTCTGTTTTCGGCAGAATAATGGAAAATTCTTCGCCCCCGTACCGGGCTGCAATGTCCATGTTTCTTACAAGTTTTTTAATTATTCCGGCTGTCTCTTTCAGCACCGTATCGCCCTGCTGGTGGCCGTAATTATCATTAAAGAATTTGAAGTGGTCTATATCGAGCATGATCATGGATATTGGCGTATTGTCTTTGTTGGCTCTTCTAATCTCCTCGGTGAGCCTTTCATGGAAATAGTGATGGATGAACAATTTTGTCATCCTGTCCATGGTGGCCATCTGGTAGAGCCTTGAATTCTCAACCGCTATGGCTGCGAATTTCCCGAGGTCGAGCATGAATTCCTTTTCATTTACCGTATAGTCTTCGCCATTGTATTTTTCACCGAGCACAAGTATGCCATTGAAAATATTTTTAGATTTCATCGGGACAATCAGCTTCGGGTAAAGAATATTCATCTTTTCCATATCGTTTATCAGATCAGGAAATTCTTTCAACGAATCGAATTCAAGCGGTATCGTGTTGATTTTCAGATAATTGATTATAGGTGAATTTTCATTGATAACAAGTGTTTTAAGGATATTTTCATCATCATATCCCTTTGACATATGAACAACAAAATTGTCGGAATCAATGTCAGGTTCAAGGAGAATCGCAATTTTATCAATGATCATGCGGCCGATGCAGCTGTAAAGTACTGATTCAACAAGACTTTCAAATTCAAGATTGGATGAAAGGCTTATGCCAAGCCCGATAAGATTTTTGAGGTCGTATATCTTCTTCTCCAATTCTTCCAGATCTTCGGCATTTATGGTCTCAACCGGATTTTTTATTTCATTATTGCCCATTATAGATTAATCGGTTTTTTTGTATTTTTTAGTAAATAATATTTAATGATCAAGTAATTATGAATGTTTTTTGAACAAACATGTCAATGGTAAAATTTCAATTTTTTCAAGGACTGTGGATAAATTAATAAAAAAATCTTTACATCTGAATAAGTTATATTTATAATTTACTTATTGGTGCCTCAAAAATCAGAATTATCATTAAAATAATATAGTTAAATCTGATTTTTTTGAATAATTATGCCCTCAAGGGATCCAGCTGTTTTGATTATTCGTGGTTTCCCTATTATATTTTTTCTGAAAAAACGGAATTATTTTTTTAAACTTAATAAACCAATTTTTGGTATCAGGAGTGATAGTATGACAAAAAGAGTGTACAATTTTGGAGGAGGCAGTTCAGAAGGCAGCGCCCAAATGAAAAATCTCCTTGGCGGTAAAGGGGCCAATCTTGCCGAGATGTCAAATCTTGGAGTGCCGGTACCGGCCGGGTTTACGATTACAACTGAAGTCTGCACAGAGTATTATAAAAACAAGAGTAAATTTCCTGAAGGCCTTGAAAAGGATGTAAATGATGCAATGAAAAAGGTTGAAGCCATCATGGGGGCAAAGTTCGGCGACAGCCAGAACCCCCTTCTTGTATCGGTAAGATCCGGGGCCAGGGTTTCCATGCCGGGCATGATGGATACCGTATTGAACCTCGGCCTGAACGATGAGACAGTGAATGGCATTATCAAAAAAACTAATAATGAAAGATTCGGATGGGATTCCTACAGGAGATTTGTCCAGATGTATGGCGATGTTGTCATGGGCCTTAAGCCTGAAAATAAGGATGACATTGATCCCTTTGAAGAGATAATGGATAAAATTAAAGAGGAAAAACATGTCAAAGAGGACCTGGAACTTACCGTTGAAGATCTTAAAGAGCTTGTAAAGAGATTTAAAATGGAGATTAAAAAGAGGCTCGGTAAGGACTTCCCCGCTGATCCCGGGGAACAGCTATGGGGCGCGGTTGGCGCGGTTTTCGGATCCTGGCATAATGAAAGGGCCGATTTTTACCGGAAGATGCACGGCTTTGATGACAGCTGGGGTACTGCGGTGAATATCCAGGCCATGGTTTTCGGCAACATGGGGACAACATGCGCCACAGGGGTTGCATTTACAAGGGATCCGTCGACCGGAGAAAATGCATTTTACGGCGAGTACCTAATCAATGCCCAGGGTGAGGATGTTGTCGCGGGGATACGGACTCCACAGCAGGTAACAGTTGAAGGCTCGAAGAAATGGGCAGTGAGCAATGGAATTTCTGAAGATGACAGAAAATCGAAGTTCTACTCTCTTGAAGAGAATATGCCCGGGGCATATAAAGATCTGCAGGATATTTATTTGAAACTTGAAAAGCATTATAAGGAAATGCAGGATATTGAGTTTACCATTCAGGATAAGAAGCTATGGATGCTCCAGACCAGGACCGGTAAAAGGACTGCCGCGGCTGCAGTGAGAATTGCCGTTGACATGGTAGGGGAGGGCCTTATCGATAAAAAAACCGCGGTGCTCAGGGTGGATCCCGATTCCCTTGAACAGCTTCTGCATCCCACCTTTGATCCGGGCGCAAAAAAGGAGGTCATTGGAAAGGGGCTGCCTGCATCTCCCGGCGCCGCAACCGGTAAGGTTGTTTTCAATGCCGATGACGCGGAGGCATGGGCAAAAAAAGGGGAGAAGGTCATTCTTGTGCGTATTGAAACCTCGCCCGAGGATTTGAAAGGCATGTCAGCAGCCAGGGGGATCCTGACCCAGAGGGGCGGGATGACATCGCATGCGGCTGTTGTAGCAAGGGGTATGGGAAAATGCTGCGTATCGGGCTGCGGCGCCCTTGAGATTGATTATTCAAAAAAGCAGATGAAGGTTGGAAGCCTGATTATTAAACAGGGTGATTTCATTTCACTCGACGGTTCCACCGGGCAGGTGATGAAGGGTGAAGTTAAAACCGTTGATGCAAAGTTATCCGGGAATTTTCTTAAGATCATTGAATGGGCTGACGAGGCCAGGAAACTGACAATACGGACCAATGCTGATACGCCCAATGATGCGAAAATAGCAAGGGAATTCGGCGCCCAGGGTATAGGCCTCTGCAGAACCGAGCATATGTTCTTCGAAGGCGACCGGATAAAGGCAGTAAGGGAGATGATTCTCTCTAATGACAAGGAGGGGAGGCAGAAAGCCCTCACGAAGATCCTTCCAATGCAGAGGGACGATTTTTACGGCATCCTGAAGGCCATGGAAGGATTCGGCGTAACCATCAGGCTCCTGGACCCGCCGCTCCATGAATTTGTACCGCATGAATTTGAGAACCAGAAGCAGATGGCAAAGGAGATGGGGATCTCGCCTGAGGAGGTAAAAACAAAGGTTGATTCACTTCACGAGTTCAACCCCATGCTGGGGCACAGGGGATGCCGTCTCGGGATAACCTACCCTGAGATAACCGAGATGCAGTCAAGGGCCATTTTTGAAGCTGCGTGCCGCCTGAAAAAGGAGGGGGTAAATGCAAAGCCCGAGGTAATGGTTCCCCTTGTAGGGACAATAAAGGAGTTTACCATGCAGAAGGAGTTAATAATCAGTACTGCCGAAACAGTATTTAAAGAACAGGGAATAAAAGTCGATTACCTTGTCGGGACAATGATTGAAATACCCCGGGCAGCATTAATAGCTGATGAAATAGCTGCCGAGGCCGAATTTTTCTCCTTCGGGACCAATGATCTTACACAGATGACCTTCGGGTACAGCCGTGACGACTCCGGATCTTTTCTGCCCGAATATATAGACAAGAAGATTCTCCCGGCTGACCCCTTCAGGGTATTGGACAGGCAGGGTGTGGGCCAGCTGATAAAGATTGCTGTTGAAAAAGGCCGTGGAAAAAAACCGAATCTTAAAATCGGCATATGCGGTGAACATGGCGGAGACCCGAGTTCCATTGAGTTCTGTCATCTTTCCGGGTTTGACTATGTAAGCTGCTCGCCGTTCCGCGTACCGGTGGCAAGGCTTGCCGCGGCCCATGCCGCATTAAAAAACACGTAACGGGAGAGATTATACATCGGGCTGTTTATGCCATTAAGAAAATTCTGCCACTGAGGCACAGAGACACAGAGAAAGGATATTAAATCATTTCAAAATCTGCGCATTGGAGTCTCAGCGGCTGACTTTAAACAACCCCATAATATCACGCATTCTTAATCATTTCTGCAGCGGGTACAGATAGTACACAGATAGGATGATTGATTTTTTGAGATTATTATTTTATAGAGGCATACAATATGCATTTCAATTTGAGTATAATCATGATAGCGGCACTGGCTATCGTTTCTTTTACCGTGAGCGCGTCAGCCTCATATACCGAGGCTTTAAAATTATTTCAGGAAAAGAATTATAAGGATTCAATAAAGAAAATTTCCGAAGAATTGAACACTGCCGATGATTTTAAACAGGGATCGCCGAATTACAATTTACGCTATCTGGCAGCACATGCATTATGGAAACTGGGGAACAGGGATACGGCTTCAATCCATCTGAGAAAATGCATGGAGATAAAAAAGGATTCAGTCGACCCCTATATTGACCTTGCCATGATCCTGATTGAATCAAAAAAATTAATTGATGCGGAGAAAATTGCAAGAAAGGCTCAGTCAATGAGTGAATCACCCATGGTGTATTACATTCTGGGTAAGATCAATCTCATTTCCAGGAACTATGCGAAGGCTATAGAAAATTTTGAAAAGGCGAATTCCATTAATCCCGATCTGTATATTTCATATAACGATCTGGGGATAGCCCTGCTTGGTTTGAAAAAAACAAGTCAGGCCAACACAGCATTTTCAATCGCCAATGAATTAAATTCTCATTCGCCTGAAATATTGAACAACCTTGCAGTAACCTATGAAAAGCTGGGGAACAATAAGAAGGCACTGGAATTTTTTTTAAAGGCCGGTGAGTTTGATATCAACAATCCTGTAATACTTAAAAATATTGCAAGGGTAAAAGCCAGAAAGCAGAACTGATTAATCTAACCATGCAGCAAGGTTTACAACGGTCAAGGAGCGGTCATGTCAATTTCGAATGAAATCATGGAATCCATGGAGAAATCATCGTGGATCAGAAAAATGTTTGAAGAAGGCGCGAAACTTAAAGCTCAGTTTGGAGAGAAAAATGTTTTCGACTTCAGTCTCGGGAATCCCGATCTTGAGCCGCCGGCGGAATTTTTTGAAAGTGTGAAAAAGTTTCTTGATAAAAAAATTCCGGGAGTGCACGGGTATATGCCCAATGCCGGATTCACCGATGTCAGGGGGGCCATTGCCGCCAGAATTTCCAGGGATAATGAAACAGCATTGGACGGCAGCAGCATTGTTATGACCTGCGGAGCTGCCGGAGGGCTCAATGTAATATTCAAGACAATTTTAAATCCAGGGGATCAGGTAATTGTTATAAGGCCGTATTTTGTTGAATATGGATTTTATATCAATAATCACCGGGGAGAGATGGTTCTTGTTGACTCTAACGATGATTTCTCCCTGAACATTGGAAATATAGAGAGGGCAATAACATCGAAGACCAAGGCCGTACTTATTAACTCGCCGAACAATCCTACAGGTAAAGTATACTCTGAAAAAGAAATTTCTGAACTTTCCGGGATGCTCAGGAAAAGCGCCACAAAGGAGATTTTTCTCATTGCCGATGAGCCCTACAGGGAAATTGTCTATGATAATATTCATGTGCCCAGCATATTAAAACATTATGACCAGTCAATCATTGCAACGTCCTATTCGAAATCACTTTCAATTCCCGGGGAGCGGATCGGATATCTATGCGCAAATCCGAAATGTTCAGGTTTCAGCTTGTTAATGAACGGATTGATTCTTTCCAACAGGATTCTTGGATTCGTAAATGCGCCTGGCCTTATGCAGAGGGTTGTGGCGGAACTCAGTTCTGTCAATGTTAATGTTGATATTTACCGGAGAAGAAGGGATATCTTTATCAAAGGACTTGAGTCTGCCGGATATGAATTTGTCAAACCTGAAGGGGCCTTTTATATATTCTGCAAGTCGCCGATAGCCGATGATATAAAATTTGTCGGCCATCTTCAGAAGTTTAATATACTCACCGTACCCGGGACAGGCTTTGGAAAGCCCGGCTATTTCAGAATTGCCTTCTGTGTTTCTGAAGATACTATCAGCAGGTCTATTGAAAAATTCAGTGAAGCGATAAAAAGCATTTAACCTGTACCTATATGAAAAAAATTGATTCCACCAGAAAAATTTCAATGGGTAGCATCATCAGGGTCTATAAACAGGGTTTCGGCTATACAAGGCTTACCGTGATAGACAATAATGATAATTTTTTTGGACTAACCGCAGAAAATGATTTTTTTAATTTCATTACAGATGGAGATAAGATCCAGGCGTACCTCTGGGTTGAGGATGTGGCATCATATAACTTTGACCTGGAAGCTATAGGGAGAATTGATTCAAGGGAAAAGGTCCTTTTTTTCAGGCACACTGACCACATTATCAGGAGCAATGACAGGATGTGCCTCACTGCCGATGTCGATCTGCCGATTAAATTTTTTGTTTTTGAAACCAGGGGGAAGGGCAAGAGCTTTACCTCGGAAAAAGTGGATTTTCACTATGGGACTATTGTTAAGCTTGCAGACAGATCGGCGGTCATAAAATGTACCGATGAACTTTCCCATGAACTGTTTTATAAGGGGCATGTTCTTATCAACAATGAGGATCTGGAGCTTGTCGGGAAGGTTAAACCTGTCATTGAAAATAATGAAAAGCTTTATGAAATTTCATATGTCGGCATGAGCGACAAGGAACGCAACAGGCTGCTCGATTATATCTTCGGAATATATCGCGAATAGAGAGGGGTTAATTTTTTTTTGACTGTCAATTTAAAAAATTATTATTGACAAATTATAGAATCGGTATTATTTTAGTTATGACATTGTTTTTACAGCAAGAGAAAATATAATATCATAATAGTAGTTTGATCCCGATTGTCCCTTTATGGAAAAAAATTTTTTTCAATTAAATACTTATAACACCTGTCTGGTTTTGACGTTAACTGTTGACGAGCTCGATTTAAAAAATTCCCCTAAAATTCTGAAAGAAATTGATATCAAATTAGCAGAATTGAATCACCCTTCCCTGATTATTGATCTGAATAATGTTACCTACATAGACTCAATGGGAATATCACTCCTTGTATCAATAAATAAGGGGATTCATTCAAATGGAAAGAGAATGGCCCTTTACTGTAATAATGAGTCAATACAGCAGGTTTTTGACGTTGTCCAGATGGAGCGGTACCTGAAACTTTTTCACACACTTGATGAATCTGTGGACTATATAAAAAAAAAGGGTGATAATGTCGTAAAAATATAAGATACATCCGGATAATTAAATTTTCTGTATCTAAAACCTTCCTCTCTTTCCATTGTCAATTCTTCTAATCCAGGCCTTAACTGCAGAATCAAAAGCATGGTCACATTCTTCTCCCGTTATTGTCTATTACCAGGTCTCCCGCCTGCTGATGCATGATCTCAAGAGCTTTCATGGCAACTTCGGGGTAATCGGCCGCCCCGCTTAATGTCCTGTCGGCTCCGCAGGCATGGGGACACGGTCTGCATTTATTCAGTCTGTCATCCCTGATAAAAAAATCAAGGACAATTTAAATACTATCTAATATAACTTGACATGAAATTTAATGAAATTAAATTTATATATCAAAAATTTTTTAATAATGCCAAAAATATAATTTCAATTATCAACAGGAGTTTATCAATGATAGGATGCAGTTATGGCCGTTTTTTTCAGGTTACCGTTGCAGGCGGGTCCTACCAGGAAGGATTGACAACACATATTCAGGGGGTTCCGTCGGGTATATTGATACGGGAGGATGAAATCTATTCCGACCTGCTTCAGAGGAAGCCGGGGCAGGGAGAACTCTCGTCACCAAGGCGTGAGCCTGACATCCCTGTCATATTTAATGGAGTCAATGCAGCCGATACCATGACAGGCTTTAAAAATGAAGGGTATACAAACGGAACGCCCATGGTTATACTGATTCCCAACATGGACAGGCACTTTGAACATATTGAACAGTACCGGGTGACAAACCGCACTCCCAGGCCGGGCCATGCTTCCTATGCTTCATATCAGAAATACGGGCAGTGGGACGATTCAATAGGCGCGGGGATTTTCAGCGGGCGTTATACTTCAACGATTGTCGCAGCAGGTACCGTGGCAAAAAGAATATTGAAGGATCACGGGATAGATGTATTCTCCTTTGTAAAGGAGGCGGCCGGTATTGCGATGCCCGAGGTGGATTATAAAACCATAAAAAAGAGGGTTGATGATTTCAAGGAATACAGAAGAGAAAATGATCCCGTGTATACCCTTGTGTACAAAGAGGGGAGAATAAAGCAGGGGATGCGTTTTTTTGAGAAGATGGCAGTGCTTGCTGAAATTGAAAAGATGGTGCCCGGCATTAAGCCTAAGGAGGTTGATGCCAGGGACATTGACGCGCTCGCGGAAAAAGGAGTTCATCATATCCTGAACTGCCCTCACCTGGAATCTGCCAGGGCCATGCATGAAAAAATTCTGAAGATACGCGACCAGGGTGATTCAAGCGGAGGTGTCGTCGAGGTTGTTGCAACAGGGCTTCCCGCCGGCATCGGCGAACCGGTATTCTCCAAGCTCGACGGTGAACTGGGGAGGATGCTCAGCATAGGGACTGTGAAGGCTGTTGAAATCGGCGCCGGCATGAAGGTAAAGGACATGACCGGAAGCCAGTGCAATGACCAGATGTATATAAAAGACGGCAAGGTTGTCTTTAATAAAAATGACAGCGGCGGAATCACGGGGGGACTGACCACGGGCCAGGACATTATTGTGAAGCTTGCAATAAAACCAACCCCCACGATTGCCAGGGACCAGAAGACCATAGACAAGGTATCGATGACCGATGCCCTACTCTCGGCTGTCACCAGGCGTGACCCGACAATCGTTTCAAGGGTATGGCCTGTATGCGAGGCTTTTGTGGCAATGGTACTGCTTGATATGTTTATTATCAACCTCGCTTCCCAGGAGATGAGAAAAAAATATGATAAGCCGTAGAATGCCGAAATAAGGGAACCCCGGGAAAATTATGAAAGTAATTGACGGCATACCGGATAAAAGGCTGATTATACATCCCGTTGTTACCATTGGCAATTTTGACGGGGTGCATATAGGCCACCAGAAGATTTTAACAGTCATGTCTGAACTGGCCCGGGAAAAATCGGGCCAGAGCCTTGTGTTCACCTTTACATCCCATCCGAGAAGGGTTATAAATCCCGATGTGGCCCTCAAACACATTGCCACACTTGATGAAAAGATTGATGCCATGAGCAGATGTAACATAGATTACATGATGCTCCTCGATTTTTCACAGGACATCGCCTCCCTCAACGCGCTGGAATTTTTCAATCACTATTTCATAGAAATGGCCGGCGCACGGGAGATTGTCATAGGCTATGACCATGCCTTCGGGAAGAACAGGGAGGGCAATATGGACTTCCTGACCAAGCTGTCCCTGACCACGGGGATTGGAATTACCCGCATTGAGGAAGTTCTTCTTAATCAGAAACCTGTATCATCAACATGGCTTAGAAATGAGATTACCGCCGGGAATATGAAGATCGCGTCCATGCTCCTGGGGAAAAGGTATGGGATCAGGGGTAAAGTTGTCCGGGGTTATGGAAGGGGGAGGGGGATTGGATTTCCCACGGCTAATATTGTTCCGCTTGATCCCGAGAAGCTTGTTCCCGGAGACGGTGTGTATGCGGTATCTGTTTTCACCGGAGGAGATGAAAAGGAGGGCATGGCCAATATCGGTTTTAATCCCACTTATGGCAACAGAGACAGGACAATAGAGGCTAATATTTTTGATTTTAACTCTGATATATATGAGGAAGAAATAGTAATCGAGTTTCATGAGAAGATACGGGATGAAAAAAAATTTGAATCCCCCGAGGCCCTTATCATACAGATACGAAAAGATATGGATGATATAAAGAAATTTTTCAAGGATCATTCCTGATATGATAAAAAGAGATATTATGGAATATTTGACGGGACATACCGGGCTGAGCTGTTCCATATATCATTCGCCGGCCGGCCCCATCCTGTTATCAGGGGATGATTCCTCCCTTAAGGCTGCGGTTTTTTATAACAGGGAATTAGAAAAAAAGTACCAGGGAAAATACTTCAGCAATAAAGAATCTATCATGGTTAAAAGGGGGCTCGAATTTCTTAGTGAATATTTTAATGATTCCGGGAAAGTATCTTCTTTTGAAATTATTTTACATCATCCATGCAGTATAAAAGGACAGGGCAGAACCGGTTCAGGGGAAAAAAAAGTGATTCTTGATCTCAGCCCCTTTACAAGGGCTGAATATTCCGTCTACAGGAATCTATTGTCAACAGGGCCTGGAAAAGCCGTCAGCTACAGGGGGCTTTCAGAAAAAGCAAAGATTCCGGGCGGCGCAAGGTTTGTCGGAAATGCTATGGCCAAAAATATTTTTCCGGTAATCATTCCCTGCCACAGGGTGATAAAATCGAACGGAATGATCGGGAACTATTCAGGCGGCGCCGGCGTTAAAGAATTTCTTCTAAAACATGAGGGTTATTCTTTATAGTATTGCCCTGTATTATACGAAAATAATAGAGCAGTTCTTCAAATCGACTTTTAGTTGCAGATAAAAATGGGAAATGAAATTAAAATTTTGATTACTTCGGATATTCATCTGGGCAACAGGGATGAAAGTCTGAAACTTTCCGACAAAATCAGATTAAATACTTTTAAGAAAATAGTCAGCCTGGCCGGGGACCACGATTTTTTAATGATAGCAGGTGATCTTGTTGACGGCAGAAATTTGGACAGAGACATGCTGAATACTATTAATAAGGATTTTGAAGAGCTGCGTAGAAAGAACAGGGTTATACTGTTCTCTCCAGGGATTTCCGAAATGGATGACAACGGGAATTTACTACCGCTCGTCAGTGAAATCAATACCGGCAATACCTTTTCAAACCCCGGGAAACAGGAGCACTTGGAATTTACCATCAACAATCAACGGCTCATTGTTTATGGAATGCCTGCAACCGGAGATTTTGATATACTATCGGTAAAAAAAGAGCCGGGAACCGGTTTTCACATGGGGCTTTTTCACACGGATTGCGATTTTAAAAACATAAGGCTTGAACCATCCCCGGGAAATCCCGTTGAAAGGACGATATCGGGCCTCGATTTTTATGCCCTTGGCCGGAAGCATAATTTTAAAATGTTCAAGGTGATGAATAAGATTATCGGCATATATCCCGGATCTCCCGAGGCAACCGGTTTCAATGAACATGGAGACCGGTATGTTGTTTCCATATCTGTAGCTGATGATAAAATTATTAATTTACGAAGGCTCTGTGTTAATTCAATTAGTATACATTCATTGGAGATTGACTGTTCTAACATTTCCGCTCCCGGAGAACTCATTCGAACGTTGAGTGAAAAAAAATCGGGGAAGACCATACTGTTGTTATCCTTGACAGGTATTAAACATTTTATTCCTGATGATCTGCTGCTTGATGAGTGCAGAAAATTTTTTCATGATCTTATTATTACCGATAACACCATCCCTTCGGTTGTCCTTCTTGTAAACAGGTATTCAGGTGAGAATACCATCCGCGGTGAATTTTACCGATTAATCAAGGAAAAGCTCGATAACAAAACCATACCGGGAGATTTGAATATTGATGACCTCTCCCTATCCCTGAATGTACTTGCCGGCGACGATTTTGCTTCCATGGAGGATTGGCTGTGCAATATATCAAATGCATAGTATCCAGGCCTGGATTATTTAACAACATAACCTTTGAGTTCAGTGATAAGATAAATATAATCTCAGGCAAAAATGGCGCCGGTAAGAGCATTTTAGCCAATGGGCTTGTTGACAGCATATGGTTCAGATTCAGTGATACTCATCTGCTGCCCCGTGAATTCTGGAGCAGCCTGTACATCGATGTTCATTTTAATATCGGAAAAGACAGACCCTATCATTTTATCAATAACTGCCTCAGGGACTTTACAATTTTTTCCGGAAGCAGCAGGGAACATATCATCTACCAAAATGAAATCACTCCCGGGATTATGCCAATCAGTATTGACATGATAAAAGAAGATCCCTGCCTGTCTGCTTTTATGCATCATGTGGACTTCTCACAGTTCATTTCTGCTTCATTTATCTCTTCACAATCAGATTTTGATAAAACCAGGCATATTGATTACCAGGGCTTTCAGAAGATAATTCTTCGTGATGAATCTAATTTTTTTGACAGGCATATATCATTGAGGAATTTTTTTGAGAAGGGGAACCGGTCCGATAACAGGATCCTTTCAGAAATTCTAAAATATGAAAACCTCACAAAATCCCTGGACAGGAAAATTCAGCTGATCGACATCCAGAATGCCCGGCAGGGGAAGCTGAAAAAAGAGAGGGCTTCGGTATGGAGGGAAATAGAAAATTTTAAAATAAAAACAACCCTCCTGAATAACAGGATTGAAATCCTTTACAAGATTTTTGACAGCCTTGATATTATCGATGATTATCAGAAGAATTATATCCGGATTACTGAAGAGGTTGAAATTGAAAAGAAAAAGATCAATTCCATATCAGAATTAAAAAATGAAGTTGAGACTTATTTTCCCCAGTTCAAAGATTTTAAAAATATAAATAACGATTATCTTTCCCATCTCCAGAGAATCTATAATGAAATAAGGAGCCTCAACGAAAAAATTGACAATTTTAATTCGAAATTGGAGAGGCGGAAGGACTTGATAAAGAAAGCCGGACTGTCAGTGAATGTTTCGGCCTTTGCCATTATCCTGTCAATATTTTATAAAAATAATTTTTCCATCAGTGAAAATATCACCATTGTTACAGGCATATTCGGATTTTCACTGATTTTTTCTCTGCTGACTGCGCTCTATTCCATGACAACATCGGGGACTAAAAAATTTTCCCTGCTGAATGAAGAGAAGCAGGAACTGGAGGAAAAACTTAAAAAAATTCTTGAAGAGAGCAACCTTCACCTTGAGGGGTATAAGTTAAGCGAACTTTATGAATTCCTGCTTCAGTATTTCGAGGACTACATTCAGTATTCTGAAAGGATTGAGGATATACGGAGCATAAGAGAATCTCTTAAAAACCAGAAAGATTTGGGAATAATAAAAAAGGAGCTGAGCGTAATCAAAAAGCTCGATTTTGAAATAAAGGCCAGGATTGATGCCTACATACATTCCCTGGATATCGGCAATGAAATAGGTCTTGATAAATCCAACATGAAGGAATTGATAGCAAAAAGTGAGAGCGAAATCAGGGTAATTGAAAAACAGCTTGAGATAAAGATCAGCATACTGGATCAGATAGATGTTGAACTGAACCGGAATATAGATGTGAATGAAGAGAGAGACGGCCTTATTACTGAAAAATCCAATTTCGACAGGATATTGAGCAGTTTAAATAAAACGGGCAGGTCCGTCGATTTCATCAGGGAAGTCATGGATGAAGCGGTAAAAAAAGCAGAGGAGAAACAGCTTTCCCGGCTTATCGATTCCGCCTATGATAAGCTGAATTTTTTAACTGATAAGCAGTATGTATCAATAGCAGACAGGGAGATGGTGAGAAACATTATTACCGGGAAAAATGACGGGAAGGGCCTGAGCCCGGTAGTTCTTCAGGCATTGCTTATATCAATCAAAATTGCACTGACTGAATTTTTCAGTGATTATGAAAAATGCTTGCCATTAATCATTGACGATCCCTTTCATTCAATGGATGATGACAGAATCAAGAGGTTCCGGGAATTAATTTCTGATGTATCTCATAAAAGGCAGGTTATATTGTTCACCCACCACCGGGACATAAAAGAATGGGGGAATTACATAGAACTGTGATTACACATGGATAACAGCGGTCAATTAACATTTTCAGATGATCCGATTCTTAATGCAATAAACGAAGTCTATGAACTGATTGAAGAGGGGGATTTCAGAAAATGTGTTGAGATTCTCGACAGCCTGATGGCCATCAATCCCGATTATCCCGGATTAACGGACTGCTACAGAACTTCTAAATTCTGGCTGAACAGGGAACGGGAGATACGGAGCATCCCGGAGGGTAAAAATACCGCCGACTTCCTCATGAAGGAATGGGGTGTTTTCGATGAATATGCCGGCACCAACGACATGGCCCTTTCAACTGCATACAGGGCTGTAATGCGTTTTATTTTTTTTAATGCGGCCGAGCATTATAAGACAGCATTTAAAAAACAGGAGGACACAAATAATAATTTTGATCTCCTTCTTAATCTGGGGGATTGTTTTTTAAGGCTGGAGGAATATAAAAATACCATCGAGACCCTGGAATACGCCCGCGGTTCCTATACCAGCAATGGCCGGCTCCTGTCCATCCTTGGAGAAGCATTTTATCATCTAAAAGATTTCCCCAACAGCCTCCTCTGTTTTCGAGAAGCCTTTTTTAAAAACCCGTCGGAAATTGATCTCAGGATAATCAAGGCAAAACCAGTACTGGATCTCATTGAAATAATCAGGGGAGAAAAGAATATTCAAAATGATATAAGGGAGTGGATACCCGTGTATGGTTTTATCACTGATACGTTCTATGTCAGGAAAAATATGGATAAGCACCAGGTGGAAAATATCAAGAAGGACATCGTAAAACTCGACAGGATATATCAGAAGATGGACTACGATTTAAAGGCAAATTCAAATGTTATTCCCAGGCTGCTGAACATGTACCTCTGGCTCCTTGATTATTATGAGCTTCAGAATTATAACAAGGAAAACCTCATCGAAATAAAGAAGAGGCTCATGGAAATTGACGGGCCCAGGCTTGAGGAATATTTGAAGAAAAAGGGGTAAGTTTTAATGAATGACTGGACAATTATATCCTATCCATCGCCAAGGGATAACCTGCTTCTCTCATTAACTGAATCGCGATCCCGGTACATGCTCCCCTTTGGAGGCAGATTCAGGGTGATTGATTTTCTTATAAGGAACGCCCACGTGTCTGAATCAAAAAGCACTGTTATCTATAATAATGTTGAAGACGATCTTGAAAACTATATAGATTCCTATATTAATTCCAATGGCGCCTATTCACCAATTAGCGTAATAACCAGCGAATTCTCAAATATTAATTTTTGTAAAAATCTGGTTCATGATATTGATTCAAAATATTTCATAATTTATAACGGCGATTTCCCTTCAATAATCGATTTTTCTGACATCATGAAAACGTACATGTCAAAAAAGACAGACACACTTCTTTTCAAGATGGTAATAAACGGCAGGCCTTCAATGGCATACAAGCTCCTTGTCACATCCAGGAAAACCCTGCTGAAAACAATCGGAAAAATAATAAAGGAAAAGAGATCATCTTCCAATATATTCGAAATGATAATCAATACCATGATCAACGCAGGCATCAGGAAGACGGCATTCCATGCGCATTACTGGCCGATCAGCAATGTTCCCGAATATTATGCTCTGAGCAGAAATATTTTATGGGACCGGGAACTGTTTAATCTCATATACAGCGACAACAGCATGAAAAGCCAGATAGTGGCTGACCGGTATGCGTACATAGGAGAAAAAGGCCGCATAGTAAATTCCTTCATATCCGACTACTGCTCAATTAACGGCAGGGTGGAGAACTCAATCATTTACCCGGGTGTGGAGATAGGCCTTGATAGCGACATACGGGATTCAATCATCCTGCCCTTTGTAAGAATCGGGGAAGGGGTGAAAATCAATAAAGCCGTTATCGATGAAACCACCGATTTCAATGACGAAAATTCCATGATAAACATCGGCAATTCAAGCAGGATAGGGTCTGATGACCTGAATATAAAAAGCAGCGATTTTCCGAGATCCCTTTTTTCAAGCATTACGGTAATCGGGAAAAACTGCCGCGTTCCCGATAATGTCAGGATCGGCGGCGGATGCTACATAGCCTCGGGCCTTGGAGAAGTATATTTCAGGGAGAAGAAATATCTCCATGACGGTCTTTCAATTGTAAAATGAATTGAACTTCCTTTATTTATAGTCTTCCCTCACCGGGTGCCATGCATCAAGTATTTTTGTCTTCTTATCAAGTATAACTCCTGAATGCTCCACATCCGGTGGAATAACAACTCCGTCCCACTGCTTAAGTATTTTTTTCTCTTCGCCCAGGGTAAATTCAATTTCTCCGGACAGGACATAAGATATCTGTTCATGCATATGCCGGTGAGCCGGAATCTTTGAGCCGGGTTCTATATCGAATATGGTTATCATCAATTTATCTCCGCATGCTGATTTGAGAGATACACCTTCAAAGAGTCTGCGTTCAGGTAAACCGGATTCGCTGAAAAAGGGCATAGGGGCCTCCAAGGCAGTATAGAAAACAATTCACTTGTGAATATATGAAACATTGAATAACCGGATAAATTTTTCAACATAAAAAAAATTATTTGTTTTTTTTAGACTATTGATTTATATTACATAATCAGGATTAATGTAATCATCGTGAGGGATGATAGTCTGAACGGTTCATGTAAGATTGGATTCTGCATATTTTTGATACCTATCTATGGAGAGTAACCATTTCGCATATATCAACAGGATGTTTAATTTCATATCAGGAAAAATATCATGAAGCTAAAAAGTAAAATCATATCAAGCTTTTTATTAATTGTAATCATTATAACCGTTGTCCTGGGAATTTCAGTAATTATTCTCACGAGAAATATTATAATATCAAATAATGTTATGTCTATTATTTTCCCCAACACCATGGCGGTTATGGAACTGCAGAATAATGTTATCCAGATGCAGCTGAATATTTCCAATGTCTCGGCATCAAGGGGCTCAATCGGTTTTAATACCGGTTTTACCGAGGCGGAAAAATATTACGACAGGAGTATTGCTGTTATAGAGGAGTTCATTACCCGGTATAAGAAAAATCCGGTAAAAACTGCTGAATTGGAAAGGATGCAGGATAATTTAACCGATTACTATTTTCTGGGCAACAAGATGGCCCTGGACTATATCAGGAAAGGAACAGATGCCGGCAACAAAACCCTCTATGATTTTGAGGTTACCGGGGATAAGTTCATAACCGAAATGATGCTTTCAGCCAAAGTTTACAGGGAACAGCTTGAGGCCGATTTGATGAAGATGAATGCACGAACAAAATTCATACAGGTGTTTTTTATTATGGCATCGGTTTTTGTCCTGATTATTTCCATAATGATTGCGCTTTACATGGCTTCAATTATTTTAAAACCGCTGAAAGACCTTCTCCTCAGGCTGAAGGATATATCCGAGGGGGAGGGCGATCTGACAATCCAGCTCTCTGTTAAGTCCAGGGATGAATTCGGGGAAATGGCCAGATATTTTAACAGTTTTCTTGAAAAGATCAAAAATTCGATAAAAAAGGTGAAGGGGAGCACTTCCAGTCTGGCCGAAGCATCGAATCTGATTATTACCATCGGGAGAAATTTAAGTCAGACATCGACCGAACAGGCAGAAGGTGTGGAGGAAATCAGCGCTTCACTGGAAGAGATGGGGGCGGTAATATCGCAGAACGCCGAGAGCGCCAAGATAACTGATAAAATAACCAGGGAGAATGTTGAGAAGGCAGTTGAAGGAAGCGATGCAGTAAAAGATACAATATCAGCCATGAAAAAGATAGCCGGCAAGATAAATATTATTGATGACATAGCATATCAGACAAACCTTCTGGCATTGAATGCCGCGATTGAAGCGGCAAGGGCCGGTGATTACGGAAAAGGTTTTGCCGTTGTTGCAAGCGAAGTGAGGAATCTCGCCGAAAGGAGCCAGAGTTCGGCAATGGAAATTATCAAGCTCGCGGCATCCAGCATGGAAGTTGCAAACAAAGCCGGTGCCAGTATTAACCTTATTGTTTCATCAATACAAAAAGAGGCTGATTTCATAAAGAATATTGCAGATTCTTCTGAACAGCAGGACCTGGGGGTCCATCAGATAAATGAGGGGATGATGCAGCTGAATAAAATTTCACAGCAGAATGCCGCCTCCTCTGTGGAACTTGCAAGGACCGTAGACATACTGAATGAGCATACCAATCAGCTGCTCGAACTGGTAAGTTATTTCAAGGTTGATGCTGATGATACCCGGGCCCTGGAAGCAATACCTGAAGGAATGGTAACTACTCAGCTATAATTAATAGCTCACGGATTCACGCGGATATTCACGGATTTTTTTAATATCATTATTAGAAACTTATTCTCATTTTAGGTTTATTTTTAATACAATAATAAATTTTCATTATTATCCCATTCTTATCAGTGTTTATCCGGTGCTAATCCGTGAGCAAAATTTTGTCCTGTTTACTGGCTGATTAGTTACAAGGAATGAAGATATCCATTTAGATGCTTTCACCATGGGAAACCATCTCTTCGGCATGCCTCATTGAGAGTTCAGTAACTTTTTCCCCGGCAAGCATTCTTGCCACTTCGCTGATTTTCTCTTTTTTATTCAGCAGTTTCAATGTTACGTTCACCCTGTCCGATATTTTGCCCTTCTGAACAAGATAATTGCTGTCGCCCATGGCAGCAATCTGGGGCAGGTGGGTAATAACTAGCACCTGCCTGTCCCTGGCAAGCTCCTTCAGCTTTTTCCCCACGGTCTCTGCGGTTTTTCCGCTGATTCCGGCATCGACTTCATCAAAGACTATGCTGTCAACGATATCGGCGGAGAGGATAACCTTTTTTATGGCCAGCATTATTCTGGACATCTCGCCTCCTGATGCCACCCGCCTCAGCTCTTTCATATCCTCACCCTCGTTGGCAGAAAGCATGAATTCGATCCTGTCGAGGCCATGGGGATAGAGCATGTAGGTCCTGTTGTCAGTTTCAATTTCTCCTCCCGTTGACAGCTCCCGGTCAATGGATACGGTGAACCTGGTCCCTCCCATGCCAAGGTCATTCAGCTCCCCGATGACCATTTTTTCAAGGACTCCTGCTGAGTTTTTTCTTTTTGCCGAAAGTGAGAGGGCTTTGTCCTTGGCTTCCTTTACGGCATTTCTATATTCTTCTTTTAGTTTTCCAAGCTCCTCTTCACTGGAGGATATGGCATCAATCTCCTTTTTTGCCTTCTCAGCATAGTCAAGAATATCCCTGATAGCGGCGCCATATTTTTTTTTCAGGGATGAAATGAGCAAGAGCCGCTCCTCGACCTCATTTACTCTTTTTGGTGAAAAATTTATATTTTTTTCATAATCGCGCAGGAATATCGAAGAATCCTCAAGGGTATACAGGGCTTCCCTGATCTGTTCAATGGTGCTGGATATGTTTGAGTCAAATTCGGAAACAGAGGATACGGACTGTTCTATTTTTTTTAATTTCTGGATTACACCGCCGTCTCCATTCATCAGTTCCGTTGAACCGTTGATTTCATTGAACAGTTTTTCAGAATTGGCAAGGAGAACCGACTCCTGCTTCAGGGCCTCCTCTTCATTCAGCGACAGACGGGACGCATCAATCTCATTGATTGCGAACCTGTTATATTCGATCAGCCTGGCCTTTTCCTTCTCGTCAATGTCAAAGGATTTCAGCCTGTCTTTCAGTTCCTGGAGCCTGGCGTGAATATTCCTCATCTCCAGGACCTCTCCGACTGTCCCTGCAAAGCTGTCAAGGAGTTCCCTGTGCTTGGCTACCTTTACAATATTCTGGTGTTCATTCTGCCCATGTATGTCCACCAGGTATTCTGAAATTTCCTTCAGCCTGCTGATGGGGATGTTGACTGAATTAGCAAAACATCTCCCCCTTCCGCTGGAATAGAGTTCACGCCTGATGATAAGCTGGTTGTCATCGTAATCAATTCCGGACTCGTTAAGAATATCACTTACCTGCGGCAGGCCGGTTATATCAAATAGGCATTCCAGGGTTGCTTTTTCATGCCCGGTCCGTATCATGTCCGTGGTCATCTTCTCGCCGAGCACGCCGGAGAGCGCGTCGATGAGGATCGATTTGCCAGCGCCGGTTTCTCCGGTGAGTATGTTGAGGCCCTTCCCGAAGGTAACGGTGAGGTTGTCGATGATTACAAAATTTTTTATCGTGATCTCTAATATCATGCATTGTTTCCCTGATAATCGGGCTAACCCCAGTTCAATTTTTCCTTGATTATCGCATAAAAATTTTTGTCAGGATGAGTAATCAGCCGGATAGTCTTGTCGGTGACCCTGAACAGGACCTCGTCATTCCCTTCTAATTGCGTAGATTCCTGGCCGTCTATAGTCAATGATAAATTTTTGAAGTCCGAGATCACCCGTGCCCTGAGTACCGAAGATGACGGGAGAACCATGGGCCTTGTGGAAAGGGAATGGGGACAGACCGGGTTTAACAGAAATATGCTTCCGGCCGAAGGGGATATGATCGGCCCGCCTGCCGAGAGTGAATAAGCAGTGGAGCCTGTTGCTGTTGATATGATGAGGCCGTCCCCGGTGTATGAATTGAGGTATTTGCCGTCTATCTCCAGCTCTACGCCTATCGCCCTGGAAAATGCCCCTTTTGAAAGCACGGCGTCATTTATGAAGCACGACTCGTATATCTTCACATCATTCCTGAAATGGACCGCCTCAAATACCAGCCTCTCAGCAATTGTATAATCTCCGTCAATTATTCTCAGGAGGAATTTCTCATACTCACCGGGATTGAATTCAGTTAAAAATCCAAGCCGCCCCTTGTTAATCCCGAATATGGGTTTGCCGGTGTCGACGAAGAGGCGGGCGGTTCTCAGGAATGTCCCATCGCCGCCCACTACGATTACCAGGTCGGAATTATAGACAAAATCACCGTCGTCGGCAATGTATGCGGAAAAGGGGCCGCTGTTTCCAATATCCTTCTCCCGGAACATAATCCTGATGTTCCTTTTCACAAGCATGTCAACAAGGTCCTTTATAAGCAGAAGAGTACTCTCATCATAGGGCCTGATGTTTATGGAAACGGATGTAATCACCTCATGTACCTCAATAACATAATTTTAGTAATGTATTCAAAAATCGTCAATTAAAAAATGCTCTTTCCTTAATGTTAGGAAACTCTATACTTTTGATCTTTAAAATCCTATGCCCTCACCCGCGCTCTGCGCGCCCTCTCCCGGTAGGGCGAGGGCTTTTATATGTATGAATAATCATTATTTTCCAAAATTAATAAATAAAAAACAGTTTATTCTCTGTAACAAGTGAATTTAAGTGGCCATTCAATTACCTATTTTTATAGATTTATAAATATGACTAACCCCCCTCTCCCTATTCCGGGAGAGGGGCCGGGGGTGAGGGCATTATTATTAATACGAATGGAATGCCGGATAAATAAACAAGTTCTGATTAATATCCTGTTAAAACCATTTCTTTTTTTTAAAAATTAAAAGAAGAGTAGCGGCAACTGCGGCCATTAATCCGAGGGCAAAGGGGTAGCCGTATACCCAGTTGAGTTCAGGCATGTTGTAGGGGCTTACCTCGGTCTTGAAATTCATGCCGTATATTCCAGCTATGACCGAGAGCGGAATAAAAATTGCAGTGAAAATGGTGAGAACCTTCATGATTTCATTCATCTTGTTGCTTATGCTTGAAAGATAGACCTCGAGCATTCCTCCGATGAGGTCCCTGAACGTCTCCACGGTGTCGATGATCTGAATAGTATGGTCGTAGAGGTCTCGTAAATATACATGGGTCTGCCTTTTGATAAGATAGCCTTCATCACGCTCAAGGGCGCTGATCACCTCCCTCAGCGGCCAGATCGATTTTCTCACGAAAATCAGCTCCCTTTTCAGTCCATGAATTTTATGCAGCGTTTCCCTGGTGGGATGTTCCACGAGCTCCACCTCGAGGTCCTCCATCCTGTCGCCCAGGACTTCCAGCATTTTGAAATAATTATCAACGATAACGTCTATGAGCCTGTAGGCCAGGTAGTCGGATCCCGAGTTCCGGATCTTTCCCATGTTGTTTGTAATCCTGTTAACCACTTCATCAAAAACAGGGTGATCATTTTCAAGGAAGGATAGTACATAGTTTTTGCCGAGGATGAGGCTGAACTGTTCAAAATCGAAGTTTTCACTCATGTTTCCGTTGCTGAGGATTATCATCTTCATTACGATAAAAATATAGCCTTCATATGTTTCAATCTTGGGGCGCTGCTGGGTGTGGAGTATGTCTTCGATTATGAGCGGGTGCAGCCCTGCAAAATTTCCCAGTTCATCTATCAGGTTTACCTCGCGGAGCCCTGTAATGTTAATCCATGTTACGCTTTTATTGTCAAAAAAGGGAATGCTGTCCTTAAAATGTTTCATAGGCTTGATTATACAGCTTTCCTTATTATAATCCATCATGATAATCTTAACTTCGCTTACCGTACTATCCCCGGTATATACCGGGGTACCCGGCGGCAGCCCTGCTTTTTTTGACGACATGGTCCTTTTTTTAAGTGTTTTTTTCATCTAATACTTTTTTCCTATTTCAGATATTCATCTGCAATAATCCTGGCGAATTCCATTGACCCGGTGAATGCCGGGGATATTGCGTTTAATATATGGATTGAATTTGAATCCCTGAGCACCATGAAGTCCATGACCAGTGACTTTTTTTCCCAGTCAACGAGCTGGGGCCGGATTCCCGCTTTTGAAGAGGGGATGATGTCGCTTATTGCAAGGCCACTGACCAGTCTTTTTGCATCGTTGAAGACGTTTCTCCTGAGATATTTTTTCGGTTCGGAAATTGCCACTGTCCTAAAAGGGATGTTTTCTATGAAAAGGATGAAATCCATGTAGAGAATTTTAAGCGTCTCAAGGCCAAGGCCTTTCCATGGCCTGTAATTTTCCCGGCCAAAAGCCGGAATGGCCGTGGGTCCGATGAAGACCTCCCCTGATATGGTTCTTGTGAAATGGACGCCGAGGAAGGGATTTTTCAGATCGGGTACAGGATAGATATTTCCATGCACAAGGGATGCCCTGTCATCTTTCAGTTTTTTGTATGTCCCCTTGAACGGAATGAGCCTGAAATTTTCCGCAAGCCCGAAGGCGTGGGCGATTTTGTCGCTATTAGCGCCTCCGGCATTAATAAAGGTCTTAAATCCGTATATCCCCCTGTTTGTTTTTATACTGCCGCTGCCTGAGGTTTTGATGAATTTTGTATTTTTATGAATTTCAACTTTTTTTGATTTGATGCATTCATTATATAGGCTCATCAAAATTTCTTTGGGGTTGATTACTGCCGTTTCAGGCGAGTAGAGGGCCTTCTTCACGGTAATCGCGGAAGGCTCAATTTCCGCAAGCTCCTTTTTATCGATCAATTTAACCTTTGTGCCATTGGCCCGTGCCCTGGTGTAAAGCAATTTGAGTATGGAGACTTCATCTTCAGTTCTTGCAACTATGACTTTCCCTGATTCAACCAGAGGGAGCTTCATTTTTTTGCAGTATTGCTTCATGAGCCTGTTGCCTCTGATGCACGACTTTGCCTTTAAGCTGTCAGGGGAATAGTATAAGCCTGCATGGAGCACACCGCTGTTTCTGCCGGAAGCGTGCATGCCGATCTCACCCTCTTTTTCGATGATTATGATGTCCCTGTGTCCCCTGCTCACAAGTTCCCTGGCAATGGTAAGGCCGATGATGCCTGAGCCGCAGATTAAAATATCGCACTCTTTTTTCATTAAGAATCCTCCGGAAAATAATGATAAGGCTTACTTGAATGTGCCCCCAGCCGTACATTCTGCTTCATCATAAGCTTGTCGGGGCAACAGCCGCTTTTTATATTGATTGACCTTATCTGCTGTAAACAGTATATTATTATATCAATGATTATAAGGGTCAATTAAATTTTTTCTTGAACTTGCAGGGCATGATAGGCAAAAATGCAATTTGACCATAGAAACTGAAATAAAAGGGGATCCGGCCGGTTAGGGCTATGATTAAATATTTTATATTAATTATTGTATCAGAGGAAGTATGATAAGTACCGGAGTGAAGTATTTAGATAAAATTACCGGCGGATTCAGGCTTGGAGACAATGTGGTATGGCAGGTGTCCGGCGGCGCCCCGGTGGATGTTTTTATCAGATCTTTTTTTTATCATAATGAAAATTTCACGAAAAACATCATTTATGTGAATTTCAACTATTCGCCGCAGACCATATTTAAAAGGTATAATTATCTTTTTTCCAATTTTAACGCGATTCTTGTGGATGCCTTTACAAAGGGGAAAGGCAAGGGTGACCAGGTCTTTCTCGATTTTTACTCCGGCAAGGGGACAGATGATAAGAACCGATTCATATGCATTGAAGACCCCAGGGACATGAAATCGTTCATTTCACTCCTGAATGAAATTGAGGAGGGGAACAAGGACGGCGCGTTTTATATCTTTGACAGCCTTACAGGGATGAATGAACTCTGGAGGGATGAAACAGCTGTGCTTGAGTTTTTCTCGTTTACCTGTCCCAAACTTTATGACCTGAATACACTTGCCTACTGGGTATACGAGATGGAGGCCCACTCAAAGGAATTTATCGCAAGCCTGTCACATATCACCCAGATTGTCTTTGCCCTGGCCCATGCCCAGTCCAATTATTTTGAATTACGGGTAAAAAAACTCGAGGACAGGACGTCATACCAGGGGAGTGAAGCCAATTATTTCAGGATTATAGAAGACAATATCCAGTTCCAGGAGAGCAAAAATGATATTCAGGTCCATATCGGTTCCAGGGTTAAGGAACTTAGAAAGCATAAAAAAATTACCCAGTCAGAGCTTGCCCAGGCCCTCGGCATGACTCCGGGAGCAATCTCGCAGATTGAAAATGATCTTGTGTCCCCGTCGTTAACCACATTAATACAGCTTTCATCGATATTTAACAAATCAATGGACTATTTCCTCAGTTCATCGCAAAATCCCGATAAGAAAGGGTATGCTGTTTACAACAAACTGAGCCAGGTGGCATCTTTAAACAAAAATCTGGATATTTACAGGCTTTTTGAAAATGCAAATCTTACTATCGAAGCATATTTAGCAGTACTTAAAAAGGGAAAATCAGTTCAAGGCCCTGTAATCCTTCATAAAGGCAGAGAATTCATTAATATTGTCAAAGGATCCATGTATTGCACCATTGAAGGAGATGTTCATTACCTCAAGGAGGGGGATACCCTTGTAATTGAAACATCATTTATTGAAAAAATATACAATAAAGGGGCTCATGACTGCAGATTTTATTATTTTCTGCTCTGATTGTAATAATTTTCCAGAAATCCTTAATGTTACATCCATGTAAAATTTTCAATAATTGTAACTGCAGCTAAATTTATTGTTTGAATTAATACAGTATCGCTAAATATTTTTATTACTGAAGATTTAATAGGCTCTTCCTTTTAATGACGGGGACGTCCAGTGTAATAATTTATCAGAGGGTCTATTATATTTATCATAAAAATTTTATTGGGGGATATTATATGATTCAATGGCCAAAAAGTAATGACGCCCTGGGGACAATCAACCGGGGAAATCCCTGTGAATCAGGGCTTTGCACACTCTGCAGGGCTGATTGCCAGGGCAAATGCGAGACATGGGTTTCTTGCATGAAAGGGAGAAAGCTCCTTTATCCGAGGGACTTCGGCGCCATAACAGCCGGAAGCTCAAACACAACCCATATAGGCGTTTCATACAACTCGCTCAGGATAAATGGCTACCTCTATGATTCAAAGGGCCTTGCAAAGGGCCTATCAAAAGATCCTGATGACTGCATTTTCCCGAATGTAACACTGGAGACTGAATTCGGGAAAAAGGTAAAGACAAAGTCCAGAATTCCAATCATGACAGGAGCATTGGGCTCAACGTTCATTGCTGCTAAATACTGGGAGTCCTTTGCAACCGGCGCTGCCCTGTGCGGATACCCGATAGTTGTCGGCGAAAACGTGGCAGGAATTGACAAACAGGCTGTTATTAAAAACGGGAAAATTGATAAAGCCCCGGAACTGGACAGAAGGATCGACACCTATCTGAAATATTTTGACGGATATGGGGCAATCATTGTCCAGATGAATGTGGAGGATACAAGAAACGGCGTTGCCGAATACATTATAAGCAAGTACGGCGGCGATAAGGTGATCCTGGAGCTCAAGTGGGGACAGGGCGCAAAGAACATCGGCGGCGAGATACAGGTATCTGACATAGAATACGCGAAATTCCTGAAGGGAAGGGGATATATAGTAGATCCGGATCCCACAAAGCCCGAAGTTGAAGAGGGGTACAAGCATGGAGCCATAAAATCCTTTGCACGTCACAGCAGGCTCGGCTACACCAACCTGTCCAGCGTTGACCAGGTGAGGGAGGACTTCGGCAAGGCAGTGAAATACCTGAGAAAGATTGGTTTTTCAAGGATTACCCTGAAGACCGGCTCCTACGGCATGGAGGCCCTGGCCCTGTCTATAAAGCTTTCAACAGAACATAAACTCGACCTCCTCACCATAGACGGTTCAGGCGGCGGCACAGGAATGAGCCCCTGGAACATGATGGAGACATGGGGAGTGCCTTCCATATACCTCCACTCCAAGGCATACGAGTACGCGCAGATACTGGCAGCCAGGGGAGAGGATGTTGTTGACCTGTCTCTGGCGGGCGGATTTGCCCGGGAGGACCACATATTTAAGGCGCTGGCACTGGGAGCCCCCTATACCAAGCTGGTCTGCATGGGGAGAGCCCTCATGATCCCCGGATACCTGGGGTCCAACATTGAAGGCGTTCTCCACCCTGACAGGAAGGAAAAGCTCAATGGAAACTGGTCAGAGCTTCCGAAAAATGTTACGGAAAACGGAAAAACTCCGGAGGAGATATTCACCGGGTATTACGATGTCCAGAAAAAAGTGGGCGCCAACGAGATGAAGAACATACCCCTTGGAGCAATCGCAGCATGGACCGCTGCAGACAAGCTTACGGCGGGACTACAGCAGCTTCTCGCAGGCGCAAGGAAATTCTCCATTTCCCAGCTTTCAAGGAATGAGCTCTTCTCTGCGAACAGGGATACGGAAAAAATCACCGGCATTACATTCATCAGTGACGCACAGGATGAAAGCGCGAAGAAGATTTTAAGCGAATAAGGTTTATTTCAGCCTAAGTTTATGAAAAGGCGGCACCGGAAGGTGCCGCCTTTTTTTATTGCAAGAGAATAGGACATTTATTTCAGTCACGGGCAGGAAAATCAACGGGAATAATAGTTCATGTATGTATGGAATATATTGGGAAAGGGGCATCATGCCATTATAAAAATTGTTGACAAGTATCCAAAGTTATACACATAATTGAACTCAGAATAAAAATATATTCCTGTCCCCGGAAGTTTGTGTTATGATTAAATATATAAAATTATTTTTTCTGCTATTACCGGTAATTCTCATTTTCAACTGTAAAGATAACCATGAACATAAAGCTACCATAGCCAACCTCAGGGCTGCCATCAAGGGGGAGATCAGGGATTATAAAAAATATCCCATCGGCTCATCATTTGAAAATCTTATGAATTCCATAAACAGTGAAAAACTGGATGTGAATGAAATTTATGATAGATATGCAAAAATTGCACAACAGGATAAGATATGAAGATAAAAGTTGAAAAACCGAGTAATGAACTGCTTGAAGCAAGAAAAATTAAAGGCTGGCCCATATGGGAAAAGGAGGTTTCCGAATTCGACTGGTTTTACGACAGCGAAGAGGAATGTTATATCCTTGAAGGCAGGGTAACAATCAAAACTGCCGAAGGGGATGTGGAGTTCGGGAAGGGCGATTTTGTGACATTTCCAGAAGGGCTCTCATGCAAATGGATTATAAAGGAACCGGTGAGAAAACATTATTCCTTTAAATAAAAAGAATATTATTCGATTATCGCAATCCCCTGCTCTGCGGCAATTTTGTGTTTTTCACAGGTGAAAATATTTTTACATGATGAATAGCATAATGATTGCAAAATAAATGAAGAATCGAAGTATATACCTGGATAAAAAATTTTATTGAGAGGCCGATTATTTATGAATACCCGTTTATTAGTTCCAACCGTCATTTTATGCGCAATGATATCATGCTCAACCTCGGAAATTGCGGTCAGGAAAGGTTCTCTAAAGCAGATAAAGTCAGTTGCCGTTCTCCCTTTTACCGTAGAGAAGGGGATCAGCGAAAAAGCCGGTCTGGACTGCATGGAAGCTTTCAAGTCGCATATGATACAGTCTGGATTTAATCTTGTTGAAAGGCAGGCAATTGACAAAATTCTAAAAGAGAAAGAACTTGCAATGTCAGGGCTTACCGGGAGTAAATCTATGGAAATAGGCCAGCTGCTTTCTGCTGATGGGTTATTAACAGGCAACGTGACCGAATACCGTGATGAGACCGTGAATGCCGATGTGAAGCTCTCCCCATTCGGGCCCGATGCCTATGATCCGAAAAAAGATTCCAAAGACGGTTCCTTTTTTCAGAAGAACGGGGAATGGTTTAAAAAAACAAAATTACGGATTTTCTATTTTCAGATTTTTGTCCGGCTCATTTCAGCAAAAGACGGGCAGGTGGTCTTTACCCTGCAGAATTCATACCCGGCGGCAAAGTTTGAAATAGACCAGTTTAATGTTCCCGGCGGAATGGATGACCATGTGAACCGTGTGCTGCAGCAGATGGGGAAGGATTTAAAAAAAGCGCTGAAGGAAAAATAAAAAAAATTGTGTTTTTGATTCATTTATGAATACTCAGAAATTTATGCAGTACCACTAATATTTTTAAGGGAAAAAGTATGAGAAAATTAACTTCAAAAAAAACATCAGCCCGATTAATTCTTTTTATCATATTATCATTATTGCCTTTTGTTTCCATCGCTGCACCTGTCATACGGATTTCCATAAGCGATTTTCAGGTGCAATCCGACAACCCTCAATATAAATACCTGGGGAAAGGCTTTGCTGAATTCATAGGGATAGACATTGTAAAATCACCCAACATCGAACTCATCGACAGGGAAAGACGTGTTGATGCTCTCAGGGAACAGGAACTGGGCCAGAGCGGACTTGTTGACGAGAAGTCCCAGATAAAAATAGGAAAAATGCTTTCTGTGCGATATATTGTTTTCGGGAGCATCTTTGACATGGCCGGCCAGCTGACTGTGACATTCAAGGTCATAGACACGGAGACCGGGAAGGTCATTATCCAGGACAAGGTCAGCGGAAAACTAACCAATTATGAATTTATATCTGCGGCCATATCCCAGAAATTACTAAGCGCTATGTCAGTAAGCGTTTCAGAAACTGTTGTGGCCAGGGCGCAAAAGCCCGTGGAAAAGCAGGCTGAAACCGCGGTAAAATTTTCCAATGCCATGGACGCCTATGATAAAAAGGATATGAGCCTCGCAAAGAGAGAGCTCGACATGGCCAAAGAACTCGACCCGGAAAACGATGCGGTGCAGGCATATCTTAAAAAGCTTGTTGTGAATACTGCAAAATTCAAGACCCTCACCGAACAGTATTACCCCAACCAGAATCCCGCTTATCTTGGAATAATCAAGACCGACAGGCTATTTTTATCGTCGGCACAGGTCAACATGAAGGAGACGCAGACAATATTTAAATCCTACAATGTTAAAGCCGTGGAGCAGGATATCCGCTTAAACCTGGGGTATCAATTTCCCATTGGAAGTTCCATGGGAGCCAGTGTTGAAGCCTTCTTATCTCAATATAAGGATCAGGTATCTCCGGCTACAAATAAGGGAGACGAGGGGTCACTGCTGACAAATCCGGTAAATTTTGGAGGAATTTTTTCTCTAGGAAACTCTTTAAATGATTATATATCCTTAGGCGGAGGGGCGTCAATTTTTGAACAGCGCAGGGGTTACACTGAACCCGGGTACATGGGGCCCACAACTCCGGTGAATAATATGTACGGTTCTAAAAAAAAATATGAGTATATCACATGCGTAAGCGGATTCTTCGGGTTCCTCATAAAAAATCAGGAGGGCACTTTTATATTTGACACCATGGGGGGATACTCCAGCCAGAAGACCTATCTCCTTGATCCCGTGAACATGACTATTGGAAAACTGGTCAAAGCGCCGGTGTACAATGAAAATACCATGACCATAGGGCTTTTTGACAAGAGGATTTTCCTTGCAGTAAAGGAGGTGAATAATAAGTATACCGACAGGAATCTTTTTGTTGCAAGGGTTATTCCGGCGATGGAGTTGTGGGTATCGAGCTGGATGTCCCTGAGGGGCGGATTTGAATGGAGCTATGTGAAGCAGGACGGGGAAAAAGAGATGGGCAAAGGCTGGACATCGGGGCTTTCGCTCAGGAGCCTCAGCAAGGGATATGATTTTGATATTAATTATACGAAAAGAACGCGGCCGTCAAGGGCGGTTGAGGGGGAATCCATCAACGAGTCCATCATATACTTCAGCCTGAGCAAATCGAACCTTTATTTATCCAGATAACAAAATTATCAGCCGGGGCGGTTTTATGTCCGTCCAGGCTGGCTGCTCATTATTATATTTCATCAAGCCTTGATTTTAAGTTTCCTGCAATTGTTTTCAGATATGCAAAATTGTCCACGTCGTCGGCAAGGAGATAAACGGCAATAGTTTTTTTAACCATGAGAATGACCCTGTCCCTGTTGTATTCCGCATAGGATGTTATCTTCTTCAGTTCCTTCTGCGCCGCGCTGTTATTTTTGTAAAAAATAACATAGCATACCATGTCATCCTTGAAGGGATTTCCTTTTTTTGACATGATGGTCATATGGATGTCTGATATATTATTAAAATCACCATCGGGATAAATCCTTCCTGCCATTTTTTTAATCGCACCCTTATCCAAAATCCATGGATTTTCCTTGAGCACCTTTTTGGCAAAGCCCGGGACTTTTCCGAAAATGAAACCTTCAGGCAGTTCCCTGTCAGAGACCTTGATTTTATTAATAAGTTCCGAATTTGATACAGTGCCTGCCTGGGCAATTATGACCATCGATATTATAAAGCATGTAAAAGAAATTATTTTTTTCATATTATTGCTCCTTAATTGGATTTCTCTTAAGATTATCGGGTTTTTTTGAAAAAAATTTATTTTTTTATAAGACATAATATTTTTTTATTGACTTTTATTCTTTGATGGATGAGTTTAGAAATTGTCCAAGATTATGTCGCATTAAAATATTTAAATTTTATTGAATGGTTATTTTTTTAATTGATGGAAGATATAAATATTAATTTGTATATTCCATTTTCAGCGCCATTTATTTAAAAAAATCAGTCAATCCCATGGAAGAAAAAAATCAGATAAAATTTATTAGAAAGAGGGACGGGAAAATTGCCCCCTTTGACTTCAATAAAATTACAGAAGCTATTTTCAAGGCAGCACGGGCTGTGGGCGGGAGCAATAAAAAGACGGCTAATGAGGTAACCGATTCGGTCGTAGGCATTTTGCGGATAATATACAAGGAAGGGCGTATCCCCACTGTTGAAAACGTTCAGGACCTTGTTGAAAAAATTCTGATAGAACGGGGCCATGCAAAGGTTGCCAAGGCTTATATAATCTACCGGGAGCAGCACAGGGCCATCCGGGAAGTCAAAAGCCTTATGAATGAAGGCCTTGACCTTGTAGAGGAATACCTGGATAAATCGGACTGGAGGGTCAATGAAAACAGTAACATGAGCTTTTCCCTCCAGGGCCTGAATAACTATATTGCTTCCAACATTACTGCCAGGTACTGGCTCGAGAGAATTTATCCGCCCGAAATCAGAAATGCCCATGTCAATAATGAGTTCCATATTCATGACCTGGGGCTTTTATCGGCATACTGCGTCGGTTGGGATTTACGGGACCTTTTATTAAAGGGGTTCGGCGGTGTTCCGGGAAAGGTTGAAAGCTCCCCTGCCAGGCATTTCAGGAGCGCCCTGGGGCAGATTGTGAATTTTTTCTATACCCTGCAGGGTGAATCTGCCGGGGCCCAGGCATTTTCAAATATCGATACCTACCTGGCGCCGTTTATTAAATATGATAACCTGGAATACAGCGAAGTGAAGCAGTGCCTCCAGGAATTCATATTCAACATGAACATCCCCACAAGGGTCGGATTTCAGACACCCTTTACCAATATCACCCTGGACCTGAATGTTCCGGAAAATATCGCAGGCGAGCATGTGATTATCGGCGGTGAATTCAGGAAGGAGACATATGCGGAATTTCAGTCTGAAATGGACATTTTCAATTCAGCGCTTGCAGAGTGCTTTAATGAAGGTGATGCAAAAAACAGGATATTCACTTTCCCTATCCCCACATACAATATAACCCGTGATTTTGACTGGGATAATTCAAGGCTTGATAATATCTGGAAAATGACCGCCAGGTACGGCATCCCCTATTTCGCAAATTTTGTGAATTCCGACATGAAGCCCGAGGATGCAAGGTCCATGTGCTGCAGGCTCCGCCTAGACAACAGGGAGCTCCGTAAAAGGGGCGGCGGCCTGTTCGGAGCGAATCCACTTACCGGGAGCATAGGCGTGGTCACCATAAATCTTCCCAGGCTGGCATACACGTCGGCTAATGAAAAGGAGTTTTATGACGGCCTGGAAAAGCTGATGGTCATGGCAAAAAATTCCCTGGAAATAAAAAGGAAGATCCTGGAAAATTTTACCGAGAAGAACCTCTACCCCTATACCAGGCATTATCTTTCGGACATTTTTAACAGGGACGGCAGATACTGGGGAAATCATTTCTCAACAATAGGGATTATCGGACTTAACGAAGCATCCCTGAACCTCCTGAATACCGGTATTTCATCGGTTGAAGGAAAGGAGTTTGCGAAAAATGTCCTTGATTTCATGCGGATTATAATCATGAATTTTCAGAATGAGACTGGGAATTACTACAACCTGGAAGCAACTCCGGCCGAGGGAGTGAGTTACCGGTTCGCGAAAAATGATAAAAAAACTTTTGACGGCATAATAACTGCCGGGGGAAAGGAACCCTATTATACAAATTCAGTGCATCTCCCTGTCGAATATACAGACGACCTTTTTGATGTGCTCGACCACCAGGATGAGCTTCAGACACGGTTTACCGGCGGCACGGTGGTTCATCTCTTCATCGGTGAAAAGATAGATGACATTGGGGTTGTAAAAAAACTTGTAAGGCGGATATCTGAAAATTACGCGCTCCCGTATTTTACCATAACTCCCACATTCAGCATATGCCCTGTGCATGGGTATTTATCCGGTTCCCATGAATTCTGTCCCCATGATCACTCCAGTGAACAGCTGAATACCTACGGGATCCAGGTATATAATCAGGGGAATTTGCCGATAAGTTAACCGGGATGATTTGTTTGGGGCCGGGATTGATGTTTGTAAATATTTCCAATGGTATGACATCATGGCTGCCTGATGATAACATCAGCCTGGTAGTATCTAAATAAATATAAATTTTATCTATGGAGGAATGTATGGACGGAAAAGAGAGGAAGGTCCCTGTTGAGGTATATTCAAGGGTTGTGGGATATTTCAGGCCTGTTAATCAGTGGAACAGGGGGAAGAGAGAGGAGTTCATGAATAGAAAATTATTCAGGATTGATGACCTGGAAAACAGCCCCGTGTATGAATATCAGGGGACTTTATAAGACATCGTTCATAGATTTCCCTGGAAGGATAAGTTCTGTTATATTTACCGGCGGCTGCAATCTTGAATGCGGGTATTGCCACAATTTTGATCTTGCCCTGAACAGCAGAGATCTGAAAATGTTTACCAGCGGGGAGATAATTGATTTTCTCAGAAGCCGCAGGAACAAAATTGACGGTGTAACAATCAGCGGAGGAGAGCCAACACTATCAGACGGCTTAATCCCATTTCTTGAAAGTATCAGAAATATTCCACTTGAAATCAAGATCGATACAAACGGACTCAGGCCCCATATCATCGGAGAGATAGTAAAAAACCGGCTCGCAGATTACATTGCCATAGACATAAAGACTTCCCCTGCAAAGTATAAACTACTGACAAAAAGAGATATTGATTTCAGCAAAATTATTGAGACTGTGGATATTGTAAGGGATAGTTCATTAGATTATGAATTGAGGACAACCTGTATACCTGGATTTGCCTCTCGTGAAGATTTTGAAGAGATTAAACGTTTCCTGGGAAGGGTCAGAAAATATTATCTTCAGCAGTTTATCGTCAATGTTCCGCTCATGGATAAAAAAATGGAGGGCCTCAGCCCATTGCCGCCGGAGACCCTTGAAAAACTGAAGGAGTTTATCATGACTTTTTCCGATCTCTGCGAGGTCAGGGGGATATGAATCTATTCAACCGGCATTGCAGGTTCATGACACAGGCCCTGCCGGTTGTATTTGCATCCATTATCATTATAATAATCATCCCGGCTTATGCCGGCGCAGATGATTCTCCGGGCGGCATTGAAGGTGAAAAGAAAGAAAGTATAACAAATGTTAGCCGGAGTAATCTGATGATACTTCCGGCTGCCGGAATATTCATGGGTTCCGGGCTTTTCAGGGAAAATGAATCCGGATATTACCTGCTCTCCAGAAGGGGCCTTGACCTGGACCTGATCCGCTACGGGAACATCCTCCTCTCCATGTATGCTACGGAATTCATCTATTACCGGGAGAGGGACAGCGGCTACAGGGGGCCCGACATGATCCGCTATGAAATGGATTTCGGGAGTCTGGGTTGGATTTTTCCCGCCGGGGTGCTGAGCTGGTATTTTGACCATATATGCAACAATATGATAAACATGAACCGGACCATTCCCCTGCAGCTCAGATGGTACGGGACCGGGGTGAGGTGGGAGACCCACGGAATGAGGACCGGAAGGAAGGGCAGGGGCATTAATTTCTCCGGTACCGGGAACTTTGACTGGCTCCTTGACGTGAACTTCAGAATCTCTGCAGCAAGGAGCTACAGCACAAGGAGTTTCAATTATCTCTATTTCTCGGATTTTCTGTTGCGCCTGGACCTGTTCAGGTTCATGAATACTGTCCCCTATCTTGAATCCGGCGTAACCTTTTTTATCCATGAAAATACGGTGACAGACAGGAGGGCTGAGGGAGGAATCCGGTTTCATTTCGATAATGCCGATATTTCGCCATATATTAATTATAAGTATAGAAACGATTTGAACAAAATCAGCAATGCCGGAACGAACCTGTATTCCATGGGCCTGAAATTCGAGGCGCTTCTTGCAGATGAGGGGATGCCAAAACCCGGGAGAAAAAATGACAATGAAAAAGGGACGGTTTTGTTCCCTGAAATTCATTTCATCGCCGGCTACGGAAAGTATATAAAAAACAGCCGCCTGAATTTTAACACCGATTTTCTCATTGATATCGGGCTGATTGACATTCCCATTGCAATGCCCTTTGTAAGGAGCAGGCTCATTCATAACTCCCTTCTTGAGAATGCCGGAATGTTCCCGAGGTACATGTTTTATTATCACGAGGCTGGCATCACTTCCAGGCCGGGCCTTTTTGATTCCAGTGTTGAGGCAACTTTCAGATATAACAGGAATGATGAAAGCAATTTTTATAACGGATACTCGGAGAAGTACAATCTTGTCACATTCAGGTTTCTCAGTTCAGGGATGAAGACAGGTTACCGCGGGAGATCTCTGAATTTTATTAATGACGGGAAAGTCCGGCTGGCAAACAGCTGGAACTGGTCCTTATCCATAGGAAAAATCGTGAGCGAAAATTATTACCATTACTCATGGGAGAATGAGCTGTCAATCAGATGGGACATCATGAGCTACATGAATTCCATTACCTTTCTTTCCGGCACCGTGAGGCAGAATGTATCAGAGAAAAGCTCTTATGTGTTCACCGGTGAAACAGGCATGATGTTTAAGTTTTCGGTGGAGTTTACAGTATACTATCAATTCAGGCGGGTTACCAGGGAGGACAGGGGAAACGGGATTTATGAAATGCATCACATGGTGGGATTCAGGGGTGAGATTTAGCTGGTTTGAAGAAGTTTATTTTGAATTCAATGGTCAGTATCCGCATTTCAGCCGCCACGGTTGTGAATGCCGCATACCCGGCAGTATGGTCTGCCATGGATGCAATTACACCGGCATGAATAAAGCCGTCCTGCTGGATGTGTACTTTTTGTACCTGAAGAATTGATGCAAATTTGCCGTATTCAATGGACAAAACTTTAAATCCGCAGAATTCTATGAAACCGCTGGAGAAATCCTTTTCAAGATGCTCTTTCCAGGCATTGTTCATAATACCACCTCAATTAATTGCTCCATATATCAAAAATTTCCGGAGAAATGCTATTCATAAATGGCTGATGATGAATAAGTACCCGTCAAGAAAAATCTTTATGAAATGATTGAATTTTACCGGTACATATAAAAAATATCCATATTATCGATTTATGTATTGCATTTTTGTATTTTTATGCTGTGCTGAACAGCAAATATGCAGAACTGAGAGATGAGAGATAAATCATCGAAATAACAGCCTGATTTAGAACCGGGATGTTCTATCAATATCAACATAAAAACAGATGAAAAGAAAACAGAGGAAAACATCAAGAATTCTCATCGTTGAAGATGAACAGATCATTGCCTTAGGCATTGAGAGCATATTGAGTGAAATAGGATTTCATGTGCTGGGAATTGTACAGACCGGGGAAGAGTGCCTTGAAAAAATTTCAAGCGAAAGAATTGACATAATTCTCATGGATGTTCGGCTCGATGGTTCTCTCGATGGCATTGAAACCGCCGGTATCATTAACAAAAAGTATGACATCCCGGTAATTTTTATTACCGCCCATTCCGATGATTCAACCTTTGACCGAATGGTCCCCACGGAACACTATGGCCATATTGTCAAGCCGGTGAGCAAAAAAGAACTTATCACGGTAATAAACACAGCCATTTACCGGCACGATATAGACATGAAATTAAAGCAGAATGAGGTGAAATACCGCACACTTTTTGAAAAATCAAGAGATGCCATTTTTCTTTGTGATCTCAACAGGCGGTTCAATGAGGTCAATTCAGCCATGATAGAAATGTTCGGTTATAGCCAGGAGGAGTTCCGGGACCTTGATTTTTATTCGATTTTTTCACAGAGGGATGATGCTCACAATTTTTTGTTCATGCTGGATCTCGATGGATACATGGACAATCATTCCGTTGTTCTGAAAAAGAAAGACGGGAGCGAGATTTTCTGTCAGATTAATTCAATCCATCTCCAGAATGAAGCAGGGAGCAGGTCCCTTGTGCAGGGGATCCTGAGGGACATAACTACTGATAAAAAGATGGAGATTGAGAGGGAATTTCTCGTCAACATACTGGCCAAACGCGTTAAAGAGTTGAGGTGCCTCTATATATTATCTGAAATTATTGACAGGCCCGATATATCTTTTAACTATATACTTCAAGAGATGGTGGATGTTCTCCGGGAATCCTGGCAGTATCCCGATATCACGGCAGTCAGGATAGAATACAGGGAGTACCGGTTTGTCACAGGTAATTTCAGGGAATCTGAATGGGTCCAGTCGGCTGATATAATTGTTGACGGAGAAAAAACCGGCACCATTGATGTTTACTATCTTGAAGAGAAGCCGTACCTCTACGAGGGGCCATTTCACAAGGAGGAGAGGGACCTCCTGATTGTTATCGCAGAGAGGCTCGGTGGAATAGCCGAGAGGTTTAAGGCTGATGAGGATATTATAAGATCGCGGGATGAGCTGAGAAACCTCACAACGCACCTTGAAACTGTCAGGGAGGTGGAAAGGACGAGAATTTCCAGGGAGATTCATGATGAACTGGGCCAGTCCATGACAGCGATTAAAATGGATATTTCAATGATTGAAAAACAATTCAGGCCCGACCAGGAGGATCTAAGGGGAAAGGCCAGGCAGGCAATGAATATCATTGACAATACCATTCAGATTGTCAGAAGAATTTCGACTGACCTGAGGCCGGGGATACTCGATGACCTCGGCCTGAGCGCGGCGATAGAATGGCAGGTCAGGGAATTGAAGAACAGAACAGACATTGATTTCAAAATATCCTGCGGAGATGTTGATGAAAGTATAACTGATGACCACAAGGTCATGTTTTTCAGGATTTTGCAGGAGGCGCTTACGAATGTGGTCAGGCATTCACATGCCTCGATTGTGAATATTAATCTCAAGAAAATTTCCGGTGAAATTGTACTCGAGATTTTTGACAATGGGATAGGAATTACCGGTGAACAGCTCACCTTTTCCAATTCATGCGGAATAATCGGCATGAGGGAGAGGGCTACTTCATGCGGGGGAAGAATCAGCATTACCGGAAACAGGGATTCAGGCACTGTCGTGACGGTTGTCATTCCGGCTGCTGAATAAAATTATTTTGTTTCGGGGAAAATTATGTTCAGGATAATTATCGCGGATGATCATGCAATTGTCAGGGCCGGGTTGAAACAGATATTGAACAACTATCCCGGTATTTCAAAGATAGATGATGCCTGCGACGGGCAGGAGCTCCTTAACAAGATTAAAAAAGAGGATTATGATATGATTCTCCTTGACATATCCATGCCCGGGAGAAGCGGTATAGATATATTGAAGCAGATAAAGATGGAAAAGCCTCACATTCCGGTACTGGTACTGAGCATGCACTCAGAAGAGCAGTATGCCCTCAGGACTCTTAAAGCGGGCGCATCTGGCTATCTAACCAAGGACCTGGCATCGGAGAAACTTCTCGAGGCAATAAACAAAGTACGTGAAGGCGGAAAGTACATTACACAGTCCCAGGCTGAATTGCTTGCCGATAATTTTTCCGAAAGCGGCGACAAAAAACCGCATGAATTTCTCTCGGACAGGGAATACCAGGTATTTTACAGAATTGTATCCGGTAAATCCGTAACTGAAATTGCCAATGAAATGTTTTTAAATATAAAGACGGTAAGCACCTACCGCCGCCGTATTCTCAATAAAATGAAGCTCAAGAATAATTCCGAACTAACTCATTATGCCTTCAGATATAATCTCATTGAATGAGTGTTTCATTTGCCTGTAAACAGCTGATACTCCGGATAGCTGTCATTTTTTTAGTAATAATATTTTTTCGAAGCCAGCACGTTAACTATCCATATTTGTAGGACAGTTCCTACAATAAATAAATCTTTAATCCTACACTAAAAAGATGTTTTATTCTTTTTTTTTTTTTTAACATCATTACATTGCATATAATAACCCCGGCTGTACCGGGTTCAAGAAAATGGCTGACGGATTAGACTAAAACTTTTGCCAGGCAGAAAAAATTATATGAAATGCTATATTGTTGAGGATTCTGCATTAATCCGGGGGAGAACAAAATATATGCTCTCGAAAATTAATGGTGTTGACATTACAGGCGCATCGGGTAATGTTGAAGATGCAATCATAGAAATCAGGGAACAGGATCCGGATATTGTAATCCTCGATATAAGGCTTCATGGCGGGAGCGGTATAGATGTCCTTAAATCAGTGAAGGAGGAAAAACCGGAGACCGTGGTAATTATTTTTACCAATCATATGTATCCTGAATATATTAACAGGTGCAAGGAGCTGAATGCCGATTATTTTTATGACAAATCGAGCGATTTTCCCCAGCTGATAGAACTTATTTCAGAAAAGGCAAAGGAAGAAAAACATTGATAAATTATTGTACAGATGTTTAAATTATGAGTAAAGAAAAAATTCTAATAGTTGAAGATGAAGGGGTTACCGCCCTGAATTTGCAGCGTATCCTCAATGAAGCAGGGTACGAGGTTGTCCAGACAGTATCGAGCGGTGAAGAAGCCATTACCGTGGCTATTGATACAGAAATTGATCTCATTCTCATGGACATATTGCTCGATGGAGAGCTGGATGGAATTGAATCTGCGGTTAAAATCCATGAGCATGTGGATGTCCCGATAATATTTATAACAGCCAATTCCGATGAAGACATTGTAAACAGGGCAAAAAAAGCTGAGCCTTATGGATACATTATCAAGCCCTTTAATAAACGTGAGCTGAGAACCATAGTCACCCTGGCTATACACAGGTACACCCTGGAAAAGAAACTTACCGACAGCCTGTCCAAACTGAAGAATATGCTGAATGGGACTATACAGGCAATAGCCAAAATTATTGAAGTCCGCGATCCCTACACTGCAGGGCATCAGAGGAGGGTCGGTAAGCTTGCCCATGCGATTGGAATCAGGATGAACCTTACCGATGATCAAAAAGAGTCAATATTCATTGCCGGGACAATCCATGATATTGGAAAGATTTCAGTACCGGCCGAAATCCTTAGCAAGCCGTCGAAGCTGAATGAATCGGAGTTTTCCCTCATAAAGAATCACCCCTTTACCGGATATGATATACTCAAGGAGATTGATCTCCCCTGGATTATTGCCGAGATAGTATATCAGCACCATGAAAGGCTTGACGGCACGGGCTATCCGAGGGGGCTCATGGGTTCTGACATGGAGCTGGAATCAAAAATTGTCTCTGTTGCCGATGTGGTTGAGGCCATGGCATCGCACCGTCCCTACAGGGCATCGCTTGGTATTGAGGCGGCCCTTGATGAAGTATCCAGAAAGACAGCGTGGTTCGACAGTGAAATTGTCCGCATATGCCGTTCAATTTTTGAGGATGATCATTTTGATTTTGAGAAATAACTTGCGCGCAGTATGAATAGAAAAATCATTGATGATGTATATAATGCGATAGCCAAATTCAACAGCAATGAAGGGCTCGATTCCATCCCGCAGTCCGATATTTTATATAAAAATTTCATGACCGTCCTCGGCATTGACAAACCCCTGATGCTGCATGCCGTTGATATGCTGAAAAAGTCCCATAAAATTTTTATCATCGAAATTTCCAAAGAGGACACTGAGCGGGATATAGAAAAAATCGACTGCTACGTTGTTGCTGATCTTGAAATACTGCGAAGGCTCAGGGTTTATTTTGAAAACGCCCTTTTGGATCTGTATGATAAACAATTTCATAAAAAAATGGGGCTTGGCCAGGTTATCAAGGAAATTTTTCCAAAACTCTCCATGCTCAATAACACACAGCTCGGTCTGATTGCAAACCAGGCAATCATGCTTGGTGAGTATTACAAGATGATGGAGAAAGATTTTTTTGAATATTCCGAAAAATGGAAGGAGGATAAACTTTCCAAACTTGTCCTTGCGGCTGGAAAAGATGCAGAGACTTCACAAAAATCCGGTGATATTGGTAAAAATACACCGGGGAAAGAAACTTCCATTGATGCCGCCGATGCAAAAAGAGCGATTGACACTGGAACTTTCAAAGATTTTTCAAATGACCTTGGAAAATATTCCATTGATAAAATACTCAATATTTACGGCGCAAATTTTTTTTTCAGAGTATACCTGCGAAAATATGAATTTGATTATCTAAAGGAAATAATTGAAAAAGGGCTGATAATTAAAAAAGGCGATCTTGAGCTTTTAAAAAACATGATTCAAAAAATAAAATCCAACATTGATATTGACCCGAAACTCGGGGACTATTCAACGCAGATTAGCAGTCTTGAAAGGGTGATGAAACGGGGGCTTTACTCAGGGATGCATTGATATACAAATTAATATGTATATTTAATTTATCTATATTTATTAATGAATATGGGAATTTGTATTCATTAATTATAAAATTTTCAGAAAATTTATGGATTTCCAAAAAATATTTTAATCATTTGTTGACAAAAATATAGATGTTAAGTATGTTGTTATTATCCTCTTACTCCCCCTTACTTTCACTCTTGCTTGCACACATCACTCTTAAAAAGTAAGGGGGGGTTCCTCCCCATTTTTTTTTATTCATAAGAAAGCAGATATTTTTCCGATCAGTTTTAAAATAAGAATTTATATTTTATTCAATTGCCTGATATTTCACCCAATGAACTGGTAAAAAAATTAGTAAATATTGATTCAGCCTGCCTTTCGATAATTACGATAAGATATTCAGGGACCGGGTAAAATTAAGCCGGATGTTCCATCATATTTTTCAGAGGTCAGCCAGTATGAAGATCAGGGCCATATTTATTTTTTTATCGCTTATCGCCATTATTCAAACGAGCACATATGCATCCGTTGACAAGCGGCAGCAATGGTGGAATATCCGTCTCGAAAAACTCATCACAATGAGGGATGAATTGGATAAGGAAAAAGGCTTAGATGAGCAGATACTTTTTCTTGCCGACAGGGAAATTGAAAGGGCCAGAAAGATACTTGGCATTTTTCAGGAGAAAAGTACAGGGGTCTCATCAGATGCGGCCCCGAGGAGAGTCCATGCATTAAGTGAAATGAACAGTATGCTGGACAGGGAGTTTTCCCCGCTTTTTTCGATTTACACCCTGAGCCAGTTCATTAAAGGTTTTGGCGATTACCGCTTCTATACATATACCGAGTCTGCAGTTAAAAAAAAATTAAGTTTGATGATAATAAACAGCCTGAAGAAAAATCAAAAGAGCATTGATGACATTCTGAAAAATGATATTGATAAAAGCGAATTGAAAGTCCTGTCTGCTGAACTGTTCCTTGGGAGTATTCTCAAAAAAATGGAGGGTAGTTTCAGTAAAATCAAAAAGGCAGTGTCAGAAAATTTTGTCAGCAACAGGGAGCTGAAAAAAGAAATCAGCGACAGTGAACTTTCAGTCAGGATTTCAGAAAGCATTATAACGGCTCTTGAAAAAGAGAATTTTATCAAAGATCCAGACTTCCATGACAACATAATAGATACGGCATGGTCATGGATGCAGATGGAAACGGAAATACTGAAAAAGAACAGCGGGATTCTGACTGATGAATACAGAAACAGATGGAAATCCGCCCTGCCGCCCGAAAAAATGTATGAGTACAGGCTAAACAGAAACAGGGAATATCTTAACTTCATAAGAGATATGTACAGGGACGCATCAACGGGAACTTTTGCCGAAACCATCAGCGCCAAAAACTACTACAATGAATCTGCTTCAGGCGCAGGGAGGATAATAAAATTTTTCAGGAATTTGCAGAGCTACAACCATTCCGTATCAAACGATGAAAAAAATTCAATTGAACGGAAAAAAGTGATTTTTGAGAATGAATTGAAAAAATATCAGAGTGAAATCAGCGGATATTGCAGGGATTATTTGAACAGCAGGGTTAGAATTTCCAAAAAAAACAGTGAATTAATGAACAGCTGTAAAGGGATCATAGGGCAGCATGAAATCAATGTTTTCATGGAGAGTATACATGATCATATCAAAGTATATTCAGGTTACAATTATGGAGCTGGTGTTATGAATGAATACAAGGCCCTCTATGACCGCCTGCATAATGAATCAATTTCAGGAAAGATATCCAAACAACTTAAAGAATCTATGAGCAAGGGGAGTCTTTTAGGAATGATGCCTGAATATAAAAGGGAAAATTTTGAAAGGGAGAATTCCAGCCGGATCCATATAAAAAAAGAGGCCATGAGGATTATTTCATGGATGCAGTCAGTTATTCAGTTTTATAAAAAAATTGACGCCGGAATCCGTGATCTCCCGTCAAGTGATGATATCGATAATTATAAGAACATCCTTAACCAGAGGGTTGAAAAAAAAATAGGTCAGTGGGTTATGACTGAATCAAACTACGAAACGATAGACAGAAATCTGGTCAAGGATCTGAGCAATTCCATGAAGAAGACCCCATGGCTCGAGGTGCATGGTGAATCGGACAGGGATAGAGGGCAAAGGAATTTTTTACTATCCCTCACCGGTCTCAGGGCTACATTTACCATACCCGCGGGATGGGATGAGAAAGTGAAGGATGATACGGCAGTAACGGGCTCTCCTTCAAAGTTTTTTGAAAGCTATGACGGAACATCGGCCATTGAGATTTCCTGGGTCCCCTTGAAAGGGCGGAATATCATGGATTTGTCAGAAGAGTTGATAAACAGGCATGGCGCAAAATATTATATGAAAAAGTGGGGGAAGAACGGTTTCGGTGATTATTTCTGGGTGCTTTCAAAAGCCGATGAAAATGTTATTATCGAGACATACATCTGTTCAAGGAATGAAGTTGCCTTTGTCATATCAGGCAGGGTCTCAAAGGAGAAATATCAGTTCTTCAAATCGAAGTTCGATAATGTATTCAGCTCTCTGAATATCAATATATGAATGTTGTTATATTTCTGCGGATTCGGGAAATAGAGGTGATTTTCCCCAGTCTCCTCTGATCGTATGATATTGTAATCCATTTTTTATCTGTTCCTGGAATATTTTCCTCGGGATATCTCTGGCGCCGAGGCTTTCAAGATGGGCAGTATAAACCTGGCAGTCGATTATATTGAATCCGAGTTTCCGGAGGGCCAGGGTCAGGCTTATTAAAGCGGTCTTTGACGCATTTTCCACGCACGAGAACATGGACTCCCCGAAAAAACATCTTCCCAGAGAAATTCCGTAAAGGCCGCCGGCAAGTTCCCCATCCATCCAGACCTCAACTGAATGGGCATACCCTTCCCGATGCAGTTCAGTATAGGCAGTCATCATATCATCGGTAATCCATGTTCCCCTCTGCCGTATCCTTGGCCTGCTGCATCCAAGTATCACATCGGCGAAATTTCTGTCATAGGTGATCTCAAAGATTTGCCTGGCGAGTACCTGCTTCATGCTTTTTGAAATTTTAATCTCTGAAGGGAAAAGGACAAACCTGGGATCCGGGGCCCACCAGAGGATTGGCTCCCCTGCTGAATACCATGGGAATATGCCGTTTCTATATGCCTCGATAAGACGTTCTTTTGAAAGGTCGCCGCCGACGGCAAGCATGCCGCTCTCCTCGGCAGAATTTACAGGAGGAAATACTATTTCTTCATTTAAATAGGTGATGGGCATTTCTGGCGCATGAAGATTGTTTATGTTTCAGAAATCTTATCAATGATTTCAATGTGTATGTCGTTATCCTTAATTCCGGCCGAGGCAATGCCTCCGTTTTTAAGCCTGCCGAAAAGCACTTCATCAACAAAGAAGGTCTTGATTTTTTCCTGAAGAAGTCTTGATATCTCCCTTGCGCCGAATTCAGTGGAAAATCCCTTTTCAGCAAGCCACTTCATGCATTCCCCTGTAACTTCCAGAGTGATGTTCCGTGCCTTCAGCTGTGCCTTGAATTCATTGATATTTTTTTCAACGATTTTCAGGATGATATCACCGTCCAGGTTGTTAAACCGCACGATTGAATCGAGCCTGTTCCTGAACTCCGGGGAGAAAAACCTGTCAACAGCCTCTTTTATGGCTTCTTCCTTCCTGTGGCGCTCTCCGAACCCCAGCTGCCTTTTCCCTAAATCCCTGGCGCCGGCGTTTGATGTCATGATGAGAACCACGTTTCTGAAATCGGCTTTTTTACCGGAATTATCGGTAAGGGTGGCATAGTCCATCACCTGTAAGAGGGTGTTGAATATATCCTGGTGCGCCTTTTCTATCTCATCGAGGAGCAGGACGGTGTAGGGGTTTTTTCTGATACCGTCTGTGAGCAGGCCGCCCTCTTCATAGCCAACATAACCGGGGGGTGCGCCGATTAATCTCGCCACGGTATGCTTCTCCTGATATTCGCTCATGTCAAACCTGATGAGTTTTACTCCGAGAAAATTGGCCAGCTGCTTTGCCATTTCGGTTTTTCCTACTCCCGTGGGCCCTGCAAAAAGGAAAGAAGCTATTGGCCGGTCGGGGTTGCCGAAACCGGCCCTGTTCCGCTTAATCGCCTTGGCAACAAGCTGAACAGCCTCATCCTGCCCGAAGATCTGATTTTTGAGCCAGTTCTCCAGGTCCATAAGGATATTGATTTCCGATGAGGAGACGCTTTTCTCCGGGACTTTCGCAATTTTGGCAATAATTTTCTCAACGTCAAGCGTGGATATTACCGGTTTAATAGTATCATCCTTGCTGTACATCCTTGCAAAGGCCCCGGCTTCATCAATCACATCTATTGCCTTGTCGGGCAGATGGCGGTCGTTGATATATTTTGCTGAAAGCTCCGAGGCAACTTTAAGGGAGTCATCGGTGTATTCCACATTATGATAGGTTTCGTATTTTTCCCTGAGGCCAAGGAGGATTTTATAGGTCTCATCCACAGTAGGCTCGGGAATTTCGATCTTCTGGAAGCGCCTGGAAAGGGCCCTGTCCTTGTCAAAATACTTTTTATACTCTTCGTATGTTGTTGATCCTATGCACTTGATTTTGCCTGAGCCAAGCATGGGCTTGAGCATGTTTGATGCGTCCATAGAACCGCCCGATACCGCGCCGGCGCCTACAACCGTATGTATCTCATCTATGAAGAGAATGACATTGGGAAGTTTTTCGAGTTCGGCAATGACTTTTTTTATCCTTTCTTCAAAGTCCCCGCGGAACTTGGTCCCGGCAAGCAGGGTCCCCATATCGAGGAGGAAAATTTTCGCGTCTTTCAAAGGCTTAGGTACCTTGTTGTCAAAAATCAGCTGTGCCAGCCCCTCAGTAATGGCAGTTTTTCCCACACCCGGGTCGCCGACATGGATGGGATTGTTTTTAATCCTCCTGCAGAGGACCTGCATGGTCCGCTCGAGAATATCCTCCCTGCCTATGAGCGGATCGATTAATCCCATTTTAGCTTTTTCAGTGAGGTCGGTTGTGAAGGCCTCTATTATTTTTGTTTCATTTTTTTTCTTCGGGGCGCCTTCGTTATTATGATAGAGATCTTCATCGCCCTCGATTTCAAAATTTTCCGGATATGATGATACGCCATGAGATATATAATTGAGGAGGCTGTACTTTGAAATCCCCTCTTTCTCTAGAAAGAAGGCAGCAAAGGATTCTTCTTCATCGAAAATGGCAACTATCACATCCCCCAGATCCAGTTCCTCCTTCTGGGCTGAGGTTGTATGCCATATTGCCTTTTCCATCACATTCTGAAAACTGACAGACTGCATGGGTTCGCCTTTCTCAGTCACCGGCATTTTGTCATGAAAGTACTGTTCGATGCTTTCCCTCAAACTGTCTATATTGCCGCCGGAGCCTTCAAGAATTTTCTTCCCTTCAGTATTGTACAGAGAGGCATATAAAATATGCTCAGGAGTAAGATACTCATGTTTGTGCTCCAGGGCATCATTAAAGGCTGCCATCAAAATTTTATTTAATTCTTCATTTATTTTCATATATATTTCAACCGGTCAAACTTCTTCATAGGATGACTTTAAAGGAAAATCCCTCTCAATAGCCATATGATGAACCTGTTTAATTTTTGTTACAGCAATATCATAGGTATAAATACCGCATATTCCTTTACCCAGCTTGTGAACATTCATCATAATACCCGTAGCTTCCGGTGAGGTGAGGTGAAATATTTTAATCAGCACCTCCACTACGAAATCCATGGTAGTGTAGTGATCATTATGGAGAATCACCTTGTACATTCTGGGCTCGTCAAGCTTCTCTTCAGATTCAAACTTTAATCCCCCTTCAAAGGAGTTGTTTGTTTTATCATTTTCACCCATAATAAAAAACCTTATGTAATATTTAATACAGTTATTAAGGGATTTAAAATTAAATTAATAAAAAAATTATAACATTTCAACTTTTTTTTATTTATTTTCCCTTTCATTTATATGACTGAATTTGTTAATGGATTTGATCCAGTAAATAATTTTTTATCGTTTTTATAATAAAATAGACTGCATTACAGCTTCACCCATTAACCTGTGCCCTTCTTCCGTCGGGTGTACCCTGTCATCCTGTACAAGTGTTTCAAAATCGATCCCGGCCGCTATCTTTTGTTTCCAGTATTCATGGACCCGGGCGATGGTCAATTTATTATGTATTGATATTTTTTCCAGTTTATCGTAGTATTGTTCTATATAATAATCTTCGCTTTTATTGTTCAGCGTAACCGATGTAATGAGGAGAATATCCGCTGAAGTTTCTTTTTTTATCAGGTCAATGATGTTCAATATATTTTTTTCAAAGTCATCGGGTGTGAATCCGGTATAGGCATCATTCAATGCAAACTGAATAAAAAAGAGTTCAGGGGAGGCGGGGATGAGGTCGTTTTTCAACCTTTCATAACCGTCTGCAGCAGTGCTTCCCGGGACACCGCTGTTAATTATTGTGAGATGGTTTTCAGGAAATTTTATCTGAAAAATATCCCTGAAATATTCAATATACCCTTTATTTACCATCCAGCCGTAAGTCAGTGAATCTCCCAACGCTGCTATTGTAAGTGGTTCTCCTTTTGAAAGTTTTTTAATAAAAGAATTCATGAATAGTCAGTTAACCTCAATTACCAGTTTCTGAAAATCTTCACAAGAGACAATCTCCGGGATTATATGATAAACTGCATGAATAGTCAATAACAATAATCAGTTCAATTTTTTCAGAGGTGTGTATTTTTCAAGAAAAGTTTTTTTAGATGTACCGAATAAAATTGTCAGCTTCAGGTTGTCTCCACTCCCTTCAATTGTGAGTATCATACCCATGCCGTATTTTGGATGGGCAACCATTTCCCTCGGCCTGAATTTGGATTCACCGGAATTTTTTTCAACTGCCGGAACATCGGTTAGTTCCAGGGGCTCTTTTTCCCCGGTATATATATTTTCATTAGTATCATGGTGAAGCCGGGTATTTTTTTTATAACCGGTGAATCCTGAATTGCCGCCGAATCCCTCGGAATAATATTTTTTCATTACAATGAGGTCTTGGGGAATTTCAAAGATAAACCTGGACGGCTCCATGTAATCTATCCCGATGAAGGATCTTCTTAATTCGGCGCTGGTGATGAATATGCGCTCCCTGGCCCTTGTGATGCCCACATAGCAGAGCCGCCTCTCCTCCTCGATGCCTTCTTCAGTATCAATTGAGAATTTATGGGGGAACATGTTTTCCATCATACCGGTAAGGAATACCACGGTGAATTCCAAGCCCTTGGCATTGTGGGCGGTCATCAGCGTCACCTGATTGTTCCTGTCACTCATGTCCTCTTCCGGATTCTCATCGGTCGAAAAGAGGGATATCTCCTGTAAAAAGCGGGGGAGGGTCATCTCAGGTTCATAATTCTCAAAGTCAATGACGCCGTTTATGAATTCATCGATATTTTCGAGCCTGGACCTTCCTTCTATGGAATTTTCTTCAGCGAGCATTGCCCGGTAACCCGATAGCTCAATGACATCCCGTACAAATTTTGAAAGTTTTATTTTTTCAGGAATTGAATCGGCCGATTCCTTGAGCGTGTGTATAATTTTTTTGAATTCCTTTATTCCTTTGGGGATATTCCCTGAGAGAATGTCATCATCGAGCACCTTCCACAAAGTTGTTGAATGATCCGCTGCTGATGATATTATTTTATCAAGGGTTGCCTTTCCGATGCCTCGGGCCGGTTTATTTAAAATTCTTTTCAGTGATACGCCGTCGTTGGGATTTATAATGAACCTCAGATAGGCGAGGACGTCTTTTATCTCCTTCCTGTCATAGAATTTAAGACCCCCCACAACCCGGTAATGCATGTTCTCCCTGCGGAGCCTGTCTTCGAAAATCCTCGACTGGGCATTTGTTCTGTAGAATATCGCAAAGTCGCTGTTTTTCAGGTTTTCCATGCTTTTAAGCGATGTAATAGTATTTATTACAAATTCTGCCTCGCTGTATTCGTTGTTCGCAAGGCACCAGACAGGCAGTTCCCCTTCACCTTTCACTGAAATCAGTTTTTTATCCTTCCGGTTTATATTGTTTTTAATAACAGAGGATGCTGCGGAGAGTATCTGTTCCGTGGACCGGTAATTCTCCTGGAGCGTTACCACAAGGGCGTCTTCATAGTCCTTTTCAAAATTAAGAATATTTCTGATGTCGGCGCCGCGCCATGAGTATATGGACTGGTCATCGTCGCCGACAACGCATATGTTTCTGCTTCTGGATGATAGATGCCGGGTTATGAGGTACTGGGCATAGTTTGTATCCTGGTACTCATCGACCATGAAATATTTCCATTTTCCATGGAGGATGGTAAGAACTTCAGGCGCGCTTCTGAAAAGCTCAACGGTTTTAATGAGAAGGTCATTGAAATCAAGGGCGTCATTTTTTTTAAGCTTTTCCTGATATTTCTCAAAAAGGCTGGCAAAGTTGAAAGAGAAATGATCGGGCATGATTGCGGTAATATCACCCCCCTCAAGAAAGGCGGGTTTGTCCTTGATCTCTGAAATTTTAGAAGCTATTGTTGATGGTTTTATTTTTTTTGGATCGAGATTCATTTCATTGAGAATTTCCTTTACGACTTCCTGCTGGTCGCTCTGGTCATAGATGGAAAAGCTCCGGGGTATATTGATCCTGCTTCCGTAGTTTCTCAGGATGAAGAGGGCTGCAGAGTGGAAGGTCTTTATAAACACCGAGTTCCCTTCGGGGCCGATGAGTTTCATGACCCTCTCCTTCATCTCATTTGCCGCCTTGTTTGTAAATGTAACGGCAAATATGGAAAAGGGCGGCACTCCTAATGTTTTTACGAGATGGGCTATCCTCTGGGTAATCACCCTTGTCTTCCCAGACCCGGCTCCGGCAAGTATCAGCAGCGGCCCCTCGGTATGTTCCACTGCTTTTTTTTGATTAGTATTAAGATTGTCTGTAAATCCCATTATCGCTCGTATAAGGTTAATTTTTTATCTCGCGGAAAAAACCATCCGGGATTTTTCAATGCATCTAAAGTAAAATGGTTCCCGATAGTGTATCAGTACATTCCTGTTCATGGAATTCAAGAGGGTCCCTGCTGACAACTCTTTTTATGAGGAAAATTGTATTCCTTAAGTTAACTTACGTTAAAAAACATTCCTGATGTTGATTATTGTTTCATGGAAAATTTTTTTTCTGACGGTTTAAAAAGTATCAGCAGAAATTTATCTTGAATTATTATTATAAAATATATAATCAATATAAGCTTTATGTAAAGTAAAAATTTTAATTTTTTTTCCTTTTTATTAAAGAACAGGGGTAATATATTTTGTATTGACACTGAATTGGCAATATCATAGATTTATAATCTGACTTAAGATTATATTATTAATACTATCGATGAATAAAAAAGAATATTATTTTTGTCATTCAAATTATCTGAAAAAACCGGGGACACCGGCATTTTTAATTTTATTACCATTAAAGAAGCTGTTACTGATAATACCGCTTATATGTTTATTATTTTTTAGCTGGAAAAACGCTCTGGCCACCACGCAGTTTGATGAACTGGATAAGCCGCCTGAAGGGGCCCATAAGGGGCAGATGCTGGCAGGGGGCTTCGGTTCGATAGGGACCCCGTACGGCAGCATTATTGATTCTGAAATAAAGTTTCTGGAAAATAATACCTACACATTTAAAGATATCGATACAACAAAAAAGCTGATGATTTCACACAGGAGCTACAGCTTCGGCCTGTTTTATGAATACATGTTTTTTGACTTTGTCGGAGCCAGGACAAAGCTAAAAAGTACTTATATCATTCAAAAAACAATGTTTGGCCCTGATTATAAAAACTGGAGCGGTTACCTTTACCATGATTATTCCTTTTTTATCGGACCTGCTTTTCATCTTACCGAAAGAAAAAGGTGGGATGTAGTCCTCACGCCTGTCATAGGCTATTCCTTTATAAATTTTGAGGCCACACCGGTTCTGCCGCAGGTTGATTCCACATATCCTGACGCCACGGCCCGGGGAAGGAAACAGTCAATGACAGGGATGGCCTATGGCGCCGAATTGAGCATGGTCTTTTATTTCACCGGGGGTCTCTTTATCTCCTTTGGAGTAGACTGGACATTGAACAGCCTTAACTTTAACAAGAATATTGTATTGAATCAGACGGTAAACGGAAATACAGTGGCATACAAGGGAGGGTCCTCGGATCTTCACATGGTGAGTTTTATATTTTCCGTAGGATATGCCTTTTCCAATTGATCCATACCCTTTTCCCTTTCCAGGCATTTCATAAGCCTCAGCACCCGTAATGTGACCTATTTGCTTTTATAATCCCGATTCTCTTGTCCAGAAAGAGGCTTTTATAAAAAAATTTTTCATATCTCAATTGAGAAAGATAAGAAAGAATGATTAACCACGAAAATCATGAAAGGTAATAAAAAAGATGTCTCACGCGGAGGGCGCGGAGAACGCAGAGAGGATTGAAGATTAACCACGAAAATCACGAAAAAAAAAGGTTGTTCTCTTAGTGACTTTAGAGCCTTCCATGGTAAATCATTTTGTCCAAAAAATCGTTGACATTAATAAAATGTCCTTTATATTAAAAACATATAGAAAAATTGTGTTTTTTTATTTTTTGGGCGCGCGAAATTTTAAGTATTAGAGCGTATAAACCTTTATTTTCGTCAATAATGAAGTAGTTTGACACTATAAAATTCTGTTTGGGGTGGAATTCTGAGTATAAAAAAATTCTTTATGGAAAAAATGTAGCGGCTGAAAAACATGAGCATACAGTATAATTTTGAATGGGATATTAAGAAAGCTAAGGCAAACAGAGAAAAGCATAACGTAAGTTTCGAGAATGCGGCTACTGTGATTAAGGATTCAAGGGCTATAACGATCTATGACGAGGAGCACAGCGAAAATGAAGAGAGATGGATTACAATTGGATCGTCAGTTAACGGCTCATTGCTGGTGGTTCACCATACGTTTAAGCAATTTGACAGGAATACTGTAAATATACGCATAATTTCAAGCCGGAAGCCGACTAGGAATGAAAGAAAGCAATACATGGAGATATGAAAATGAAAAAGGAATATAATTTTTTAAAAGGAGAGAGGGGGAAATTCTACAACAAGGACGCTAACTTAAATATACCCGTATATCTTGATCCGAAGACATTATCCTTTGTGGAAAGTATAGCTACTAAGAGGAAAACGGATGTTTCGACCGTGGTAAATGATTTAATAAAGACGGATATGAAGATAGCGGATTATATAAAGCGTTAATGATGTACCAGTTTTTCGTTCTTTCCACGGCCCCATCTCATAAGTGACGGTAACCGTCCGCTTCGGGCAGAATCGGTTTCCCATGATTTTTTTTTGTACAAGCACTCCGCACATCCAGCGCCTATTTTTGATTATTTCATTTTACATGGAATATTTTTACAGGCAGCAAAAACAGGTGCTGGACGTCGGTTACCTAATCACTTATGCGGAATACCCCTTATTATACAATTGTTATGATACAAATACAAGTTTATAAATTTTAATACAGAGTACATAAAACTTTATTTTCGTCAATAATAATAAATCAGTTTGCCACTCGATATAATGCCATATGTCCGATAAATTTGAGGCCTTATGAAATACTTTCTTATTTTTTAACAATTTCAGGAGTCTATTCTTCTCATTTATATGCGGAAATTTCTGGCAAAAAGAAAACACGGTGGCATAAGCCTCAGCACCCGCAATGTGACCCATGTGCTTTTATAATCCCGTTCCTCTTGTCCAGAAAGAGGCTGTTTTAAAAAACTTTTCCATGCCTCAATTGAGAAAGATAAGAAAGAAAGATTAACCACGAAAATCACGAAAGGTAATAAAAAAGATGTCTCACGCGGAGGGCGCGGAGAACGCAGAGAGGATTAAAGAATAACCACGAAAATCACGAAATAAATGAAATAAACGAAATAAATATTTTCCCTTTTCTTTCCGTTCGAGCCCTTTGTGGTTAATTTTTTAATAAAATTCCAATGTAAAAAATTTCAACACTATGTGCTATGCAATCGTATTGCATATATGTACATTTTTTCAGAATCCGGGGAAAAGCCGGATTACATCCCCGGTCTTGAAAGATGGAGTAACTACAAGACCATCTGGG
>VFJS01000043.1 GCA_009885955.1 Spirochaetia bacterium | reverse complement strand
TTATTGTCTCTTACTGGGAGAAAAACCCTCGACTTTAGTCGAAGACTTTAGTATGCTTGCGGTATGGAAAATTATCGAAAATCAAGTCATACAGTATATGACATAAAATATCATATAGTATGGATAACAAAATACCGCAAGCCAATATTACGAGGGGTAATTGGAGTACGGGTACGAGAATTAATACGTGAGATATGTCGGGCGCAAGATGTTGAAATAATAAAAGGACATGTATCAAAGGATCATGTGCATATATTCGTATCAGTTCCACCCGACATATCGGTAAGTAAATTAGTGCAAAAATTAAAAGGAAAGAGTGCTTACAAATTATTAACAGAATATAAAGGTCTAAGCCGTCAATTTTGGGGCCGTCATCTGTGGGCTCGGGGATATTTTGTGGCATCATCAGGAAATATAACAGATGAGGTAGTGATAAAATATATTGAGGAGCAAGGAAAAGAGCCCGTAGATGACGATTTTGGAGTAGAAGAAGACATTTAGTCGGCTTTAGCCGAAATAGAAGCCTTCGGCTTTAGCCGATGCGTGGGGCACTTGCCCAGGAAAAGATGCGTATCGCAGTACTGGACCTCACTGCCGACGGTGTCCCATCACGTACCGCTCGCACTGTTTCCGATATGCTCCGAAGCGATCTTGTCAATGCCGGGAAGTTTATAGTTATTGAACGGACGCAGATGGAGGCGATCCTGAAAGAGCAGGGGTTCCAGCAGTCCGGGTGCACGGACCAGGAATGCGCGGTTCAGATAGGGAAGGTCATGTCGGCCCGAAAAATGCTTATCGGCACCGTGAGCCTTCTCGGCACCGCTTTCATTCTGAACGTACGGATCGTCGATGTGGAGAACGCCGTGGTGGAGTTTGCTGCCAAGGAAAAGGCAGAGTCCGAAACAGTGCTCGACGTGGCAGTGGAGGGGATAACCCGGAAGCTCATGGAGCGGATAGGCGTTGCGGGAACCGTTTATCCCCCGGGTTCACCAAAAAACGTCAAGGCCACGGACGGGGCATATCCTGATAAAGTAGTCATCACCTGGTCTCCGGTGTCAGGAGCCGATTATTACTACGTGTACCGGTCTGATACGGAAAAGGGGGAATACAGGGAGCTGGATGACACAAAGGATACAAGTTTTACCGACAAGAAGGCGAAGCCTGGAGTGTCATACTTTTACCGGCTGAAGGCCCGCTCCAAAGGCGGCTACAGCGAGTTCAGTGCAGCAGATGCAGGGCATGTCAAATCGGAACCTGTTGCGGTGATAAAGGACCCGAAAAAAGAACCTGTAAAAGATGATAAAGCCGTGAAAGGTGCAACTGGCAAAAATCCCTATTTCATGCCCGCAGCGGGTTTTTCAGGATTGACGCTCCTTACCATGGGTACTGGATTTTATTTCAACATGCAGCTCAGCAATACGCAAAAGGATTATGACTCCCTGGCAACGAAATACAAGGCGGCAACAGATGCAGCTACTGCCAACTCGCTCCAGAGCAAAATGCAGGGCCTGGAAAAGGATGCCGACAAATATTCCTTATACAGAAATATTTCCTATGGCCTGGGAACGATGTCTTTCCTTGTTACCGGCTATTTTGTTTATAAATATTATACCTTTAATCCGCAGACATCTTTATCATACAATAGATATAATCCCCTGGATATTGTTCCCATAGTTTATTACGGGGGATCTGGAACGGGCCAGGTATGGAGCAGCAGGCCTTTTATCGGCGGCGGCATTATCATGAGGTTCTGAGAAATCTTTGAACAGGAGCAAACTATGAAAAAGATATTTTCATTATTTATCACTATTATGTTACTGCAAATTAATTCATGCGACAGCGGCATAAATCAAATTTCATATGACAATCCATACCAGCAAAATAATTCTACATTGGCTACCTCATCAGTAATAACCATATCCGCAATACTGGGAGTAGTTGTTCCGGTAATTGGAGCGACTCCGGTAACAGCAATAACCGAAACCGCTCAGTATACCGGAACAGTTGAATGGTCACCATCGGCAGGTACTATCTTTGCAGGTTCTACGGCGTACACTGCAATAATTACGCTGACAGCCAAAACGGGATTCACCCTGACCGGAGTGTCCGCTAATTTTTTCACAGTAGCGGGAGTGACATCAAATACCAACCCAGCTGATTTCGGCGTGGTAACAGCCGTATTCCCGGCAACGGGCGTCGCACCGGCTACCTTCATCAGCGTAACACAAACGGGCGGCGCATCAAGCACTGCTACCACAACAGCCTTGACGTTGACCTTCAGTGTAGACCCAACCAGTTTAGCTGCAAGTAACATCACAGTAACCGGAGCGACAAAGGGCGCTTTATCAGGTACAGGAACGACCAGGAGTCTTGCTATTTCTGATATAACAGTGGCCAATGGAGCGACAGTCTCTGTTACAGTTACAAGCCCCGCAGGTTTTACGATTACAGGATCACCCCAGACGGCGGTGGTGTATAGAAGATTACTGACTATCGGTATGGATTATCTTGGAGGGAAAATAGCGTATATCCTCGTGTCAGGTGACCCCGGGTATGATGCCGCTGTTCCGCACGGTCTCATCGCAGCAACCGCTGACCAGAGTACTGGGGCGACATGGGGTTGTTCTGGAACATCGATTACTGGAGCAGATGGTACAGCAATAGGTACCGGAAATGAGAATACCATTGATATTGAAGCCGGATGTACAACTTCCGGTACGGCTGCGGATATATGCGCTAATTTAAGTTCAGGCGGCTATAGTGATTGGTATCTGCCATCCATAGATGAATTGAATAAGCTATACCTTAATAGTGCAGATGTTGGTGGTTTTGCTTATAACTACTATTGGAGTTCGTCTGAGGTCAGTGCTATCCTCGCGTGGAACCAGTATTTCGGCAGTGGCTACCAGAGCAACGACTATAAGGTCGACGTTTACAGGGTTCGGGCTGTCCGGGCTTTTTAACAATTTATCTATTTAACTATTTTTTTCCCGCGGAGCGGGTCGAATTTTTTTGCAAATGGTACTGAGTGGCGCTATATTACGATTTGCTGGTATTTAAAGATGTGTACAAGCTTATTTTAAAGCTGTTTGAATACACCAGTGATTTTCCAAGAGAATATAAGTACACCCTTGGTCAGGATATTAAAAGAGATGGAATTGTCCTGGTACGCAGCATCTACAGAGCAGGCGCCCTATGTATCAAAACGCCTTTACTATAACTGTGTTGGTGGTTTCACTAATAACGGCGACGGCACTGTTATAGACAGCAATACCGGCTTAATATGGCAGAAGTGCAGTTACGGCCAGACCGATGTTACAGGCTGTACAGACGGAGCAGTTACCCGAACATGGACAGCCGCTCTTTCATATTGCGAAGCCCTCACCCTTGGAGGGAAAACCTGGAGACTCCCGAATATTAATGAGCTGAGGAGTATAGTTGATGTGGGGATTTATAACCCGTTGATAAATCCAGCCTTTTTTCCCAATACTACGCCGTTCTACTACCATTCGTCCAGTTCCTACGTCGCCAATGCCAGCTCTGCGTGGGCCGTTGGCTTTCACGTCGGCGACGTGGGCTACGGCTCTAAGACGTATAACCTCTATGTTCGTTGTGTTTCCGGACCGTAGGTTATTTGGTTATTTGAATATTTGAATATTTGGTTTTCCTATTCAGGGATTTCAATGCTGCCGGCGGCAGGAACGCTTATTCCACTGCGGAAGAGTTTATCCCTTACTGATGATTGGGTCTATTAAAAAAATCCCCCCGGTCCATTATAAAATTGAGTTATACCAATCGCTGTAAAAACCAATTTTCAGGTTTTCCATAGACATTCAAACATTCTGTTAAATTATTAATAATCTAAAAAATATTGAGGAGGTAAAAAATATGTTTGCCGAAGCGTTAAAAAAAAGAGATCAGGAATTGTTGAAACAAGGCAAAATCGAAGGTATGAAAACGGCGGCGCTCAATATGCTTTATGAGGGTATGGACATCAATAAGATATCAAAGATTACAGGGATAACGATTGGTGAAATCAGAAAGTTGAAGATGAAAAAATAAATTACCAGCCCAGGCCCCTTACCCAGTCTTGTATATTAAAGGATGATACCACACAGGAGGAACCGGCTTCCCGGCCGTTTTTGCCGCTTCGATCCATTCTTTTTTTGCCGTTAAAACTTCCCTGAGGGCCTCTTCCTGAGTATTACCAAAGGCAGAGCAGTATTTCAAATCCGGGATATCTGCGATATACCCTTTATCTTCTTTACTGTAGAAAATATTAATATGGTAATCGTTCATCCGGTCTCCTCCATTTTTAAATCATACCTATGTTATCACTGGATACAGGTTTTTGAAACAGTTTAAATATATTAAACTTTGATTTTTTTTATACTTTCGTTAAAATGCTTCTTCGTGATGTGAAGTCAACTATTTTTAGTCGTTTCTGTTCATATTTGTTTTTTTGAACATAAAGAACTTGACTTCAAATTTAACTTTAATATAATCTACATTTAGTTAATTGAATTTTGGCTTTTCTATCATGCGATAGTTCGTCAGCTTTTGAAGAATAAGCTGAAAAAATTTATTTGAAATTAATTATATGACCGAAAGAAAATTATCTGTTGATCCGCTTTCATTCATTAAAGACTGCGTACGAGAAAAACGGATATTGTGGACCTATCATGTAAATATGCGCATGAAAGATCGCTATATTTCCAGAGATATGATAATGAAATCTGTGGAGAACTATGAGTTGATAGAATCATATCCAAAAGATAAATATCTGCCCAGTTATCTGGTATATTCCAGCAGTGGTGTCACCGCCTTTCATCTGCTATTTGCAATTGACCAGGAAGGCGGAAACGTCAGATTGGTGACTGCCTATCGTCCCGATCCCCTGCAATGGGAAAGTGATTTAAAAAGGAGGAAAAAATTATGACATGTCATATGTGCGGAGCGGGAATGCGCCATCTTTTGACCGATCTCCCTTTTAAGGTCGGTGAAAAATCAATTGTTATTTTAAAAGACCTGCCGGTCATACAATGTGGTAATTGCAGCGAATACCTTATTGAGGATGAAGTCATGGAGCGGGTTGAGGCGATCCTTTCCATGGCCGATGCTAATGCAGAACTGGAAATCATAAGGTATGCGGCTTGATCAGGTAAGATATATCAATCAGTTCTCTTTTCAACCATTCTCCCATTGACATATTTATGCAAAAGGCTTGAGATCAATGTCTGATAGGGAATCCCCTCTTCCAGGGCTTTTCTCTGAATTGATTCAAGATCACGCGCTGAAATCCGGATATTGACCCGTTTATCTTTACGGGTTGTCGCTTTGGCGTATTCAACATGCTTCTTGATCTCGGATTTCATGTTTGGGACAGGCTTCCATTCCCCTTTTTCGAAGGAATCAAGAATATGTTTTTCTTCTTTATTCAACGCTCGTTTCATCGTTTTTTCTCCAAATATTGCTTTGTTGCTTTCCTGCTGGGTATTATTGTTTTCATGAAAATTTCATCGTCAGTTTCAATAAAAGGGACAAGATAAATATAATCGTCAATATTTAAAACATATACTTTTTGATTTTCGTAAATTTTTTGATTAGGGTGTTCTATAATTTCAAGAAGACATCCATGTTCAATATAGTAAACAATATCAATGAAAGAAATGTTTCTTGTTTCTTTCAGTTGTTCATTTTTTTCCGGATTCCAATTATGGTATTTCATTGATAAATATAATTACAATGTGTGCATTTTGTCAACATAATATTCAGGTGAACCCATAATTTTCGTCATGAGGTTATTCAGGCTCTGAAACCTGTTGATAATTTTACAAATTATGAGTTATAAAGGGATAAAGAATAAATTTACACAGGCAATAAAAAGTGGACCGTAAGTTAAAGACGAAATATTTTTTTACAAAGTAGTTTTTTGTTAGAAAAACAAACCCCCTCACTTTTCAGGAGAGGGGTGAGGGCTAATAGTAATCAGTCGAAACTGATGTCCCCCAGAAACGTATTGGGAGCCTCGTTCATGAGCCACCGCATGGTGTTTTTCAGTTTTATGAGCTGTATGAAAAGGTCGTGCTGGGGTTTTTCCCCTGGAGCGTGCTGAGGGCTCTTCCAGTAGAACGAGAGCCAGTCCTGGTTGCCGAAGAGCGAGGCCCTCTGTGAGAGGTCAAGTAACAGAACCAGGTCAAGCACTATGGGAGCTGCAAGTATGGAGTCCCTGCAGAGAAAGTCGATCTTTATCTGCATCGGATATCCAAGCCACCCGAAGATGTCGATATTGTCCCATCCTTCCTTGTTGTCACCCCTGGGAGGATAGTAGTTTATGGTTACCTTGTGGTAGAAGTCCTTGTAGAGTTCAGGGTAGAGGTCGGGCTGCAGGATCTCGTCGAGGACCGACAGCTTGCTCACTTCCTTGGTCTTGAATGATTCCGGGTCATCGAGTACTTCGCCGTCCCTGTTTCCAAGGATATTCGTGGAGAACCACCCGGCTATCCCTATCATTCTTGCTTTTAGTCCCGGTGCAATGATTGTCTTCATCAGGGTCTGGCCCGTTTTAAAATCACTGCCGCACATGGGGACTTTTCTTTTATCGGCCAGTTCCCAGAGTGCGGGAATGGAGTTGCAGAGGTTCGGGGCGCCGTTGGCATAGGGGATGCCCAGGTCCAGGGCGGCATAGGCGTACATCATGCTTGGGGCTATTTTCGGGTTGCTCTCCTTAAGGCCCTTTTCGAAATTTTCAAGGGTATCATGGACCCCGGGGATTACCTCCTGGAAGATCTCCGTACTTCCGCACCATATCATCACAACCCTTGAGAGGTTTTTCTCCTTCTTGAAATTATTAATATCATCTTTGAGCATCTGAACCAGGTCCCAGTAGGTGGGCGCCTTTTTAACCCATACGCCGTCGAGCTTTTTCACATAATTTTTATTAAAAACGGCCTTCCATGGCTTTATTGCCATGAGCTCATCCTTCACAAGTTCAAAGTCTTCTTTTTTCAGGACGCTGGCATGCGCTGCTGCCTCATAAGCTGATTCTTCAAAGATATCCCAGCCGCCGAATTCAAGGTCATCGAGGCCTGCAAGGGGGAGAAAGTCTTTTATCATCAAATCCTTTGAGAGGCTCCCCTGGCCGATTCTTATTTTGCCCATCTGGGTAAGTGAGCCCACAGGTATGTTAAGTCCCTTTCTTACCAGCAGCACTCCTGCTATGAATGTGGTTCCCACTGCGCCAAGGCCCGGGATTACTATCCCTAGTTTTCCGGTTGATGGTTTTATCTCTGTTGTTTTCAATGTATTTTCCTTATGATTTATAAAAAATTTGATAAGTTCTGATGTAATAAATATTGAAACAGGAATTTCGTCAAGTAAAAATATTCTTAGAACAGCTATAATAAAAAGATCGAAATTTATCAGATTGGGATGATAAGCGCTTTTCCAGTGACATAATCATGAATTTTGGTGATTTATCTCCGGTTTTCAGCTTAAAATTTTAAACTGCCGGTACCCTGGTTATCTGATTTTTTGAAAAATCAGTTTTGCCCTGTCAAAAATTTTTAAAGAGAAGAAGATGCCAACAGACATGAGCGCAAAGGCTATGGCCAGGTAAAAATATACCTTCACCGTCCATAAAAAGGAGTCCGCGGCCCTTTTTATAAGGGACGCCCCCGTGGCTACCCTGTCTTCCCGTAACGTGAGCTTTACCGTGCAGAATTCATTCTCAGAATCATATTCCCCAAGCCTGATTCCGAGCTTCTGGATTTCTTTTTCTATTTCCAGGATCTTATTTTCAAGGTTAATGAATTCATCAATTTTCCCACCCCTGCTTTTCAGGGCAACAAGGGAGTTTCTCGCCTTGAGGAGTGAATCCTTCCTGGAATTCAGGTCCTTGTATTCATTTGTTTTGTCTTTTTTTACGATTTCCAGGAGGCCGGGGATTCCGATTTTTTTAATCTCCGAAACCAGGTCGTCGAATTTTTCCGGGTCAACGCCTATGGCCATGAAGAGGTACCGCTTTCCCGGAAGGCCCGACCTGTTTTCAAACTGGATGAGGGCCCCGAATTTTTTTATGATGTCGCGGGAGTTTTTTTCATCATCATCGAATTTGCCCGATTTCGACTCCATGGTAGCAACCCTTTCATACTTCTGGTCAACGGACTGCGGCTGTTTCGGGCCCTTGTCCCGGTATGCGGACTTCGATGAGGCAATGTTGAAGGGGAGCTGTGAGTCGTTATCCCTTGAACTTTGAATATGTACCGGTACCGGCCCCTCTGATGATTCAAAAAAGGTGTAGATAAAGCGGAAAACAAAGAGGAGGATGAAAATAATTCCCAGTATGATGAAGCCTTTTTTATATTGATGGTTCATTGAAAATTGCCTCCTGCTTTGGTTAAGGTTGTAATTCACAATTATTGCATTCAGATGTTAATGAAAGTAACAAGAAGGATTGTTTATTAATGATTTTATAAATTGTCAATAGAAATTATGAAGACATCCATGGCGGGCTGAAGCCCGCAGAAAGCAGTTTTATCATATATAAAATAAAAAAACAGAGAAGTACCTAATTTTACTTGAATATTCATCATGGCAATTGTACTTTGCAGTTATTATTAATTTTTGAAGGTGATGATATGGCTGTAGGGAAAGCGGAAAAAGCCGCATTTAATGACGAGTCAAAGGATTTAAAGAGAATCATCGACGACTATTACAAGAAAGTCAGGGATATCGATGCAAAAAAACGCAAAATGCCGAATATAGATCCCTACTATGACATTGAAAAATCCTGCATCATGATGAAAATTATCACATCATATATCAAGATCAATGACCTCTCCCTTGAAATGCTCGGTATAAAAAATGAAAAAATTCTGAATGAAGCAAGGAAGGAGTTCTACAAGGTGCTTCAGACCATGGAGAACGTGGTTGGAAGCGATATAGACCGGTCTTTGAAAGAGAATGACACTTATCTTGTCAAAATCACCCACTTCAACCCCCAGCAGATTCTGGAACTTGTGAGAAAGATCCATGATGTCTTTAATGATTTAAGGTTCAAGGTAGGTGAGAGCTCCAAGTGGAAATGGTCTTTTGTGGAGCTCCAGGCCAGGGTGGCCATAATAACGAAGAACATCACCAGTTTTTCCGATATTGCCAAGTTACGGGACCCACGGACTCCCTTTTATTATGAAAGGAAAGAGATGATGCAGATGTGCAAAGACGGTTTAACCGAAGCTGCAAAGCAGTACAGGTCTAAATATGAGCTGTCTGGAAAAGCGAGGGATGATCTGACCCAATCCATTGGGCTCCTCTCGGCATTGAGAAAGATACATGTTCTTTTCAGTGAATCCGATGAGGCAAATAAGCTGAAAGTGACAATAGATGCCCTAAAGCAGAACCTGGAAGCTGAAGATGCGGCGCAGGATAAGAAAAAAGTAAAAAATTAGATAATTTAGATATATTTTGTTTTTTTGCCTTGACTCTGAGGCTTTTTTTAAATACTTTGTTATTAGCACTCGTTGATAATGAGTGCTAATAACAAAAAATTGATAAATATTTAATATATTATTATTTATTTAAAACTGGATATTAAATTTGACTTTTGACCCTATAAATGAAAGGCCATTGGATGAAAGGGAATCGGCTGTTCTCTCTACTATAGTCCATGATTATATTGAAACAAGAAAACCGGTAGGTTCACGGTCATTTGTTCAGAAATATTCCTTCTCCATATCTCCTGCAACCATGAGAAATATCATGTTCGATCTTGAAAACATGGGTTTCCTGATGCAGCCCCATACATCGGCAGGAAGGATCCCCACTGACAAGGGGTACAGATATTATGTTAATTCACTTCTTGAAAACTACAGCTACACCTACGGCAAGGAGCTTTCCATAAATGAGGAATACTTAAAGAGGGAGCTCCAGCTTGACAAGATATTCTCATCCATAACAAAGATGCTCTCTCACATTTCAAAGCTCGCCGGCATTGTTCTTACGCCAAGGCTCGATTTTACCGTTGTAAAAAGGATAGAACTCGTGAGCCTTGACAACAATCAGATTCTCCTGATACTGGTAACAAGGACCGGGACGGTTATTAACAAAAAGATAACCATATCGACTAACGTTACCCAGGATAATCTTTATGACTTCTCAAAATATCTCACATCGGAATTTTGCGGATACTCACTCAGTGTAATCAAGGAGAGCCTTTTCAGCGAGCTGAGGGGCAGGCAGGAGACCAGCTTCAAGACCGGCACAGCGCTGGACATTGCCCAGCTTGCCTTCAACGAAAATTCCGAGTCTGAGCTCTGCATAGACGGTATTGAAAATCTTCTCAGGATTCCGGAAATGGTGGAGGAAAACAGGCTTAACAGCCTTCTCAATATTATTGAAGAAAAAAATATTCTCAGGGGCATTATGGAGATGTCCATGAGTATTGACGGCGTGAAGACACTCATAGGCGGCGAAATTATCGATGATAAGGTGAATGGCTGCAGCCTGGTCACAACGGCATACAAGATAGGCAATAAAAATGTGGGTGTCCTGGGGGTTATCGGGCCCACAAGGATGGATTATGACAGGGTGGTGCCCCTTGTTGAATATTCAGGGCGGATTGTGTCGGATCTGCTTACACAGATGTCAAAATAAACTAAAGAGACGATTATGATAAATAGAAATTCGGAGCAGGCAGCAATGAATACCAGAAATGATGAAGATACGGTTATCAGGAATACGGGTTCCGATGAGAATAATAGAAATGCCATGGAGAATGATGCTGAAGACAATACGGGCAATCCCTCCAGCGTTGATGGAAAGGATCCCCTGAATGGTATAGGGATAGAGAGGAGGGCCAGGGAACGGCGGACAAAGGAAAAAAAAATGCCTGTTGACGGCAGCACCGATGATTTTATCGAAAAATTGAAGAGTGAAATCTGCGGGAAAGACGACGAGATACAGAAGCTGAACAGGGAGATAGATTCAATAAAGGATCTTATTCAGCGGCGGCAGGCGGATTTCGATAATTATAAGAAGAGAAACCAGAAGCAGCTCGAACAGAATAAAAAATATGCCGTAAAGGAATTCGCTGTTGAGATCATTGCAATAGATGATGACCTCCTTCGCGCCATAGAATCATCGGCAAGCATAAAAGAGGGGGAGACCCTGGAAAATTCCCACGACTCCTTTGTGCACGGTGTTACTCTCATATCGAAGCGAATCCAGGATCTTCTCAATAAATTCGGAATAGTAGAGATTGATGCCATGGGCAAGCCTTTTGATCCTAATTTTCATGAGTGCGTGGAAATTGAGATGTCAGGTGATTTTCAATCCGATACGGTGACTAAAGTGCACCAGAAAGGCTTCACGATAGACGATATGGTCATACGGACTTCAAAGGTTAAAGTGACCAAGCCATCGAAACAGGAGGATGAGAAAGTGAAAGGTAATTCAGCGGATGAATAAAAATGAAACAGATATTGGAAGTGAGAAATAATCAGCCGTAAGGCGGTATGTTTATACATAACAATTGTTAACGGGCGGATGGCGCCGTACAATAGGGCGCCGGGTACAGGCCTGGACAGGAAAAAAATTTTAAGAGGTAAAAAAATGAGTAAAATAATTGGAATCGACCTGGGAACTACAAATTCCTGTGTGGCTGTGATGAGCGGCGGAGAACCGATAGTAATCCCGAACTCTGAAGGGCAGAGGACCACGCCATCGATTGTCGCGTATACCGATAAGGGCGAGAGGTTTGTGGGCCAGGTTGCGAAAAACCAGATAATAACAAATCCGGAAAACACGATCAGATCAATAAAGCGGTTCATGGGCAGAAAATACAACGAGGTGACCAATGAGATGAAGATGGTCCCTTATACAATAATTGATGACGGGAACAACGGTGTCAGGGTAAAATCCGTGGCAGGTGAATTCACGCCGCAGGAAATTTCCGCCCGGGTTCTCCAGAAGATGAAACAGACTGCCGAAGATTTTCTTGGTGAACCGGTAACCAGGGCCGTTATAACCGTACCGGCATATTTCAACGATGCACAGAGACAGGCCACAAAGGATGCCGGAAGGATCGCCGGGCTTGAGGTGGAAAGGATAATCAACGAACCAACGGCTGCCGCGCTTGCCTACGGCCTTGACAAGTCAAAGGAAAATGAGAAGATTGCCGTGTACGACCTTGGAGGCGGAACGTTCGACATTTCAATACTGGAGCTGGGCGACGGCGTATTCGAGGTTAAATCCACCAATGGAAACACCCACCTTGGCGGTGATGACTTTGACCAGAGGATTATGAACTGGCTCATAAGCGAATTCAAAAAGCAGACTGGCGTGGATGTATCCAGCGACAAGATGGCCCTGCAGAGGCTGAAAGAGGCCGCGGAACAGGCCAAGATTGAGCTCTCCACAAAGATGCAGACCGATATTAATATTCCGTTTTTGACTGCGGACCAGAACGGGCCCAAACACATGCTCATATCCCTGACAAGGGCTAAGCTTGAGCAGTTAATCGACGACCTCATAGAGTCCACAAAAGAACCGTGCGTTCGGGCCCTGGAGGATGCCGGGTTCACACCTGGCGACATTGATGAAGTAATACTTGTAGGCGGTTCCATACGGATACCGGCTGTACAGGAGCTCGTGAAGCGTATTTTCGGGAAGGATCCCCACAAGGGTGTGAACCCCGATGAGGTAGTGGCGCTTGGCGCATCAATACAGGGCGGAGTCCTTGCAGGCGATGTACATGATGTCCTCCTCCTCGATGTCACTCCGCTGTCACTGGGAATCGAAACCCTGGGCGGGGTCATGACAAAGCTCATCGAAAGGAATACCACCATCCCGACAAAGAAGAGCCAGGTGTTTTCCACGGCATCGGACAACCAGCCTGCCGTATCTATTCATGTACTGCAGGGTGAAAGGGAGCTGGCTCCCCAGAATAGAACGCTCGGCAGATTTGACCTGGTGGGCATACCGCCGGCACCCAGGGGGCTTCCTCAGATAGAGGTAGCCTTCGACATAGATGCCAACGGAATTGTCCATGTTTCGGCAAAGGACCTGGGTACAGGTAAGGAACAGAAGATACGGATTGAGTCATCGAGCGGGCTTTCAGAAGAAGAGATCAACAAGATGGTGAAAGAGGCCGAGGTCCATTCCGAAGAGGACAAGAGGTTCAAGTCCGAGATCGAGGCAAAGAATGAAGCGGACACCCTGATATATTCCCTGGAGAAGATGCTGAAAGACAATGAAAGCATGATGGAGCCTGCGGAAAAGGAGAATATTGAAAAGGAAATCGTCTTACTCAGAAAGGAGATGGAAACAGGCAACATAGCCGCCATCAAGGAAGCCAGGACCAGGCTCGAGCAGGCATCGCATAAATTTGCGGAAAGGGTCTACCAGCAGAAGGCCGGTCAGCAAACATCCCCGGGGGGGGGCGGCGAATCCAAAGAAGGAGATCCCGGCAAGGCTCAGAAGGATGCCGGTGCCGGCGACGGGCAGAAGGTCTATGACGCTGACTATGAAGTGGTTGATGACGATAAAAAGGGTAAATAGTTAACTGGTGAGGTTGCAAATTGGCAAAGAGAGATTACTATGAAATTCTTGGCATTCCGAAGAATGCATCGGAAAAAGATTTAAAGCAGTCATACAGGAAGCTTGCGCTGAAATATCATCCTGACAAGAACAAGGGCGATGCGGAATCTGAGGATAAATTCAAGGAGGCAACCGAAGCCTACGAGGTTCTGAGGGACCCGAAAAAACGGGCATCCTATGACAAGTACGGACACGCGGGCGTCTCAGGTTTTGACGGTTTCAAGGGTACACAGGCCGACTTCTCCGACATTTTCGGGGATTTCGACATCGGCGATATATTTGAGGGATTTTTCGGCAGCTCCATGGGCGGCAGGGCCAGGAGCAATAAGCCCCGCAGGGGCTCGGACTTGCAGTACGATCTTGTGATTATCCTTGAAGAAGCGGCAACCGGCAAGGATGTCCAGATTGAAATTCCGAGAAATGAAGCCTGCGACAGCTGCGAGGGGACAGGTTCAGCAGCCGGAACAAAGCCTTCAGTATGCTCTGTCTGCAATGGCACCGGCCAGGTCAGGCAGACCCAGGGGTTCTTTTCCATCACACAGACATGTTACAACTGCAAGGGGGCCGGCAAGGTAATAAAATCGCCGTGCAAAACCTGCAAGGGGTCCGGCCTCATTAACAAGAAGCGGAAGATCACCGTGAAGATACCTGCCGGTGTGGAATCCGGTTCCAGGCTCAAGATAAGCGATGAAGGTGAGCAGGGCCCCAACGGCGGCTCCAGGGGCGATCTCTATGTGGTAATTCATATTTCAAAACATACCATTTTTGAACGGCATGGGAACGATATCGCCTGTATCATGGATATTACCTTTCCCATGGCATGCCTTGGGGGCGAAATAGAAGTTCCGACAATTACCGGGGGGAAGGCAAAGATGAAAATACCGCCCGGTACTGAAAACGGGCAGGTATTCAGACTGAAGGGGAACGGGATACCATATCTCGGCTCATACGGCAGGGGCGACCAGCTCGTTAAAATAAATATAAAGGTTCCTAAAAAGCTGACTCCAAGGCAGAAGGAGCTATTAAAAGAGTTTTCCAGGCTGGAGGGTGACGAGGTCGGCTCTAAAACGAAGGAATTTTATTAGACCCGCGGAATTGACTGCTGCGGGCATGTTTATCATTCCAACCGGTCAGACCGTCTAAAAAAATTTCGTACAGTCTAAATTTTTTTTATATCCGGTATTAATGAATACGCCAGCGGTTCATTAATGAGAAGATTGTCATTCCGGCTGAAGTTTCCCCACATGGAAGCGGGGTCGGGGGAATGACGCTACATGTACGAATCCAAATGATAATTACAATACATTAAATACAGGGGGACAGTATGCTGCCAATAGTAGATTATGGAAACATTGCCGTTGTTATATCGAAGGTGACAGCCGTGGGCCCGGTTATTGAGCTGAACGGGACATCGGGTTTTGAGGTTTATCTGACCGGTGGTGATAAGCCGATCTTCATCGGCAATTTCACTTCACAGGAGGCAGGCGATACAAGAAAAGAGCTTGTGGGCATAATTGCGCAGTACTACTACATAAAGGAGCTTGGCCCGGATTTCGAAATTGACGACATCATGGATGACATGGAAGACGGCGACGACGGCGGTGATTTCGATGATAAAAAAAAATACCGATCGTGACAGAACAGTTACGAATTTATTGTTAAATTTGGATTCAAAGGCGGGAAGAGTTAGATATGATAAAAAATGATTTTACGCTTCTCAAAAGAGGGACCGAAGAGATTATCCCCCTTGAGGACTTTATGAGAAAGCTGGATATATCTGAAAAAAACAACAGCCCTCTCACTATCAAGGCAGGATTCGACCCCACTGCTCCCGATATACACCTGGGGCATACGGTCCTCCTCCGGAAGATGAAGCACTTTCAGGACATGGGCCACCGGGTGGTTTTTCTCATCGGTGACTTTACCGGCATGATCGGAGACCCATCGGGGAAGAGCGAGACCCGCAACCGTCTCACCCGTGAGCAGGTGATGGAAAATGCCGAGACCTACAAGCGCCAGTTCTTTAAAATTCTGGACAGGGAAAAGACGGTAGTTGACTTTAACTCCCGATGGTGTGCCGGAATGACATTTACTGACGTCCTTGAGCTCACAGCCAAATACAATGTGGCAAGGATGCTGGAAAGGGACGACTTTTCCGAGAGGTACCGCACAGGAAAATCCATCTCAATGCTTGAATTCATGTACCCCCTGGTCCAGGGCTATGACTCTGTGGCACTCAAGGCCGACGTGGAGCTTGGCGGCACAGACCAGAAATTCAACCTGCTGGTGGGGAGAGATTTACAGAAGGAGTATGGGCAGGAGCCGCAGGTCATTATCACCATGCCGCTGCTTGTCGGCCTGGACGGCGTGAACAAGATGAGCAAATCCCTTAATAATTACGTGGGTATAGATGAGCCGCCGCGGGAAATTTTTGGAAAGATCATGTCCATATCAGATGAGCTGATGTACCACTATTTTGAGATTGTCACCGATATCCCCATGGATGAGGTCCGTTCCATGAAGGAGAGTGTTGCCTCAGGGGCCCTTCATCCCAAGGAGGCCAAGGTGAGGCTGGCAAAGGAGATATGCGCGCAGTTCTATGACAGGGATACCGCGGACAGGGCCGAGGCTGAATTCACCAAAATTTTTGTTAACAGGGACCGGCCCGATATCATTGATGAGTTCCATGTCCCGGTCGGGGAGACTAAAGACGGCAGGATATGGGGAGTGAAGCTGCTGGTCATTGCCGGACTGGCAAAAACCAATGGCGAGGCGAGGCGTCTCATCAGCGGCGGCGGAGTCACATTTAATTCAAGTAAAATTGAAAGCGAAGATTTTGAATTTATCCTCCCCCTTGACGGAATTATGAAGGTTGGCAAGAGGAGATTCCTGAAAATAATCGGCTGAGTATATTTTTTTTCTGTAAAATTGTAACAACAACAGGGTTGTATGACACATACTGAAGACATTGAAACAATAGAGAAAGTTTTAAAAGGTGATACTGAGGCATTTTCTGAAATTATCAAGAAATATCAGAACATGATCTTCAGATATGTATATTCAAAATTTTATAATTATGATGAAGCCCAGGATATTACACAGGATATATTTATCATGGCTATAGAAGCATTAAATTCCTTCAGAAGAGAGTCGAAGTTTTCAACATGGCTGTACAGCATCATGGTTAATTATTGTAAAAATTATCATAAAAAGAGCCGCAGATATAACACCATACCCATTAATATAGCCAGAGGGGAAGATGAGTATGAATTGCAGCTCCCTGATGAAAGGCAGAAACCCGAAGATGAGATTATCAACAGTGATTCTTTAAGGATCGTTAAGGAAGAGATAGATAAGCTTCCCGATGATTACCGGGAGATACTCCTCATGCGGGATATCGAAGGGATGTCCTATAATGAGATTTCCCAGCTGCTAAAAATAAATCTGTCCAATGTAAAGGTGCGGATCCACAGGGGCCGCGAATTTTTAAAGAATAGATTATTTTCCAGGGGTTTAATATGAGCGATTCTCATATCATCTTCAGTCAAATGTCCGATTTTTTTGATGATCAGATTCATGAGGAGGAAGAGAGGCTCTATATCAGCGATCACCTCAATTGCTGTGAAGAGTGCAATTCCGAATTTATCAGGCTTAAAAAGACCATAACTCTGGTATCTATGCTCAGGAATGAAGAATATAATCTCCCGGGCCTTTCTCTGCGGTCTGTAACCATTGCCAAATCCCGGTCAAAGAAGAGGACTTTTCTGAAAGCCGTACCGGCAATGGCTGCTGCCCTTGTTATTGCCGGAATTTTTGCCATACAGACAGACATTTTCAGGGGGAGAGGCGAAGTGGCTAAAAACCTCGAAAGCCGAAACCTCACGATTCCCGATAAAACCGGGCCTGAGCTCGTTGTTAAGATGATAAGTAATTTAAAAGGAAAGGTCCTTGAAGTTGCAGATCAGTATGTGGAAGGCGAAATCGAATATCATAAATTTATCAGGCTTTCAAGGGAGCTGGAAAACAGCGGATTTTATAAAATAAAATACAGGATTGTTGCCGATTCCGACCCGATGAGCCGGCATTTAAATTCCGGAACCAGGCATAAACTCATGCAGAATATCGAGGAGGTAGGCGCCGGTGATATCCCGCTGCAAAGCGATGGCAACAAGGTGATGGATCCAAGTAAACAATCTGTGAGGTTCAGGGTTTATAAATAAGTGATAAACAGTTTTTTATTCCTCCCTTTTTTATTTAACAAATAAATTTTTTTCTTGTAAATGACGAATCCTCCCCATGTAACTGATAATCGGATTGATAATCCCTGCTATGCTGATTAAATAAGCAATCAGGACAACAAATGTATCATTTTTATCGCTGAATATTCCGATTCTTATGGTATGCGTGAATAATCCAGTGCAGGATAGAACAGGTTATTTTTATGAATATTTTAAGCCTCATAACATTGATAATATCTTCCATTTTAATCCTGTCTATGTCTCTTTACGCCCTGTTGAGCGACTGGGAGGATCAGCTGCACCGTTCCGTATTTTATATGTTTTTTGTCATATTTTGCCTGCTTATCATAAAATACATGATGAACGTATCTCCCAATTCACCGTATCTTATCAACCTTGCCAGGTTTGAATTCATGTTCACCGTCATGTTCCCGCTGACGTTTCTTATGTTTACCCTGTTTTATCCGAAATCAGGGACAACAATGCCGGTATACACAGAAGTTTTTTCTCTTTTGTCTGTTCTTCTCGCATGTGGTGTTACAGGCTTTACCAACATTGCCATAGAGAGGATACATTTTGATGATATTGATAACATCCTGGTAAGGGAATACGGGATGATATTTTACATTTTTGTCGGAATCGGTATTGGAAGTTTCATATATGGTCTGGTAAATCTCATATTAAAATACATGGTGGCCAAGACAAAAATTATCAGGTTGAATCTTATTTATTTTTTCATCGGGCTGCTGCTGGGTTCCATGTTACAGCTCGGGATGCTGTCCTATGCCGAGCTTATAAAATCCTTTGAATTCACAAGCATCGGCCTGTCTTTTTCGGCAATATTCTTTGTGAGCATGGTTTTTTATGCATCCATGAGCAGTTTCGTTATGGATTTCCCCTATATGCTGAGCAGAATTGCCATGTACTCTATCATGATGGGAATTGTTTTTGCACCCATTTTTGCCATACTCTATTTATATTACAATAAAGCCTGGCCCCTGGCTGAACTTCCGGTTCATTTTATCGCAATGCTTATCATATCACTCTTTATTCTGATAAATATGTTCATCCTCCCCAAATTAATCGCACTTTTCAATGTCAAGATTAAAAGATTTGAAAGCAAGATCGATAAATTTTTAGATGAAGCTGGAAGAACAAGCAGTGCTGAGTATATTATCCAGAAGACTGCTGATACCCTTTACGATGGGCTTTTTTTACATAATATCATGTTTTTATGGTTTATCGATAAAACAAGAAAATACGAACTACTCTATTATAGAAATATTGATACAACAAAAGCGGTGGTTCTTGCGCCAATCGACAGGGCCGCGGTGCTGATCAGGTGGTTTGTTCTCAATCATGGAATTTTGAGCATGGAAGGGATATATTCCGGCGGTGAACGCCTTGATCCCGTTAAGGATGAGCTCATCGGATTTTATGAGAGCAATGATATTGAGATTATCCTGCCGATATTTCATGAACGAATGCTTTACGGCCTCCTGTGCCTGGGACCTAAGGCAAAAGATCTGTCGTATTCTGAGAAGGAGATGGAACTCATTAACATGTTTCATCAGAAATCGAACGATATTATATCGACCATATTTTTTTATGAAAAAGCGATGAAGGAGCAGTTTGTTACCAGGACAAAAGAGCTCTCTGACGATATATTAAAAAAAACAACCCCGGCAAATCTTCCTTATCACAGGGGTATGAGATTTGGATCTTTCATTATTCCGCGCTATGATGAAGGGGGGGACTATTTTGATTTTAAACCTTTCGGCAACAGCGGAATCGGAGTCCTTGCCACGGATATTTCGGGGATTGGATTAAACAGCGCGATCTACTCGGTTATACTCAGGTCTGCCTTTCAGTCCTGTATTGCCGAGACGCCCATGACATATCTTGTAATGCAGATCCTGAACAAGGTCCTCTATGATTATGGCAAGGGGGGTGGTTCCCTGGTAACGTCCTACTATTTCTACTACGATTTTGACAACATGAGGCTGTTCTATTCCAATGCAGGCTTCCCAGCCCTTGAGATCTTCAGGGTGGCGCGCAGCGATTTCGATACCCTTGACACCGAGGGGATCCCCCTGGGGTTTGACGGGTCCGCCACTTACGGCACCGGCAGGACTAACATGAATAAGGAGGATATCGGCGTACTCTTTTCCAAATCCCTTATCAACTCAAAGAGGGAGGATGGAGGCGAATTCGGCCTTGTCAGGTTAAGGAACATCATCAGGGAAAGCAGGGGGAGGCGCCCGAATGAAATCAGCGATTCCATATACAGGTCATTCAGAGCGTTCATGGGGACTACCAGTCTTCAATCCGATGTATTCCTGCTCATTTTTAAGATATACTGATGATTCAAGTGAACGAACCGGGGAGGTAAAGTTCTTATTTTTTCCGCTGCTTTGAAATAAATTTACACCATTCCTTGACTCTGCCCATTTTTTTTTGTATTTTAAATTATAATTTTTTATGAGCCTTCGTCAGAGAGTGGGGGATTTATTATGTATCCTGGCAAAATAGAGCGTAGAAAGAACTTTGAGCGGCGTGATGATATCGATCTATGTGATTCCATTTTTGCCGATACATGGAGGGATGAACTCAGAGATATAGACAAGCATGAAATTGTTTCGGTGATATGTGAAAAAATAGGGCCCTGCCCGTCGAATTTCAGCGTCGCAGAGGCAATATTTGAAGATATGAAATATGAGATAACGAAATATGTCATACATCATATCTATTCCCGTGAGGATGGCGTCAGGTCAAGGCTTCTCCTCTGGCTTGACGAAAAGACCAACCCCGATAATACCATAAAATTATCGGATTTTATTAATAAATATTTCAAATAGTTTTATTGAAAGACAGGAAACTTCTTTTACATTCATGCTGCGCCCCATGTTCCGGTTTCGTTAATTCGCTTCTTTCCATGGAATATGATGTAACTCTTTTTTTTTATAATCCGAATATTGCGCCCGTGTCTGAATATGATAAAAGGCTATCAGAGCTGAAAAAATTTACCCTGGAGTCGGGCCTCAGCCTGGTAACCGGTGATTACGATATCAGGGAGTGGACTTCCAGGGTCGATGAATACAAACACCTGGGCGAAAGGTCAGAAAGGTGCAGGGAATGTTTCGCCTTCAGGCTTGATTCAGCATTCCGTTTCGCGTCAGAGAATGATTTTAATGCAGTTGCAACAACCCTCACAGTGAGCCCCCATAAAGATCAGGCAGTGATAAACAGGGTCGGACTGGAATTCGGCAGAAAGTATGGAATAGAATATATCGAATCTGATTTTAAAAAGAACGACGGGTACAGAAAATCGGTGGATTTTTCCAGAAACCATGGATTCTTCAGGCAGAATTACTGCGGCTGCATTTATTCAAAAATGGAGATGGAGGCGAGGCAGAGTAGAAAAAAATAATTTTTGCCACAGAGACACGGAGACACAGATAAGAGGGGTCAGAATTTATTTTTACAGAAAATGCCCTCACCCGCTTCGACAAGTGCTACACTGAGCTATTCCGAAGTGCTCAGTGCACCGCCCGCCCCCTCACGAGTAATTTGTCTTACCTCAGAAAAGAATTGAACCACGAAAAACACGAAAAACTCGAAAAATAATATTTTTTTTTCGTGCTGATCGAGCCTTTCGTGGTTAATCTTTTTAAAATTGAAAGAGATAGACCGCAAAACCTGGGCTCTGGCAATTCAGAAGTCTTTTGAAAAAGCCCCTGAAGAATGCCCGGAGTGTATAACTTTTATGTTGCCTGATACTGTTTTTTCATTCCTTGCTGACAGGGAAATCAAAAAATAACTTTTAAGACCGTGTGCATAAATTTTTTCATTTGCCATGAAAATTGATTCCGATATAATTCTATATGTCTCTTGAATTGAGACTGTGTGAAATTCATTCTGGTTTTTAACGTTTTCCGGGATCTGTTTTTATCATTTATTTCTGCAGATTCCTATGTAAATAAACATCTCGTCTGTGACCTATTTTTATGATATATATTATCAAAATATTATTTTCAATCATATATAATATTCTATAATTGCCACTTCTGATTCTATATTTTTCTTCTCCAGTCAACTTTTTACAACCAGGAGGCCTGGGATTCTCTGCTAAATTTTGAATTTTTTGAATTATTTTTTTTAGATCATTACGTGGTAATTTATTTAATTCTTTTTCAGCGGTTTTTTTAATTTCAATTTTATATTTTGCCATTTTTCTTCAAATTAGCTAATACTTTTTCAAATGAAATAGAAGGTTCATGTGCTCTCTCTTTGAACGCTCTAAGATCGTCTTCATCCTCTGCCAATTCCAGTCGAATGGCATCATCAACTATTTCAGATATTGATCTGGATGTTTCAGCTGCTTTAATTTTAAGCACCTTATGTATCTCCGGATCAAAATATATTGTCGCGCGTTTATTTAAGGTGGTCATAATATTCTCCTTAATTTAATTACTGCTAATATAACATTATAACGCTAAAACGTCAATGAAAAAAATACTGCTTTCTTTTAGCCTCAAAATTCGTTAAATTTCACAATTTTATAGCAGAGTGCATGAATCTTTTTTAACATGAAATTTACTTCCGATACTATTTAATTCTGTACCATGGGATGATAATCTATGAGGTATTTTTTAATCATCATTGGACTTCTCGGCTTTTCTTTTACTCTATTTTCTCAGCAGTTTCCAAAGTCAAAAATTTTATTGATAGAGATGCCAATAAATATTCTTGACAATTGTAAGCCTAGCGCATATATTCTTTGAATGGATAAAAAATAAATCTAACGGCCTAAAATCCGCAAAAGCGGTGTTGAAGAGCGGGCGGTATTTTTATCTTGCTTTTGATTGTAAACAGGCCATGGCAAAAATGTTGAAGGCAGAGAAAATAATCGGGCATTACATGCCTTTCCGCTATGTAAAGTATGTTATGAGGAGTTCATAGGATGCAGGGAATACAATATGTAATGGATGATAAAGGAAACAAAGTGGCAGTACAAATCGATCTAAAAAAATTGGGCGATCTCTGGGAGGATTTTTTTGATAACCTGCTTGCCAGTGAGCGTACAGATGAGCCAAGGGAATCATTGGAGATAGTAAGGAGAAAGCTTAAAAAGTTGGGAAAACTGCGTGACTGAATACGCAATTATATTTGCCCGTTCTGCCCGTAAAGAGTTGGGGTCGATGGACGAAAAAATAGTGAATAGAATTTTTGATAAAATCCTAGACTTATCTCTGCAGCCAAGGCCCGCGGGTTGCAGAAAATTAACGGGAAACAAGAATCTTTGGAGAATAAGGATAGGTGATTATCGTGTTCTCTATTCAATAGATGATAAAGAATTTATCGTGGATGTTGTTGCTGTCCGTGATAGAAAAGATGTATATCGATAATAAACTGCTCTATGTCCCATACTGGTTGAACAAATAATCATTTCCGGGATATTTTTTTCTCATTTATTAAGGGATTTTCCTAAATGAAAAAATTTACTTCCGATAATATTTCATTCTGTCCCATGGGAGGATAATCTATGAAATACAGGCTGGTTTTAACTGTTTTCCGGGTCTGTTTTAATCATGAATCTGCAGAATTTCCTATATATTAACTCCGTGTCTCTGTGCCTCTGTGGCCATCTTAGAAAGTCTCATTTTAACTTCTTTTCACTATTTAGATCTTTGTTTGCCGGGAATAGGTCCATGATGGCCCTGTTTCCTTTTATCCTGGCCAGGTCTGCCGGAGAGTTGTTCCACTGATCGGTGATTGCAATATCAGCCCCCATTTCAATAAGCAGTTTAGCCATATCGGTATGTTCCTCCCAGACTGCCATGTGAAGCGGGGTGCTGCCGCGGATATTCCTTGAATTGATATCTGCCTTTCTGCTTATAAGAGCCCTTGCAATTCCCAGGTGGTTCCACGATGCGGCATTATGAATGGGCGAATAATCATAGCTGTCCTTTATATTCAGATCGGCCCCGTTTTTAACCAGGAGCAGGGCAATCTGTTCAAAGCCGTTGCCCGATGCATAATGGAGAGCGGTATGGCCTCCTCTGGGCGTTTTTAAATTTATGCATGCGCCGGCTTCGATGAGGAGAAGGGCGCATTCGTAATGGCCGTTCATAGCCGAATGGAACAGCGGAGTCCAGCCCCAATTGTCCATGCGGTTGACCGGCATGCTGGCATCGATAAGTTTTTTCAGCCCAGGCATGTCCCCGGTACGTGCGGCATTGTGCATGGACAGGTCTTCAATGATAGCGGGTATAGTGATGGAACTGCAGTCGGGCCTGGGCCTGCAGCAGAGGGATGAAACAACAGCAAGAATCAAAAAGGCATGGATTTTTACATTCATTATAATATCCCTTCAGGCATTCATTCTTAACTCCGGCTTTTCCGGGAGTCAAATCAAATATATGCCTTCCCGGTAATTTTGTTTCAGGGAATTTCATATGTACTATGGCAATGAGGCGGGCATTTTCCCCTTGATATTTTTATTGACTATTTTTGATTGTAATAATATTGTACCTGATAAGATTTGAATATTCGGGAATGAAAGAAATGACTATGTTCAGACCGGTTAAAATGATTATAATAGCCGCTTATATCCTTTCTGTTTTTGGAACAGGGGTATATCTCTCAGCCGGCGAGGCTCAGATATTTTTCAAGGAGAAGAGCCATGATTTCCGCGTTATAAAACAGGGAGAAACGGTTACCCATGTATTTATCTTTAAAAATACGGGCGGTGAAACTCTCTATATAAGGGAGATAGATGCAGGGTGAGGCTGCACAGCAGCTCTCCTTTCAGATAAGGAGGTCCCGGCCGGCGGCGAGGGGAAAGTGGAAGTGAAATTCGATACCAGTGACCGTCTCGGAAAAGTTGAAAAAATAATCAGGGTCTATACCAATGATCCTGCAGAGTCTGTTGTTAAACTGAAGATTTCGGCAGAGATTGTGATTAAATGAACTGCGGATAATTAATCCCGGAGATTATCGGCGTGGAGCCGGTTTTTTCAGCGGCCTGAATAGGTAACATGCGTAATATACAATGAACCAACCAAAGGATTTATCCGGATTAACAGCATCAGCAGAGGTGCATTCCAGGTTTTTTTCCATACCTGGATTAAAGAAATGCCTGAAGATATATTCCATGGCTTTTGCAGTTTTTTCCGGGACACTGCTTGTTCTATGGCTGGTTATCTTTTCTATTCACAGGATAATGGCTGTCATTGAAAAGGAACGCGCAGTGAAATCGATAGCCGACAGGCCTGTCAGAAGCCTTCAAATGGTTTCAGACCCGAAAAAATATGACAGGACCGTTCAGACCTGGATTGTCCCCCCCAATGAAAAGCTCCTCTCTCCAATATCGTGGCTCAAATATACCGAAAACTGCATATTCAGCGGCAGGCTGAATGCCATGAAATTTTCCGGTATGATTCCGGGGAGCTGGGATATTCCGGAATTCATAAAACACCTGGGGGGTATCGATTTTGTGAAACAGTGGGGGCTCCATACCGGAAGTGTTCCACTCACCGGCAGGATACTAAATGAGATCAATGTCAAAATAAACGGCAGCAGCGGCGATACGTACAGTTGGTATTCCATTAAAAACATGGACGAACTGGTTTATCTTGTAAAAAAGGGGCACCATGTTTTCATCTATACCCAGGTCTGGATGGGGCCTTCAAAAAAATACCCCAAAGCTGTCCTGTATAACAATTTAACTTTTGCACATGCATGCACGGTAACCGGGATTAAGTCCTATGACCCCGTGGAAGATGTTTTTGAATTTGAGATTCATGAGACGCTCCCTTTCAGTATGCTTACCCTGACGCCTGTCTACAGCAAAGTCACGAAGAATGGCTGCAATCTTTTTGACAGGCAGAGCATACCCTTCATCATTGAAGGGGGCGAATATTCCCGGTCGGGGTATATCATCAAAGATATTAAAAAGGATATGAAACAATTATGACAAAAAGGCATGTATGGAAACTACTGGCATTTCTACCGGTTTTCCTTGCGGTGCAGATCCTTTCGGACTGCGGCAAAAAAACCGGTTCGTCGGATAAGGATCCGGCCGGGAAGAGTGATGCGGCAAACCCGCTGGAAGTGGTTGTTGAAAAAAGGATAATAAAAGGGTTCAGTGAACGTAATACACCCGATGACTTCAACAGGGTCGGGTATATCCGATACAGCCTGAAGGGCCAGAAGAACATGGATATGCCCCTCCTGGTGCTGGTGTCAGGATATGTCGCGGATACCGCATGGTTTGAAAGGATGGCCGTGGACCTGGTCATGAGAAAAAATATCGAAGTATGGTCGGTGAACAGGAGGCAGTCCCTCGTTGAGGATCGCGACGGACTTGCCAGGGATATGGATGAATTTGTGAAGGATGCGAAAAGCCGTGATAGGCTTCTTAAGAAGATGAATACCAGCGCCAATTATATCCTCTGTTCCGAGGAGTTTACAAGGCACTGGGGTCTTGACGTCCAGATGGAGGATGTTAAGGCTGTTGTGGAGGAGGCGAAGAAGTTCAGTAAAAATATCTTTATGGGAGGATGGTCCGATGGTGTTGAATATGTCATGATGTATTCAAATTACCGGTTTAAAACAGGTTTCGGTTCATTGGACCTGAAAGGGATGGTCTTCCTCGATGAGAATCCGGAATGGGGGACAATCCAGAATGATCTCAGAGGGAATGACAGGAACATAAAACAGCAGGAGGAGCTCATGAAAGGGAACCATCTCTACATGAAGTATTATCCCTCCCTTGTGGTCCATAACCTGGCAATCCACATGGCATGGCTGAAGCCCGGCGAGAAGAGCCCTTTAGCTGAAGTCTTCAGACTCCCGGCCGAGATACTATCCAGGGGCATAACCAACATGGCGCTTGTCGGCTGGCTGTACGACCTTGACATAGACAGGTACCCGGCCAGGGTACGGGGCGATTTCGCCTATCTCCTGAGGTCCGGAAATTTCGTTGCGTCGGATCTCCCTCCCTCTGAAAAGATGGGGAAGCCCGTGGAATGGGTATCGGACCTGAAGGGGGGCGATGTGACCAGCCTTGCCGGTGTCATAAGGGCCTACAGTTCAAAGGGGACATTCTGGGAATATTTTTACCCGAGGAAGGTTCTCCTGGATTACTTTTTGCTCGGGAAGTGCGACTTCAACTGCCCTGAGATGAATGTCTTTGTGAACAGGGAGAACAGGCTCCCGGTGTTCTATATCCTTACCGGTACCAACAATGTGGGGGACTCGGTCCCGGCGGGACTGCAGTGGTTTTTCGGCAAGAGCGGTATTACCATTGATAAGGTCAGGTTCCTCCGGTTATACGATTATGCCCATGCCGACATATATTTTGCCGGGAGCGCGCCGGCCGGGATATACAGGCCCCTCTATGACTGGATGAACGATACCGGTGCAGGCACCCGGAAGGAGCTGAAGTAGCATATATGACACCTCCGGAACATTTTCTCATAGGCATATCATGCGCAAATATATTCTATAGTTTAATGGGTATTTTTAGAAAAAACTGGTACACCTATATAAAGATTTTTTTTATTATGGGTTTAATGGCAATAATTCCCGATATTGATTCATTCTATGGGGTATATACATCAACTGATCCCATGATCGGGCACAGGGGCGTGACTCACTCCTTCCTTGGTGTGGCAGTACTGGCATGTATCGTAGTCGTATCCATCTCATTATTATCAGTTTTTATAAGAGTATTCACAGGTTATTGGAAATATCTATTAAAATATTTTCATAAAAAAGTGACAGGAGAAAAATCAGAAGTCATTATTTTGAAATATGTTATTGCCCCTATCTCTCCTAAACATTTTTTTTTGTTTTTACTTTTTGCATTTATTTCCGGTTCTTCACATTTATTATGTGATCTCCCTCAACCGCCCAGCGTTTGGAAAGGAATTCCCCTCTTTTTCCCCATGAAGGATGGGGGCCAGTTCGTAAGAAACGGTGGATGGTCCCTCATCGGATGGTACGACATCAAGATCATGTGGATACTGGCTGGCGCAGCTGCACTATCGCTGCCTGCTGTTATCATAAGCAGGTTTTTTGACCTGGTAAGAGTGAGGTTTATCGCCATTCCGTTTTTTGTATTGATCATTCTCTTTAATGGAGGGGTTCTTTACTGGATTGGCAAATATATTGCCGGCTGCAGGTATGAAGGGGAACTGAAGTGGAATCAATATCAGGCAAATGTAATAGATGAACTCCCCGTGGAGATAAAAAATATCACTCTAAAAGGGAGGACCATATTCATAAGCATTTTCAGGCAGGTCCAGGGGTATAAATAGGCATTGTGCAAAGGTCAGAATGAGAGCTCTATTCCTGTATCCATTTTTTTCCCGTTGTTCATCCCCTTTATTGAGATATTCTCACCCATTCTAAGGATTTCATTCATCTCACCCTTTTTAACCATGTATCGGTAACCGTAATAACCTGCTGCCGTGTAGCCCATAAGTGATGTGCCGAAGCAGATCCATGACAGGACTACGGCCACAGTGCCGAAGTTAAAAATCGTGTAGAATAGAAAACCCAGGCCCAGAGTGAGGGTACTGCTTGAGGCATAGAAGATGAAGTTGTATCCATTGATGAGCCCGTTCTCCTTCTCCATGAACTTGTATTTAATCAGGTATTCGGGCGGAAGGCGGTCGATGCTGTTTTTCCGTGCAGTGTCAACGGTGAATGTCTCCATGATCGGATATTTGTATACTGCATTATAGCTTAAATTTTCCGGCTTGCTGTTCACGAGCATTTCAATGGTATAGTCGTAGGACATCCCCTTCAGCGGCGCGGGGAGCTGCCATGCATAATAGGACTTGAAGAAGATTCCCGGTATGAAGGTGTAGGTCACCTGGTCCGTTGCTGATCCTCCCTTTTCCCTGAATATGATCCTGTATGTTCTTCTGTCACGCATATTATATATATCATTCCATAGTATCCAGGGCTGGCCGGTGCTTACCGTTCCGTTGGGGTATACCAGGGGCAGCAGGAGGCTCCGCTCCGGCAGCGCGTTTTCCGGTAAAAAACAGGTAAAGATGATGATTATCATCGCTGCAGAAATTGATTTTTTTATTTTTTTGTGCCGCATCATTTTACTCATCTAACTTGCTGCAGAATGTGTATCTGCGGCAACATTACGGTTTTTATTATAAATTATCAATACTAATTTTCAAAATAATATTTTTTGGCTGCCTGTGTAATCAAAAAAAATAATATATTTTTCCAGTCATAAAAAAATTTTTGATAAATAAATATTATGTATTTAGTATTCTATTGGCACCAGGATTAATAAGATGCGACGAATATACGTGTAATTACATACACTGGTTGGTCGATATATATCAGTATTCTGTTTTTTGAAACTATTTTTTATTCACTTGATACATTGATGATTGAAAATTATATTAATTTTTTTTTTAGTCTTGCATTAATTCATATAAATTTTTTATTGTATATTGCGTTTTGAAATAATGCATTACATTAAACATAAAAAATAGAATTTATTTTTATGAAATACATAGTATGAATTTATCAGAAATAAAAAGTAACATATTGAATTTTTTAAAGGTTTTACTTGAAGGAGAAACTCTTGGTAAACCTGAGTCAGGCAGGCCGGCGAAAAAAATTAATTTCACGGCATTTCTGATAAGCCCTGAGGAGCTTGGGCAATCAACAACTGTTGTTGAGAAAAAAAGAAAACATGGCTTTATTTCATGGCTTCTGGAAAAAGAGGAGCTCCCGTTTATACAGCCTGCTGTTAAGTCAGAAAAGAAAAAGAATACATTAATGTTCCTCTTTGAAAAAGAGGAACTGCCCGGACCAGACAGTGATTTTCTTGTGAAAAAACAATCTTTCCTTACATGGTTATTTGAGAATGAAGATATCGATAAAAAAAAATAGTATTGAAACCAATAAATCCAGATATACATTTAAAAAATTTAAAATAATAAGGGGTAATTGATGAGATATGCAAAACATATTTTCAGGCTTGCGCTTCTGCTGATATTTGTCATATCGACAATAATCATAGTGCTCAGGCTGTTTGTTCCTGATTCATTCGGCAAGTATGGAAATTACAGGGCGGATAATCTGAAAGAACAGATGGAGATACCGATGATTTGGCAGGGTACCAGAAATGATTCCTGTATAGTATGCCATAAACAGAATACAAATAAAAAAATTTATTCCAAACATAAAAATGTACCCTGCATGAACTGTCACGGGCCCATAACTGAGCATGTTTCCAGGGACAACAAGAAGATAGCCGTTATGCCGGCGTTAAAATCATGGAAGAATTGCGCACGGTGCCATCAGAAGCTTGTTGCAAGGGCCCATGTCCTTCCCCAGGTGGATATCGTGGACCACTTGAAGGATCAGGGAACGTCACTTGAAGAGAATGTGTGCATTCAGTGCCATAACCCCCATTCCCCCAAACCTGAATAAGACCCGGGGAAATATACGTGTTAAATTTTTAAGGAAGAGATAAATTATGGATGATAATAAAGAAATCAAAGATAAAGAAAAATCGATGACCAGGAGCGAGTTCCTGGCATACATGAGCGCATCCTTTACCTTCATGGTGGGAAGTTCCATCTTCGGACGGTTTGTTACAGAGGCTGAAGCAAAGGCAGCAGGCAAGGATAATACCAAGGTTGAAAAAAAGGATTCCAGCGGAGGAAGCAATACAGATACAAAACCGAAGCATACTGAACAGGATTATGATCCGTTCAATCATGCATGGATATATCTTATTGACACAAATAAATGTATCGGATGCGGGATGTGCGTAAGGGCATGTAAGATTGAGAATAAGGTGCCGGACAAGTTCAACCGGACCTGGGTGGAGAGATATCACATACTGGAAGGCAGGGGGGCGCTCATTGATTCTCCGGAAGGGGGACTGAATGGATTTCAGCCTGAATCGTATAGCAAGGTCACCAAGACTTTTTTTATCCCGAAGATATGCAACCACTGCAAGAAGTCTCCATGCAGCCAGGTCTGCCCGGTGGGGGCTTCATATTTTTCACCTGACCAGGTCCAGCTGATTGACCAGAAGAGGTGTATCGGGTGCGGCTACTGCATACAGGCATGCCCCTACAGCAGCAGGTTCATGCATCCTGATAAACACGTTGCTGACAAATGTTTCTGGTGTTACCATAGAATAACTAAGGGTTATGACCCTGCATGCGTTCATGCCTGCCCCACGGGCACACGTAAGTTCGGCGACATGACAAAGCCCGATGACCCCATACGGATGATCATCTCAACGGAAAGGGTACAGGTTTTGAGGCCTGAGATGCTCACGATCCCGCAGGTCAAGTATTTAGGTTTGGATATGGAGGTTAGATAATTATGCACGGCAACGAAATAATGAATTTTCTTTTTCCAAATGATTTCCATGTGGACTGGAGCCTTATGGTGGTTCTCTATCCATACATAACCGGGCTGGTTGCCGGAGCTTTTATCGTTTCTTCGCTCTACCATGTATTCAACAGGGATGAATTCAAGCCCATAGCAAGGTTTGCACTTTTAACATCCCTGGCGTTCATGCTGTTTGCAACGGTGCCGCTTCTCAACCACCTGGGCCATCCTGAAAGGGCGATGAGTATTATCATAACTCCCAACTTCTCATCGGCCATGGCGGGATTCGGCATTCTTTACGCAGGATACCTGGTCATATTGATCATTGAAGTGTGGCTGGTATACCGTGTTGATATAATAGAATCTGCCCGGAATACTACAGGGTTCAAGCGTCTTTTTTTTAAGACACTTGCATTAGGCGTATACAACACTTCAAAAGAGGCGCTGGATCTTGATCGCAAGCTCATCAAGATTTTTGCCGCAATTGGCATACCTGCGGCATGCATGCTGCACGGGTATGTAGGCTTTCTTTTTGGCGCCATCAAAGCCAATCCATGGTGGTCCACACCGCTTATGCCGATAATTTTTCTTTTCTCTGCCGTGGTTTCCGGCATTGCCCTCCTGGTGATCATGTACCAGGTTATCATGAAATACTCCGGCTGGATCATTGACCAGAAGTGCCTGGCATCGCTTGCCCGCTGGCTATGGCTTTTCCTCATTATGACTGTTACCCTTGAGGTACTCGAGATTATCAGCCTTAGCTACAAACAGGCCGAAGAGTGGGAGATTATAAAGCCCCTTTTATCGAACCAGCTCTCCATTTCTTTCATTGGCATCCAGATGATCATGGGATCCCTTATTCCCTTCATTCTTCTCATGGTTGTCGTCATTCTGGACAAGTTCCTCCATGAAAGGGTGCGGAATACATTGACATTCATTGCGGCGCTTCTTCTCATGATGCAGGTCTTTGCAATGCGCTGGAATGTTGTTATCGGAGGCCAGACCTTTTCAAAGAGCATGAGGGGATTCAAGGAGTATATACCTCACTTTTTTGAGAAGGAGGGAGTGGGGGCTTCGATTATAATAATGATCCTTCCCTTTATAGCATTGACAATTATGTTAAAAATTCTCCCCACCTTTAAGAATGTTTTTCCCGTTGATACAGGGGATGACAATAAAAAGTAGATGGGAAATTTGAATATTAAATAGGTTAACCAATAAAAAGAGCGCCCGAAAGGCGCTTTTTTTTTTATATACCGGAAAAGAATATCAAATTTTGTTGCAGAGGCGCAGAGACACAGAAGAATAATTATGTGTCCCGTTTTTTTTCAAGGATTCAGGCAGTTACAGAAATAATAAAATCAATAGAGATACCATGAATAAATCCGGTTTACTTGCCATCACCTGTCATTATAACCATTGTAATTATATTTCACGGGTGCATAATTTCAGGATATTTTCAGATAGCCTTGAAAAACAGGGCATAGCATTCAGAGGCATTGAACTTGTATTTCCGGGACAAAAACCTGAACTTGCCGAATTTAAAAATGTTGAGATTATTTCAGGGGATGCTGTAATGTGGCAGAAGGAAAGGCTTCTCAATATTTTGATTAAGAAGTATTCAGGAAGTTTTTCAGGTATTGCCTGGCTTGACGGGGATATTTTGTTTGAAAATCCTGAATGGGCGCTGGAAACTGTGGAAAAATTAAAGGAATATCCGGTTGTACAGCCCTTTTCCATGGTTTACCGGATGCCAAGGGGTATAACTGACCCGTCCATGTCCGGCGAGACGTGGAATTCCTTTGCATCGGTTTACCGTGAAAAGCCGAACTATTTTCTTAATGGCAATTTTGACCGGCATGGCCATACCGGTTTTGCATGGGCAGCAAGGTCCGGGTTGTTGTCGGAATTCGGATTGTATGATTGTAATATTGCCGGGAGCGGAGATCATATCATGTCCCATGTTTTCGCAGGTGATTGGGAATCGAAATGCATAGAAAGAATGATGAACGGGAATAAAATTCATCAACGTCATCTTTCCGATTGGGCAAAAAAGATATACCCCTCTGTCAGGGGCGGCATAGGCAGCATTTCCGGCAATATTTTTCACCTGTGGCATGGAGAAATGGAAGACAGAAAATATGTCATAAGAAACCATGAACTGGCAAAATTAAAATTCAACCCCTACGAAGACATAAAAATCAGCGGCTCCGGGCTGTGGGAATGGGCCACGGTTAAGCCTGATTTGCATAGATGGGCTGAAGAATATTTCACCATAAGAAAAGAAGATGGAGGTTAATTATGGGATTCTTTGATTATATCATATCAAAGTTAGGTTACGGGAATCTTGTAAAGGAAAGAGAAATGATTCTTGAACTTGCCGATTCCGTGGAAAGGTATGCCGACAGGTACCGGCAGGCGGATAATGACGAACTTGCAGGTACGGCTGAAAATTTCGCAGGACAAATCAGAGAGGCGGGAAGCTTGAACCAGGCAAAATCATTGCACAGGCAGTTCCTGGATATTCTCAGAAAAAAGGATCAGGATTTGGATGGAGATGATGAATCAGATTCCGATGATGTAAGCACTACGGGGAGCAGTTCATATTCTGATAACAGCTGAGAAGGCATGGGTAAAAATTTATGAAACAGTGGTACGAAGAGCTCTTTATGAATTATGCCCGGTCCTATGACAGGGAATCTTTTACTTCAGGGACATTGCCTGAAGTAAATTTCATTGAGGAGGAGATTCGCTTCAATAAAAAATGGTCCATCCTCGATGTGGGATGCGGAACAGGAAGGCACTCCATTGAACTTGCCAGGAGGGGCTACCGAGTCACCGGGATTGATCTCTCCGAAGCGCAGCTCTCCATGGCCCGCAGCAAGGCCAGTAACCTTGAACATCCTCCGCAGTTCATACGGTGCGATGCCAGGGAACTGAACTACAGCGGGGAGTTTGCCCTGGTAATCATGATCTGCGAAGGCGCCTTTCCCCTTATGGAGACTGACGAGATGAATTATCACATTCTTGATAACGCAGCCCGGTCTCTTATGAGCGGAGGGAAGATTATTTTTACCACCCTCAACGCCCTGTATCCGCTTTTCCATTCAGTCAGGGATTTCGTAAACGCCGGCCAGGGGCAGGTTGAGTCCCTCGTTAACACCTTTGACCTCCTCACCTTCAGGGACAATTCCATTGTGGATTTTACCGATGATTCAGGAAAGATATCCAGGATAAACTGCAGCGAAAGATATTATGCCCCGAGCGAAATAACATGGCTTTTAAAGGGACTTCAGTTCAGGGACATCGGGATTTTCGGCTGTGCACCCGGTGATTTCAGCAGAAAGAGATCCGTCACCCATGAGGATTTTGAAATGCTTGTAATCGCAGAAAAAGCATGACTCTTCAGAGCATTCGAAAACGGGAATTTTTATTTTGCTTGATATATTTTATCTAAATCAAAAAATTGTCCTTTCAGATGTTTGTCGGGCTGAAGTATCCCTTTATCATCCTGACTTTTGAATGTATGATACCAATTTGCGGAGTGTTTTCCCATGATAGAACTCGATTTTGACAAGCAGGGCGGGTTGATACCAATTATAGCCCAGGACTCTGAGACCGGTGAGGTGCTCATGATGGCCTATGCCAACAGGGATTCCTGGAAGCTCACCATGGAGACAGGAATTGTCCACTACTGGAGCAGGTCCAGGAACAAGCTCTGGAAAAAGGGTGAAACGTCCGGTAACGTTCAGGAGATACGGGAGATACGGGTAGACTGCGACAATGACTGTGTCCTTATAAAAATAAAACAGGTGGGGAAGGCTGCCTGCCATACGGGCCATGTGAGCTGTTTCTACCGGGTTGTCAGAAACGGGGAACTCGCGGTTGACGGGGAGCGGGTCTTTGATCCGGATAAAGTTTATGGAGATTCGAAATGAGCAGAAAAATAAAGCTGGGTATACCGAAGGGGAGCCTGGAAAAGGCCACGATAGATCTTTTTAAAAAGGCGGGATGGAAGATAAGCCTCTCTTCAAGGAATTACTTCCCCTCCATAGACGACAGTGAAATAGAATGCTCCCTCATCCGGGCACAGGAGATGGCAAGGTATATTGAGAGCGGTGTCCTTGATGTGGGGCTCACCGGCCTGGACTGGATATTGGAAAACCAGTCCGATGTGGAGATACTGTCTGATTTTGTCTACTCAAAGGTAAGCACAAAAAAAGCCAAGTGGGTCCTTGCCGTGCCTGAAAACTCGCCCATTTCAACCATCAATGACTGCAGCGGAAAGACCATATCCACGGAGCTTGTTAATTTTACCAAGAGATATTTTGCCGACAGGGGTATTCCTGTTTCCGTGGAGTTCTCCTGGGGCGCCACGGAGGCAAAGGTTGTGGAGGGTCTTGTTGATGCAATTGTTGAGGTGACCGAAACCGGCAATACAATCAAGGCCCACGGGCTCAAGATAATTCATACCCTGCTTGAAACCAATACAAAACTCGCGGTGAACAAAAACAGCATGAAAGACCACTGGAAGAAGTCCAAGATACAGCAGATATCCCTTCTCCTGAGGGGCGCGCTGAATGCGGAAAATCTTGTCGGGATAAAGATGAATGTCCCTGAAAAAGATATCGACCAGGTAATAAAAATAATCCCGAGCCTCACTGCCCCGACGGTATCGAAGCTCCATAACTCCGACTGGCTTTCAGTTGAATCGGTCATAGAAGAGGAAGTGGTGAGGGAGATAATTCCCAAACTTATCGAGGCCGGCGCCGACGGGATAATCGAATATCCGCTGAACAAGGTTATCAGCAAAAAGGACCTGTAGGGAGGGCTGGTTTTCCTACTTTAATTTTAAAAGTTTTTCATCAAAAGTAAACAGTTTTCTATTTGAATGGTTTTTTATTTTTGAATGGAGAATACAGTCTACTATATCTATATTTTTTTCTCCATAAATTTGCAGGGCATTTAAAAGTTCAGATTTATCGATATTTTCTATTCCCTTATAATGGAGCAGTTTTTGTAGTTTATCCGCGGTCTCTTTCCTTGGGACCTTATAATATTTCACCAGGACATACACACATTCCACAAGTACGCTCTCCAGGATAAGGGCCTTCGTTCCTCCGGTCCTGACTTTTTCAAACAATATCTCTGCGGCTATATAATGGTTTTCGTTGTCTTTCAGGAGATAGCGGAGAATGGTATTGGTATCGGGTAAAACCGTCATTTATTTCTGCCGCGAACTGCCTCTTCCCAGGCTGTATCACGTATTTCATTAAAGTTTTTGTGACTCTTTGCGTAAGAATTGAGCGCGCCTCCCACGCTGTTTACCGGTTTAATGAGGATGTCACCCCCCTTAACCATGAATTCAACGACATCTGACCCGAGAAGTTTTCTGATATGCTTTGGAATGGTGACCTGGCCTTTCCCCGTTATTTTTACTGTTGTTGCCATAAAACCCTACTTTTATTATATTCATTACTTTAAATAAAAGTAATGAATATTGCAATATATGTCAAATATTTTTTACTTGTAGCTGTTCATTTAATACGAAAATATTTGCTTAGGGATTTGGAAGGATAAACACTGATAAAAATAATCCCTTCATATTCGAACGTATCCGGTGCACTACGAGGCGTTGAATATACAAGTCGGTGGAAATACGACGTGAGTAAATGGTCTTTCCCCTGGGAAAGGGATGTGATCTCTGTAAACTCTATGAGAAATAAAAAAGAATTCGCTCACAGAGAGCGCAGAGGGCGCGGAGAAGAATGGAATAGGTATTCTCTTTGCGATCTTAGCGAACTTTGCGTGAGATAATTTTTTTTATTCTCATTCGTGATACGATAAGACAGCCTGACTGGCAATTTTCATAACAGCCAGATTACAGAAGTAAGCCATGCGAAGCTGACGGGTACATTCCGGTATAAGAAATGGGTAGATAGGGGGACAAATCAAAAACATTTTTCAACAATGACTATGGACATTTATTCTTTCATGGCCCGGATGTTATTTTTTTTCATTTTTGCCGCAGGACTTTCCTGGATAGAAAAAAATAAATTATTGACATAATGCCCAGCCTGCGCAATGAGTATTATAAAATAAAATAATCTTAATGGCGATTGGAGCACATTGATGGAAATGTTTGTATTTACAGGCATTATATGGGAAGAAGATGGGCTTCCATACCTGCGCCCGGTGCCACCTTCCGAAGATCCGCGAAATTTTATCCCCGCAGAAACAATACATGTTTTTAAATTTAAAGTGGATGTAGAAATCAGGGTACATGCCTAAGCTTCCCATTCTTAAACCACGAGAGATAATTGCCGTGCTGATGAAAACAGGTTTTCACGAGGTATGTCAGAAGGGGAGTCATATCAATTTAAGCGCGGGAACCTGCTTGTAACTGTCCCGAATCATCCAGGAGATCTCAATCAGCAGGTGCTACGCTCCATATTGCGCCAGAGTCAGATTACACCTGAAGAGCTCAATGCATTGTTGAAATAAATTTTCTCCGAAATATACATAGGAATCTGTATGAATAAATAAGAAAATTTTAAGGCAGATTGCATAAATTTGCTTATTTGTCATGATAATGCAGTTTCTGATATAGTTCATTCTGTCTCTTGAATGGTGTTGTATAAAATACCTTCTGGTTTTTTAACGTTTTCCGCGAGCTGTTTTTATTATTTATTTCTGCAGATTCCATATATTAAAACTGCATATGCCTTGCTTCCTGAATGACGGTCGCGAAATACAAGACGATGGCAAAGGGTGACAGAAGTCACTCTCAATCCGGTAAAAATAAAAAATGATAGACAAAAAATAGCGGCATAATTAAAATTATATAAACTATCGAGGAGACAACTTCGGCTGATACTTGGGGCGGGTGGTTGTTGAACTCTGGGTCTGGCTGGATTTAATTTAAAGAAAAACAATAGGAGATAACAAAATGAGAAAAATTAATTTGATAGTGGCTGCGGCACTGTTTCTGTTCATAGTGGAGGCACAGGCAACTGATGTCATCAATCAGGATAATAAGGCATATACGATAAAAGTTCAGGGAGAGGGTAACCTTAGCATTTCGAATCACAAAATTGGACCAAACGGAACGGTGTATGGACTCTGTGGATATTCTTTTTGCAGCTTTGAAATTGACGGTCACAAGGTTAATGCCGAAAAGGACGCGAAGTTGAAGATCCAAAACGGAAAGTTTGTGAAGTAAGCGAGGATTTCAGGAGGTGTGTAAAAAGTCAAAATAATCACTAAAAATCTAGAAATTCATTAGATTTTAAAGCACCTTAATGAAAAATTGGGACTATTTACACTCTCCTGGCGATTGTTCTCTGCGATGAATCAACAATTACATTAGACGAAATTGTACTGTTTTTTTGGAGAAAATGCGAAAAATAAGCAGTAGTCCTATTTCTGTTTTTTGATTGCATTGAAATATTGTAGTAATATAGAGTTTGCAAATTTTAAGGCAGAGTGCATAGATTTGCTTTTTTTCATTTATACGCGTAAATTCCTGCACCATTAAGTTTTCTCCTGGATAGCCGGTCGTTTCGGCTCCGCTCAACGGCCGGCTTTTTTGCTCCATGAACTACCGGCCACCTGCGCTCTCTGAGCGCAGTCATAGTGACAGGCAGGGGGCCTTAATGCCGTGTGTGGACAGGAGATCCAATAAATACTCGACCCTGATAGAGTACGGTACATGAGAAAAGTTTATGAAATAAACCCCCTCTCACATTGGGAGAGGGGGCAGGGGGTGAGGTCACCTACTTATTCTGCATTTCACAGGCCATGATGGTCTGCTTGCAGAGGACAACCGTTGTCACAGAACCGACGCCGCCCGGCACGGGAGAAATCCTGCTGACAATGGGCTCAACCTCGGCATAGTCAACATCGCCCACGTATTTCCCCGGGTTATCAGGGTCTGCGTTGATTCCTACATCTATGACCGTCTGCCCTGGCTTCACGAAGTTTGCCTTCACCATTTTCGCCTTTCCCACGGCAGCAATGAGTACATCGGCATCGGCGCATACGGCAGCCAGGTTTTCCGTCCTGGAATGGCAGATGGTGACCGTGGCATGCTCCCTGAGGAGAAGTATGGCTACCGGTTTTCCCACAACCAGTGAACGCCCGAGGACTACGGCTTTTTTTCCTTTCAGCGGGATATTGTAAAATTTCAGCATATCCATGCAAGCAGTAGGCGTACACGGGGGGAAACCGGTTAAATCATCGGCAAAAACTTTCGCCGCGCTCCCCAGGGTCATGCAGTCCACATCTTTTTCCACCGGGATAAGGGACCTGATTTTCCGCTCGTCCAGATGTTTCGGCAGGGGAGCGAACATCAGGATGCCGTTGATTTTTTTATTTGCGCCCACATCAGTTAAAGCTTTCTCAAAGGCAGCCTGGTCAATGTCTGCGGAGTATTCAAATACTTCATACGCCATTCCTATGGATTCACAGGTTTTCTTGGCTCCGCCTTCATAGAACAGGTCATCGGGGCGGGCACCCACACGGACGATGCCCAGGGTGGGGGTAATCCCCTTTGCCTTCAACCCGGCGACTTTTTTGGACAATTCCTCTTTCATCGCATCAGCGACGGCTTTTCCGGCTAATCGTTCTGCCATATTCATGTTCTCCTTATTTCGTAAGTTTTTTGATGACCAGGTTCAATGTCTCGTCTGCGCTTTTGGTCCCCTCGGCCAGGAGGCGGTCCATCTCATCCTTCGTCGCCTTCACAAAGGCCTGGTCATTTATTGAATTAATATTGATGATAACGTTCAGGCTGCCCGAGATGAGGGCCGATTTCAGGAATACCACTCCGCAGGCAACATCGGAGATGGCCAGCATGGAGCCGATCTGGCCCATCCTCGCGTGAATTTTGATCCCTTCATAAGCCGCCCGCATGATGTCCATGGGGACGGAGCAGGCCACCTTGCAGCACTTTTCCATGGTTTCATCCCTGAATTTTGTCTGCTCCGGCGTGTCTTTCGGCAGGCCGTAAGCCTTTGACAGAGGCTCGAAGACCTCGGCATCCTTGTCCACCAGGCGCTCAAGGTCTGTTATGATCTTATCGCCCTTTTCGATTAATACTTTCACCTCGCCTTCCACATCGGCATATTTTTTTTTGCCTACGGTGAGGTTCCCCACCATGTTGGACAGGGCCATCCCGATTGCGCCGCCCATGGCCGCTGCACCGCCGCCGCCGGGAACTGCATGCTTCGATGCCAGAACCTCAATAAAATCCCTGCATGTTTTATCTACCATTGACATATGTATGTAACCTCCTCAAATTCTTTATATTTTTTTACCCGAAAACGGTACTATTCAATGTAAAAATCAGTAAGTGTTTTCCTGTATAATTCTGCAAATATTACAAATCCCCTTTTATAAGAACAGGACTTTTTTAGTTTTATTCTGATTTTCTATAAGAAAAATTCATTGGTTTTATGAGAAAAAATATCCCTGGCATGAAATAATTATTGAAAATTGACCTATTTTGTTGTTATTATCATGTTAATGACAACACTGCAGGGAGGATCATGAGGCCTTTTATAAAAATAATCCTTATATCAGCAAATATTTTGTCCCTATTTTTTCTACAAACCGCCCCGGTTTCCGGCGAAACCTACCTGATCCTGGCATCCTTCTCAACCTCTGTGGCGGACCAGCCTGCAGATGTGAAACAGAACATTATTATGGCATGCAACAGGCTGAACGGAGTCATGATCGCGCCGAAGAAAAGCTTCTCCTTCAATGATACCGTGGGCGAGGGCTCGGCAAAGAACGGTTTTGCCGACGGGCTGGTTCTCTACAGGGACGGCGCGCGCATGGAGCCGGGGGGAGGGCTCTGCCAGGTTTCCTCAACCCTGTTCAACGCGTTCCTCATGGCCGGCCTGACAATTGCCGAACGCCACAGGCATTTCCAGCCGGTGACCTATGTTCCGCCAGGGCTCGATGCCACGATCAAGTACGGGAAGAAGGATCTGCGTATCACCAACCCCCATGACCAGCGGATTGTCATCCGCGCGGATATGAACGACAAGAACATCACAGCTATCATATACGGCGAGAAGAAGCTCATCTACAGTTATGTTATAGATACCGAATCGGAAGAGGTGCAGCTTCCCATCGGGGAGGATTCCGGCAGGGTGAGGCCCGGAATCATGATCCATGTGTACAGAAAAAAATTCAGGGAGAACAGCTTCATAGAGAGTTCCCTCCTGTACAGGGACTTTTATCCCCCTGTATTTATTGAATAGCCTATGACCGGGAGGAAATTTTTTTTGCGGTTCAAAGCCGGCACGACAATAATTTGTCTACTGTTTGTTTTATCACAGGACTTCCATGGCATGGCCATTCCCGGGGATGATTTTTTTGAAAGATGGATTGAGTATGCTGAAACCGGGAAGGGTGCTCTTTTAACGGCCTGGCTCAGGGGCCAGGCCTGGAAGGAACTGGGCCATGAGAGGGCCGCTGATCAATCCATGGAATCAGCGGCCGGTGATGCCCCGCCGTTTTACGGAAGGCTCGGCCTTTTTATCACCCTGATAAAAAAGGGGAAGGTGAGGGGCTGCTACGGGGCATTCCACCACTCCTCTGACCGCCTGGAATCAGTCCTGAAAGAGTATTTAAAGGGCGCGCTGAGATACGACCCGAGGCACATACCCCTTGGGATAGAGGAGCTTAAAGAAACCGTAATAGTCGTGACTGTGGCTTCCATGCCGCTCCAGGCTGAAGGGCTGGGGTCTGTTGATATCACGAATTATGGTGTCATGATAACCTACGAGAGCGGAGAGAGCGCGCTCTTTGTACCGGCAGAGATGAAGACTCATTCATATCTGGAACGGTCCATGGATAAAAAAGTGATTATGAATATTTCCATGTTCCGGGCAGTAACCATACAGGAGGCCGGAGAGAAACCCGGCATAAAACCGAGATAAAAGGAGTAAACCATGGCGAGAGGATTTCTCAAGTTCATTCCAGTTGTAATATTAGCCGCGCTTGCGGTATCATGCTCCGGCCAGTCTCTGAGGCAGGAAGGGAGGAAGGAGAAGGTCTATTCAGCCGGTGAGACGCCGGATCTAAAGAAGGCCGATTCCATCAAGGGTACGGTGTATGACAGTACAACGAAAAAGCCCGTCCCAGGCGCCAGGATTGAGATCAAAAACGCCAACCTGGGTGTGGGCTATTACCTGTTAAAAACGGATTCAGCCGGAAAGTTTGAGGTCAGGGACTTCATCCCCCACCTTAATTACATTATAGAGATCGAGGCCGATGGGTATGTCAATTATCGATCAGGCGGAACCGTATCGCCCGGCACACATGATATTTTCATTGAGAGGGAGGCCATCCTGTCCGGTACCATATCTGACAGCGGAGGCAGGCCCCTGGACGGAGTAGAGGTGAGGCTGCAGATGGGATACAGCGATGAGTATTCCTCATACACAAGGAAGCCGCTGGTCACGAAGTCGGGGATGGACGGGAGGTATTCCTTTAACAAGCTCCCCCAGTCTCCATTTAATATCACCTTTAATAAACCAGGCTTTATACAGGAGAACGCCAGCATTATGAATATTAAAAGGGGCGAGACATTCACCCTGCCGATGCTTCTGTACCGGCCGTCAACCCTTTCGGGGAAAATTGAAATTGAAGGTCTTAATGCCCCGGCCATCAACGTGAGCGTATCAGCCAAGGGCAAGTTTACCCATTCATCGGTGACTTACCATGACGGAGGCTACCAGATAACCGATCTCAAGCCCGGCAGGTACAGCCTTGAGGTCTATCATGAAGGGTTTTACAAGCTCGACCCAAGGATCATCATGATAAAGGAAGGCTCGGAATACAGGGATGTGGACTTCGCCGTTTCTCCGAAAAAGCCCGAGGTCAACATATATACCTACCGGTATACCTTCTCGCCGGGAAACAGTCTGTCATTCAACCTGCGGACATTCAGGCTTGAGACTATAAAGGCGGTAATATATAAAGTTCCCATTGAAACATTTCTCAAGGGAAAATCCAATCCCAATGACATTGATCCTGCCAGGGAGAATTTCAAGATAGCCGCATCATGGGACGAAACGATCCAGGATTTTAAGCCGTACCAGTGGAGGTACCAGACCCTGGACATAAAGGTGCCGCTGCCCACTGGCGGCTACTGCATTGAGGCCAGGGGAGCGGGTAACGTAATCGACAGGAAATATTTCACCGTAACATCGGTGGGGATCGTGGCAAAGAGATCGCAGTACAGGGTCATGGCATATGTCACCGACCTCGTGACAGGCCTCCCGGTTGAGGGCGCATCCCTTGCCGTATTCGACTCAACACCTGCACCGAAAAAGAAAAACAGCAGCGGCGGCGAAACAGTCCAGCCGCAGAGGATCGAGGACCTCCCGATTAATATCATCGCCAACGGGATCACCGGGAGGGACGGACTTTACATCAATCAGATGAAATCGGACAGGCTCCTCTCTATCCTTGCCATGGGGAAGGACGGCAGCTACGCCATATGCAATACCGGTTCCCCTTCGGCCTTTCAGAAGGAGAAGAACAGGTACATGGTCTACACTGACAGGCCGGTGTACCGGGCAGGCGACAGGGTCTATTTCAAGATAATCGGCAAGAAGCGGGAGCAGCGCTTCGTTCCCATGTCCGATGAAACAGTACATTACCAGGTTATCAACCGCGAGACATCGAAGGATATAGGCGACGGCTCCTTTGCCATGGACGACTGGGGCACGGCGGACGGAAGCATAGACATTGATCCCGAAGGCTCCCTGGGAATGCACGAGATAAAAGTTGGGCCCGCTTATGACAGCCTCTATGGGAGCGGCCGGTTCTATGTTGAGCAGTACCGGAAGCCGGAGTTCAAGATCGACATCACCCCTTCAAAGGAATACTTCATAAACGGCGACAGTGCCGAATTCAAGGTAGAGGGGAAATATTTTTTCGGGGCCCCGATAAAAAATGCCCTGGTGAAATTCAGGTTCTACGAGACCAGGCTCCGTGACAGCGACACGAACTACTGGTGGGAGGAGGATGAGAATGATGAAGGGAGGGACTACCGGAAGCTGAAACTCGAGGGGGAGAAGTACCTCGATGACAACGGAATCGCAACCCTGTCGCTTCATTCCGGGAATTTTCCCTATGACCGGGAGATTACCCTGGAGGCCACGGTAGTGGATAAATCGAATGTCAGCATCACCTCCATGGGCAGCGTCAGGGTAGGCCGCGGCGAGTACTACATAAAGATAGAGCCCGGGAGGAATTTTTTTGCCGGCAATGAGAAGAAGGAGGTGACACTGAGGACCCTGACCCACACGGGCAGGCCCATGAGCGCTAAGGTGAGCATATCCCTTTTCAGGTACATCTGGAAGCCCTATCAGCGCATATACGTTCACGACAGCAGGCCTTTTTTTTCAACAAAAACGGAAACAGATTCAAAGGGGACGGCCGTTATCAACCTGCCTCTTAATTTTTCCGATTTCGGCGAGTTCGACATTGTTGTCACCGGGTCCGACAGCAGGACAAACTCCATCACCGCATCCAGGGTCGTATGGATCTATAACCATGCCGGGGGCACAATGGAGTCGCGCTTCAAAAACCTTGAGCTTACTGTAAACAGCGCAATCATGGAAAAACCCGGGAAGCTCACCTGCCTCATAAAATCCCGCTTTGCCGACGGCCATGTACTGCTCACCGTTGAAGGCAAGGATATCTATCATTCGGAAGTTGTGAGGATGAAGGGGAACGTGATGCCTGTGGAAATTGATGTCAAAGGGGATTATGCCCCGAACTTTTTCATCACCGCGTCAATGCAGCAGAAGCGCGCCCTGTTCACCGTAACGTCTAATGTGTCCCTTCCGGTTGTTGACACGGGGCTCAGGATCAATGTCGAGCCCGACAGGGAGAGGTACATGCCCGGGGAAAAGACCGTGATACACATAAAAGTGACCGATGAGAAAGGGGGGCCGTTAAAGGCCGACCTCTCCCTTTCGGCGGTTGATGAATCGATCTATCAGATCAGGCCCGATCACACCCCGAAGATGCAGGACTTTTTCTATTCAAGGATCTCCAACTGGGTACTCACCGGATACTCTTTCCCCATTACCATACTTGCCGGCGCAGGAAAGGAGAGCAAGGTGAAGATACGTGAGAAGTTCATGGACACCGCATTCTGGAAGGGCACAATCCGTACCGATGGATCGGGGAAAGCTTCCGTAAGCTTTGATGTCCCCGACAACCTGACCACGTGGAGGCTGACAGCCAGGGGGCACGACATGATCGGCCGGGTGGGCGAGAAGAAGAGAAATTTTCTTGTGACCCAGGACCTGGTAGCCAGGATAGGGAGGCCGCGATTCATGGTGGAAGGCGACGACATCAGCCTCATCGCCATTGTCAACAGCAACACGGAACGGGGACTGGCAAAGGTTGACATGGATCTTTCGGCGAACGGCAGGGCACTCAAGTCCGATACCCTGGGGGGCATAAGCCTGCCTGGATACGGTTCAGCCAGGCTGTACTACGATTACCAGGTCCCTTCAGGATCCAGCACCGTTGATCTTCAGATGAAGGCCATTGCAGACAGGGATGCAAGGGACGGGCTGAAGGTTGCCGTTCCCGTGGAGAAGAGGGGATCCCTGTACAAGTTTTACGGTTATGGTGATATGGTGAGCAACAGGAGCGTTGACCTTCAGCCGCTCAAAGAGACCGGTGATTTCAGCTTTGTCCCGGACACACTGGTGGTGTCCCTGAATCCATCTCCGGTGATGCAGATGCTCAAGGCGGTGAAGTTTCTCACAGACTACCCTTACGGCTGCGTTGAACAGACGATAAACAGATTCATCCCGGTACTTGCGCTCCATGAACTTTTAATGGAAAAGAAGATGGGACATCTCATCGATGAAAAACTTGCCTCCGCGCTTCCGGATATGGCAGCTTCCGGCATATCCAAACTGGAGAGCAGCCAGAATGATGACGGCTCCTGGGGATGGTGGGCAGGTGACCGTGGAAATGGTTTTGTCACCGGATATGCCATGTATACGCTCCACCTGGCGGAAAAATACCGATACCCTGTGAGCAAAGAGACGGTGAAAAAAGGGATACTTGCCGTAAGAAGGATGCTCAATGAGACTGGCATGGACGATCCCGATGCAAAGGCCTTTCTCCTTTATATCCTGTCCCTGAAGGGGGGATGGAGTGACAGTGCCTTGAAATTTATAGAAGATCGGAAGGACCAGAACCCCTACATGCTTGCTTTCACGCTTAAAGCATTGTCTGCCCTGACTCCTCCGAAGAATAAAAACTCCGGCGAATTCAAAAACATACTTGTTTCCCTGGATGCCCGTAAGGCCGTCGCGTCAGAAAGGCTCAGGTCGCTTCAGAAGAAGGACGACAGGGGGATATACTGGAACAGCACCGGGAGCCAGAATTGGGGGTGGCCCGGCAGCGATACGGAGATAACGGCCCATGTCCTCTCGGCCCTGGTGGAATCAGGTGACAGGTCGCCCCTGGCTGGACAGATTGTCCGCTCACTCGCCAAAAGGGGGCGCGACGATTCATGGTACACAACCAAGCAGACGGCAGCCGTGATAATTTCCATGTCCCAGTATCTTAAAATTTCAGGCGGTGTTGCAGGGGAGAGCGCTTCTGTCGATTTTAAACTCAACGGCGAGAAGATGGCCACGATTCGTTACAGTGCAGGCGAGTTGCATAAAAGCGACGACCTGGTGAAAAGGATCCCTCTGACTGCGGTGATGAAAAAGGGCCCCTATAAGATAACGGCCGAGGGGAATGCCGGGAGCGACGCCAACTTTGACGTCACCCTGCACGGGACCATCTCCTTCAAGCCATCGGGATTTCTTTCCATATTCAGGAGCGAAGAGAAAAGTTTATCGAAGCTCTCAAACGGTTTAGCGATTCACCGTTCCTTTGCGGCGATAACCAGGGTCAGAGACATGAACAGAAACGAGTACCTTGTCCCCGGTGCGATTGACGGATCACGGAAGATAAACGTAGGCGATGAACTCCTCGTGAAAGTGAAATTCACGGCCACCGAGGATTTTGAATACCTGGTGCTCGAGGACTACCTGCCGTCGGGGTTCGAGGTCATCAACCGGAACCCTTATGACAGTTACCGGCCCCATGTGAGGGAGGAGCTTCGCGACAACCGCATGATTTTTTTCTTCAACAGCCTGATAAAAGGGACGGTCTATGAAGTGGCCTATATTTTACGGGCAGAGCTTCCGGGAAAATTCATGGTGAGGCCATCCAGGATGGAGTGCATGTATGAGCCGTCGGTCCAGGGCTGGTCTGCTCCTGCGGTCATCATGGTCCAGCCTAAATAATGGGAAGGTTCAGGAATACCTTAATCATTATTATTTTTTTCACGGCCTTTTCACGGCCGATGCTGGCTGGCGGCGATTCGCTGGCCATCAACATCCTCTCGAAACACCTCAGGGTGATGCACGAGGGGATGCTGGACACAATAACATTTCATTTCCAGTCAGCACAGGGGATGAGGGATTCCGTGAGCGGCAGGGTAATCCAGAGTAAATTTTTAAAACTCTCCATGGCTGACGGGCTTTTAAATATTGAGTATGATGGGGGGATACTTCCCGGGACCCTTAATCTTGATATACCCGGTACCATCGATTCCGGTTACGTCAGGGTGAAGCTGCCCGGCGATACCAGGGTTTACCCCCTTCCGATGAATATCATCAGCTCAGGCGGAAAGGCATCGATAACCGTAATGGAGGATAGGGGACGATATGCCCGTGATTCTGCATGGGCGGAATACGGCGGCAGGCGGCTCGATGAGATGGAGGCTGTATCAGCCCTTGCAGATGTGATCCATGCGCGGGGTATAAGCAGAAGTATAAAAAAAACTCACCAGGGATATGATTTCTGCGATCTCACCCACTGCCAGGTCTACCGGGGGAGGCCTGAACCTGGCAAAGGTGCTGCCCGGGACAGGGATCAGGCGTGGTTCATTGATGGAGAGAGCTTAAAGCAGGAGCTGCTCTTCCATTCCAGGTGCGGTGGGACTACTTTTGATTCCAGGATATTCACAACGGGAAAAGCGCAGAACCCGGGAGTGAACGACAGGCTGTATCGATTCAGCCAAGTGCTCTGTAAAGGCCCCGATTCATCCTGGGAGAGAAGCATTGAGAGTTCAGGACTCTTGAAGATAGTGGCGGGTGAATTTCTTACCCTTTGGGATGAAAAGGCAGTACTCAAATATGACAGGGAGAATATGACTCTTGTCCTAACGGCCGGAGAACGGAGGCGGGCTTTCCCGCCTGAAACATTCAGGCTTGCGGTGAACAGGGAAAAGGGATGGAATTTTATTAAAAGCAATAATTTTACAGTATCAAAAGGAGGGGGGTCGGGCGAACTCATCCTCTTTAAAGGCGAGGGGCTGGGCCATGGTGTCGGCCTCTGCCAGCACGGCGCCCTGGAGCTCTCCCGGCAGGGTTTTTCAAGAGCGGAAATTCTTTACCACTATTATCCGGATATTATACTGAACAGCACTGCCCGGGACCCGGCCGAATTTCCGGGTATAAGTTTTGCTGTTTTCAACAGGGAAACAGGGGGAATTATAAAAAGCAGGCCTGCTGCCATGGAAAAGAGGAGGGTCCCTCCCGGTTCTCTCTGGAAATTGATCCTGGCCCAATATCTTGCCAGGGAGCGCCAGGACCTTTTCACTGATTACCGGTATGTCTGTACCGGGAAGGGAGGCAATATTTCCGGTAAATGCTGGAAATTAAAGGGCCACGGAAGCCAGGGTATTGAGGAGGCCCTGGCAAATTCATGCAATCTCTGGTTCGCCTCCCTCCATGACAAAATAACATCTGCCGGTTTCAATAAGTTCTATTCAGGCCTCTGCAGGGCCCTGGGAATGGCAAACACCCTCCCGGAAGTAAAGGATGCTGGAGAATGGGCCGGAATGCTTTCGGGCACAGACTTTCGCATAACAGTGACAGTTGCGGACCTCATTAAGATTGCAGGCATCATCGACCCGGGCAGCGGCCATGGGCCGGGCGGTGATGCGGTTCAGGGACAGGGCCCGGGCCTCAACTTCAGGCTTTCCATCATGAAGGGGCTTTTGAAGAGCTTTACCGGCGGTACAGCCAGGTACCCATCAGAGGAATCGGCTTCTTTGAAGAAGAGGTATCTTTCCGATTTCACTGAAGAGATGAGGGAGAAACTGGGCAGGAATTTCGACGGAATGTGGGGGAAGACATCCACTGTTATTGACGGCACAAACAGGCCCCTGAGTTACGGCATGTTCCTTGGGGGATACAATAACCTCGGGGTCGTCGTGGTCCTGAGGGATGGAACCGGCCACCTTGCTGCCCAGTGGGGGAAACTCATCCTTTTATCTGAGATTACACCAACCCGTTAATGGGTAAGAATGGGGGATAGGGGAGATGAAGATAGAGAGATATGGGGATGATGAAGAATTCAATTAAATCTTATCTCCCCATCACATTTTCTTATCCCCGCATCTCCCATTAAAAAATAGATGTTTTAATGGGGATTGGGGAGATGAAGATAGAGAGATATGGGGATGATGAAGAATTAAATTAAATTTAATCTCCCTATCACATTTTCTTATCCCCTTATCTCCCTTTAAAAAATTGATGTTTAAAAGGGGATAAGGGAGATGAAGAAAGTGGAAAAAATTGATGTTTAACAGGGGTAAAAAATAGAAAATTGTGATTTTTTTTTATCTGTTTCATTTGTTGATTAAAATTCATCCTTGAAAATATTTTATAAATTCCGGAGATGACTAAAATGAAGGGCTTTATATTTGCAGCAGGTTTTGGAGAGAGGCTGAAACCTCTGACAGAAACAGTGCCGAAACCCCTGGTAACGGTGGCAGGGATACCTGCGATATGCTATTCCATTGCCCTCTTGAAAGAGGCCGGCATCTCCAGTGTCACTTGCAACCTCCACTACCTCCATGAGAAGATTATACAATTTTTCAGCGATAACCGGAATTTCGGAATTGAGGTAAATTTTTCGATAGAAGAGAATATCCTGGGAACCGGGGGCGGGCTCAAGCGCTGTGAAAAATTTTTGAATGGCGATGATTTCATACTCATGAACTGCGACTCAATATCGGACATCTTTCTCCCGGATTTGATAGACCGGTATGCCGCATCGGGTACCCAGGGAATTGCCTGCCTTATCGAAGAGGGGGAACCAGGGGCGAAGGCAACAACAGCGGTGAAAAACGGTACTGTGGCAGATTTCAATAATCTGCTGCATACCGGACTCCCGATGGAGTACGACTACATGGGTGCCGGAATCTTTTCTCCCCTAATTTTCAAATACCTGCATGACGGCTATTCGGGAATTGTGGAGACAGGCTATACAGGCCTCATAAGGGACTTTACGCTGGGAGCACATATCCACCGCGGGTTCTGGATGGATGTGGGGACTCTGGATTCGCTTAAGAGCGCTGATATATTTTTAAAGAAGAGGGGGAGCGAACTCATGAAGAGGGTATATGATAATACCGGGATCAGTCATATCCGTTAGGCAGCAGGCTGTCGATTGTCTTGAACTCCACTCGTCTGTTGTAATCGGGAAACTTTCCCCTTCCATTTAAGGACGAAGGGTAGGCCGAACCCATTCCGGATATCTCAAGCCTTTCGGGCTCTATCCCCAGTTTCACCAGGTAGTCTCTAACGGTCTTTGCCCTGCCTATGCTGACCTCCTCGTTATTTTCTTTTGTCCCGAATCTGTCTGAGTGGCCAGCAATTTTAAGCCGCACTGATTTGTTTTTCCTGAGATAGTTGATTACCCTGTGCACATAAGGATATTCCTGGAGCTTAATTTCCGAAGAGTTGAAAGCGAAATAGATCGGTTTTAATGTGAACCTGCTGTCGTCATCGATATGGCTTTCCTGTTTCTCCCTGGTCTCAGTGACCGGGGCCTTCTTTTTCGGGATGATCACAGGAGGCAGAGGAGTGAGTTCCAGAAGAATGTCCTGGGTTTTTCCCTTCTCAATTTTGACTATTTTCCTGAAGGGCTTGTATCCGCCCTGGGCCGGCTTGAGCACTATCCACCTGGCATCGTCTTTTGGCGTTATGAGGATCACGCCGTTGCTGTCGCTCTTCCTGGTAAGGGATTCCAGCTCTTTACGGTCCTGGTCGTCGGAATCCATCTGCGAGATATTAATTTTCACAGAGAGGGGTATCTCTTCCTGTCTCTTCACAACTTTCACATTGAGCTTAGTATCCGTTGCCGTGGATTTCTGGATGATCTCCCTGTCTGATTTAACTGTCTTTTCCCGGGTCTCAGCGGTTTTGTCTTCTGTCTTGACAGGTTTTATCTCTTTGTTTACCTGTTTTGACTCTCCGCCTGTTTTATCTTTTTTATCATCATCCTTAATTTTTTCCTTATCAGTTGCCTTATCCCTGCCGTTTTTCTCTTTTATTACCGGATAATCTTCTATGTTGATTTTTTTTATGTCTGCCGTATATATGTCATAGAGGCCCGCTCCCCCCTCCCTGTTGGAACAGAAATAAATTTTGTCCCCCACTTCAGTGAAGAAGAGTTCGTTGCTGTCGGAGTTTATTTCCGGGCCCATGTTTACCACCTTGGAGAACTGGCCGTTGATAAAGTAGGCAAAGTAGACGTCCCAGCCGCCCAGTCCCTTGGGCCTTCTCGATGAAAAATAAAATCCAGGCCTCTTGTACGAGGGGGAAATTGCAATTTCGTAATTTCCCGTATTCACCGGCGACGGGAGCTCCCTCACATCGGTGTACATTCCGTTTTTAAATGTTGCCTGCATGATAGCAGCCTTTTTTATGTTTTTAAAGGGCCACCGGGTGTAGTAGAGCGTCGTCATGTCCTGGCTCAGCGACGGCGACCTTTCGTTTTCTATCGTATTCACATCTCCGGGAAGCCTTTCGGGTTTTGTCCACTTCCCATCAACTTTTTTTGAGAAGTAGAGATCGTAGGTAATCCGTTCCTCGCCGTAGAATGACGTGTCGGGCCTCATGCTTCCTTCACGGTCAGAGGAAAAAATAATCATGTTTCCATCCGGACTGATAAAGGGCGTTTCATCATTGTCATATTTTGAATTTATTTCGTCAAAAGCCACCGGTGTTGTCCATCTCCCGTCAAGGAACCTGCTTGCATAAATGTGGCTTGATTTGTCGTTGAGCCCCTTGGAATTGAACAGCATAATTTTTCCATCTGAAGTTAAGGTGGGAGAGAAATCGTCCCCCGGGGTGTTGATAGGAAATTTCATGTTAATCAGGCCGGATATTTCTATGGGGTAGATGTATTGTCCGCTAAGTTCATTAATAATAAAGGGGGTTGATAAAACCGCAAAGGCCAGGATAAAAATCAGGATATTTTTTTTATTTCCGTACATCTATTTTATCAGCCGGTAAAAATTAAAATTCCGGCTCCCCATAGTGGTTCCCGTCAACTGTACACGGGGTACCGAAAAGGGCAGTTTCCGCAGAGATACCTGCAGCCCTGTCTTTTCGTATTGGTACATATATATAATCGATTGGTGAATCCCAATTCTTCAATCTTTAATTGAGGGTGCCTTTAAAAATCAGAATTTTTGCCCGCTTTTATATTATCCTGTGATTGGAGTTTATTTCTATAATCAGATTCAGGTGTAAGATTCAGGATATATGGGGATAGATGAGATAAGGAGATTTATCAAAATTTTTTTTAGACTATTTACAAAATATTGATATGCAATTACATAATTATGTATATTTTTACTTTGAGTTTTTTTCTCTGAGCATGAATTATTTTTTACTCTGAGCAAAAATACTTTTTACTCTGAGCAAAAATACTTCTGCCTCCGATAAATAACTTCAGCCCGAATCATCGGCTTATTGAACATAATTGCACCATTTCCAGTATTTAAAGGAGGAAAAGTTGTATGGCGGAAAAAAGTTTCCTACAAAAATTCATTTTTCCTGACGATAATTTCAATGAAAATCCAGAAGGAGATCGGAATGAGCACATTTTACAGATTCTGCTGCGCCTTGAGCATATTCTTTCTGCTGTCCGGCAGTTACACCACTTCCGCTGAAAAGAGTTATGAAGAATACATGGAGATCAGGGAACGGAAAGTGAACAGGGACCGCCCTCTTTCGGAGATACGGACCGGAGAGAATGAGGATGTCATGGATGAGGTGAGGGGGGCAGTGAGGGATGAGATCGATGACAGCATGAACAAGGAGAGAAAGGCAAGCAAGAAGAAGATTGACAAGAGTAAATTCATCAGGGATATACGGCAGATCATCCGTGAGGAGATTGAGGACGCGATAAAGATCAAAGGAAAGCGTTACCTTGCTGAAAAGACCTTTGAACTTGGCGGTTTTCTTTCATACCAGTCCAAGGGGCTGGAAAGCAACTCATCGGACAACAATACCATCATCAAGATTTACCCGATGATGAGCTATTTTGTACACCCCAATGTGGCCATCTGGCTGAAAGGTGCCGCGGTAATCAACCTCACGAGTAATGTCACGAGCTACAATGCGGGAATAGGGCCCCAGTTCATCTTCCCGCTTAACAGGGCCGAGGATATATGCGTGTACACAATAATATTCGCCGGGGCGAGCAAAAACTCAACCCTCAAGGACTCTATCGGGTACAGGTATGGAAATGAACTGGGATTCAAGTTCATCCTCACAAGCGGCGTCATTTTAAACCTGGGTGTTTCCATAGTCTTTGACAATGCCGGCGACAAGGTAACCGGATTTCAGAACATCATCGAGCCTACCATCGGTATTTCGGCCTGGTTTTAAACCGTGAAGGGAACCAGCAGTATTATTTGAGTTTTCTTTCATACCAACATCACATCCTACCACAAATGTGTAAGAACGGGGGATAAGGGGATGTTAGAGATATGGGGATAAATAATGCAAAAAAAAATCAGATAAGATATTTCTAATGTACACTACAATAATTTCCCATCTCCATATCTCATCTATCTCCCCATCTCCTATATCTTACACATAAAATGCAGGTAGAAGTTAGCCCATTTTCACATGAGATCTCATCACTCCCGGTATCAGAAAATTCCTGATATCCAGCTCTGCCGGGGCTCTTGAGTTTTTTTGAAAATAAAATCAAGTTCGCGCAGGAGCTCGGCCTGTGACGGGTGTTCGCCCATCCATTCAACGGCGCCGGTGTGTATATGATAGAGCCCGCCGATGACCTTGAGTTTTTTGTCCCTCACAAATTTGACAATGGAAGGGCTCCCCCGGTAGAGCGACTCGATGGACTGCCATACATTCAATTTAATCGATTCCGCAACCAGGTCCTCGGAAAATTTTTCCCCCAGCTTTTTTTTAGCTTTTATGACTGCCGGCGTGATGTTGTCAAGTAGCTGTTTAAGACTGCCGTGGACTTTGTCCCCGCGGGTAACCGCGGTCACCGCACCGCAGGAGCTATGGCCCAGGACAACCAGGAGGGCCGTGCCCAGGTGCTCCACCCCGTATTCAATGGAGGCGATCTCATCGTTGTCGCTTACGTTCCCTGCCACCCTGATGACAAAGAGGTCCCCTATGCCGGCATCAAAGACATGCTCTACCGGTACCCGTGAATCGGAACAGCTCAGGACCGAGGCAAAGGGGTTCTGCCCGTGTTTAGAGGTGTGTTCCCTCCTCCCGCTGTCCATATGGGGATAGTTCCTTTTATTGTTTATAAATCTGATATTTCCCTCCCTGAGACGTACTAGTGCCTCCCTGGGAGGAACAGATGGACCTTCAGATTTTCCTGTTATGATAACCGGGGAGAGTGTTAACAGGAATAGAGAAATATATCTGATCCGGTTTTTTTTCATATAAAGCTCCTTTCACATGGATGTCTATCCCATAATTTATCATTATATATCGCTGGTTCTCCATGTCAACAGGTTTTGATGCGTTGACATGGATGTATAAAACAATAATTATTTTTCATATTCAGCTTAAATAAACCTGGAAATTATGTATTGACTGTCAATGGAAACAGTATATTTTTGATACGTATGATTTGTATATTTTGAAAATCTCAGATATTGGCGGTTTTATTATGGTGCAGACCGGGCTTTCAAAGTTCATAGCAGATGCCGGAAAATACAGGGGCAGAAGTATCGGCCTCATAGCCAATCAGTCCTCGGTTCATGGATTAAGATACAGCTGGGATCTGTTTCATGAAAAGGGGCTTAAACTTTTAAAAATTTTTTCACCGGAGCATGGCCTGTTCAGCACACTTCAGGATCAGGTGCCCGTTTTACATCAGCCCGGAATTCATATCGAAGTGGTAAGCCTGTACGGCAGCAGTTATGACTCACTGTTTCCCGTGAAGGAATGCCTTGCAGGTATCGACACACTTGTCTTTGACATCCAGGACGTGGGATCCAGGTATTACACCTATGTCAATACAATGGTATTTGCCATGAAGGCGGCATCGGCACTGGGCATGGAATTTATCGTCCTTGACCGGCCCAATCCCCTGGGAGGGGTGACAGTGGAGGGGCCGGTTCTGGAAAAGGACTTTGAGTCTTTCGTGGGAATCCTGCCGGTGCCTGTGAGGCATGGGCTCACCGCCGGTGAACTGGCGCTTTTCGCCAGGGACTTTTACGGCCTGGATATGGAACTCAAAATTATCACCATGGATCGGTGGGAGAGGGGCATGGCCTTTGAGGATACCGGCCTCACCTGGATCCCGCCGTCACCCAACATGCCGTCAACATCAACCGCTGCCGTTTATCCGGGAGCATGCCTCTTTGAAGGGCTCAATGCCTCTGAGGGGAGGGGGACAACGAGGCCCTTTGAAATCGTGGGCGCCCCCTATGTGGACCCCTATGAACTGGCAGAGAGGCTCAGGTCATACGGGCTCGGCGGCGTCGTCTTCAGGCCCCTTTATTTCATGCCGGCATTCCACAAGTTTGCCGGTGAAAATGCCGGAGGTGTTTTCATCCATGTCACGGACAGGGACGCGTTCAGGCCCTTTGCCGCTGGTGTTGCACTGACAAAGGCACTATCTGACCTCTGTGAAGAGATGAAATTTCTCTACGGAGTGTACGAATTCAACAGCGCACATCCCACCTTTGACCTGCTGACGGGTGGTTCTGCCATACGGGAGATGGTGGAGAGGGGAGAACCCCTTGATGCCATTGCAGATTCCTGGAAGGAGGACGAGGAGAAATTTCTGAAAGAGAAAAAGGCCTGGCATCTGTACTGACGGCAGAATGGTTAAACTTACATTTCAATTATCGCTGTTTGCACCGGAATTTTTACAAAAAGATGAACCACGAAAGGCACGAATTCCACGAAAAGGTTAAGGTTTTTTTCAGTATTTTCATGACTTTCTATATCAGTGACCTCATCATCTTGTAAAAATATATGTTGACTTGATATATGTTTTCATATAAAATAAAAAAGTGAAAAAATTAATGTATTTAAAGGCTCCATTATTATGAATAAAACAGTGATAAAAATATATACATCTTTTGAGGAAGCAGAGAGAGAAGACAGGGAATATTATCGGTCATTATCTCCTATTGAACGGCTGGAGATTACTGAAAATTTGAGGCAGAATTATTATGACGGCAATGCACAGGGATTTCCTCGAGTTTTTGAAATTATTAAAAAGCCATAATATCCAATATTTACTTGTTGGCGGTTATGCGGTTTCATATCATGGATATCCCCGCATGACTATGGATATGGATCTATGGGTCAAAAATTCAAGGGAAAATTCTATTAGAATCGTTGAAGTCATCCGGGAGTTTGGATTTCAATCGGAAGAATTACGGCCCGGCCTTTTTGAAAATCCGGAATCGATAATCAGGATGGGGGTGAAACCTCAATTGATAGAAATATTGACGTCAATTTCAGGAGTAGAATTTGATGAGTGTTATAAGGACAGAATTATTACTGAAATCGATGGAATTGAAGTAAATATAATATCTCTTAATGATTTAAAAAGAAACAAGACAGCTGCAGGCCGCCCTAAAGATTTAGCTGATCTCGATTATTTGTAATTGGGACAGGTCTTGTTCTTTATTCCATGTTATCATTCCGAGGTATCCTCAATAATTTTAAGAGAAGAGTAGTTTATGCAATCATCGCTTATCAGCGTTTCATCCACAATGAATATTATTTCAGTCCGCACATCCTTCTTTATGATGAAATAGTATTCCCCTGAAAGCTTTCTGACGAAGTCTATTCCCCTCCCGGTCTCCGATATATAATCGGAAACATCCTCGCCCGTCTCTGCAGCGCGTATAATCAGGTTTTCCTGCTCCACCACCTTGTTTATGCTCTCCAGGATCCTCATCTTTGAGAGCCTGCCGTTATAGTCATCTATGGCAACACCGTATCCCTTCCTGTTTTTCGCGAAGAATATATCCACGAATTCACCGTCCTCGAGCTCAATCGATTTCCTTGCCAGCTTCTCTTCGGTATGGCCATGGGCATGGTATATGGCATTTATCACAATTTCGTTGAGGACAAGGGTCAGAGCGATCTTCTCCTTTATTTTAAATCCCCATTTTTCCAGCTCCCCTATGAGCATGGTTATGGCTTTTTTAATCTGTATTGAACTGGTTATGGTAATTTTTTTTATCTCGATAATGTCGTCCATGTAGTTGTTCAGCCCGAAGATGTTTTTCTTGGTTATCAGTTTTTCAGCAAGGTTCAGCAGTTCGTCTTTTTTTACCGGTTTGCAAAGCACATTCCCAATCCCCTCCTGAAATATCTCGTTGAAAAATCCGTCTATGTTCTTGTCAGTTGTCATTATTACAGGGATATAGGGATAATTCCTGGCCATATAATTATAGAGGTCAAAGGCATTATCCCCTGGAAGTTCCACTTCGGAAACGACCAGGTCTATTTCATAGGCGTTCAGTTTTTTCATGGCTTCAAAGGCCGATTCGCATATAATGAGATTATACCCTTCACTGCCGAGAATTTTAGCCAGTGAATCCCTGTATATGGAAAAATCTATTATTAGAATATTATTCATTAAACGCATCCATAATTTTAAATTCGAATCATATTGAACTTGTTTTTTTTGGCAAGGATAATTTTAAAGACCCTTTCCTTATATTGTTGACTTATTATTTATTTTTTGATAGCTTGACTATCAATCAGCATGTTTCAGCGTGGTACAATCTTTTTCCAGGCAGTTTTCGGGCATGTTTTCAGGATTAAACCGGGTAAAATGGCCATATTTTCAGGTTGTCCCTTGTACGATTGCAGTTTTCAGTGATCTGATAAAAAATATTTGTATTAAAAATGTTACATTATTACGAAAATCTATATAGTGATTACAGGGCTGATACTCAGAGACGCCCTCGGGAAGCAGGAAAATAATTTTTTTGGGGAGTTGAATATGATAAGAAATATATCTCTATTTTTCGCAATGGTGCTGATTTTTTCTGCGGCAATATCCGCACAGGATGACAGCAAGGACTACAAGCTCACATCGGAAATGCTCGACAAGCAGAGCAACGAGCTGGACCAGCAGATTTTCAATCTGAATAAGAGTCTGGCAGCTTTAATAAAAAAATATGACCTGCTGAAGACCACTGACATCAAGGTGCTCCCCTTTCAGACAAACTATAATCTGGGCCCCGATTTCATAGAAATTGAAAAGCACTCATTTATAAGGGATGACAAGTTCTCCAACAAGGCAACCGGGGTCAGGACCAAGAAGATTGTTATTTACACAAACGGCGAGACCGTATCAAAGATCGAATCACGGATTTTTGAAAAGAATTTTGATTCAGGCGATGAAAACGTCGTGGACATTGTAGACCCGTCTCCCCAGACCCCTGATACAAATGATATTATCTTTACCCATACCTATAAAGGGAAGGTGCTCATGGATAAGAAAAAATTTGCAGATGTGAAAAACAACACGGCTTCGCCGCTCAGAAATGAAATAAAGCAGACTTTCCTTGTGCCCCATCTTTCACTGTTCTATGATATACTCCTTTTCACCGCATCATCATATTATAAGTCGATGAAGGATTCCGATTCAACCATGCTTGAATTTCTTAAGAAATCGGCCAACTACTGATAATACCCTGCCGCCGGTTTCATGCCTTCGTGCATTAAGCCGGCGGGACACGAATAGCTTCTATTCCGCACGGGAATTTCCTTACCCCATATTATATCTCCCTATCACATTTTTTTATCCCCCCATCTCCTTAGATATTTTACAAATTTTCACCTACCTGGAATATAAGAAATGGGGATAGGGAGATGGGAAAGAGAGATTAGGGGGATAATAAATATAACAATCATTTTATCACCATGTGATAAATCCGCAGTTATCCGTATGAATCCGTGAGCAAATATTTTTAGCCGGGCGTCTGTTATATGGTTAACCTGAAAATCCGTACAGCGTTTTTCGTGGTATTCAGGGCCACTTCTTCCTCAGTGACACCGAGAATTTCCGCCGCTCCATGTAAATTGTAGACAATATTTGCCGGAACATTGGGCCTCCCCATGCACTGTACCGGAGGGATGTCCGGGCTGTCGGTTTCAAGGAGGAGATTATCAGGATAAATGAGGTTGAGCATCCTGGCCCGTTTATTGTTGCGCCGGTAGGTTAATATCCCCCCCAGGGAAAAGGAGAGGCCGTATCTCATGAGGTCCCGGGCAATCTCCATGCTCCCGGCAAAGGAGTGGATAATGCCTCCGGCCACAGGCATGCCTATTTTTTTGATGGATGCCATGAGTTCGTTAAAGGCGCCCCTGCAGTGAAGGATTACCGGGAGGTTGAGGTCCCTGGCTATTTCAAGCTGCCGTTCAAAGATCCGGAGCTGTACGCCGAACGGGGGCGAATCCACCTTCCGGTCCAGCCCTATCTCGCCTATTGCCACTGCGCCCATGTCCCGGGAATGTTTCAGGTTTTCAATATCTGCCAGGTCGGTAAGGGACCCGTACCAGGGATGCACACCAAGGGCGAATTCCACAGCCGGATATTTGAGAGCTATGGCCCGTGAGATTTCCCACTGGGACGGGGTGATGGATGATGTTATAAGTTTAACTACGCCGGCTTTGCAGGCATCGCTGATAATTGAATCGAGCATTCCGTCGAATTCACGGCTCTCAAGGTGGCAGTGGGCATCAATTATTTTCATTGCGCAGTTTTTTCCGCGGTATCATTCGGTAAGCCGGCACATTCATGCGTTGAAAATGCCGTTCATTCCCCGATTATTTTCACAAGAACCCGTTTGGGCCTCTTTCCGTCAAATTCGGCATAGTAGATCTGTTCCCATGGGCCGAAATCGAGCTCGCCTTTTGTCACGGCAACAACAACCTCGCGGCCCATGATGGTCCTCTTGATATGGGCGTCGCCGTTGTCTTCACCTGTCCTGTTGTGCCTGTAAGCGCTTACCGGTTCATGGGGTGCAAGCTTTTCAAGGAAGTCGTCAAAGTCCTGTATCAGCCCCCCTTCTGCATCGTTGATATATACCGAAGCCGTTATGTGCATGGCATTGACAAGGCATAGCCCTTCTTTTATCCCGCTTTTTTTTACCAGGTTTTCTACATTCCCAGTAATGTTGATATATTCCCTTCGTGATTTTGTCTCAAAGGTGAGGTGTTCGGTTAAGGATTTCATGGTTGCACTCCTTGTATTGGATGAATAAACTGTTAAAATCAGCCACAGAGACACAGAGGCTCAGAGTAGTATAGAATTTTAAAATAGTAATTCTTTTTATTTTTAATATATCAACATTTTTAATTTTATTAATTATTAACATTTCTCCGTGTCTCTGTGCCTCTGTGGCAATATTTTCTTAATAATTTTGTTGTCCCGGACTTTCAGGTGAAAGTCCATAATGTCAAGATTGTTTTTATCAAAAAACAACTTTTTGTCTATTTTGCTAAATTACTTCTTGACAAAATGATGAATATTATAATTTTATAAAAATGTTGGAGAATTACGGGGTTTTATGCGAATTGGCATATTTCCGGGATCTTTTGATCCCTTGACAAATGGTCATCTTGATATTATCAGGAGAGCCAATAGACTTTTTGATAAGCTAATAGTGGCTGTGGCTAAAAACAGCACAAAAGTCGGATTGTTTACAATTAATGAGAGAATAAACATTTTAGAAACTTGCTGTAGTGATATTAAAGGCAGCATAGAATTTGTTTCTTTTGACGGGTTGCTTGTTGATTACTGTAAAAAAAATAATGTATCATCAATTGTCAGAGGCCTGAGATCAGTTGCGGATTTTGAATATGAAAAATCAATTGATTCAGTTAACAGAAAATTGTATCCGGGAATCGATACGGTTTTTCTGATGGCCAGGGAAGAGAATATGGCAATATCGTCAAAAATAATAAAAGAAGTGGCATCGTGCCACGGTGATTTATCCTCATTAGTCCCCCAATTCGTGCAAAACCAGATCAAAGAAAAATTCTCCGGCAAATAGGGCATGGGGCAATAGACCTCAACCCTGCAGGGATCGGCCCATTAAATACTTTTTTTAATGGCCCCCTAACTTTAATTTTATGGGAGAAGGGAGGTTTTGCATGGCACTTGAAACCATAATCCTTATAATTGCTCTCCCAGTGACAGGTATCATTGGCTATGCCGTCAGGGCTTATCTGGGGAGAATTAAGTTAAATTCAGCAGAAGCAAAATCACATAGAATAATAAAAGACGCCGTTAAGGAGGCGGAGAACAAGCGCAAGGAACTGCTCCTTGAGGCCAAGGATCAGCTTCTTAAAGAGAAGAATGTATTTGAGAAGGAGGTGCGGGAAAGGCGCCAGGAGGTGCAGGTCTCGGAAAAACGGCTGGTGCAGAAAGAGGAGCTTATCGACAGGAAAGTTGATCAGATCGAGAAGCAGGAAAAGATAATAAAGCTGAAGGACCAGGAGCAGGTCGAGAAGGAGGAGGAGCTCAGGAAGGAGTTCGAAAGGCACAGAAAGGAGCTTGAGAGAATTTCCGGCATGACTTCTGATGAGGCCAAGACTATCCTCCTGAAAAATCTTGAAAATGAAGTCCGCTTTGAATCTTCAAAAATAATAAACAAGATCGAGGAAGAGGCAAGGAGGATAGCCGATAAGAAGTCGAAGGAGATTATCATATCTGCCATCCAGAGAAATGCCTCGGACTACACCTCGGAGACAACCATAACCACGGTCTCCCTCCCTTCGGACGAAATGAAGGGGAGGATAATCGGAAGGGAAGGGCGTAATATCAGGACCCTTGAGAACCTTACCGGTGTGGATATGATCATCGACGATACACCGGAGGTTGTCGTAATTTCCGGATTTGACCCGGTACGGAGGGAGGTGGCGCGTCTCTCCCTGGAAAGGCTCATTCAGAACGGCAGGATCCATCCGGCCCGGATAGAAGAGGTGGTGGCAAGGGTAACCAAGGAGATCGATGAGATGATGCTTGAAGAGGGGGAAAAGGCCTCTTACCAGCTCGGTATCCCGGGTTTCAACAAGGATGCCCTCCAGTATATCGGCAAGCTGAAGTTCAGATCCAGTTACGGCCAGAATGTCCTTTCACACAGCATTGACGTTGCGAACCTGGCAGGTATTATGGCAGGCGAGCTGAAGCTTGATGTCGGCCTCGCGAAGAGGGCCGGACTCCTCCATGATATAGGAAAGGGGAGTGTTGTTGAGGGCGAAGGGGCCCATGCGCTGGTTGGTTCAGAGATGGCGAAGCAGTTCGGAGAGAACGAGAAATGCGTGAACGCCATTGCCTCGCATCATAACGATAAGGACCCCGAGTCCTTTGAAGCGGTGCTTGTGCAGGTTGCCGATGCCATATCAGCATCAAGGCCCGGTGCAAGACGCGAGTCTCTGGATACCTATCTCAAGAGGCTTGAAAACCTGGAAAATATTGCAACCACCTTCAAGGGGGTGGAGAAGTGCTTTGCCATACAGGCCGGAAGGGAGCTCAGGGTTATTGTGGACAACCAGCTGGTGAGCGATGAGAGGGCCAACGACATGGCCAGGGAAATTGCTACGAAGATAGAGTCTGAGCTCAAGTATCCGGGCATTATAAGGGTAACCCTTATACGGGAGAAACGAGTGGTCGAATATGCCAAGTAAACACAAGGTACGGATCCTTGCCATTGGCGACATCGTGGGCCGCACCGGCAGGAACATACTGAGTTCAAAGCTTCAGGGCATAATAGAAATAAACAAGATTGATTTCGTGATAGCCAACGGGGAGAATGCTTCGGGCGGAATATCCATAACGCCCGAAGGGGTGTATGAACTCCTCTCCATGGGCGTCAACGTCATAACCACCGGCAACCATATATGGGACAAGAGCGACATTCTCAAGATTATTGACGATGAGAAGTCGCTCATCCGCCCGGCCAACTTCCCCGAATCCAACAGGGGCAGAGGCTTCAACATATACAAGTACAGGGGGATAAATATCTGTGTCATAAACCTTCAGGGGAGGGTTCACATGACCCCGATAGACTGCCCCTTCAGGAAATTCGATCAGATCTATGAGGAAGTGAATACAAAGGCCGATATCATCATCATTGATTTTCACGCCGAGGCCACTTCGGAAAAAAAGGCCTTAGGATGGTATGTTGACGGCAGGGCCTCGTGCATCTTCGGGACACACACCCATGTGCAAACCTCCGACGAGACAATCCTTCCGGGAGGTACCGGTTACATAACGGACATAGGGATGACCGGGGCTTTCGATTCGGTAATAGGAATGGACAAGGACGACTCCATAGTGAAATTTCTTACGCAGACTAAGATTAAATACAGGGTGGCCAAGGGGAACCCCGGCATCAATGGAATCATCGCAACAATAAATGGAAACGGCACAACGGAGAACATTACCAGGCTTATTGAAAAATAAGGATGATTATTTTTATACTATCCCGGCCTTCTTCAAATCATCCATCGTGAACAGGTAAGCCTTTTTACAGAAGGTACAGGAGATCTCCAGTCCCGGGCCGCTGCCTGCCATTTCTGCAGCATCTTTTTTGTCCAGGCTGCTGACTATGTTCATCATGAGCTCCCGGCTGCATCTGCAAGAGTGGCTTACCGGAATGCCCGACAGTATGTTCATCGGGGCGTTTCCGAAGATGCCAGAGAGGATTTCGTAGATGCCGATATTATCTTCGAGCATATCCCCGAGGGATTTTTTCATTGAGTGGATGTTTTTCTCCACAATATCCAGGGTATCTTCGGTTGTACCGGGGAGTGTTTGGATGAGGATTCCCCCGGATGAGGTGATTTCTCCAACCGTACCCACATTAAGTCCCAGAATGAGCGCCGATGGAATCTGCTCCGACATGGTAAGGTAGTATGCAATGTCCAGGGCCACTTCGCCGGACTCAAGGGGCATGACGCTGCTGTAGGGCTCTTTTAATCCCAGGTCCCTGGTGACTGTCAGAAATCCTGCTCCAATGGATTTTGAGAAGCTGATCCCCTTGATGTCCGAAGCGAGATCCACGGCCGGGTTGATGATATATCCTCTGACATTGCCCCTGGCATCGGCCTGTACCTGGACCTCCTTCATGGGGCCGTTCCCGGTGAATTTCACCGTGATATTCTGGTCCGATTCCGGTTTAAGCATTGCGCTGAGGAGAACCGTTGCATTTATGGCCCTGCCAAGGGCATAGGTACCATTCGGTGTGGTCCTATGGATGCCGGTAATTTCGCTTACGCAGTTTTTTGTGACCACAGTATATGCCCGCAGGTTGAGGCTGTCGCAGATTATTCTTGATATCCTGTCTTCGCTCATTTCAATCAGGCCGGCGATCTGTTTTTTCAGTGATCAGCACCTCAGCTGAGAGAGGAAGGTGGTCTGAAGATTTTGATTCCAGGGTTTCTATGCTTAGTGGTTTCACACCATCGGAAACGAGTATATAATCGAGCATGATATCGTCGGGCACAGGAAATCCCGGCATGTTCCTTTTTATCGCGGTTTTTACCCATGTTTCCAGTTTAAACGTGCCGTTCACGGTGTTCCCTATTTCCCGGATGATATTTTTGTACCCTGCCTCAACAATGGGCGCAAGCTCGTCCATGAAGGGGAGGCTGTTGAAATCTCCCAGGAGGATCACAGCCGATTCAGGTTTTCCGCTCCATTTCAGGAGATCATTAATTTCTCTTTTCCTGAGCATGGCCATGTTCCGGTTTGCCTGGAGCAGGTTTTTATCGGACCAGGTAAAGGGGGTCAGGTGCATGGTTACGAGGTTTACCTCCTTCCCGCCGCAGTCGATTGTTATCTGTAATGCTCTTCTGTATTCCCCGAGCCTTGTCTCGCTCCATTTTTTTATCGGGTAGATTGACAGAAATGAGAGGACCCATTTAATATTGTCATAGCTCACATAGGGAGTACTGGAAATGTGGTGATAGGAAAGGTCCTTCGACAGGTTTGCGGCGTAGTTCCTCCCCTGTACAAGAAGCACCTCCTGGAGGGCTATGACGTCGGGCTTAATGTCATTGATGGTTTTTTTTACCGGCTCGTACCCTGCCTGGAAGAAATGCACGTTATAGGTGGTTACCTTCAGCCTTGTCTCAACGGGTTTGGTTTTTCCCGCCTCTCCCTTTTTGGAGCATGCGGTAATTGCGATAAGGAAGAGTATGGCTGCAATGCTTATGCTGACCGGCTGTATCAGGTTTTTTTTCATAGTACCTATCTCATAGCCAGATTAGTGAAACAGATATAATTAATCAAGCCATTTCTACGCAAAGGCTATTTGGACGGAATAGTGCTGTCTTCTATCAGCATTTTTCAGTGAAGGAAATTGTATAGATAATGAAGGCATTTACTGATAAACATGTTGACATTGTATATTAAATGTAATATATTGTCAGAATGATTTTATGGGATCCGGAAAAAAATATAAGACTCATTGAAAATAGAAATCTATCATTTGATTTAATTTCAGAAATTATTCTTGAAAAAAAATATTATGACATTTTAGAAAACAAATCCAGAAAGGATCAATTTCTATTTATTATACCTTATGATGATTATACGTATGCGGTTCCTTTTATGATCGATAAGAATAATAATATTATTCTTAAAACAATATTTCCAAGCAGAAAATTTCATAAAATATACGGAGACAAATCATGAAAACAAAACTTGATAATGTTGAGAAGGAAATAGAGGCCTCTTCATCATCATATCAGCCCGTTTCAGGGTCAAAACGCAAACGAATTGAATCAATTATCGATAATGCAAAAAAAGTTAAAAACATAAATATCAGGATAAATGCTTTTGATCTGGAAAAATTAAGGGAAAAATCAGCAATGGAAGGTCTGCCTTATCAGACTTTTATTGCGAGTATCCTACACAGGTATGTTACCGATCAGCTTGTTGATGAGAAAAATGTACTGAAAGCAATCCGGTTGCTTAAATCGGGGAGGTGAATTTTTTGTACATCATGATATGGTGATTGATTAATATTCGGGTCTCAACCGGTTCTGTCATATTAAATTTTGCATACTGAGCCCTCGCCCAATTGCGAGAGGTGTCAGGCAGGAGGACTTGAGGTGTAAAAATGCGTCTGCGAACGCACAGAGCGGGGAGAGTTCAAACCTCCAGCCCCAGGTCACTGATCATCCTCATATCCTCCCCGGTATCCTTGCCCGTAGTGGTGAGGTAGTTGCCCGTAATCGTGGCGTTGATTCCCGCAAGAAACATGAGGGGCTGCAGGTCACGGAGGTTGACTTCGCGGCCGCCGCCCATGCGGAGCTTCCTGTCCGGGAAGATGAACCGGAATACGGAGATGATTTTCAGGACTTCAAGGGGCCTCAGTTTGGGGCGGCCGTAGGTCCTGGTCCCTTCTATCTGGTTCAGGAAATTAAGCGGGATGGCAGCCGTTGTACACAGGTTTTTTATTTCAAATGCCACTTCCACCCGCTGCTTGTCAGACTCGCCGAGCCCGAATATGCAGCCGACTCAGGTGAGGAGTCCGGCCTCGTGGGCATTCCGTATGGTCTCAACCCTTTCATCGTAGGTGTGCGTTGTGCACATCTCGGGAAAGTAGGACCTGGAGCATTCCAGGTTGTGGTTGTAAATTCCGGCGCCGGCATCCCGTAATTCCCCGGCCTGAGCCGGAGTGAGAAGGCCCAGGCCGCAGTCTATGGTCTGGCTCTCCTTTATCTCGCCCTTAATAATGGAAACGGTTTCCACTACCCTGGTGAAGTCATTCGGCGTCACGCCCTTCCCTGCGATTACAATTCCGAAGTGTTTGATACCCGAGGCATATACCTCCCGTGACCTTGCTATGATGGCATTGCTGTCAAGGAGCGGGTACTTTTTTATTTCAGTCTTGTGGTGCGACGACTGTGCGCAGAAGGAGCAGTTTTCGCTGCAGTTTCCCGACTTTGCATTGATGATAGAGCAGAGATCCACAAATTTCCCCGTGAAATGCTCACGGATGGTATTGGCTGCAAAAACAAGGCTGAGGACGTCTTTGTCAGCCGTTTCCATCAAAGATTGGGCCTCGGGAAAGGTTATTTCATATCCCTTGAGTATATCCTGTGCAATGCGGTAAAATCTATCCATAGCGGGGACACCTGAATTTTATCAAATTTATTATTTTATTATAGCAATAATAGGACAAAGTTTTCCATTTAAAAAAAAAGTCAAGGAATATCTTGCATGGTTTGATTCATTGATTCCATGAAGGTTTAGAGAAAAAATGATTGACTATGGGATAGTCAGGGCGGTTGAGTAACAATAGACTCAAATTTTTTTATGCATCATTTAATGGAATGGCCTGTGAAAATTATCCATTGGAATACAATTTCCCTATGAGAAAAAAATCATTAATATTACTGATATGTCCCTGGCTTATGATATCAATATCCTTTCCTGCTGTTTCAGATGACTGGAGGCTTGTCATAGACAAGGGCGGAATACAGATATTTACCAAATCCCAGCCCCTCCGGGTCACGGATTGCATTCACGGCGAAGAGATAAGCAGGGTGGATGATAAAACTCAATCTCGGCGGAATGCTGCCCGAATGGCTTGCGAACAAAACGAGCACGCAGAGCCCCTATAAAACTCTTGATAATTTAAGGAAAATGGCGTTGGAAAATGGATATAAATAAATTTATTTTTGAAACAGCATGGCAATCCATTTTTTTCATGCAGATATTTTTTTTTATTGCCTGCGGTTCTGTCAGCACCCCGGCATCGGGAACAAATCCTGGAGCAAATCTTATGGTAACCGTTGATTTTAATAACAGCACCGGCGCTGTACAGGACCTGTTCGGTGTGAACAAGCCCCCGTATATGACAGACACCGTGGGTTCCGGGAACTACTATAACGTAGGGCAGCTGTACCAGGCATTCGGCATCACCATGGTGCGGCTTCACGTGGATCTCTGCGATATTTATAAAGATGCTGATATCGTAGATATCTCCAGCAGCACACCGGTCACCGTAACAAGCTGTTCTGTAACAGGAACGGGACCCAGCCATATAAAATGGACAGTGAAGAATCCTGCAAATATCGATACCATATCAAACTATGATTTTTCTTTTCTTTACCAGGACCTTTCAGCTGTTTCCGGTTCCGGCGCAAAGGTCTATCTCCGGCTCGGGCACGGCTATAACAGTGCCAATGACACCGGGGATCCGGGAAGCTGGGCAAGGGTTGCGGCCAATGTATACAGGCATCTGACCGGTACCTTCGGGACCTTCGCCAGTTCCGTGGCCATGCCGGCCATATCCCATGTGGAGGTCTTTAATGAGCCCGACGGCATGTTTTGGGCCGGTTCGAAAACTGATTTTTTTCAGCTATTCAGCGACACCGTGGACCGGGTGCGCATCGCTGCAGCGGCAGCCAGTACAACGGTTGTAATCGGCGGGCCCGGGTTTACGACAAATTACCTGGAAAAATCCCTGGTCAGCACAAGCTCGGCAAGCGGGTTTGTATCAGGGGTCACCCCGGGGAGGCTCGATTTTTTTTCAGTCCACCGCTACGATCAGTGCGGTTCGGCCTCCCTTGCATCGGATGAAACATTCTTCACAAATGTACGCGCGAAAATTAATGCCCAGGGGCTTACAGGAAAACCGATGCATATTTCCGAATGGAACATCGGCCTCGGCTCCAGCTGCGGCGATTCCTTTTTTGGAAATCAGCAGGTGCAGTCTTTCTCCAGCGGCATGCTCACAGTCATGCAGAACCCCTCTTTCGGGATCGGGGCCGCGCATTTTTTTTCAGGGGTCACCCCCATGTCGCTTTTTGCCGTGGATGCCGGCCTGCCGGGCACGGTATCTATCCGACCCAGCGCCTGGAGTTTCTGGGCCCATTCCAGGCTCAGCGGAGGTACGCTTTTTAATGTCCAGGTCTGTAAAGAAGACATATGCCTTGACGGCACGTCATCGGCTAACGATGTAGTTGCCCTGGCAGGGCAGGTTTCAGGAAAGAGTTATGCTATCATAACCAACGACTCTGACGTGAACCAGACCATTACCCTCCGCGTCAATGGGGCTCCCACATTGATGAATGCCAATGTATACTCCCCTCCAATATCGGCCGGGACTGTGGCAGCCGGCGTAAACGGGACCAATTCCTATACTATTGATGCATCAGTTATTCAGCCCCTCATGGACACTGTTTCCATTACAACGGTAACAGCAGCAGACGGGGGAAACTATAATGAATTCACAGTATGGGTGGATGCCCGGACTTTTGTCCTTGTCGAGTTTGACACGCTGTAACAGCTGCAGATTCATGTATCCCAGGGGATACCCTTTCATTTTCATTTTGTGTACTGATTTTTTTCCGGGAACTTAATCCGGACTGTCGTCCCCTTCCCGCTGTTTATATATTCAATTTTTCCTTTGAGTTGCTTTGTTAGTACATTGACTAACAGAATCCCCAGGCTTCTGGGCTTATGGAAGCTGATATTGTCCGGCAACCCATTGCCGTTGTCACTTACCTCAAGGATATATGATCCCAGGTTGTCACTTTTAAAAGATACTGATACATGGTCCAGGCCATCATTAATAAATGTATGCTTTATTGAATTGGTCATAAGCTCGTTAATGATTATGGCGCATGGTACTGCCTCGCTGAGGCTGAGGAAAGCATCATCGGTATGTATTTCCGTTTTATCTTTGAGGTCATTAATTTTGAATGCCATCCCGTAATAATCAATAAGGCTGTTTATTAATCCTTTAATTTTTATATTTGAAACGAGATCCGACTGATACATCGATTCATGGGCTATGGCCATGGCTTCTATCCTGTTTGTGAAATCCAGGAAGAATTCTCTCTCCTTTTCACCGGAAAGCGTATCAAGTTGGAGTTGAAGCATGCTTGATATCACCTGCATGTTATTTTTAACCCTGTGGTGAAGCTCCTTGATGAGTGTTGTCTTCTCATTGAGCATTATTTTCAGAGATTTCTCAGCCTCTTTCCGCACCTTTATTTCTGAAATGAGCTCCTTGTTTATTTTGCGGAGGTCCTCTGTTCTTTCTTTGATCTGTCTGTCCAGATATGCCCTGGCCCTGCTCGCATTAAGATGAGCATTTACCCGCGATAGAACTTCGCCTGTGAAAAAGGGTTTTGTTATGTAATCAATACCTCCGGATTCAAATCCGGCAATTTTTTCCATCTCATCTCCCATTGCGCTTATGAAAATCACGGGTATATCTCTTGTGGCAATGTTCTCCTTTAAATGGCGGCAGGTTTCAAAACCGTCCATGCCATCCATTTTAATATCCAGGAGAATTAATTCTATGGGGAGAGTTTCTGCTATTATCAGGGCGGATTCACCACTATGTGTGCATCTAGTCTTATATCCGGCATCAAGCAAAACGGCTTCAAGAAGATCAAGATTGGAGATGACATCATCGACAATAAGGATATCCCCTGATGATATAACAGATTTAATATTATCCATTTCGTTTTTTTATCTTTCATTTTCCCAAATTTTTGCGAGTTTTCGCACCCTGGCAAGTTTCTGGTTAGGGGTTTCACTCCTCGTTCCCATGGAGGATGCAAGTCGGTGCAGCACAGGCATTATGAATTCTCCTTTCATCCAGTATTGTTAATTATATCTGCAATTGTCAAACCGGCCCACCAAGGCGGATTAATGAATATCAATATCACAGTCTTTGTCTCCTGTCAAGAATTATTAATGGACTTTCGGGACTTCGGTTGAATGTTCCCGGTATCGGAAATGCTGGTATAGGCGACTGGAAATTATTTATCTTGACAAAATCATCAGAATCATTATTTATAAATACATTTTTTAGAAAAGATATCCAAATGACCAGAGAAGAAAATATTTTGTAAAGTTGAAACTTTTGAGGATGCAGGCTTTGAAGTACACTTGGATCTTTGTAATCCAGATGAAGAAAAAGGATGTACCGGGTGCTTTGCAGTTTCAGCTGAAAAGTATATGATATGATGGAGGATAGTATGAATATTCAAGCCAGGTTACTGCTTTCCCTGTTTTTGCGCTGTTTCTGAGTCCCCTGTACTCTGAAGAGGCAGGCCCGAGGCCGGAAAAGTGGGGCCGGCAGATTGAATCACCGGCCCTGAAAAATATTTACAGGCTCGATGACAGGGTCTATCGCTCGGCACAGCCCGGCAGAAAGGGTTTTCAGTTTCTAAAATCCCTGTGAATTTAAATGTCCTGAACCTCCGGGATCACCATTCCGATGATTCCGGTGAAGGAGGGCATTGACTAATTTTTTTGACTTTTTATCCGCATGTTGATATATTTATCATGTACATCAGTTGGGGTGCCGGGCAGGTTCCAGTCTTCCCGTACATTTTTTTTGCCGGCTGTTACTTCAGTGTTGCCAGGGGGGATTTGATTATGACCCGGTATCCGTCATACAGGAGGGTATGTATGAAAGGTCATAAAATCGTTGAATTTTTAAAAAAGAACGGTGTAAAATATGATGTTATCAGGCATCCGACATCATATTCAGCCCAGATGACGGCCCATGCCGCCCACATTCCAGGCAGGGAAATGGCAAAATGTGTCATAGTCAGGGTCATGGGGAAGCTGGTAATGGTAGTTACCACTGCAAACCAGAAGGTAAATTTCAGGGCGCTCAGAAACCTCTACGGCACTGAGGAAGTTGATCTGGCAACTGAGAATGAATTCATCAATGCCTTCAGGGACTGCGAACCGGGAGCCATGCCGCCTTTCGGAACTCTCTACGGCATGGAAGAACTGGTATCCGGGGATCTTGCAGAAGACGATGAAATTGTCTTTAATGCCGGGACCCATACTGAGCTGATAAAAATGAAATATGCCGATTTCGAAAAACTTGTGCACCCGAGAGTGGTAAATTTCAGGATAAGCATGTAAGCCTGGATTCAGCCCGGGACGTTTATATTTATATCATTCAATCCTATTTCTCTATTTCTCCGTGTCTCCGGTGCGCCACGAGGTGCTGAAAATACCAGTCGGTGGAAATCCGACACGAGTAATTGGTCTTTCACTCGGGAGATGATAAAACAACCTGACCGGTGACGGGAAAGGTTGAAGCTTTTTGAATCAGTTCGCAGGCCGTAACGAAAGTGAACAC
>VFJS01000106.1 GCA_009885955.1 Spirochaetia bacterium | reverse complement strand
TCCTTATGCAGCAAAACTGCTTTACTCCCGAACAGGAATAAGGGAGTATTCGGGCCTCTCACCCGATGGGTTTATTTTTATATACACACGCCTCTTGGCGTACCGGCGGGAACTGAAACCTGGATTTTCCTGTCCGCTCAATTTAAGCCAGTAGATAATATTTTTCCAGAATTCCTTTTTTATTACCCCCGACAGCTTAATTTCAAAGGGGGAATAATTTCTTTAAAAGAGTGCTTTTGCCCGATTGCCTGGGCCCGGTGATGACAACAGGACTATGCTTAAAAAATATTTTATCAATAAATGAACAAAAAAAGTGTTGTAAAAATCTTATTTTATTAATACTTTTCCTGATTATTGTTAAATTTTAATTACCGGAAAAATTTATGTTAAAAATTGAAAAAAAATACATAGTTGATGAAAATAACAACAAACTTGCTGTTGAGATAGATATTTTAACATTTAATAAAATTGAAGAGATACTTGAGAATTATGCTCTCTACAATTATATGAAAGATTCAGAAAATTCAGAATTGCTATCTATATCAGAAGGCAGGGACTATTATGAAAAACTTCTGAAAAATAATGGAAATTAATTACCGTAAAATATTTTTGAAGGATTTATCAGTTCTTCCCAAGGAATACCGGGATAAAATCGAAAAACTTGTCTTTGAAATAATTCCGAAGGGAGATAAATCTGAAATATTTGAAAGGATAAGCAAAATGAAAGGCTATGATGGATATTATAAAATAAGGATTGGTATGTATCGCGTTGGCATCAGGTTTCAACATGACATGCTTGAATTTCAAAGAGTAATGCATAGGAAAGATATTTATAAATTTTTTCCATAAAACAAAATTCTTTAATAAAGTACTTTTACACGATTGCCTGGGCAAGAGGTTTATTAACCTTCTTTCTTTAAAAATTCTTCAACTTGTTCCATTTCGGTTTTATTTCTTTTCATTTAAAAATCTCCAGATAATGAAATTATAATTTTCTTTAAAATCTTTGATGGCTATACTTAATCCGGATTTCCTGTCAACTAAAGGATATTTTATTACCCGCTTTTTACTGCCGTTCATATTCAGAATATCTTTATGTACAGACCCGTGAAAACAGTCGTAACGTTCTACCTGAAACCATTTATTTTGATAAAAATATTCCAATTTGACAACAAAATTGATAATGAAACTGCCATTGGTTTCAATATACACAAGTGACCCACGCATCGGCTAAAGCCGAAGGCTTCTATTTCGGCTAAAGCCGACTAAATGTCTTCTTCTACTCCAAAATCGTCATCTACGGGCTCTTTTCCTTGCTCCTC
>VFJS01000044.1 GCA_009885955.1 Spirochaetia bacterium | reverse complement strand
TCCCTGAAAATTATAGCGGCAGATAAATTATTTTTATTCCGCTCATGAAACTTAGCGGGATATTTTTTGAGCAGCTACGTTAAGACTTCTATAAGTTATATGAAGTTTTTCACCCCATTAAACACAATATTATTCAATAATTATGTTCGAAACAAAATTTCTTGCCCCATGATAAACAGTAAGAATTTCAATATTTTCATCATCTAATAATTTATAAATAATTCTATAATCTTTAAATAATATCTCTCGTATCGATTTTTCATTTATTTCTGGTACGATTCTTCCAATAAATGGCTGTTTAATTAAAACATCGGTAGACTTAATAAGAGATTTAATAAATCGTGTTGCATATACGATTGAATCATGGGCAATGTATTCAAAAATAGCTTCAAGATTTTTTGTTGATTTTTCTGTCCATCTTACTTGCCCCATGAAACAACTCTTTCCAATAATTCATCAGTTGATATTAGTTTTCCATTTTTTGAATCTTCAAGACCTTCATAAACTTGGGCAACAAAATTAATTTCATACATAATATCATCAATTGTACAATCGTCAGGTAAACGCTTTATTGTATTTATTGTAACTTCTTTTAAAGGGTTCATGAATATTCCTTAAGGGTTTTTTTGATAATTTAATATACTTTTATATATCAATAATTTCAAGTATAAAATTGATGAAAAATATAAGTTTTTTTGTGAGGAAAAGGGGGGTGAAAAATTTTATAGTCACGGTAGGACTGCCAGTTACCCGACACCCTCCGCACAGATCCCGGTGTGCGGAACTATCGCACCGGGCTCCTCAGAATTACTCGCTTCCGCATACATTCAAGACCACTGAAATTGCAACTGGTCAATTCTCTTTTGAATTATTCGTGGTTTTTCAATTTGATATTGTTTCAACACTTCCGAAAAACCTTTATAGTTAAAACTTTTCCTTTGACTTCGACGATTGAGCCATTTATAAAGTATTCTCATTGCTTGCGTAAAAAACTCTTTAAGACTTTCATAATTACCAATTATTCCATAGTAATTATAATATCCTCTGAGCTTCGCATTTAGCAACTCAAATATTTTCTTTACACCACTCTCTAAAATTTTTCAGGCTGCTTCCTAATTTTGATCGGGATGTCTTCCCTTGAATCAAATCTGATCCTTTGCGATCGACTCCCCACCTGAATTCAAAACCTAAAAACTCAAAGCATGTACCTGATTCCTTTTTGAATCGTGTAAATTTTATTATTTTCGTTTTGTCCTTAGCAATTTCAAGCCCAAATTTATTGATCCGCTTTCCTAATACTTTATAAAATTTTTCAGCATCCCTTGCGTATCGAAATGCGGCAATAAAATCATCCGCATATCGGCACAAATATGCTTCTCCTTCACAGCGGGGTTTTACCATCTTCTCAAACCAGAGATCAAGAACATAATGGAGATATATATTAGCCAGTATCGGGCTTACTATCCCTCCCTGCTGTGTTCCTGTCACAGGAGACAGCACCAAATTTTCAGGTGTTAATATTCCTGCTTTTAACCATTTACGCATAAGTCTTATAAATGCTTTATCATCAATTCTTTGTTCCAACATTTTTATCAACCATTCATGGTCAATGTTGTCAAAAAATCCTTTGATATCAGCATCTACAATATAAGAAAATCTTTTCCTTTGAAGATTTATTGTTACATCCTGAACTGCATCTCCTGCTCCCATGTTTGGTCTATAACCAAAACTGTTTGACAAAAAATCCTGTTCAAAGAATGCAGTTAATATTCTTACAACCCCTTTCTGTACCAATTTGTCTTCTGTAGTTGGGATTCCCAGAGAGCGTGTTTTTCCATTCCCTTTGGGGATATCCTTCCTTCTCACCAATCCCGCGCGATATCGCTTCTCTTTGAGCGTTACTATAAGATTCTTAATATTTACTCTCAGATTCTCGGAGTATTCTTTTGCAGTTACTCTGTCAAAACCTGGAGCAGATTTCCGGTTCAATTCAAACCATGACTCTATTAAAAATCTCTCATTCAGTATCCCATAGAGATTTGTAAATCGGTGCCTTTTGTTCTGTCTTGCCTTTCTTGCTATTTCTTGCAGTGAGGTTTTCATCTGTTATCTGATCCTACTTGTCCAGCAAATGTTTCCTTTACAAGCTACGTAATTCCGTCAGCCCCTTCCCCATGTGGCCGGCTCTCCCGTCCTCAAAGTACTATGAGTTGATCCGACTCCCTGTCAACCTTCAGTCGTCCTCTTTTTCGATTGGATAGACTTACTTATTTTCATAGGAGCTGATAGGGTCTCCCAAGCGATGCGCTGAGCCTCGTCGAAGTGGTCCTGACGTTTCTCTACATACATGCTGTGTTGGACTAAACCACCTGCGGTGGTGCCCTTAATTGCTGCTGCTTGATTTTAATCATCTCTTTTATTATACTTATGTCAAGAATAAATTATAGGAGGTGTATCATGAAACAATACACTAGAAAGGAGATGCGGGAAGTGATGGAGATACGTGGTTTAAGTAAAATGACAATTTCTGTTTACATAAATCACATCAGCAACCTTGCCGGATATTTCAACAGGGCGCCGCACACACTACAACCTGAACATATTCATACCTACCAGGTTTTTCTGGTACAGGAGAAGCAGGTTTCCTGGTCATTTTTTAACCAGGCTGTATGCGCCATGAGATTTTTTTTAACCATGTAGTTGAGAATAACTGGCCAATAAAACACATCCCGTTTCAAAAAAAACACAAAACTCTTCCCTCAATACTTACCCGGCAGGAAGTTCAAGCTTTCCTGTCAGTCCTTGATAATCCAAAATACTTTGCAATAGCATCCACTCTTTACGGCAGCGGGTTGCGTCTTTCTGAATGCATAAATCTTAAGATTGAAGACATTGACTCTGCCAACATGGTAATTACCGTAAGAGACGGGAAAGGGAAGAAAGACCGGGTAACTATATTATCAGAGAAGATGCTTGCGGCACTGAGGAACTATTACAGAAAAACCTCTCTTAAACCGGTGACCTATCTTTTTCCAAAGAAAAATGACAGGTTTAGCCCATTTTCAAAACGGCAGACGCAGCAGTTCATTCATATCGCAGGATTAAAGGCCGGGATAACAAAAAGCGTTTCTCCTCACATCCTGCGGCATTCATTTGCTACTCATCTTTTAGAATCCGGAGTCAACTTAAGAAAGATACAGGTTATTCTGGGGCATCGTTCATTGCAGACTACGGCTGTCTATACGCATCTGACAAAAGACTTTCTGAGCGAAGTAAAAAGCCCTCTCGATACTTTGGGGGTGTGAATCATGGAAAGTAAAATACTCGCGATAATAAAAAAGAATTCCGGCAAGCTGGAGAATCTTTCCGGTTATGAGAAATCGATATTCGATAAAATTTTAAATTGCAGAACAGAGCCGGTGCCGTCTCTGTTTACCCGCTGTGATGTTTGTTCCACTGTTCATCCGGTCTATAAATCATGCAAAGACAGAATGTGCCCTGTATGTAATGGAGCCGCCTCGGTAAAATGGGCGGCGAAAAGGGAGGCGGAACTTCTTCCATCAGACTATTTTTTGCTCACCTACACAGTCCCCTCCCAATTGCGGCCGTTCTTTCTGGCAAATAAAAAGATGTGCTATGACCT
>VFJS01000102.1 GCA_009885955.1 Spirochaetia bacterium | reverse complement strand
GATCCCGCATGGACAGCCTCTCCTTGATATTATCTTCCGTATACAATTCGCCCCTGGGATTAATAACATATCCCTTTTTGCTCACCACACGGTCGGCAAGGGGGATGTCGGCTGTGATGACCAGGTCTCCGGAAGTGACCAGCCCTGCAATACTGTCGTCAGCCTCATCGGGCCCTGCCGCCACAACAATTGCCGAGATGAATGCCGATTCAGGAATTTTCAAAACTATATTCGCCACGAGTATAAGGTGGATCCTGTTCCGCTCAGCTGCCCTGAAGAGTATGTCCTTAATTGCCGACGGCATCGCGTCAGCATCAATTATTATCTGCATAAACAACTTTCATTTTAAATCAAAACCCGGCTCCTTAAAATTTGCATCTATTCTTTTTAAATCTGTATATTTAATCGGCAATTTAACAAATCTTAAGCTGCCAATCCCCTTTTTTGTCCTGTCATTATGTAAATAATATACTTCATTCGCCGCTGTTGTAATGTTAAATTCAGCAGAAGAAAAAGTCCAAACCTCGTAATTAGAACCATAAGACCTTTCTGTAGACCTGACATTACATTCGATTCTAATATCATGCTTGCCAGGCAATACTTCTGCTGATTGCTGTAACAATCCAAAAGTTTGATTGTCTATTTTTTGGAAACCATACATCAGAGGATAACGGTTTAGTTTAAACTTTTTTTCAGTTTCTTTAGGAAGCATTATAAGTAAAAGAGCAACTTGACTTTCCGGCAACTTTTTTTCGGAATAACCAATAACGTGCCGATAGCCACAGGAATTTAAAAAAATACAGATCATTAAGATCAGAATATAATATCTTTTTGATTTAGCATCAGAAAACTTCTGCGGCAATAGAGTAAAAGAAAAGTTGAATAAACCAGTAATAACTAAAAAATATCTCATTGATAAGCCTCCCATGCCTCATAATGAATTATCCATAAAAAATTAAGCTCAATAAGAAATTTTTGTCAAGATAATATCATAGGTATTTTTATTTTTGAGTAATGAACGGCATTTAAAGTAAAATGATTATCTAATAATTTTATACACATAAGACTTTCCGCTGATAAATGAGAAAAACTTTTATCATAGCAGCAATACTTTTCATAACAGCCGGCATCTTATATTCCGTGGGCCGTTTTACTGACAATGGCAATGGCACGGTAAAGGATACAAACAATGGTCTACTTTGGCAGAAGTGTTCAGCAGGCCAGTCCGGCAGAGAATGTTCAACTGGAAAGGCATTGGAATTGACCTGGGAAGATTCCATTTTATATTGCAAAGGACTCTCCCAGGGACTTCACTTTCCTATTACTGGTCGGCCAGTGCAGCCGTCAAAGACATTGACTATGCCTGGGGCGTTTACTTTAACTTCGGCAACGTGAACTTCACAACAAAAACAGTTAATTGCAATGTCCGTTGTGTTTCCGGGCCATAGGTTATTTGCAGTTCCATGAAATTCAACAGATATCGTTGCTATTTTTTTTCCGGTGAGATTTTATATTTTGTCAGAAAACGGTCCAGCTGGGCTGCAAAGGCATGGCGGTCACGGCTGCTGAAGGCAGAGGGGCCGCCGGTGTTTATGCCGCTGTTCCTCAAAGTATCCATGAGATCCCGCATGGACAGCCTCTCCTTGATATTATCTTCCGTATACAATTCGCCCCTGGGATTAATAACATATCCCTTTTTGCTCACCACACGGTCGGCAAGG
>VFJS01000090.1 GCA_009885955.1 Spirochaetia bacterium | reverse complement strand
CTTTCCCGTCACCGGTCAGGCTGTTTTATCATCTTCCGAGTGAAAGACCAATTACTCGTGACGGATTTCCACCGACTGGTATTTTCAGCGCCTCGTGGCGCACCGGATTCACACGGATATTCACGGATATTTATTAATTGATAAAATTATAAAGAATGTGAACCGTGAGTTAGAAATTTCATCGCAATACACTTTATCAGTGTTTATCCGTGAGCGAATTTTTTCTACATTGGAATTCTGGAAAAGAAATCCAGTAATTTACTTTAAAAAGCCCGGCAGGTCCATGCCGCTGGTCAGCTTTGCCATCTCGGCAGTTGAAAATTCCTTTACCTTCTCAACCGCTTCATTCACCGCGGATATAATCATCTTTTCCATATGTTTATGATCACCCGCCTTCATCAGATCCGGGCTCACCTTAATCTCTTTAAGCTGAAACTCCCCGTTCACCATGGCCTTTACGCTGCCATCGGTACTGGATCCCTCCATGACGGCTTTTTTCATCTTACTCTGAATGTTCTTCATCTCCTTCTGCATCCTCATCAGATTTCCTATATCCCCAAGACCCTTCAGCATACCTATTCTCCTTTTTTAACTTCCTGTCCGTGAAACAGGTCCTTTACCTTTTCCACGACCGGTTTCTTCCCCCCGCTCTTTTCAAGCGTCTTTTGGGGATCCTCAGACGGAATTTTTACCTTTGTCTCCGTCTCCTTTGCCTCTGCCCTGTCAGCATTGCCGTCTCCATGAACGATGTTCAGCACCCTCCCCATTCTCCTGGACATGCCGTCCCTGATGGCTGATATTCTACCGCTGTCAAGCATTGTCTTGTAATCGGGATCATCTTCAACGAACTTGAAACGTATGAAGAGATCGTTTCCTGTCAGCTTTATCTCCGCTGATTTAAGAATGAAGTGGAGCATGGTATTGCTTGAGCTTATGTCTGATAAAAAGGATTGCCACTCCCGGTTCACATCCTTTACCGCGGCAGCGGTTTTTTCTCCGCCACGCTGTTGTCCTGAATATTCCCTGAGTGTTTTAGCCTGTTCCTTTCTGTTGTCATCTTTCATGCCTCCGCCCGGTAACGGGCCTGTACCCAATCCCCCGGCTTCATCGAGCCTGCTCAGGATTGATGACAGTGACGGCATCCCCTTCATGGTCACCATGTCCAGAAGGGCCATCTCTATGTTTATCCTCTCGTTGCCTGAAAATTTCATGTTCTTCTGCAAGTCAGCGGCAATCCGGAATATGATGCTGAGTTCCTCGTCATGGAACCTCGTGGAGATATCCCTGAGCGACTGGGCCTCCACCGGAGAGAGGCCGAGAAATGTATGGATCGATATGCCGTTTTTCATCAGCCTGGCGCACCGGATGGCATCGATGAAGCCGTCAGAATAACGGGGCAGGTCGCCGCCCATTTCAACGATCCTGTCGACTTCGTCGAAAATCGCGACGGAATCGGAATCGGCAATGAAGCCCAGGAGCTTAATGTAGCTGTCGAGAGGGACAATCCCCAGGATTGAAAGAGCGTCGGCTTCAGTTACGTCACTCCCCCTTTCGGAGAAGGAGATGACCTGGTCCAGGAGGGACTGGGCGTCGCGCATGGAGCCTTCCGATGCCCGCGCAATTGAATAGAGCGCCGTGTCCGAAACGCTGAAGCCTTCGCTCTTCACAATATGCCTGAGGTGCACTACGATAGACTCAATGGGTATCTTCTTGAAAAAAAATTTCTGGCACCGTGAAAGGATGGTGTCGGGTATTTTATGGATTTCAGTTGTGGCAAAAATAAATTTCACATGGGGCGGCGGCTCTTCCAGGGTTTTTAAAAGGGCATTGAATGCCTCCCTGGTAACCATGTGGACTTCATCGATGATATACACCTTGTATCTCGACTTGAGCGGGGCGAAGTTGACGTTCTCCCGGAGCTCCCGTATGTCGTCGATGCCCCTGTTCGAGGCGCCGTCGATCTCTATGACATCGAAGGAGTTTCCGTTTTTTATTTCCAGGCAGTTATCGCATTTGTCACAGGGGTTCGATGAGGGCCCTTCAAGGCAGTTCAGGGTTTTGGCAAGAATCCTTGCAGTGGTGGTCTTGCCGACGCCCCTGGGGCCTGAGAAGAGATAGGCATGATATACCCTTCCGTCAGCAATGCTGTTCTGAAGCGTTTTAGAAATGTGCTCCTGGAATACCACGCCGTCAAAATTCTGCGGCCGCCATTTCCGTGCGATAACCTGATATGTCATATGAAGCAGCTATTTCCCGGTAATTTCATATTTTATAGTTTTTGAGGTAAATCTCCGGAAAGGGGGGGATTCGAACCCCCGGTAACTTGCGCTACACACGATTTCCAACCGTGCTCCTTTGGCCTCTCGGACACCTTTCCATTAAAATGGGGATATTATTTTTTCGGAGAGAGAGGGATTCGAACCCCCGGGAGGATTTATGAAAACCTCCAACGATTTTCGAGACCGTCCCCTTCGGCCAGCTCGGGCATCTCTCCGGATTGAAATTACTATTGAAAATTGCCCCATTTTGTAAAGCTTTTTTTCTTAATTAGGCTAGAACTCTACAATAAGTAAGCCACGGAGTCACTGAGACTCAGAGTTTATTTGTTTTCTAAAGATTTTTAGGATTTTTCGTGTTTATTCACATTAAATCGTTATTTTTTTTATTCAATCTCAAAATTCTCATTAAAATTTACTCGCAAAGTTCGCTAAGCACGCAAAGAAATTTCATCCTCTCTTCCCCTTTGCGCTCTCTGCGCTCTCCGCGAGAGAATTCTTTTTTGTTTTCTCTTTTTTTCTTAGGATTTTCGTTAAATAAATGAGAAAAGCTGACTCCGGATATCGTTATTAAAATAGAATGATCGAAAGCAGAGATTCTGATTTTAAAGGGACATGGTTTTTTATTTGACTCCTGCCTGATACAGGACAAAGTTGATATGTCCTGGAAATTTGTTAAGTAATCCCATACACCGGCGGTATATCATGTTCCATTACCCTGCGCAAGACGCCTGCCAATGAATCACTGGCTCCGCATTTTTCTCCCCTTTGCCGCGGGCTACTACCTGTCGTACCTGCTGCGCAACGTCAATGCCATCATAGCGCCGGAATTGATCCGCGACCTGGGCGTCTCTGCCTCGGACCTCGGGCTGCTCACCTCTTCTTATCTGATAACTTTCGGATTGTTCCAGCTTCCCCTGGGGATTTTCCTTGACCGCTATGGGCCGCGCCGCGTCGAGGGAGTCCTGCTGCTGATCTCCGGAGCGGGCGCCCTTATATTCGCACAGGGTACCAGCCTTATGGAGCTGACGCTGGCCCGCGCTGCCATGGGACTTGGCCTCTCGGCATGCCTCATGGCCGGCTTCAAGGGATTTTCGGTCTGGTTCCCCATGGAACGGCTCCCCTCCCTGAACGCAGCGGTGATGATAGCCGGAAGCCTCGGCGCCCTCACTGCCACAACTCCGCTTTCCGCTGCCATGCCCCTGTTCGGCTGGCGCATCATGTTCATCATCCTTGCCGGCCTTGTTCTCGCTGCTGCTGCCGGTATTTTTTCAATGCCGGAAAAGGGATCCTCTGCACAGGTCATTCCGCTGGGCCGGCTCTTCAGGGAACTGGGGGGGATTATCCGGAGCCCGGTATTCCGGCGCTACGTTCCCATGACGGCCGTGGCCCTGGGCGGCTTCATGGCCCTGCAGGGCCTCTGGGGCGTGCCCTGGCTCATGGAGACAGGAGGCCACTCCCGCGATGCCGCAGCATTCCATATGCTCCTCTCCACAGCGGGGATGGCATGCGGATTCGTCGGCATAGCACTGTTCATCGTACCGATTCATAAACATGGCATCCACCCTGAGAAGGTGCTCACCGCAGGCATGGCAACGGGGCTCCTGGCCATGCTCGGCCTGCTGGCCGGTGCCGGCATAAGCCGGGTCCTCTGGTTTATCCTGGGACTGGTTTTTGCCATCTGCAATCTCAGTTATGCCCTGCTGACCAGCCACTTCCCACCGGAGGCGGCAGGACGCGTCAACACCGCCCTCAACCTCGGCTCCTTCTGCGGAGCTTTTGCCATTCAATGGGGCTACGGGGTGTTGATCGACTCGCTGTCTCTTCGGGGCTGGCCCCCTGCTAACTCGCACCGGATGGCATGGGGCGTCGTGCTGGCACTCCAGCTGCTCACTTTTCTCTGGTACCTGCGCCGTCGGCCGGCCTTAAAAGATGAATGAAATGGAATTATCAGCCAGCCCGATAAAAATATTTAATCGGGCAATGCATTGGGGTGTTCATGCCAGCCCATACGCAGCTCGCCTGTCTTTTTAAACAACAGGTGTTGTTCCGCCCCTCCGCTGTAATTTTTGCCTGCCGGACTCAGGTAAGATTTATGAGAGATAATAATTTCGTAATATTCCGTATACTCTGATACAGAAAGATGGTCATTCCTGGTCTGGATTCCATCTTTAAAGCCTGATAATTTTGCCCTGACACCGGAATCCCGGTTCATGTGGATCAGTTTATCAATATCAATGGTGACAACCGGTTTATCAGATTTTTTTTCAATGATTTTTTCTTTGGCCAGGCATCCGCTTAGAATAAAACTAAAAATCAATAAAAAAGAAAATACATTATTTTTCCATATTATAAACATATCCCATCAATCCTCAATTCAGATAATACTATCCCTGAAAGTCCCTGTCCCCGGTCGGGGGCATGGACAAGAAAATATGACCTCACCTGCGCTCTGCGCACCCTCTCCTGGCAGGAGAGGGTTTCGTATCAGGAAATTGATGCGCACGCTCACCCCTCTCCACCGTGGAGAGGCGACAAGCAGGGATGCTTTAGTGTCGAGCGCTGACATGGATGTCAAATAAGCGCTCGACGAGACGGGGGTGAGGTCAATTTTACCCCGTCACCACATCATAAACAATAATCTCTCTGCTTATCCCCTTCACCTTGACCTTCTCGTCCCGCTGCCTGCAATTAATCTCATCTTTCACATTGGCATACACAGGATGGCTGATGAGTATCCCCCCAGGTTCAGCAAGGCCTTCAAGTCTTGAAGCAAGGTTCACCTGCCCGCCTATGGCCGTATAAGATAATCTGTCCTCAGCCCCGAAGTTTCCAACAGTTGCTGTTCCTGTATTGATTCCAATTCTTATGGAAAGGGGATACTCAATGCCTTCATCAAGCCATTTCTTCTGGAGTTCCTTCATCTTGATCTGCATCTCAATAGCCATCTTGACACACCGCAAGGCATGGTCTTTATCGTCTGTAGCTATTGGGGCACCATAGAAGATCATAATGGCATCTCCAATGAATTTGTCTATTGTACCGCCCCATTTATGGGCTATCTTTGTCATTTCGGTCAGATACTCATTGAGGAGTGCAGAGAGTTCTTCAGGTTCCATGCCGTCCGTGGTTTCGGTAAAGCCTTTTATGTCGGAGAAGAATATGGTTAGTTTCTTCCTTTCAGTTTCAAAGGTTACCTGTTTCTCGCCCTTGATTATGGAGTCAACAAGCTGCGGGGGGAGGTATCTCTTCAGCTCATCTCCCCTCATGATCAGGGCAAGCTGTTCTTCAACCTTCCCGGCAAGATTCCTGTTCAGGTCAAGGAGCTGATTCTGCATCTCTTTTAGTTTCAACAGGGATTTTATCCTTGTGAGGAGTTCTTTTGAGTTGAACGGCTTGGTAAGATAATCATCGGCCCCATATTCCAGCCCTTCAATTTTATTGGCAATCTCTGCCTTGGCTGTGAGCATGAGGACTGGAATCAGCTTCAATGCATCATCTTCCTTTATTTTCTGTGTCATTTCATAGCCATTCATGATAGGCATCATAACGTCGGAGATTATCAGGTCCGGTTTAATTTCCCTTATCCTGTTTAGCCCTTCCTCTCCATTGACGGCTGTATGAATGCAGTATTTATCTTCAAGGAGCATCTTGATGAAATTTCTCATGTCGGGATTGTCTTCAACAATGAGGACATTGACAAGGGGTTTATCATCACAGACAACCTGTTCACCGGTAACTTCAGTTTCTTTCTGGTCTTCAAGTTCCCTGAGTCCCAGGAATCTATGGTCAGATACCGAGTCTTCCAGTTCTGTATTAGTTATAATTTCAACTTTATCATCGCCGTCAAAATGTTTTATCCCCTTGAGAAATGTTACGGTAAACGTAGTGCCATGATTATCGGGAAATTCCCCCTTGAACCTGCTCTGTACCTTAATTTCACCCTTGTGCATTTCAACCAGTTCTTTTGCAAGGGCAAGGCCAATGCCTGTGCCTTCATGTTTCCTTGTGGAGCTGGAGTCCGCCTGGCTGAACCTGTCGAATATCCTGTGAAGCGTATCAGAAGGGATCCCGATGCCGTTGTCTTCATATTCTATATAACAGTACCGGTCATCATCCTTTATTCTTATCTTAATCTCTCCGCCCCTGTCGGTGAACTTCAGGGCATTGGAGAAGAGGTTCATGATAATCTTGTCCATCTTTTCCAGGTCAAGGAAGAGTTTCACTTCATTATTAAAAGACATGAAGCTGATGTTGATCTTTTTGGTATCAAAGGCAGACTGCACAGAGGAGATATAGTTTTTCATGAACTGCACCAGATCAAATTCCTGCACATGTACTTTCATTCTACCGGCTTCAAGTTTTGAGAAATCTAACAGGTTATTGATGAGTTTTAAAAGGCGAAGGGCATTTCTCTGAAGATTTTTCAGGAAGTCTGTATTCAGATCCTTTTTATAGTCTCCCTGAAGGGCTGATTCAATGGGGGAGAGGATAAGGGTTAGGGGTGTTCTGATTTCATGGGAAATATTGGCAAAGAAGTTGGTTTTGACTTTGTCCAGTTCTTTTAGTTTTTCATTAGCAAGTTTTAATTCTTCGGTTCGTTCATTGACTTTCAGTTCAAGGGATTCTGTAGCTTTCAGTTGAAGAGTTAATTTTTCTTTTTGAATAGAATTCATCTTGTATATTATTGCAAATAAGAAAAAAAGATTATGAATAACACCTCCAAAATGAAATATCAATCTTGATGATGTAATTCCCCAATAAAATAACAATATTCCTACTGTTTGAATTAAAGCAATACCAGAATATATAAATAAAAAAACCGATTCTTTAATATTTTTTTTATAAAAGATTATACCAGTATATAAAAATAATATTAGTGTTATTACCGAATTTAATGAAGTTAATCTAGTAGCGACATTTATATGAATTGTTAACGATATAATTGCAATGATGATGTTAAATAAAAAAATAGAAAAAAATATTTTATTGATATATTGAATTTTATATGATTCAAATATACTTCTCCAAAAAAGTGAGGCAAAACCAAGTGAAATAAATCCAAAGAATGGAGCTAAATTTTGGATGAAAACATTTTTATTCCAAAAAAATTGGAGACCACTGCCATCGTTTATTGAACTCCAAATCAATATTGAACTAAGAATGAGTATATAATACAAAAACAACTTATTTCGATTAATAATAAATGCAATGATATTTATTATTATCAATGTTATTACAAAGCCATACATAATCCAAGCTAACATTAACAAACGACTATTTCCTGAAATTAGTTTTTTTTCAGTTCTAATAATTATTTCTGTATTTATTAACCCATTTGATTTTATTTTAATAAAGTAGTGTAAAACATTTTGTTTATCTGATAACTTGAACACAAAAACAGTATAAGGATATTCCCTATTATTAAAATCAAAAGTATCTCCTGTTCTTTTTAATAAATAATTGCCGTTATCATCAGGGTAATGAAATTCGACCAGATCTAGCGTTGGATTTCTAACCGCAAGGAACCATTGACTTTTATTATTCTTCGGTATTGTTACTGCAAAATGTATCCAAAATGAATGGTCTGAAAAACCAAAAAAGATTATTTTTTTATTGTTTTTTATAAACTTATTTTGAGTTACTAAAACTTTTGAATCATCAATAGTTAAATTATTACTGGTGTCCTCAAATATTTCAACCTTATCTTCAATTTTATAAGTTCCAATCTCTTCATTGAGCTCAATCGGCTCAATGGCATATAATTGTTTCATGGAGATTAGAATGAAAATTACTATAAATAATCTCTTATTGCAAAAAATTAGATTTTTTAGATGGATTAAATTCATAAAGATATTTATCGGGAAAAGTAATTTTAAATTAAAAACTGAGACAAAATTTCACATTATTGAATGTTTCTGTCAATTCAAATATGGTATTTCAATTTTAAATGAATAGATTAAAAAAGGATTGGCTCAAAACTTTTCAATGAAGGATGTATGGACAATCATAGAGAGGTTTAAATGAAAAAACTTTTATCATAGCAGCAATACTTTTCATAACAGCCGGCATCTTATATTCCGTGGGCCGTTTTACTGACAATGGCAATGGCACGGTAAAGGACAACGGTAACGGCTTACTATGGCAGAAGTGTTCCGCAGATATTGGCGCTACTTTTTTTCCAGGGAAGTTTTATATTTTGTCAGAAAACGGTCAAGCTGGGCTGCAAAGGCATGGCGGTCACGGTTGCTGAAGGGAGTGGGGCCGCCGGTGATTATGCCGCTGTTCCTCAAATCATCCATGAGATCCCGCATGGACAGCCTCTCCTTGATATTATCTTCCGTATACAATTCGCCCCTGGGATTAATAACATATCCCTTTTTGCTCACCACACGGTCGGCAAGG
>VFJS01000038.1 GCA_009885955.1 Spirochaetia bacterium | reverse complement strand
AGCTGCCTTATGCAAAAACGGAAGATGAAATGCGGGTTTTGCTTCCGAATGTTATTGATGTTGAAATTATTCAAGAATTTCGGAAGGGTGCAGGTAACTGAACGCTTACTTTTAATATATCTTTTATACGATTTCTATCTATTACATTATAATTCCCTGAATTGATTAAAGATGTTACAAACAAATCTTCAATCATTTTTACCAGTGGTTGATTGGAACTTGAATAAAAACTAATTACACCTACATGTTTTTTAAAATTTTCCGCAGACAAAGAATTTAATATTATAACTGGTAATGCTATTAAAGTTAAAATCCATTTCATTTTAAGACCTCTAATGTAATTTTGAATATTATCATAATTACTAATTTAAATTCTGATATGATCCTCTTGGTCAAGATAAAATATTTATTTTATTTAAAAATTATAATAAATTAAAAATTTTAAGATAATATTTATATTCCATTTTTTTTCCAAAAAAATGGAAGGATGCATAACATTTAATCCATGTTAATCATCATGAATCAAATGATAATGCATCCTTCCTGAATTTGTTATCTTTTACTTCTCAATAATCTTCGCTTCCATTATCTCGAGGTAACTGTTCATATACATGTAGTTATCCCCATGCCTCATGGCCAGGTAGTACTCTTTGGATAAATCCACTGACCCAGTTCGTTCAGCGACTATCATACCATTGCTGTCATAGGTTTTTGATACAAAATCCCCATCGCTAAATTCAACAACAGTTTTATATACCACGTTTTCATTTATAACAGTTGTATTATCCCAGGAATTCCCATATGACAACCATGTAAGATAAATTTCCTGGCTCTGTTCACGGACATCATTAAATTCTCCCAGGTGTAATAGTATCTGGTCAAAAGTTCCTCCGCCTGAGCCCGTCCAGATAATTTCAACAGTAGTATTTTTTAAATCATACTTTGCCTGAGTACTTGCATGTCCGCCTCCACGGTACCTGTCGCTTCTCCACCAGATTCCATTTTGAAGTGCTTTAAATCTTACTCCATCTGGTATTGTAAGCACTAGTCCTGGATATAGAATGCTGAATCTAGATATTCTTTCAAACCATAACCAGTTTTCAACCTTTGACAGATCAATCGTTCCAGCATCAACTGAGAACGAAAAATCAAGGCCAACAATTAATTTAATCACATAACTGAAACCCGCAGAGAAGGTATAATCAAACATGTTTATTTTGCTATACTTCTGCCCGGTTGTCAAATTAACCCCAGAGTCAGTGATTTCAAAATGCCATGAACCCTTGCTAAGTTCCATGGTAATATCATTGCTCTGACCTCTCGTCCAAGTTGCATTTTGAATTCTGTTTCCCAACACACCTTTTATACTGACAGAATCAATCCTTATCTGTTCAACTGAAATGGTTGATTTGCCGACCGAGCCACTTGCTTCTGATTCGAGATTGAATATCGCATATGCTTTTGCTGAATCATCAACAATGGCTTCTCCGGGTCTTGTTGCTTCTGTTTTTTCTCCTACATCCGATGAACATCCAATCAGCATGAGAAAACCAGATATCAATGATAATAAAACATATTTTTTTACCATTAAAAGTACCTCCATTTAATATTAGTGTTGATAGATTTATTTCATGGAAGGTGTGAAGAGTATGACAGTTAGGTCTGAAATTATTTAATAATTTTATAAATTTAATTAAAAATATAAAAATTAGAAATCAATTTTTTCGAAGCTATATTTTAATTGTATGCAAATTAGCAGAAACATACAATATTTTGCTTGCTTAATGGAGATATACAATATTAATCTGGGATATATTAAAGAATTAATTTGAAAACTGCACGCAAGAGATGGCAATGAGTAATTACACAGATTTATCAGATAAAGAGCTTATTCGTAATCTCATTAAGTTTGAGAAGGAAAATAAACAGGAATCAAACGAATATATACAATCTACTGCTATTCTTTTTCGCAGACATATTAAAAAATTAATCAGCTTTGCTTCCAACAAGGTACCTCTATATGATGCTGAAGATTTAGTGCAGGAAGTTTTCATTATTGCCTTTACAAAAATTCAAACATTCAATGAAAATTACAGTTTTTCATCCTGGTTATTTGGGATTTTAAAGAATAAAATTCTTCAAAGGCTACATCAAAATCGTGATCTTAATACAATCAGCATCGATGAGATGCTGGCTGATAACGTTTCACTCATTAACCTTCTGGCCGATCAGTCAATCAATATCGAAAAAGAATATATTCAAAAATCCAGAGTTACTGATCTTCTCAACAACCTTTCTCAGATTATGAAAGATGTCATTTATATGAAGATCAACATGAATATGACTCATGAAGAGATAAGTGAAAGATTGGGAATAAGCCCGGCCAATTCGGCTCAGATTTATAAAAGGGCATTGGATAAATTGAAGAAGATAGTTCGTCTGGAAACTTGCGAATAAAATCAAAAAAAATGTCATAGATTATAGTTTATATATGAAGTCAATTATCATGGAGTAAATAGATGCATAAAGCACAATACCAGACGATTTGGAGATCGATAATACAGCATGCCAAAGAAATGGTTCCGTCTGCCAGCAGGTTTATTAATCATCTGCAAAAAATATCCAAACAGTCCACAAATAAGGACTTCTCACAGATAGAGATCAATCAGGTATGTGACCAGGAAGTGGTTTTCGCACAGGAAAAGATGAATTACTCTGATATGTCATCTCAGGTGTATGATTTTTTCCTGAACAATGCCCCCATTGATGACCCTGAGTACTGGCTGAAGTCATTCAAGCTGCTCCCGGATTTCGGAATCGAAATACTTCAGGTGATAAATGCTGAATATGAATATGCCCCTGATCTTCTTGGCCCTGAATTATCTGAAGAGCAGGAAGTTGATATGCTGCATACCATCCATACCGTAATAGGCGTAAAAAAAAATTTTATATCTCCATCTCCAGTCTTGAATTCAGACAGTATTCCTGCTAAGGATTTTTTTGATATCATAAAAAAGGCCTTTTCTCTCAAGGGGGCATTGGTAAGCATATCGGTGATGGCAATAATTTTTGTGGGAGTGCTTTTTATCATTAAATTAAATTCCTTCGATCCGCTTAAAGAAGCGGAAATTTATTATTCTGCAGGTAATGTTAAAATAAAAGCTGGTGAGTTCGAAGAGGCCATTATTAATTTCTCAAAAGCTATAGATAAAAACAGTAACTTTGCCCAAGCATATCTCAGCAGGGGCAAGGCATATTTTCAGCTAAAAAAATGGGATACCGCACTGAATGACTTTAATTCAGTATTACGATTAAATCAGAAAGACCCTGAATCTTTAAAACACCGCGGCCTCGTCTATCACCATACTGGAAAATTTAAAGAAGCTATTGATGACTATAATATGCTAATATCATTAAAACAAGAATCCAGTGATGTATATTATTACAGGGGATTGGCATATTACAATATACACCAATATGTCCTCGCGATAGCTGATTATTCCCGGTCAATAGAGTTGAATCCTGACAATAAAATGGCTGTTGAATGTAAATCAATTGCCATTGGCATATTGAAAACTCAAAATATCAAGAATAATCAATTGCCTTTATTCACAAATCCTGAAAAATTTGATGTTTATTTTGGATTTTCAGGAAAGAATAGAATTACAGATATAATTAAATCGAATGATCAGGAAAAAAAAGAGCCCTAATGTTGTTTGATATATAAAGGAGGAGGAACATGAAAAAATATTTTTTACTTCTGATTATTGGATTTTTTGCACTCAGGCCGATGATTGTATCCGGTGAATCTTCAGAGGCAGATGTGGAATTGTGGAACTATCTACAGAGACAAAGCAAGCTATCATGGGATATTGAAACCAAAAAGGGGGTAGTCGACCGTGCAGATTGGAGTTTGCCCATTGAGACTGCATTTGTCCGTCTGGCAAGGGCATCGGGCCAACCTCGTTTCAAAATACAATATGCTGTTTTAAGTGATAATATAAATTTTAATGCCAGTGCGTATCCTGGCGGTCAGTTTATTATTACCAATAAGGTTCTCATGGACCTTGACGAATTCATTAATAAAGAGACTTCAGGAAAAGTTCTGGACGCAACTGCCCTTTCATTTTTTAGAGAGCAATTAATAGCCCCCATAATAGCTCATGAACTAAGTCATTATTATAACAGGCATATGTTTCAAATCCTAAAAAAGCATGGTAATTTGTCAGGAGAAAAACCGGAAACAATAACCTTGTCAATTATCAAATATACCCAAACAAATGAATTGGATGCAGACTGTACAGGTTATCTCCTTCTTCAAAGGGCCGGGTATAATCCAGACCTGATGATCTCAATGCTGGAAATGAATAATGCAAAGGCCCAGGAAGATATAAAATTAAAACGTGGAATCAACACATATATTTCGAGTCATCCCTCTTGGCATGAACGTCTGGCTGCATTCAAATCAAATAGGACAGAATGGCACCAGTGGGCTGCCTCAATGGATAAAGCTTTTTCCGATATTCAATTGGGCAGTAATCTTGATAAAGCTATTTCAGTCGTGAAAACAGCTATTGAAAAATTTCCGGATAATATACATTTTTATAAAGCCTATGCAGTAGGTCTTCATAAAAAATGGCTTGTGACTGTTCCCCTTTCTTCACAAAGACTGAGGGGAATAATAGATATGCCGTCTTTTTATGATGAAATGGTATTTTCGGACAGGAGAACAAAAGGGGCAGGGGGCATTCCTGGAAACCGGGCTTATTACGAAGCAGCAAGGGAAGCTTATGAGTATATTTATATGGTGGCACATGATCATCCTTTTTATTCAAATTACGCTCTTCTACTCTCCTACTCCCCTGACAGAGTAGACAAAGATAAGGCATGGAGACTTGCTGCATCTTCACATGCTAACATGAAATCGATCCAAACTTTTAATAATTTAGCTGTAGTGTTATATAATGATAATAATAAGGATGAAGCAATAGGGATATTGAAAAATTTATATGCTATGTGCAGTTCAAATCAGGATTATCTTATAGAACAGGTAAATATGAAAAACGAAAAGATAAAGGCTGCACTTGTGGAATTTTATGATTTGTTAAGGAAATCACAGGTGATAGATCGTCAGTATGTTACTGCTGATCATACCCCTGTTCTCAATCTTGCCCTAGCCTTGAGCTATGAAAATCAGAAGGATGAAGCAAAAAAAACAGCCGAGGAGTATCTCACAAAATATGAAGCCGGCTCATCTTGGGCGGAATATGTTGCTGTCAGGACAGGCATTCCTAAACCCGAGACCCAGAAGAAAGAATATATCGCAGTGAACGGCATCAAGGTGGGAACTCCGGTAGCTACGGTTCTTTCCAAATGGGGCAAACCATCTCAAATATCAAATGAACAAAATTATGAAGTCTGGGATTATAATGATTTCAGGATTAAATTATATATTGCTTCAAATGAGGTTTTACAGCTTGCGATTGTCGGGGCACCGTCACCTGTTGTGAACAAATTTGGTATTGGCTCAAAGAGGAATGATATAGAAAAAATTATTGGATCGCATAGTCTTGTAAAAAATTCGTACTTTCTCTATAATAAAAATAATATTGCAGTTGAATATGTACAGGATGTTGCGGTTACTATTGTGCTGTTTAGATAGCAGGGTTTTGAAATGTTTGTATCATTTAAATTGCGGCTAATCAGGCATATGTAAAACCGCCATTTAAATTTAGTGGTAAAGCAAGGTGTTAAAGTGAGTTTAAAATATAAAACCATTCTGATAGTATCTATAAGCATATTTTCAGCTATATTTTCATTGAATCTTGCTGCAGGGAAAAGTTTAAAACCTTTACCGAAAATCGATTATAGTGTGTATGAGAAGGATGCGAAGCTGGAGATGGTGGTGCAGAATGGACATACACACGCTATAGTGAGTGTTGCTTTCAGCCCAGATGGAAATACTATAGCCTCGGGATCAATTGACAACACAATAAAACTCTGGAGTATTGATGGAAGACTTTTGAAAATATTTAAAGGGCATTCTGACAGTGTATTTAGCGTCGCCTTCAGTCCTGATGGAAAAACTATTGCTTCAGGAGGATGGGATAAAACGATAAAACTCTGGGATATAAACGGAAGGCTATTAAAAACCTTCGAAGGACATTCAAAGTCTGTAAACAGCATAGCTTTCAGCCCGGATGGAAATACTATAGCCTCGGGATCAAGTGACAACACAATAAAACTCTGGGATATAAACGGAAGGCTATTAAAAACCTTCGAAGGACATTCAAAGTCTGTAAACAGCATAGCTTTCAGCTCGGATGGAAATACTATAGCCTCGGGATCAAGTGACAACACAATAAAACTCTGGGATATAAACGGAAGGCTATTAAAAACCTT
>VFJS01000027.1 GCA_009885955.1 Spirochaetia bacterium | reverse complement strand
TACATGTGCTGCGACTTTGAAAAACTGGGCATCTTTGTCCATAATTTTCTTATTCGCATAAAAGAGCTTAAAAGCCATTTTTATGGATGCATCAAGAATCGTGCTTCCCGTATTTTTAACTACATATCCATAGGAGGTTATATTTTCAGTTTTTTCAACAACTTCAGATTCAGTGTGGCTCGATAAAAAAACTATTGGGATATCATGGTTTCTTAAAATTATTTCAGCTGCTTGCGTACCATCTATACCTTTCCCCAGGTCGATATCCATGAGGATTAGATTTATGATTGAATTTTTTTCTACTGTTTCTACCGCATTTTCACCAGAATGAGCAGTAATGACGTTATATCCGAAATTCTCAAGGGTCATTTTCCCCGACATGGCGATAATTTCATCATCTTCAACGAGGAGGATTATTTTTTTATTTTCTGTGTTCATATTTTTTCTTCAATTAAAATTACTCTGAAATTGTAATTAAGAGAGAGAGAGAGAGAGAGAGAGAGAGTTTTTCTCAATCATTGAAATTTTCAAGAGCGATTGGTTTATCATTAATTCCATATCTAATGCATACCAAAACACGATACCAATTGCAACAAAAATATTTTAATAGACAAAGAAATCATTAAAAAGGCGATTCAATTAAAGAAAGAGTACCAATTTTTATACATAGGAAATTACGCCTTTAAATGATAAAAAACTGTCCTCGTAAATCGAAAAGAAAACAGGTAATATTTAATACAACCCTATTCAAGAGACATAGAGAATCTTCTCGGAATCAATTTTCATGTCAAATGAAAAGATTTATGCACACTGCCTTAAAATTTAAGTCACTTTATCGGCGGTATCTCCTACAAGTCACCTGAAGGCACCGGTTTCCGGTTAGGGCTGAAGGGTCAGGAGGATGAACTTCACATGACATTGACATATCAGAAGAACTATATTTTCGACAGCGTCTACGGAACCCTCATCAATGCCTGGTCGATTTATTTCGATATGAAGCGCTCCCTGTAACGTGTAGCCGGCCCCGGTACCGGCTACAGCCCCGCAGTTCGGTCGTTCTGTATACATAAATTTGAAAACCAGGAAATGAGAAAGACAAATTCTGATTGACTTTTCATTAATGATTTTCATATCATTTCATCTTGCCATATGGCAGGTTCAGTATAATCGGCCTTATGTGTTTTTACATATGCATTGTTCAAAGATGGGGGTGTCAGCATGGGACAGGTGAAAATGAAGATTGTAAAGAGGTTTATTGCCGCAGTATGCCTGGGATTATTATTTACAGGATGCATTACTCCGCCTCCGAAAATGGAAAGCGCCAGGGGCAGCGTTCTGGCAATTTCGGTGAAAATTAAACCTCCCGTGCCGATAAATAGTTTTGCCCCATTATATATTTATTTTGCCAGGGTGGATGAGAAAAAGGATCTCAAAAACCAGTCAGATCTATTATTGTCGAATTATAATTATGCTGATAATTACAGCGCATATGTTTTCAACGTTCCGCCCGGCACGTATATTGCCGTGGCAGCCCTGTACCTTGTATCGAAGGACGATACACAAATGGTATTATTACCGAAAGATCTTGTTGAGAAGTCCCTGACAAAAGTTGAGGCCGGCGGCTTCGCGTACATGGGGACCTATACCGTAAAAAAAGTCATGTTCAGTTCCCTTTCAACGGATACCTATGACGATTACCAGCAGCACTACTACAAACGGCTTTCGCTGTTTAAAAACAGGGCAGCTGAATTTTTTCTCGATTCCGCATATAACAGTGCAGTTCTGGTCTCGGCGGAAAAAAAAGCAGAAGACGAGATTGGTTTAATTAAATCCATCATGTCCTCAACTGAAAAAACTGAATGGCTCCCCCTGCTTGTCAAGCGCCTTGAAGAGCTCAAGGGGAAAAAAAGCCAGTGACTCACCGGAACATCCCATTGTCGGCAAACGTCTGATCAATTATCATCATCACCCGTGTATTATGATTGACAGAAAAATAAGCCCCCATGAATATATAGGAATCTGCAGAAGTAAATGATAAAAACAGACCCCGGAAATCATAAAAAAAACCCAGAAATTATTGTCGAGTAGACATGTCGCTACCTCCATATATTTAATATGTAAGGTAGCGCATGCCCCTCACAGAACCGTACTTGAGGTT
>VFJS01000046.1 GCA_009885955.1 Spirochaetia bacterium | reverse complement strand
CGCATACCAGAATATTGGCTTCTGCTGCGTTAAAAGCATTGCCGCCTGCATTTCCCATTTTCATGGGGCTACTATTTACGGGGCTCAATGTACTTTGGGAGTGCGGCCTCCCCTATGGCCTATATGCGACCCTCAGGATGAGGGAAGTGCAGACCTGCCAAGGATGGCAGAAAAGCGTCTGCGTTCCCTGTTTACGCTTCGTGTGACTGTTACCAGTTTCCACGCAACACTCGGCATGGATGAGTGGCTGGCTCTTACCCAGCAGTGACTTGCACCCTGCAAGAAACGCCAAGCTCGGTACTCCGCGCGCAGTAGCTATGCTGTTATATGAATAAAGCGCGCAGTTTCATTTTATCATAAGATATTTATTAAAAAGGTCAGTTGCTTTTCTCAATAAAAATTCCTTAAAACTTTCATGACTGAGAAGCCAGCCTAAATCATGATAACCTTGTATTCGTTCTAAAATTGAATGATAAAAATCATTAAAATTAATTTTTTTTCTAGACAAATCTGATCCATAAAGTGCGCCAATACGAGAATTTACTGATTTATATATGTGTTTTTTATCATTTTCATCTGTAAATTTATCGTTAATTATGGAAAATAATATAGACCGCCAATCAGTATTGTCAGATATTTTTACATCAATACTTCTTGGAAAATAAATGTAGATGAATTGATAACTAGAAGTATTGATAACATTTTTTGTTAAATCATGAATAAATAATGAATTAATATCAATTGTATGACCCTGATCAGGTTTTTTTGGTATTGTTCCAATAGATTTACCTGAATACACGACAGTGTTATTATTATCAATAATTACGTACATATAATTGGGGGGGAGATTATTAAAAACTTTAAGAGTTGTTGCAATTAAGGACGTTTGTGCTTTTTTTGCAAGATTTTCTATGAAATGACCAATTTCGGTTGTGTTGGTATTGAAATCCTTAGTAATACAATCAATAATAAATTCAGTCGGGAGTAATATTTCAGCGGCGAAATGATTTGCTTCTGCTTCCATGTCTTTATATTCATGATCTTCATAATGATCTTCATTAAAAATATTTTTATCTAAAATAATTCCAACATGCCAAGGGATTATTATATGGCCTAATTCATGTGCCAAGGTAAAACGTTGGCGTTCTATATTTCTTGATTTATTAATAATTATTTGGGGCTGTTTTTTCCTTTCTTTTAATGTAACACCATCAAAATCGAAAGGAATATCAATGTATTTAATATTTGCATATTTTCTTGCGATTGCATCAATATCAATTGGAAAACTAATTATATGCTCTTTCTGAATAATCAAATTAGCAATTTTGCTTATTGATTCATTGCTCATTCTCTTTAAGCCATTTTAATAATTTAATAACTTCTGCGCTTGAACTATCCCTCGCAGCAATTTTTTCAATGTCATTGTGAATAATTGTTTCAAATGACATATTGTCTTTATGGGATTTCACAATATATGTTATTATTGAATCATCAAGCATCCAAGCATTGTATTCTTTCTTTGTCATACCAAGGAATTCAGATAATGAAATACTATATTTCCCAGTATGCCAATCTTTTACATAATCATCAATTTCAAATATTAATGCATCGCCATCAATGCACTTATCAACAAATGATTTAGTTAACATCAATGTACCTCCCAGGAACTGCTTCTTTGCTTTGTTCACCATGTATTGGTTCAATACTACCTAAATGATTTCCATTTTTATTGAATACTTCAATTTCACCATGTAATCTATCCCATGTAAAGTATCTTTTTCTATCTGTTGATCTCCATAATTGATTCCCATTTTTAAATCCTAAATAAACTTGATTATCTAAAAATGATGGTTTGGGTATTGCTATATATCTCATATAAACAAATAGTATAATAAATGTTAATTTTTTCAACTATAATATAAATTTATAACAAAAAGTTTTTTTACAAGCGCGCGCTTTCCCCATATAACAGCGGTATACCTGAATCTACTCCCCATCCTTCATCTGCTCAAGCAGGGTCTTATGAAGAAAAACCATATCGGGATTATTCATTGCTTCAGCTGATCTGAGCGCGCCCCTTGCCGCGTCCACGCTGAACCCTCCATCATCATTATACATATGATACCCGGCATTTATAAAAGCAGGGTAGGCCTCCTCATTTTTCCCTGCTTTTTGCAGCGTCTTCGCAGCCTTGAGCCACTCATCACCGCATTCCTCTTCCTCGGCCTCCTTTATCACGGCCTTGAATAAGGGATTATCCCTGCCCATGCCCGAATCAGCAAGGTACCTGCATATTTCCGTTCTGGGCTGATCTTCGAACAGATAGTCAAAATTATCACTGTCGCTGGCGTCAAAACCGGCAGTCATTCCATACATCCTGCATGCATCAAAAAGAGAGTTGCTGAAATGGAGCTCCGATGACACCGCCCTCCATGCAGCCAGTGAAGCGTCCTTCTCCATTTTTATCTGGGCGCTGCACAGGAGTTCCCATGCCGGTATGACAAAGGGATAATTTATCAGATAGCTTTCCCAGCCCTTCAGGGGATCGGAATCATTCACATATACCTGCTGGTATGTCTCAAGAAAATCCAGGACCCACCCCTTTCCTTCAGACAGGCGATACAATGAAAGGGTGCTCTGCTCATCATCCCTCTCTTCATCGAGCTTTTCAAGAAATGTGATAAAATTTCCGGCCTGTGACTTATCCCCGAACATTGCCGCCATTTCAAGGACCGGCACCCTGTTTTCAAGAATTCCATTTCTGTCATCCAGGATATATTTAGGCCTTATATCCGTTGCCATTGCCGACGCCGGCAAAAGCTGAAGCGATGACGAAACCACTTCGCATTTCCAGCCGCTATGGCCGAATTTTATCACAGGCCATTGGCCCAGGGGCTTTCCTATGATGGGAGTCATGCCCAGGACATCCCCGGTTGATGTTCCGGCAACGGGAAGAAATCCGAATGCCCCGAAGTTCATTGCTGGATCCAGAAAGTTTCCGGTGTATTCACTATAAATTCTCACGTCCGGGAGGACATCCTGCCCGTCAAATTTCTCCAGAAGTTTTGATAAAATTGCATCAGGTTTTTTTATTTCAGCCATGCCTGCCTCCTCTGTTTCTGATCATCACCGTGTTATGCCTGGAATAGAAGAGGTATGAATATCCGCCTTCCCTCCAGCACCCCATAAAATTATCACCTGCCTCATTTCCAGGCTGCTTACATTCGCCTGAAATTTCATAGATAAAAATTTTCCCAATAGGGTTTACATCAGGCATGACTTTTTTTAATAAATTAATTTTTATATTTCTGGAATAAAATTTACTGAACTTTATCAAGGCTTAAATTTTACACAATTTTTTTAAAGATATATCAATACACAAATGGCGGGTCTCTATGAACCCGCCATTGAAATGAAAAATTGCCATAATAATAAAAGGCTGTCTTTCCTTAATCTTAATTAAAGCGGCTTGCTTAACAGCTTGTTTATTTCCTCAAGAATTTTTTTTACATCATGATTTCTTTCTTTTGATATTGAAGTCTTAACTTTCCCCGCAAGCGCTTTTCGTTTGCCGTCCTCGATCATGTACGTAGCTTTTTTAAGCTCCAGTGCAAGGGATTTTTGTACAGGATTGTTGCCTTTGGGCATTGTTACAGAATAGAGAATGCCTTCAAAGAGGATCACCTTTGCATCCATGGAACTGCCGGCAAATGCTTCACCGATAACTGTATCTTTATCTCCCGCATTTGTTTCATTGAATTTTTTTGTATTCATTGATGCGAGCGCTTTCCACTCCTTTTTTGCAATTATCTCCGATACAGTCTGGTCCTTGGACTTAGACATGGAATCGGCATTTGCTGCGGCTGTGATTGTTAAAACTACTGCAACAGCTAGTGCAGAAATCATTATTTTTTTCATTCATTGTCTCCTGAATAAATTTTACGAGTCAAAAACTCAAGTTTTTTATTAACCCTGCTATAATTTGAGTATCAAAGAATTTGTCAAATAAAATTTGCAATTTACTATGAATAAGATTTGCCAGCTGAAACTGAAAAATCAAGGGGAATAGATGGAACATAATAACTTCAATAAATAAAACAGGAGATGCCTATGTATATTATGATATTCAGACTATGGCTTCAAAAAGCATGCCGGACATGGTACTCGGCCGGTTCTTTTCCATATTTCCCTGCGATGTGTACTCCTTCTGCAGTGAATGATAATTTGAAAAAACTTTGGGGACTTCATCTTCAAGAGGCTTCGAATATATGATGTTTGATTCGGTCCTTCTGACAACACCGCGGATTTTTTCCACATTTCCGGCATTATAATTCGGCCACAGGTAGATTTTACCGGCAGTATCAGCCTTTCCATAACTGCCCCTGATGCTGATTTCCGATATTCCGCTGGATATTCTCATATGGTAATTATCGGCAGAAAAACGGTGAAAGTGGAGATATTAAATTTGAAAAAAATGGTTGCAAACCTCATGATAGGAAATTAATTATGGGAACCTCGAATAGGAGTTAATTATGGGATTATCTTTGACATATAAAATTTTAAAAAATCATCTTGTTGAAGGGGCTTTGATCCCGGGGAGTGAGATCGGGATCAGGATTGACCAGACACTGACCCAGGATGCTACGGGAACCATGGCCTATCTCCAGTTTGAGGCCATGAACATCCCCAGGGTAAAGACAAGCCTCTCGGTATCCTATGTTGATCACAACACCCTGCAGATGGGATTTGAAAACGCCGATGACCATAGCTATTTAAGGACAATGAATTCGAACTACGGCATATACCATTCCCAGGCTGGAAACGGCATTTGCCACCAGGTACACCTGGAGAGGTTCGGTGTTCCAGGCGCCACCCTGCTCGGCTCCGACAGCCACACACCCACAGGAGGCGGGCTGGGGATGATAAGTATCGGCGCCGGCGGGCTCGATGTGGCTGTTGCCATGGGCGGCGGCCCCTTCTATCTTGAAGCTCCGGGGGTGTTGAATATTATTCTCAATGGGAAACTCCGCCCATGGGTATCAGCCAAGGATATTATTCTTAAAATTCTTGAGTTTTTAACGACTAAAGGAAATGTTGGGTTTGCCGTTGAATATACAGGACCGGGGATTGAAACCCTCACCGTTCCTGAAAGGGCCACCATAACTAACATGGGCGCGGAGCTTGGAGTGACTTTTTCAATCTTCCCAAGCGACAATAAAACCCTGGAATTCCTTGCTGCCCAGGGGAGGGCCGAATCGTGGGTGGAACTCCTCCCGGACAGGGACGCAGCGTATGAAAAAACCCTGGAGATAGACCTCGCCGGAATTGTACCCCTTGCAGCTGCACCCCACTCCCCGGACAACATAAAGGAAATATCCCGCATCAGGGGCATGAAAATCGACCAGGTTGCCATCGGGAGCTGTACAAACTCTTCATATATGGACCTGATGATTGTGGCGGGGATACTGAAAGGCAAAAAAGTCAAACCGGGCCTCAGCCTGATCATCTCCCCGGGCTCACGGCAGGTATTTGAGATGATTTCAAGAAACGGCGCCCTCTCTGATATGATTTCGAGCGGTGCCAGGATCATGGAATCTGCATGCGGCTTCTGTATAGGTTCAGGCCAGGCGCCGGTTACCGGCGGTATATCACTGAGGACCAACAACAGAAACTTCGAGGGGCGTTCCGGTACTTCATCAGCCGGGGTTTATCTTGTGAGCCCTGAGACAGCGGCACTTTCAGCCCTTGAAGGGGTTCTCACAGATCCAATGGACTCCCCGCCCGGCGACTATCCGGAAGTAACACTCCCGGAAAAATTTATCATAGACGACTCAATGATCATCCCCCCTTCTGAAAATAAGAGTACTATTTTCAGAGGCCCGAATATCGGAGACCCCCCGTATACCGGACGGCTCCCCGATGAACTCCGGGGAGTTGTGGGAATTAAAACAGGTGATAAAATTACTACGGACCATATTATGCCTGCCGGCCAGAGGCTCAAATACAGGTCCAATATCCCTAAATATTCCGAATATGTCTTTGAGCATGTTGACCCGGAATTTTCCAGAAGAGCTCTTGAGAACAAAAAAAAGGGCCTCTTTACAATAATAATAGGAGGCGAAAGCTACGGCCAGGGCTCAAGCAGGGAACATGCGGCTATATGCCCGATGTACCTTGGGGTCAGGATAGTAATAGCCAGGTCCTATGAAAGGATTCATTCAGGCAATCTGATAAATTTCGGCATCATGCCCCTTGTTTTCGCAGATGCGTCAGATTATGATAAAATCATGGCAGGGGACACATTCAAAATTATCAACCTTATATCGCTAATACAAAACTCTGATTTGCTCCCGATGGAAATAAACAACAGGAGTTACCGTTTCAGGTTCAATGCATCGGAAAGGCAGAGAAATATACTCGTTGAAGGAGGGCTTCTGAATTTTACAAAAAAAAGTTCATGAAAAAATAGTTGATATTTTTCCCTGCATGGGTTTCAGGTTTCAATAGTCCTGGTAAAGGCAAAAAAAAGAAGATGAAAGCAAGGAGATACAATGGATAACAGTAAAAACGTGCAATGCGCGAATTGCGGCCATACCTCAAATGAAAGATTTGACAATGACATCTGCCCGGAATGCGGGCTCACCTTCTGGAAGTGCAGCAATTGCGGCTATCTTCTCACTGCTGCAGTTCCGCCTGAAAAATGTTCATCATGCGGACAAAAGTGCAACTTCATGAATGTGACCTGTTACACTCCGGACTGCGGCGGGCCTGGAAATATCGACCCCAGGCTCTGATTCTACCCGAACTTAAAGGGGGGATAATCATCAACGAGCCCCATGATGAAGGCCATGAGCCTTGTTAGTGACCGGTAGTATTTCGTAAGAAAGTCAAAAAGAAAATATGGCCATTTCCCTGTAACAAGTACTGATGCAAGCCCGGCTATTGTTATCAAGGGAATGATAACACTGATAAGCGCAAGTATCACCAAATGCGGCAATGAAATAATAACAATACCGATACCAGACAGCCTTAATGCCGCCAGCAGGTTGGAATACCTGAGGCCATAAGTAATATTTAACTGAAGGGAATGATCAATATTGTCCCTCCCGGTAAAAACAGGCATCTCTTCAACAATTCCAATTATCGAGGCATACACTGAGAGAAAATATCTGAGTGTATTCTCCTGGATTGTCTGAAAATCCTCAACAGGTTTTTTTGTTATCATAACAATGATATGGTTGAAAAAACCAAGAATTAAAGATAGCATTGAATAGATGATGAGAACAATAAAATGCGGAATAAACGCGATAAAAATAAGGCCCAGCAGTCTGAGCAGTGCTCCAAGCCTGGAATATCCCAGGGTATAATCAATGGAAAAATTTATCATCCCCTTTTTGACTGATATATATTTATCACCGGACGTTTCCTTTCCTGAATATTCATCGCTGTCATCAATATCCATTATATCATCGGATACCTTTGTTATGCCCATGCCTGCAGCGGCTCCCACCACTCCGGCACCAACAATACCGGCAGTTAATCCCGATGAATCTTTTAATTCCTCTTCTTCAAAATCCGAAAGGTCCAGATCGGGCAGGTCTTTGTCATAGGAGCCGATATCTATATCAAGCAGCTCCATGTCATCGGGCTTGAACCTGGCTTTTTTTATCTTTTCTTCATCACGGTCATATCCAAAAACAGAGCTTTCCTTTTCAATTCCTTCGTTCTCCCTGCCGGTAAATTCTTTTTCAAGTTTATCGAATTCTATATCCAGATTCGATATCTCCTTGTCCGCATCGAGCTCCAGGTCGGGATATTTTTCATCAACTCCTCCAATCCCCGCTGTCAGATGCTTTGGAATTTTTAACTCATCCTGATCATCTTCTTCAATGCCGTCACCGGTATCATTCAGGTCAAAGGTGGGATCTATTTCATCAATGGTGAGGCGGATATCCTCATCCTCATCAACAATATCAAGCGGCATGTCTGTAACCTGTTCAATCTCATCCGAGGTAAGATCATCAAAGGATATGCCGGCATCCTCCAGGGTGATTTTCTCATCGTCCTCTGTTGATTCGCCTTCCATATTCTCTTCTGTTTCTGACAGAGAAATGTCCAGCGAGTCCATATCAAGCGTTATATCTTCATCCTTCCCGGCTTTCACCTGCGCCCCGGGGGATAGATCCATTTCATCATCATCGAACTCCAGGCCGTCAGGTGTTTCTCCCTCTTTCATGTTTTCATCTTCAATCAGGTCAAGGTCGAGGCTGTCAAGGTCGAGCGTTATCTTCTCGTCCTCTTCGTCATACTCATCCATCACAAGGGGCTTCCGGGTCTTCATGCCGGCAAGGGCAAGGTCATCGCCATCGGGCTCAACTCCGCTTTTTATGGTGTCATCCTCAATAAGATCAAGGTCGAGGCTGTCAAGGTCAAGGGTTATCTTCTCATCCTCTTCGTCATACTCATCCATCACAAGGGGCTTCCGGGTCTTCATGCCGGCAAGGGCAGGGTCATCGCCATCGGGCTCAACTCCGCTCTTTATGGTGTCATCCTCAATAAGATCAAGGTCGAGGCTGTCAAGGTCAAGGGTAACATCTTCATCTGCCTGAGCCGGTTTTTCCTTTACAGATCCCGATACAGCAGTTGACTTTGTATTAATGGCGATTCTCTTCTCCTTATCCTCTTCATAATCATCATAAAATGTATCAAGATTTACCGATACGGTCCCGTCATTATCCCTGGATTCATCTCCTGCTGCCTTTAATCCGGCAGTATCATCAAATCCCGCATCTGATATCCTGATATCCTCATCCTCAATGGGTTTAAATTCATCTATGTCGGGGATATTGTCAAAATCAACGTCATCGTCTATATCTAACTCATCTTTCATTTCAGCCTTGCCAGTATCGCTGAAATCCATGCTGTCAATATCTATGTCAATCCCGGCGTCATCACTCTCATCCTTCTTTTCATTCCTGCCCTGTCCCCGGTTATTGTTCTCGTCATCAACATCAAAAATAATATCATTATCAATATCTATATCATCATCAAGCCCGTGATCATCGGAAATGGAAATATCAAATTCGTCGCTTTCCAGGACTTTTCTATCCCCTGCAACTCCTGAAACCATCTCAGAAGAGGCATCAATCCTCTTGTGATCAACTGCGGCACGTTGTCCGGTTATTCCCGTTCCCATGCCGGAAAATTCCGCAGATGTCTCCATTCCTGTTTTATCAGCCGTAACAGTTACTGTTTTCAACTTGTTGTCGATAATATTTTCCGTTGAGCATTTCGGGCATGAAAAGGCGAATTTTTTATTGGTGACCTTGGAATCGTCAACCGCGAAAGATGAATTGCAACCGGTACATCTGACAATCATTTCCTTCTCCTGCCTATCTATCTGCCTGAAAACAGCTTTTCATTGATATTATGCTGAATGATAATTGGTGAAATCGGGAGAAATATGATCATAAACCATTTTATGTCCCTGCCGTTCATATTCTCGGATTTCTGAAGATATTTTAAATTCAGGTACTGGCTCCATATTGTTGCGCTGAATATGGACAGGAGAATATTGATTATCGGGTCATCCCCGAAAATTTTACTTACCCTTGCAAGCCACCAGAAATAGTAGAGCCCGCCGGTTAAAATAAACAGAAAAAACAGAACCACTAAATTGTTTTCCGGGATGTATTCTTCCATATTTTTCTCTCTTTTAAATATGAAGGATCTCTTAATGATATGTCCTTATAGATAATTAACGGCTAATTTAACCTGTTTTCTTAACATTTTTTGCTGATTAACTTAATTAAAGGCAAAACAAATACGAAAATGCCGCACTTGAAGTCCTTTTATATGATAAAATATCCTTCTTTATGCCCTTGTAAAATCCTCATATTGTACATTACATAATATAATTTTTTCACATATTTTTTTCAAATAGTTTTTTTTTATCTTGAATGATTTTTTTAAACAAAATACTGAATTTGATTATCCCGGGACATTTTTTTATCCGATTCATAATTCAGAAAGAAAAACAGGAAAATTTCATGATTCAAAAATACCTGACTGAAGATGCCGTATCCTGGCTCCTTGAAGAGTCCGACCCCTCAATCAGATATCTGACGTTACGGGATATTCTGGAAAAAAAAGATCTCGATGATGAATATCAAAAAGTTCTTGAATCTGAAGAGATCGTTAAGATGATAATGAGGGGAAAAGGTGAACTCCTGGGATCTGCAAAAAATTTTGACCTGATGTACATGGGGGCCATGTGGTGTTTCTGTGAAGCCGTGGAGAGAGGGCTCGATAAAAGATCTGATATAGTAATTAAAACTGCCGGTTTTATTGCAGAAAAAGCGCAGATGGATTCAGGAGGGTTCACCATAGACTGGAATCCGCCATTGGAGCTTGCCTGCCGCACCGGCGATATGATAAGTTATTTTCTCAGGGCCGGATTTAATGATCAGAGGGTTGAACAGGGCATACAATGGATAAAAGACCACCAGCGCAGTGACGGCGGCTGGCTCCACTGCCCCCTGGAAGGCACATGGGATATACTGAAGCTCATGCTCTTTAAGAGGAGCAGCAGCTGCATGAAAAGGGAAATGGAGGCAGATGTGAAAAGCTGCTTTTATGCCACGGCATCGTGTACCATGGCCCTGTTACTTTTTGATGAAACAAAAAAATCACTATCGCCGGGCGCCGGCAAGGGCCTGGAATTTCTCCTCAAAAACAGGCTTTTCATGAACAGCAGAAATGAACCGGTTAAATCAAAGAAGCAATGGAACAGGGATTTCAGGCTCCTCGGATACCCTGTACAGTCCCAGTATGACATTTTACAGGGCCTGTTTATCGCTGCAATGGGCGGTGCATTTCATGACCCCAGGACAGCAAAGGCATTCAACCTTCTCATGGCAAAGCAGAACACGAACGGGACGTGGAACATGGAAAATGCCCAGACCGGAATGCTCTTCGGCAGGGACAGCAGACGCCATGTAAATAAAAAAAGCAAATGGGTTACCTTACGGGTGCTGAGGCTTATGAAATGCCTGGAAGGGCGAGAAGGTATGGGCCAATTGGGTACATAGGATTTAATAACCAGGAAAATATAACTCTCGTTAAAACCTCTATGTCTAACTATATAGGAAACTCCGCAAATAAATGATAAAAGGGGATTCCGGAAATCGATAAAAAACCATAAAGTATTTCCTATTCAAGAGACCTATAGCATTTTATAAACACCAAATGTATATCAAATGAAAAGATTTATGCACTCTGTCTTAAAATTTTTAGAACCATTAACTATAAAATTAAATATTCACTTGACTTCATATTGCTTTCAATATACCTTGAATTATGTGGAAGATACTCAGAACTAATGAAATTCTTTCCTGGATCAAGGATTTGGATGGTAATGCGAAAGAAGCCGTTTTAAAGAGCCTGTTGATACTTCGGGAAATAGGCCCTTCCCTGGGCAGGCCCCATGTCGATTCAGTCAAAGGAAGCAAGTATTCAAATATGAAAGAGTTGCGTGTTCAAAATAAAAGCCGGGTTTTTAGAATATTTTTTGTGTTTGATCCTGAACGGAACGCAATACTTCTTATAGGCGGAGACAAACGAGGAGTAAAAAAATTTTACGAAAATATGATAGACAAGGCTGATGAACTCTATTGTCGACACCTTGCCATATTAAGGAAAAAAAATGAAAACAAAAAGAAAAGCTAAAACACAAGACAAACTTGATTTTATCGATGAACTTGAATCCATGATGCCGGCGGATCGTATTAAACGGGCGCACAGGATGGCTGAAAAGGAAATATTCGATATTAGACTTTCGGAACTACGAAAAATGATGAATGTCCGGCAGGAAGACATTAAAGCATTTACACAATCAGGAATATCCAAACTCGAAAAACGGAAAGACATGAAAATTTCAACACTGATTGAATACCTTGACAGTATCGGTATGGGAATAGAGATTAAGACATTTCCAAAACACCAGGGGAAAAAGAATAAAGAAGCTATAGTTTTACTGAAACACTGAGAAAGGGATGATAATCACGGCTACCCTATCCTCTATCATATAAATATAGGAAATTCCACAAATAAATGCTAAAAACAGATCCCAGGAAATCATAAAAAAAACCCAGAAATTATTGTCGAGTAGACATGTCGCTACCTCCATATATTTAATATGTAAGGTAGCGCATGCCCCTCACAGAACCGTACTTGAGGTT
>VFJS01000055.1 GCA_009885955.1 Spirochaetia bacterium | reverse complement strand
CCGGGAAGACTGTACTCAATATTTCAAATAATACGGCAACAAAGAATTTGTATGAAAAAATAATGGAAAATCTACCAAAGACTGCTTAAATTTTTGAGCAATTGAGGTTCAACATTTATTATCATTATTTTTATGGATTATTTCCGGCAGACTTGCTCATACTATTTTTCTACTTGACATCGGGTAATATTTTTGATTCTAATATAAACAGGCAGTCGGACTTTTATCATCCCCGCGCCCTTCCCCTGGAAGGAAAAGCGCTTCTCTACATAACATGGGCGTCAACGGTCTGAATTGCCTGCGGATGATGATAATGCAGTATTTTAAAGAAATCATTAAAAATCAGAGGCTCCTGGCAGTTTTTATATTCTCCTGCGTTCTGCTCAATTTCCCGTTCATTTCCATTGTCAATAACGGCGCCTATACCCTGGGAATGCCGGTAATGTTTATTTATATTTTTGTAGTTTGGGTATTGCTGATTATATTACTCTTCATTATCAATGAATATACCTCAAATGATTGACATGATTACATTATATGCAATTAAAAACCGGAAAAAAAATAATTGCCCGCTGATATTAATTATTGAGCAGTTATTAACCATGATCGATTATATGATGTAAAGAAATGCTGAAAAACTGGATTATTTTATTAGTATCATTCGGGTATATCGGGCTGCTCTTCGCCATTGCATACTACGGCGACAGGCGCGCGGACCAGAAAAAGAGCATCATCAGCAACCACTACATCTATTCACTTTCACTGGCTGTCTACTGCACGGCATGGACATTTTACGGAAGCGTGGGCCTGGCAGCCAACAGCGGCCTGAACTTTCTCCCCATTTACCTGGGCCCCACGCTCACCATGGCATTATGGTTCCTGGTCATGAGGAAGATCATACGCATATGCAAGCAGCACCATATAACATCCATAGCCGATTTCATAACCTCGCGGTATGGCAAAAATCCGCTCATGGGCGGCGTGGTTACCATTATTGCCGTTATCGGCATCATCCCCTATATTGCCCTTCAGCTGAAGGCGATATCCACGAATTTCATGGTCATAAGCCAATATCCCGACATCATATCGTCAACGGAATTAATCCTGAGCCATGGATATAAGTCGAACCGTGTTTTCCAGGACACGCCGTTTTTTATTGCGCTGCTCCTGGCCGCATTTACCATAATATTCGGGACCCGCCACATCGACACCACTGAAAGGCATGAGGGCCTCGTTGCGGCCATCGCCTTTGAGTCCATCGTGAAGCTTGCCGCTTTTCTGGCAGTGGGGATATTCGTTACCTACGGGATTTATGACGGCTTCGGCGACCTCTTTGAAAAAGCAAAAAAAATTCCCGATGTCACGAAGCTCCTCAGGATAGACTCCTACAACGACTGGTTCTGGTCAATTTTCGTATCCATGATGGCCATCATGTTCCTGCCCCGGCAGTTTCAGCTTACCGTTGTTGAGAACGTGAACGAGGCCCATTTAAAGAAGGCCGCGTGGCTCTTTCCGCTTTACATGCTCATCATAAATATATTTGTCATTCCCATAGCCCTTGGCGGGCTCCTCCACTTTCCCGGAGGGAATGTCGATGCCGATACCTTTGTTCTCACCCTCCCCATGGCTGAACACCAGGAGGCCCTTGCCCTCTTTGTCTTTATCGGCGGCATGTCCGCGGCCACGGGCATGGTAATCGTTGAAACTATTGCTCTGAGCACCATGATGTGCAACGACCTGGTGATCCCTGTTCTGCTGAAGACAGGTTTCATGAAGATAGCCTACAGGGCCGATTTGAGAAATATGCTTCTTTTAATACGGCGGTGCTGCATTATCGCGCTGCTCCTGGGAGGGTATCTCTATTATCATACAATCGGGGAGTATTTCCCCCTTGTGTCAATAGGGATGATGTCCTTCACCGCCGTAGCCCAGTTCGCCCCCTCCATCCTGGGGGGGATATTCTGGAAGAGGGGCACGCTCCAGGGGGCCATGAGCGGCCTCGTTGCCGGTTTCATCATATGGGTATATACCCTGACCATTCCCTCCCTTGCCCAATCGGGTGTAATATCGCAGAGCTTCATTGAAAATGGCCTTTTCGGAATATCCTTCCTCCGCCCCTTCCACCTTTTCGGCATGGAAGGGATGAACAACATTTCCCATGCCCTTTTCTGGAGTATGCTGATTAATATTTCCCTGTACGCAGGCGTTTCAATATTCAGCAGGCAGAGTGAAACAGTCTCCATCCAGGCAGAGCTCTTTGTAGATGTGTTCAAGTCTCCGCCGGAGTTCAGGAAATCGAATCTGCTGAAAAGGGAGGCATCGGTCCCGGATCTTCAGACCCTCCTCGTAAGGTTTCTCGGCGCTGATAATGCCCAGAGGATACTGGCCAAGTACGCGGGGAAAAGGGGGATTAACCTCGAAGACCCCCTGCCGGCCGATACCGACATGGTGGCCTATGTCGAGAAGCACCTGGCCGGGACCATCGGCTCGGCATCGGCCAGGGCCATCGTCTCCTCTGTGACGACAGAAGAGGTCATGAGCCTTGAGCAGATGATGACCATCCTCGACGAAACCCAGCAGGTGCTCGCGTACAGCAGAGAGCTGGAACAGAAATCCCTGGAGCTCCAAAAAGCTTCGGAAGACCTGAAAAACGCGAATGAGAGGCTGAAGGAGCTCGACAGGCTGAAGGACGACTTTATCTCCACCATAACCCACGAACTCCGGACGCCCCTGACCTCGATCCGTTCATTCTCCGAGATCCTTCACGACAGCCCGAAGGTGGACGAGAAACAGCGCCAGAAATTTCTCGGGATCATCATACAGGAGAGCCAGAGGCTCACGCGGCTCATAAACCAGATACTCGACCTCCACAAGCTGGAATCGAAGAACCTGACACTGGATTTTTCGAAAATCAATATAGCCGCCATCATCCGCGAGTCCCTGGAGGTCCTTGACCAGCTCATAAGGAAAAGGAACATAAAGTTAATTTTTGATTTACAGGAAAAGGTTAATCCTGTAAGAGGTGACCATGATTACCTGATGCAGGTGATGCTCAATCTTTTTGCCAATGCCATAAAGTACAGCAAACCCGAGGGAGGGGACCTGATGATACGGCTGCGGGAGAGGAAGATGAAGATCTGGATCGATGTGATCGACAACGGCGTGGGGATCAGCGGCGACGATCAGCACATTATTTTTGAAAAGTTCAGGCAGGCGAAAAATATGGCCGGGGGCAGGCCCCAGGGGAGCGGCCTCGGGCTGCCGATTACCCGGAGGATCATTGAGCTCCATGGAGGGAGGATACGGGTGAAGAGCAGGCCCGGCGCAGGGAGCACGTTCACCTTTTATCTGCCTGTAGAAAAAGCTAAAGAAATAAATTAAATACAAATGATTGTGAAGAGGTAGGATTCATGGGGAAAAAGGTACTGATAGTTGATGATGAAGAGAACATCGTTATTTCTCTTGAGTTCCTCCTGACGAGCAGCGGGTACGAGGCCATATCGGCGCGGAACGGGAAGGAGGCCTATGAACTTCTGGAGCGTCATAATCCCGATTTAATTCTTCTTGACATCATGCTTCCCGACTGTACCGGTTTTGAAATATGCCAGCATGTGAGGGGGAACCCGAAGTTTGAAAAAATAAAAATCATCCTCCTCACTGCAAGGGGGATGGAGAAGGACATAGAAAAAGGTATCGCAATAGGAGCCGACGCCTATGTGGTAAAGCCCTTTTCAACAAAGGACCTCGTGAAAAAAATCAATGAATTACTTGGCGGCAGCAATGAGATTCGGCAATAAACTTCCCCTCTGGACAATCGCGAGCCTTTTTATCCCGCTGTTCATTATCTTTGCCGTGGCGGCGGTATTCTGGTTCAGGATTGACGATTCCGAAAAAAAAATACTGCTCAATATTCTTTTAAGCCACATGGAGTACCTGCTCCTTGCCACGGTGCTTGTCATGGCCGCGCTGGGGTTCCTGTTAAACTGGCTCATAGGAAATGTGATAGTCCCCCTCTATAAAATTGTTGAAGAGACCAGGATCATAACCAGGGCCAATCCCCTTCACCGCATAACAATCAAGGGATGCAGAGAAATACAGATGCTCAAGGATGTCATTAACGAGGCGGCAAAAAGCGTCAATGAATTGAGGGATGACGTCAAAGAAAAAATCATGACCGCAAATGCCAAAATAGAGGAGGAGAAGGATACCCTGGCAGCCCTCATTTCCGAAATGGAGGAGGGCGTACTTGTCTGCAACATGGAGGGGCAGATCCTCCTGTACAACAAAAGCGCCAGATCCCTTCTCTCCGACAGGCCCGTCGACAACCCCCTGGTCTCAGGGGAGAGCGGGGTAGTGGGCCTCGGAAGGTCGGTCTTTGCAGCCATTCACAAGGACCTTATCGTCCATGCCCTTGAAGAGGTCCTCCGCAATCTGAGCAGGGGAAATAAGGGGCTGGTTTCACATCTTGTCACATCCACTATAAAAAATGAGCTCATCAGGATCAGGGTGGTCCCCATTCTTCATCATGATAAGAGGATCCTGGGCTTCATCCTTTTTCTCTACAATATCACCGACAGAGTGGAAATGGCAACGCGAAGGGAAAAGCTCTTCAATACACTTACCTACGGCATGCGCTCTTCAGTTGGAAATATACGGGCCGCGATAGAATCCATGATTGATTTTCCCGAAATGACCGGGGAGAACGAGAGTAAATTCAAATCAATCATCCACACCGAAACCGTTTCCCTCACCGACAGGCTGAATGATACGGTGAAGGAGCTCTCGGAACAGTTCAAGGTCCAGTGGCTCCTTGAAAAGATGTCGGGGAAGGATTTCCTTGATACCGTGAAGCGGCGGGCAAAAGATAAGCTCGGTATGGAACTGAAAACCGTATCCGGCGACAACCCGCCGTGGCTCAATATCGAAAGCTATTCCTTTATAAGCCTGGTCATGTTTCTCCTTTCAAGAATCAAAAAAGCGGGATACGGAGATATTGTCTGCACCCTGAGCGGCTGCGGGGGGATGAGCGACGGGGAATTTGTCTACATAGATCTGGAGTATCCGGGAGAGCCTCTTGACCTCACCGATCTCAGGGGCGGGCTCAATGCCCTGCCCGGCGGCAGGAACGGCGCCCTCTCGCTCACCTTTGACGAGGTGATAAACCATCATGATGCCGAGATCTGGTCCAAGCCGGTAAAGGATGAGAACAGGTCCCACGTGCGGATACTGTTAAAGTCAACTGAACCGGTCTGCCCGGCCGGGCTGGATGTAAAACTGAGGCAGGACAGCAGGCCTGAATTTTACGATTTCGACCTTTTCCACCAGGCCGGCCAGAACGAAGAGCTGGACAACAGGCTCCTCACCGAATTGAATTTCACCGTATTTGACACCGAGACCACGGGGCTCGATCCCGCGGCCGGCGATGAGATTATATCCATCGGCGCCATACGGATAATGAACGGGCGCCTGCTCAGGGAGGAAATTTTTGAACAGCTTGTGAATCCCCGGCAGCTGCTGCCTAAAAAGACCATAGAGATTACCGGTATCCAGCCTGAGATGCTCGAGGGCCAGCCTGAAATTGATGAAATCCTCGGGATATTTCACAAGTTCTGCAAAAATACTATCCTTATAGCGCATAACGCCGCGTTTGACATGCGGTTTCTCCAGATGAAGGAGTTCCGGACAGGCATAAGTTTCATCAACCCTGTCCTCGATACCCTCCTTCTCTCTGCCGTGGTCCATCCAAACCAGGAGTCCCATAAACTTGAAAACATCGCGGCGCGCCTGGGAATACACATCATCGGAAGGCACACTGCCCTGGGCGACGCCATTGCCACGGGCGAGGTCTTGCTGAAGCTCATTCCCCTTCTGGCGGAAAAAGGGATCTACACACTGAGGGATGCCCGCCGCGCTTCACAGGACAGTTACTATTCCAGGGCAAAGTTTTAGCCCCTGACGTGTAAATATTTATCAAAAATAAATATTTACATATAGTAATTAATTACCTCCAAAAAAAATTTTTTAAAGTCATCGGGAAAAAAAGTGTTTGACTAAAAGCTTATAAGAAAGTAATTGTTTTCGAAGTTTTAAAAATATCCTCACAGTTCAGCATACTCTGGAATGCATTGTGAAACTGTTCTATGCATGAGAGGATTTTTCTGATAATTGTTTTAAAAAGCCCGTCGGTTGCTGATAAAACCTCATGGGATGAGCAGAGAGGTTTTATTATCCGCATGAATGCTGATCCCGGCGGCAAAAATAGTTTTCATCTATTAACAGCATTATTAATTATCGGAAACATCCGCGTTGAAAAGTTTCACCGGTGCCTGCAGGTAAATTGACTGTATGTGAAGATAAAAGAAAAAAAATTGGAGGTTTAACAAATGGCAGTTGATAAGGAAAAACTGGAAGAATATCACAAAACGAACGTTAAGTATATTATTATACTTTTAATCGTATGGTTTCTGGTTTCTCTGGGTACCATTCTAATAGCTAAGGAACTGAATGAATTCAAGTTTTTAGGTTTCCCCTTCGGCTATTACATGGGCGCTCAGGGTTCAGTGCTCATCTTCATCTTTGAAATATTTCTCTATTCGAAGTTGATGGACAACCTGGACAAGAAATTCGGTTTCGATGAAAAAGTTTAATAATAGGAGAGGTGGTAACTAATTATGAGTAATCAGATGATGGGATACGTCGTAGTTTTTGGAACCTTCGCCATATTCATGGCAATCGCTTATAAGACGAGGGCAACCGAAGCTGACGATTTTTATGTGGCGGGGAGAAGGATTCACCCGATGTGGAACGGTATGGCAATCGGCGCAGACTGGATGAGCGCTGCTTCCTTTATCAGTATGGCCGGCGCTGTTGCCGCGCTTGGTTACGACGGGCTTGCCTATATTATGGGCTGGACCGGCGGTTATGTGCTTTTGACCCTTGTACTTGCGCCGTACTTAAGAAAGTTCGGCAAGTTCACGGCCTCTGACTTCGTGGGCGACAGGTATGAGAGCCATGCGGCCAGGGTTGTTTCAGTTGTCTGCGCCATCACAATAAGCCTCACCTATTGTATCGCGCAGGTAGCCGGAGCAGGTATCATCATGTCCAGGCTTATGGGCTTTTCATTGTACACTGCCATTGCCATTGCCATTGTTTTAGTCGTGGCTTCCACGGTTATGGGCGGGATGAAATCCATTACATGGACACAGTGCGCGCAGTATATCGTACTCATCATAGGGTACCTTGTTCCTGTAACAGCGCTCAGTATCCAGATCTACGGACACCCCTTTCCCCAGATTGCCTATGGCGACCTCCTGTACAAAATAGTTGCCAAGGAACGGGAATTGGGGATTACCGCGTTCTATATTGAGCCTTTTACAAAGATGTCGGCTGCAGATATGTGGGTTCTTACCCTTGTTCTTATGATTGGAACAGCAGGGCTTCCCCACATCATGATGAGATACTTCACCGTACCCACAGTAAGGGACGCAAGGTATTCATCAGGCTGGGCACTTATTGCCATTGCAGCTCTTTACATAACAGCTCCCGCTTACGCGGCTTTCCAGAAGTATCAGGTTCTTTATAATGTTGTCGGATCGCAAATAAGCGCTCTTCCTGAATGGGTAAGCGCATGGGCGAAAACAGGCCTGGTAACGATAAAAGACGCCAACGGCGACGGAATTCTTCAGCTTGCCGAGCTCGTCATGCACAGGGACATCGTTGTTCTCTCCATGCCCGAGGTTGCGCAGCTTCCCTATATCGCTTCGGCCCTTGTTGCCGCAGGCGGCCTTGCAGCAGCTATTTCTACTGCTGACGGCCTCCTCATGGTTATAGCAGCGGCTATCTCCCATGACCTCTACTATAGGATTTTCAATCCCCAGGCATCAGAGAAAATGAGGGTATTCCTTGGTAAATCGCTCATAGGAGTCTTCGCTATCGTTGCAGGGATTATTGCTTCTCAGCAGATAGGATTCATTGTCCAGATTGTGGCATGGGCCTTCTCCCTTGCCGCTTCGTCCTTCTTTCCTGTTATTGTAATGGGGGTATTTGTAAAGAGGACGAACAAATACGGATGCATTACCGGTATGGCTCTTGGACTGGCAGTGACTATATTTTATATCATAACAGTGAAGTTCTACGGCTGGGCCGGTATAGCCGGGATAAAAGACCAGGGCGCAGGCCTCTGGGGTATGCTCGTGAATTTTGCATGCCTTATCATTATCCCCAGGTTCACACCTCCTCCATCAGAGAGGATCATGCGGCTTGTTGACCATTGCCGTTACCCTGTGAAGCTTACAGACGAATTCGACTCTTTCCATTAGAAAGGAGAGCCGGACAGGCTTTAAGATAACAGGTTTTTAAGTAAATTATGAAGGGGCGCGCAAGCGCCCCTTTTTATTTGGGGTAAATGAAATTATGCCCTCACCCCCGGCCCCTTTTCAAAAAAGGGAGAGGGGAGGTTGAGAAAAATAATTCTTGAAACAGAAACCCTCGCCCTACCGGGAGAGGGTGCGCAGAGCGCGGGTGAGGGCATAATAAGTAACAATGTTCAAATACAGTACAATACTTTAAAATATGGTTGACTTCTTTCCGGAAAGTGATATATTATAATAATAATTTATGCCCTCACCCCCGGCCCCTCTCCCGAAATAGGGAGAGGGGAGGTGAGTGAATCAATTTTATGCATTACATAAAAAAAGAATTTGTAAGATTTCTTAGAAAGGATTCAACCAAAGCTGAAGAAAAAGTTTGGAATTTTCTTCGGAATAGAAAATTTAATAGTTTAAAATTTCGGCGTCAACATGAGCTTAATGGCTTTATTGTTGATTTTTATTCTCATGAATTACGTTTAGCGATTGAAATTGATGGTGAAATTCATAATAAACAAATGGATTATGATCGATTGAGACAGGAATTGATTGAAAAAGACCGTGTGACATTTATCAGAGTTACCAACGAAGAGGTAATGACGGATATTAATAAATTATTTGATAAGATCGTTGTAATACAAAATAACCTAACTCCCTAATTAAAAGAGGGTTTTGAGTAAAGGCAATTGAAGCAAAAAAAATTCAGGAAAAGGAAGCCCTCGCCCTACCGGGAGAGGGCGCGCAGAGCGCGGGTGAGGGCATCAAAGGTGTTACAATACAATGCTTGAAGACATACTTTTTACCATTAAAGTCAAAGAATTCACCAGTACAAAGATATATACCTGCAGTCCCGAAGAGAGCATCAGGAATGCCGCAGGCATCATGAATACCAACAATGTCTCCGGGATCATAGTCACTGAGAATGACGTGCCCGTAGGTATCATTACTGACAGAGACTTCAGGAAAAAGGTTATCCCCCTTGATATAAATCCCTCAACTGTTCCTGTAAAGACCATCATGAGCTTTCCCCTGATAACCATTAAGGAGAGCGACTACGCCTTTGAAGCCATTTTCCGTATGTCCAAGAACAACATCCACCGCCTTGTGGTTACCGGCGATACCGGCAGAGTTACCGGGATTATCACCGACACCGATATTATAAAGCACCATGCCGACACGCCCCTCTATGTCATACGGGACCTTGAATACGCCGACAACCTGGACACCCTGAAAAAGCTTAACGGCAAGGTGGAAGAGCTCGTGGGTTACCTCATAAAGTCCGGCACCAGGACCAGGGAGGTGGTGAAGCTCATATCCAATATCAATGATTCCATCATAACGAAGGCCATTGATATTATCAAGGCCCCCTTCGGCTCCTCTCTTCCCGGGAGTTTTTCCTTTCTCGTGCTCGGGAGCGAGGGGAGGATGGAGCAGACCCTGAAAACCGACCAGGACAATGCCATTGTTTACGAGGGACTGGACAAAGCCGGGGAAAATGTCCTTGAGGAGTTCGCTACTAAACTTATCGACGCCCTCATATTTATAGGAATTCCCGAGTGCCCCGGCGGAACAACCGCGAAAAATGTGATCTGGCGCAGGAGCATTGACGACTGGAAGGAGACCCTCCTCAAGTGGCTTTCGGTACCCACGCCTGAAAATATTCTGAACTACAGCATGTTTTCCGATCTCAGGACACTGTACGGAAATCCCGAATATGAAAAGAGGATGAAGGATGAGATAAAAACTCTTGCAGGCGAGAACAGGCTTTTTCTCCTGTACATGGTAAAAAATATACTCCGGTACACCCCGTCCCTGGGAATTTTTGGAGGCCTGCCCCATGAGAAATCGGGCGATGACATGGGAAAGATGGATGTAAAAAAGGTGGGCATATTCCCCATTACCGAAGGGATAAAAGTTCTGGCCCTGGAGTCAGGGATAATGGACGGCAGCACAACGGACAAGATGCATATGCTTGCCTACCAGAACGTTATGTCCAAGGATGATCTCATTGAAATAGAATCGAGCTACAATTTTTTTGTCCAGATGAGGCTAAGGAATAATCTCACGGAGATATCCAGGGGGAAAAAGCCGTCAAATTTTATTGACCCCGCTGACCTGAACAGCGTCGAGTTGAAGCGGGTTAAGGTCGGAATAAAGGCAGCCAGAAAGCTCCACAGGCTCCTTGTGGAGAGGTTCCAGCTCAACCTTATCCGCGTGCAATAGCTGCTAGATTACAGCCCTTTAATGAAAGCATTGTAGAGATTTACTGCGTTATCAAATTCTTTCCTGTTTTTAAGCACCAGCAGATTTTTGAAATATTCCGGAGTGTTCATCTTAAGGGTATTGTACTGCAGCGGCTCCATGGATTTCAGGGCGAGCTTGTTAATCACCGGGTAACCGAGGATATCGCACAGTGTTTTCTGAATGGACGGGTCTATGACATGGTTCACAAATATATGGGAGAGCTCCAGCTCTCCATCCCCGACGATAGACACCAGGTACAGGGTTGCATAGGTCCCTTCGTCAGGAAGGATTACTTCATTGAGTTCGACCCGGGTTTCCATGTAGCTCTTGAGATAGATCGGGGCAATAACGATAAGGGATTTCTCTTTTTTAATCAGGTCTGCGGCCGCGTCGAGCTTATCCGGATCAAAGAGAATTACATTCCCTTTTCCCAGGGTTTTTTGTATTGAAGCCACCGAGGCCATGTCGGGCTTGAGGCCCAATATCTTCACCAGCGCGAGAAAACTTCCATAGTCCCCTGACAGGGCAACCTTAATATTCCCTGTAAAATAGCTCTTCCCTGTTGTAGAGGGTTTGATCTTTTCCTTGTCGAAAAATATTGCATAGGGGACATAGGCCACGGGAGCTGCATAGAGTTTCCCGGAAATGGTATAAAGCTTTCTCATATATTCCACATGATTATCATCAATATTAAGGAGATTGGGAAGTTTGCTTTCGTCCATGGCCTGATATCCCTTTCCGGTTCCTTCTTGTCTGTAGGTAAACGAGGGGTATATGAGGGCGTGTATTTCATCATTTTTTATATTAAAATACTTTTCATTTTTCTCTTCGATAGTATACTTGATATTTGATTTAAACCTTGAACCGAAAGTTTCTATCAGGTTCCGCTCGGAAAAGAGGGACGAGGTCATTATGTTTAATGTTTTGCCTTTAATCTCCTTAATATCCAGGGTAGCTATATATTTCTGCTGGTACATGATCTTCAGAGTATACATGGTGAGGAATAAGCCGAACATTAATAAGAAATATTTAAAAAATTTTTTTAAGTTCACTTTTTAACCGCTCCTGAGCATTCTAATTTTTATTCCGGTTCGGATCGATAAAAGATATCGTAAAACCATATTCCAGTAACCCTGTGAATGAAAGGGCTTTCTGTCAATAAAAAATAGATGCCATTGAAAAGCTCTGATATTATTTTACTGATAATTTAGCCACAGAGGGTAATATAATTATACATTATTGATATATCCTGAATTTTGTGCCAAACATAAATTCCATTAATATACCTCTGTGTCTCTGCGTCTCTGTGGCAAATCTTTATTCAACATCTTGTAAATGCTTTTAACGGAATCGGGCATATTACAATAAAATTGAAATTATCATTGACATTTTTAAGCTACAGTAAAATTATGTAAAACAATTTAGATTTAAATAAGTCTAATCAAGATCATACTATTTGTATGAATTCTTTCCAGGTGTGTGAAAAAAAAGTTATGTACAAATTAAATCCAGATAATCCGGATAATAATGAAAATAAGCATAATGATAATAAAGAGAATAAACAGGAAATTCCCAGTATAGACTGGGTCAGAATAATTATCGGTATTATCATCATGGCCGGAGTTCTCATAGTAATGAAGTTTGTATTCAATAAATAAAGAGCCATGGATATTGGGAGCCAATTAAAAAAGATAAGGCTGGAAAAGAAGTACACCCTGGCTGAAGTAGCCAGCAGGCTGAATATTTCCGTAAGCCTCTTATCCCAGATTGAAAACACGAAAACCGACCCTTCCATGAAATCCCTGGGGGATCTATTAAGGTTCTACGCGGTAAATTTTTCAGATTTTTTCAGGCAGATTGAACAGACAAGGCATATCTTCATTAAAAGCAGCGAAACAGAAACAATCGTAAATTCGGAATTCGGCTTCACATTGACACTCCTTGCGTCAAAGCTCGAAAATAACACCCTTGAAACATTCCTTGTTGAGCTGAACCCGGGATCGGTTCTGGAAGTGGCAACCCTGAACATCGAGATCAATGGCGAAAGGCTCATATATATCATGAACGGGTCTGTTGAAGCCATTATTGACGGGGCAGAGTCCTTTATCATGGGCGAAGGGGATTCACTGAATTTTAAGTCCTTTGTCCCCTGTAGAATTAAAAATAATGGAAAGGTTAACTCAAAAATTTTAATCTCAGGGATGCCCCCGGTTATTTTATAATTACAATGGTTGATATTAAATTTAACTGTAAAGTTTCATATTTTTTTGCATTGACAATGAAAAAAAGTTGACAATTTAATTAAATTTATTATTTAATAGGTTTAACTACTCATAATATAGGGTTTCTTTTTGTTATACCGTTCTCACTCCCTCCCAATACCGGCGGGAGTGAGATAGATTTTATAAGAACCCCCGGGGATTATGGGTAATAAATATAATGATTCTGGAATCCGGTGAATAAAACAGGCCGGCATAAAAAAAACAAGAGGAGGAAAATGTCATGGGTTTCATGGATAAACTATTGGGTAAACAGCCGCAGTACGCGCCATTAAAGGATTCCGATCCGGTGTCTGCCGAATATAACAAGGCCAAAGATTTTATAAAAAAAACCATTCAGCAGTACAAACAGTCCCAGGATGTGTCAAAGAGCCACAGGATCGGCGAAAAAAGCTGGATCGAGGTTGTTGCCTCTGGAAACAGCCAGTTTCTTTATATCGGGACCCCGCCGGAGGTGTTTGCATTCACCTGGAAAGACGGCAATAGCGAATTAGATTTCAAGGATTATGTGATTTCAAAAAAAATGGATAAGCCCACCATAGGCAAGTATATGGGTGCAATACGAAGCCTTTCTGAAAAATATAAATCTGCCCCCCGTTTCCAGACTGAGCTTGATGGTTCAAAGATAATCGTTGTTGATTCAAAAGAGATGGTTGAGAAGCTCCTCTATATAACAAAAGAGATGCAGAAATAGATTTTCTGCTTTTCATCAATTTAAATTATCAGAAATATCTCTCTATTGCCCTTTTCTTCTGAAAAGGGCATTTTTATTGGAATAATTTCTCTGTGTCATAAATCTGATGCCCTCACCCGCGCTCCGCGCACCCTCTCCCGGTAGGGCGAGGGTTTCTGTTACAAGAATTATTTTTTACTACCACCCCTCTCACGTTCCCCGAGCGAAGTCGAGGGGCGGGAGAGGCGACAAGCAGGATGCTTTAGTGTCGAGCGCGGACACGAGGTCCGAAAAGCGCTCGACGAGACGGGCGATGCACTGAGCACTTCGGCATAGCTCAGTGTAGCACTTGTCGAAGTGGGTGAGGGCATTTTTTAATCCGGCCCGATGAATAATAATAGACATCCGGTTATGCAATTATTATTGCTGCAATAATTTTGCCGGGTTGCGGTTATAAATAAGGGATCCTCGCATAATTAAAATTTCCGGTTCCCTTGAAGGCGTAAACATAGGGAAAAATTAAAATTTTTGATTAAAATTTTAATTTTAAAAGGGATGCGGAATGGAAATGTCATTGCTGTGTATGCTTTATTATATTCTTAAAATCGGGTGTGGATTACAGACTGCAGTATAATAATTTGCAGTTATGCAGCAAATGGGATAAGAGAAATAGTGACAAAGTGAAGGTTTTAGAAAAATTGTTTCGATGGGGTTTTTAATGAAAATAAAACCTTGTTGGAAGAAAAAATCGACAACCTGATTTATGGAAAACTCCATGAAGGAATGATTAATCCGGTCAATCAGGATAAAATGTGTCCAATTCAGGTTCAATTGAGTAATTGATTAATCCCTCGGATAAAGTAAGTTCGGCTATTTTTTTGATGCTAAAAAAAATCGACTTGACATGGATGTTAACATCGATGAAAGAAGTTATTATAATAATGGTTCAATTTTCAACAAAATTCAGAGGATAGCTTTGTTGGATGAGGTACCCAATTGAAACGAATTTTTTTCATTAAGACCGCTGTTCAGTTTGTTTTATTGATGGTTGTGTGGCTTCTGTTGAGTGGAATATATGATTTCACTCATATCGCAATGGGGGTATTATCATCGACAATCGTGGTATTACTTCACCTCCGATTAAGAAAATACTATTTCCATGAAGAAGAAGTTAAGGAAGCCAGGGCTAAGGCAAAACATCTTGACCCGGTGCAGTTGCGCTTTGGCCGCCTGGTTTATTACGTTTTCTGGTTAATGTGGCAAATCGTCATTGCCAGTTTACAGGTCGCAGCGGCAGTATTAAATCCCAAAATGCCCATTGACCCCGCTCTCATCAGATTCAAGACGAAACTCCCCAATACCAGCGCTAAAGTAATTTTAGGTAATTCCATTACTTTAACCCCTGGCACCATCACCATAGAAATAAAAGACGATGTATTTCTTGTGCATTCCCTGATGGATGCTTCGTTCGGTGGAATTCTGGACGGTTCGCTGCCGGGAGAAGTGGCCAAACTTTATGAGAAAAAACCGGAACAGGTAGTAGGTGAATCCACGATCATCAAGTCAGGAGCGGAGGTTTTCTAATGGAAAAGTATTTTATTTACTTATCAATCATTCTTACGATAATTATAGTAATGCCCTTGTACCGGGTGATTGCCGGTCCTACCTTATTTGACCGGATTCTCGGTGCCGGCGCTGTTGCTACCAAGACAATGGTATTGATCCTGATGATCGGTATGGTGTTCAATAGACTGGATATGTTTATTGATATCACGATGGCGTATGCCATCCTCAATTTTATCAGTACCGTCGCCATTGCTAAATACCTGGAATCATGAGGTAAAAAGAAATAATGGAAATCCTTTACGTATTCGCAGGTATTTTTGTCAGTCTGGGTGCTTTTTTCCTGCTGGCCGGGAGTATTGGACTGCTTCGCCTGCCGGACTTTTACACCCGCGCCCATGCCCAGGGAAAAGCTGATACCCTTGGAATGATGCTAATTATTTTCGGATTATTTTTAACCCAGGGTTTTACCATCAACGGTGCCAAACTGTTGATCATCATTGCATTTATCGGCTTGACGAGCCCGGTCGGGACTAACGTCATGCTGAAAGCTGCATACCATTGCCGATTAATCCCCTGGTTTAAAAATGACAAAGGAAATCCCGTAAATACAAAACAGGAAGAAGAGGAAGACTAATGCATTGGCAATTGGAAATCGTTTTTTTTATTGTACTTATCACAACTGCATTTATCGCCCTCGACGTGAAGAACCTCCTGGTGGCTGTAGTAACCCTGAGCGTTTTCAGTTTCATCTCAGCCTTGCTCTATATAGTAATGGGGGCGGTGGATGTAGGGTTCACTGAAGCAGTAGTAGGAGGGGGTGTGAGCGGTATACTTTTTATAGTCCTTATCTTTAAGACATCGAGAAGGAGTTCAGATTGAAATACGTGAATTACTTAATCCTGGTTGTGTTTGCGGGGCTCATGATCGCCGCTTCAGACAACCTGCCGAACCGCGGCGATGCCAATGCTCCGGCGAATAGAGAAATAAGCCCGGCAGGTTCTAAGGGAGCTGCCTACTACTACATCCAGAACTCTAAGACCGACTCAAATACAGATAACATGGTAACAGTCATACTGGCCGATTGGCGAGGCTATGACACCCTGGGTGAAGAAACGGTTATCCTGACCGCCGGTCTGATTTGTTACCTGCTGCTGAGAAAAAGGAGGAAAACCGATGACACGAAAAGATAATAATCCCATTGTATCTCTTCTCAGCCGTATAGTCTCACCGTTTATTATGCTGTTTGCGTTGTATGTCATTTTCCATGGCCATTACAGTCCTGGAGGCGGTTTCCAGGGCGGTACAATGCTGGCTGCAGCGGTTTTGTTAATCCGTCTCGCTGCCGGACGCGAAATATCCCAATTGCAATTCAAAAAAAGCTGGGGTACACCTGTTGGTTCCGTAGGAGTTTTTATCTATTTTTTCACCGGTTTCTTAGCTTTATTGATGGGCGGTAATTACCTGGACTACTCCTTTCTTCCGCTCGGGTTAGAAGCTCCAGTCACTCGCGGCTGGGGGATTTTGTCCATAGAAATCGGTGTCGGATTGGCTGTTATGGGTATTCTGGTAGCTATTTACGATGATCTATTGGAAGGAGAACCGAATGACTGATTATATCATCGGACACTATGCATACTGGTTCACGTTTATCCTCATGATGATCGGCTTTTACGGCATGACCATGAAAAAAAATCTGGTAAAAAAACTGATTGGCATGAATATCTTTCAAGTCTCGATCATTATTTTCTATGTCTCAACAGCGGTAAAATGGGGTGGAACCGTACCTGTCCTGGACCTGAATATTAGTATTGCCGATACTTCGAAATATATCAACCCCTTGCAGCACTGTTTAATGCTGACAGCCATCGTAGTAGGTGTAGCTACAACCGGCGTAGCTTTCGCCCTGAGTATTAGTATCTTTAAACGTTACAAAACCCTCGATGAAGCAGTTTTAATTGAAAGGATGATAAAGGATAATGAATCTGACAAATAATTCCCCAGTTTTAATTCCATTGCTGTTTCTTTCTACAGGAATAATGACCCCGGTGCTGGCCATGAAAAAAGAATGGCTGGCCCGCTGGATAGCCCTGGGGGCATCTGCTGCTTCCGTTGCTCTATCTATTTTCAATTTGATCCGGGTTATAAATGTCGGTAAACCCATTCACTATAAATTAGGCAACTGGAATCCTTCACTGGGTATCGAGTATGTTCTGGACCACTTAAGTGCCTTTGTAATCCTGGTAATCAACGCGATTGCCTTCCTGGTACTGATTTATGCTAAGAAAAGTATTGAATCCGAATTGCCCGGCAAAGAAGTTCCTTATTACGCATCGGTCCTATTGATGCTTTGCGGCTTTAACGGCATGATGATCACCGGCGACCTCTTTAACCTCTATGTTTTTCTGGAAATCTGCTCATTGACTCTCTATGGGTTGATTGCCGTTGGCGAAAAAAAATCCTCCATGGCCGCTTTTACCTATCTCATTATGGGAACTATTGCAGGCTGTTTTTATCTGCTGGGTGTCGGTTTTTTATATATTAAAACCGGTTCTCTAAACATGGCCGATGTCAGGGCAATACTGCCATTCATGCTGGATCAACCGGCTGTTGTCATTGGCTTATGTTTTATGACCCTCGGATTAGGGATTAAGATGGCATTGTTTCCCTTACATGGCTGGTTACCCGATGCATATACCTATGCCCCCTCGGTTTCTTCTGCTCTTATTGCGCCTACTGGGACCAAGGTTGCCTCTTACGTATTAATTCGAATCTTTTACTTTGTTTTTGGCATTACGTTTGTCAGTAAAACTTTACCTGTGGCAGATATCATCAGCTGGTTAGCTGTAGTCGGAATTATTTATGGATCGATCATGGCGATCGCCCAGAAAGAACTGAAACGGATGCTGGCATACAGCACTGTGGCTCAAGTGGGTTACATCGGTTTAGGCATTGGATTGGCGAATCCCTTTGGATTAATTGGGGCCGTTCTTCACATCTTAAACCATGCAGTCATGAAAGCGTGTTTATTTCTTGTTTCCGGCAACTTTCGTTTAAAATTAGGGCACTCCAATATTTTCAAACTGGATAATACCATCCGTAAAAAAATGCCCTGGACGATGGCTGCTTTCACTATTGCAGCGTTATCCATGGTTGGCTTACCCCCGATGGCAGGTTTCTTTAGTAAATGGTATCTGGCTCTCGGTACGATTGAAAAAGGAAACTGGCTGTTCCTCGCTGCAATCCTGGTCAGTACATTGCTCAATGCCGTTTATTTTTTCCGCATCCTGGAAAAAGTCTACATGAAACCTATTGATTCACAATCGTCGAATACCCATGAACAGGGTACCTATCATGATCATTCAGTTAAAGAAAATGAAGAGACTGTTAAGCGTGATGAAGTAAGTCCATCGATGTTGTTCCCGACACTTACCTTGGCTGCTGCATTGGTTGTCCTGGGTATATTGAATGCAATTATAGTCGATGGCGTTATTAAATATATTATTCCCAAAGGTTTATGATATATAATTTAATTAACGATAAAGATACAGAACAGAAAATAATTACTATTAATACCGGTTGGATGTGTTAATTTCCTTAAAAGGTGATGAGATAAAACAATGACAATTCCAGAGACCTATACATCGATTATCCCGCTGTTGACCGTTTTGGTTTCCCTAGCGGCGGTGCCGTTGATTCTGTTGAGTTCAAAGCATGAAAATCTTCGTGAGTTTTGGACAATTATAGCATCTTTTATCAAATTCGGGCTTGTGGTAATATTTTTGCTGCCCAATGCCCTGGAGAACAAATCAGCAGTGATCAATATCGTGGATATATTTCCCGGTGTTGCCCTGGCACTGAAAGCTGATCAATTTGGAGTTTTCTTCGCCCTTATCTCTTCCGGCTTATGGATTTTGACTTCTTTTTATTCGATTGGCTATGTTCGGGGCGCTCACGAACATAAACAGACCAGGTACTTTGCCAGTTTTGCAATCTGCCTTTCCGCTACGATGGGTATTGCATTTTCCGCCAACCTGCTGACGTTCATTGTATTTTATGAAATTCTTACAATAGCCACGTATCCATTAGTTATACATAAAGAAACCAAAGAAGCAATTTATGGCGGCCGCAAATATCTTGTCTACACTCTTACTGCAGGCATTCTCCTGATTGCTGCCTCTGCCTGGATCTACAAATTAACCGGAACACTAGATTTCAAAGCCGGTGGAATGTTTGGGGAAAGTGTATTAACTCCACAGCGTGCAGTAATTCTTTTTATTTTATTCCTTGGCGGTGTTGGTGTTAAAGCGGGTATCATGCCATTGCATAGCTGGTTGCCTACAGCCATGGTAGCCCCAACGCCGGTAAGTGCACTACTCCATGCTGTTGCAGTTGTTAAATCTGGCGTCTTTGGTGTTATCAGAGTTGTTGGTTTTGTTTTCGGACCTGCAATAATGAGTCAATTTGGTTTGAATAACATTTTGCTGGCAGTTGCTGGATTTACAATAATTGTAGCATCTTTCATAGCATTACGACAGGATAACCTCAAACGGCTGCTGGCTTACTCTACTGTCGGGCATCTCTCTTACATTGTTTTAGGAGCTGCCCTATTAACTCCGGCCGGGTTTACCGGGGGTATGTTACACATTGCTTTCCACGCCACCATGAAGATTACCCTGTTTTTTGCTGCCGGTGCTATTTATGTCAACCTCCACCGGGAGAACATCAGCCAGCTAAACGGTATTGGCCGGATAATGCCCTGGACCATGGGCGCCTTTACTGTCAGTGCTATTGGTCTTGCTGGTATTCCTCCGATTAATGGATTTGTCAGCAAATGGTACCTTGGCATGGGTGCAGTCCAATCGGGCCAAATTATCCCGCTGGCCATCCTGGTGTTGAGCGGTCTGCTCAATGCGGCATATTTTTTTCCTATTATATACACTGTTTTTTTCCGTAAAGGGGAGAAACTCGAAGGCCTTGGTGAAGCCCCGGCGATTATGGTAGTTCCTATTGTTGTTACCGCTCTTCTTTCGGTGCTCCTGGGTATTTATCCTGACTTATTTTTTAATTTTTTTAAGCTGGCTTCCAGTATTGCAGCCAGTATAGTTGGAGTGAAGTGATGAAATTATGGCATTGGATTATATTGGGATTAGTAACCGTTGCCTCCATAGTGGCGGAATTTGCCGGACAGCATGGTGAAGTTAGCCATTTGCCGTTTAAAATACCCCTGTTTTGGATCTGGTTTGGCGCTGGAGGAAGTGTAGTATTGATCTTATTTGGAAAGAAACTTTTCGGTCCTATCGTGGAGAAAAAAGAGGATTACTATAATGATTGAGTTGATTATACCACCAGCCTTTATTTTGTTGGCCGGGGCTCTCATGCTCCCTGTTCTGCCGCAGAAGACACGCTCTTATGCCTTTATTTTCTTTTCCCTGGCATCTTTGATTCTCATTCTTACCATGAAAGACGGTGCTATTCTCACTGTATCAACTATGAACTATCAATTAATTATCTTGAAGATGGATGCACTGAGCCGTGTTTTCGGGATAATTTTTGCTTTTATTGCCACTGCTGGCGGCATTTATTCTTTCCACATTAAAGAAACCGGTCAACAGTGCGCTGCTCTTTTATATGCTGGCGGAGCTCTCGGTGTAACCTTTGCCGGTGATTTTTTCACTCTCTTCATTTTCTGGGAAATAATGGCTGTTTCTTCTACATACCTGATCTGGTCCAGAGGCACCAGCGAATCACAAAAGGCCGGCCTGCGTTACTTATTGTTCCATGTACTTGGAGGCGGATTACTCTTTGCCGGTATACTACTATATTTATCGGGACCCGGAGCAAACATCATGGTTACCCAGCTCAAACCAGAAATGGGCCCGGGAGTATGGTTAATGCTGCTGGGAATCATAATCAATGCCGCAGTCCCTCCGTTCCATGCCTGGTTATCCGATGCTTATCCAGAAGCCACAGTTACCGGTGCTGTTTTTCTCAGTGCCTTTACCACGAAAACTGCCGTATACGTCCTGGCCAGGGTATTTCCCGGCCTGGAAATTCTCCTGATTCTCGGTACCGTTATGACTATATATGGGGTTGTTTACGCTCTCCTGGAAAATGATATCCGACGTATTCTTGCTTACCACATCATCAGCCAGGTAGGTTACATGTTAGCCGGAGTCGGTATCGGTACTGCCATGGCTATAAATGGCGCAGTTTCCCATGCCTTCAGTCATATCTTATATAAAGCCCTGCTCTTCATGGGTGCAGGCGTTGTTTTGCACACTACCGGGAAGAGTACATTAACCGAAATCGGCGGCTTGAGGAAAGAACAACCCTTGACTTTTTGGCTTTATATGATTGCTGCTTTTTCCATTTCGGGTTTTCCGCTGTTCAATGGCTTCATCAGCAAAAGCATGACCGTTGCCGCTGCCGGTGAAGCTCACCATGAATGGGCTATGCTATTAATGACGCTTGCTGCTGTCGGTACTTTCCTTGGTGTCGGCTTAAAACTCCCCTATTTCACCTGGCTCGCTAAAGATAAACCGGCTGATCTAAAAGTAGAAAATCCGCCCATTAATATGCATATCGGAATGATTATTGTGGCTTTTTTCTGTATTTTCCACGGGTTATATCCCAAACATCTTTATCAATGGCTGCCTTTTCCCGTCGAATGGAACCCCTTCACACTGCATCATTTCGTCGAAACCGTTCAAATCCTGGTTTTTACTTTTATTGTATTCTGGCTGATGCGTGGAATCATTACCCCAAATACTAAAATTGCCCTCGATGTGGATTGGTTTTATCGTAGACCGGCAAAATTCACCCGTAAATATATAGTCGATCCCTGGGATAAATCTTTTGACGTAATAGAGGCACAGTTTTATAAATTGGCGGGTATCCTGGCTGAATTCGGTAAAAATCCGCTGCTTATTATGACTAAAGATAAAAAAGGGGATACCGCCTATAGTCCCGATCGTTATCGCCCTGCCACACAAACTCTCATCCTGACAGTATTGGGGCTTTTTATTATTTTAGCAATTATTGGCCTGGTTTTTTGATCTGATAGCCTCTATATAGCAATTGAATATTTCGCCCTGGAAAAGGAACCAAACCATCACTTTTTAACGACTTTGCCGGGTCAATACGTTGAGGCAGGAGGTCTCGCATTTCATTGAGTCCACAGGTAAGAGGCGATGTTCAATGAGGTAACGCAGGAACCAGTAGGGATCGAGACCAGTTGTTTTGGTAGTTTCGATAATGCTTTTGAACGTTGTGCCTGCCTTTGCACAGTCAGGGCTGCCGGAGAAAAATCGGTTTTTCCTGCCGATTACGAAATGACGGATCGCATTCTCGATGAGATTGTTGTCAATGTATACCCTTCCATCGGTCTGATAGACAAGGAGTTTGGGCCGCTCCTTCAAGGCATAGCCGATAGCCTTACCGAGATGCCCTTCAGGCGCAACTTGATGGACCCTACTGTCAAGTCAGCCCTTGAATGTATCAACACCGGCCCACTATTTCTGGGCATCTGGCAGCCTTTCCAGTTTCCTTGACAATGCGCCCACGTACCTGACATTCTTTTCCAGCGCCCTGGGGAAACTCTATCCCGGTGTGCCGGAGGCTGTTGCTGTTACCAGGCTCATAACAGAAAATCCAAATTATCTGCTTGCCATCTCCATGGGTTCCGTTTTCATGGGGGCCAATACCTATATCGGGAACGCGCCGAATTTCATGGTAAAGTCCATAGCAGAAGAGGCCGGGATCGAAATGCCGAGCTTTTTCGGGTACATGTTCAAGTACTCGATTCCATTCCTCGTGGTGCTTTTTATCATAATAACCTTCATTTTCTTTTAGATGATGCCCTCACCCCCGTCCCCTCTCCCGAAATAGGGAGAGGGGTGATTGTTATATTTAAAATTCCTTAAAAATATATTATCGTATAACCATTTGAGGTCACTTAATTATAGAGAATAAACTTTTTTTTGTTAAATGTTTTAGAAAAAGATGATTATTGATTTGTATTATTGACATGTATACAAGCCCTCGCCCTACTGGGAGAGGGCGCGCGAAGCGCGGGTGAGGGCATGCAGTTCGGTGATAATAAAATTTAATGTTTTACCAATAATTCGGAAAGAGCCAAATTTATTAATAATATTATATTCCATAATTCTCTGTGCCTCAGTGCCTCTGTGGCTGCCTTTTTTAAGTTAATCCCAGGGATTTGATTTCCTTTTAATATAAAAAATTTGTTGCCTTTTTCATATATAAATTCAAAATAAGTTTAATAATAGTTTTCCCCATTCAGGGCAGTTCCGGCCGATCAGCATGCATTGAGAATGGGCAATTTGCCCGGGCTGCATACATCCCTGTAATTAAGGAAAACGGAAAGCATTCGCTTAATAATAAAAAAATTTTTTATTTTAGATGGAGGCACAGATGTTTAAAAATTCAGTCAAATTAGTATTGGTGTTGGTTTCATTTGCATTTATCATTTCCTGCGGCGGAGTGGGAAAATACTGTTCCAAAGATGATGCCTACTGCCTTGATTTCGGCGGCGGAACAGTTGCTGCCGGCCCCAAAGCAGTATCCGGCTGGCCGATAGGCACTTTCCCCTGGGAATACGGCGCTGATGCCAGCGAGATATATATCAAATTGGCCGGCGGCAAGAACGCAAGCTGCAAGCAGAGCGCCGACAAGGTCTCATTGAAATGCGAAGGAGGTGCTTATACTACTGCAAGCACAACCACCGTTACATTTACATTGAAAAAATAGATTTTATACCTGCATTCAATAATCGGGGAGCTTGTGGATATTAATTTCAGGCTCCCTGAAATTTTTTCTACACTTCTTATCTATCGGCTTTATATTAATAAATCCAATCCCCTCACCCGCGCTCTGCGCGCCCTCTCCCAGTAGGGAGAGGGCTTTTGTATATATCATAAATATTTCTTTATAAACATCTTTTCCCAAAAATAATTAACAAAAAAAGTTTTTACTATATAATAAGTGACTCCAAGTGTTCATATAATTATATGTTTTATAAGGAATTATAAATATAACTAGCACCCCTCTCCCTATTCCGGGAGAGGGGCCGGGGGTGAGGGCATTATTATTCGAGTATCCCATAAATTAAAAAAAATATTTTGTTTTTATAAATTGCTTGATTTACCTGATTTCATTATTGAATGATGCTTATATATTGTCATATTTGTATATATTCAAATTCTATTTTTGGCATAAGGTGCAGCAAATTTACTCTGAGCATTTGATGGAATTGTTTGCGGGAATGATTAAAGAGGAAATATGAGCATTACAACAGAACCAATTAAAGGAAACGCGCCGATGTCCAGGGAAGAGCGGCTGGTCATTATTGCCTCGTCAGTTGGAACAGTTTTTGAGTGGTATGATTTTTATCTCTATGCCACCCTTGCGCCTTTTTTTGCAGCGCTGTTTTTCCCCAAGGGCAATGAAACCGCAGCTCTCCTCTCCGCTTTTGCCATGTATGCCGCAGGTTTTTTAATAAGGCCCTTCGGCGCCCTGGTATTCGGAAGAATCGGAGACCTCATCGGGCGGAAATATACTTTTCTTGTGACCATCGTGGTAATGGGAATGGCTACATTCTACGTGGGCCTGCTCCCCACCTTTGCCACACTGGGCTGGGGCGCCCCGGTTATTCTTGTTTTCCTGCGGCTCATGCAGGGCCTTGCACTGGGAGGGGAGTACGGCGGCGCTGCAACCTATGTCGCGGAACATTCAGGCCCAAAACGGAGGGGTTACAATACCAGCTGGATACAGACAACAGCCACCATCGGTTTTTTTATGGCCCTTCTTGTCATCGGATTATGCAGGGTTTATATCGGCAAAAAATCTTTCGAAGACTGGGGCTGGAGGATCCCTTTTCTGCTTTCCATAATACTCCTTGCCTTTTCAGTCTATATACGGCTGAAGCTCAAAGAATCGCCGATCTTCAGTAAGATGAAGGATGAGGGTAAGGGCTCCAAAGCGCCCCTTACCGACAGTTTCCTGAAATATCCGAACAATAAATATGTCATCCTCGCGCTGCTGGGGGCAACAATGGGGCAGGGCGTTGTATGGTACACAGGGCAGTTCTATGCCATGTTTTTCATGCAGATTACCCTTAAAGTCGACTTTCTGACGACCTATATTCTCATAGGATCATCCCTGCTCATGGGGGCGCCGTTTTTTATCTTTTTCGGATGGCTCTCCGACAGGATCGGCCGTCTTAAGATAATCCTGGCCGGATGCCTTATCGCGGCGGTAACATACTTTCCGCTCTTCAAGGCACTGTCGAATTATGTAAACCCTGAACTTGTGGCTTTCTCTGAAAAAACCAGGATATCGATCCACACAGATGCAAATAACTGTAATTTTCATATATTTGTAGGCCCATGGAGTAAATTCTCCACGTGCGACAGGGCGAAGGATCATCTCACGAGGCAGGGTTTGAGCTTCTCCATGGAGAAGGAGATTGACGGAAGGGAAGTAACGGTGAAAATAGGGGATACACAGATCGACTACTGGGACCAGGCTGCCGTGGACAGCGCTTTGAAAGACAAGGGGTACAAAAGCAGCGCCGATCCGGATAAAATCGACTATCCCATGACCCTGCTTATCCTTTTCATTTTTCTTATATATGTTACCATGGTTTACGGACCTATCGCCGCGTTTCTTGTTGAGCTTTTCCCTACAAGGATACGCTACACCTCCATATCGCTCCCCTATCATATTGGGAACGGCTGGTTCGGCGGAATGCTGCCCCTGCTCGCGACTGCCATGGCAGCCGCTACAGGAGACATCTATTACGGGCTCTGGTATCCGATTATCGTTTCCCTCATAACAGTGGTTATAGGCGTCATATTTTTGAAAGAGACTAAAGACAGGGATATCATTACGCACGACCATTAGGATATACATAAAGAGGGAATAGAAAAAAATAGTATCATGAACATTTTTTACCTGTTTATTGCCGGTACCGCCGCATCCCTGGTATTGATCCCTTTTTTCAGCATAAGGATAAAAGGCATAATCACCTTAGCTGCGGTAACATTTATTACTGCCGTGAGCGCATATCCCGCGGTTCTGTCGCTCATGGGTTCCAATACTGAATTTCTCTTTGCCGGTTCCATTGTTACCGGGGAGATCCCATTAAGGATCGATGCCCTGTCAGGCTTTTTTATCCTTGTCATAAATTTTACATTCCTCACCGGGGCCTTTTACGGATTCCAGTATTTAAAGGCATACCTGTCCAGGGTCGATCCGGTCATATACTCCCTGCACTGCATATCATTTATCCTTGCCCTGTCGTCGCTCATTGCCATTTGTTCAATCCAGAACGGCTTTGTCTTTCTCATTGCCTGGGAAATAATGGCCCTTTCGGCATTTATCCTTGTCATGTTCGAGCATTACAGGAAGGAGACGATCAGGGCAGGCATAAACTACATTGTCCAGTCGCACATCTGTGTCCTGTTCATCATGACCGGTTTCATATGGGTGGCAGTGAAAATGAACTCCTTCTCCTTTGATGCGGTGCGGAATTTTTCAGCGTCATCGCCTGGGATAATCAACCTTGGGCTTTTCTTCTGTTTTTTTATCGGTTTTTCCATCAAAGCCGGCTTTGTCCCTTTTCACACATGGCTCCCCCATGCCCATCCTGCCGCGCCGTCCCATATTTCGGGAATCATGTCCGGTGTTATCATCAAAATCGGCATTTACGGCATCATGAGGATGCTCCTTCTGATACAGCTCGATTATCTCACAGCGGGGTATATCATTCTCATCATTTCGGTTATGTCAGGGCTTTACGGCGTTATGCTCGCGATTATCCAGCATAATCTTAAGAGGCTCCTTGCCTATCACAGTATTGAAAATATCGGCATCATCGGCATGGGGATAGGCCTGGGGTGCATCGGCCTGGGGACCGGAAACCGGATGCTCGCCTTTCTCGGCTTTTCCGGCGCCCTCCTTCATGTGTTGAACCACTCCCTCTTTAAATCTCTGCTTTTTTATGCTGCCGGGAATGTGTACCAGGCCGCGGGGACCATGAATATAGAAAAGCTGGGGGGGCTGATAAAGAGGATGCCCGGCACGGCATTCATGTTTCTTATTGCCGCGCTTGCCATCTGCGGGCTTCCGCCCTTTAACGGTTTCATCTCGGAATTCCTGATATATTCGGCCATGTTCGGGGGTCTGAGCTCGGCAGGGCTCCCCTTTCTCCTGATACTTGTTTTTTCCATCCTGGGCCTTGTCATCATCGGGGGGCTGGCAATTATCTGTTTTACAAAGGCCTTCGGAACGGTGTTCCTCGGCATACCGAGGGCCGCACTGGAACGGGAACCCGTGGAGATGGGGATAGGCAGACTGATCCCCATGGGAGCTGTGATGCTGCCCATTGTTGCCATTGGAATTTTTCCCGATATCATCATACAAGTGCTCAGTGAACCGGTTAATTTATTCTTCGGCGGAAGCGGATTCAATTTCAGGTCCCATGAGTTTCCTCTCCTGGGAATCATGAAATCCGTTGCCCGGTGCTCCCTTGGATTTTATCTCCTTGCCGGGTCTCTTTTTTTGATACGGCGGATGATAATGAAGCGGAGGATTGTAAGCGCCGGGCCGACATGGGGATGCGGTTATGCGGCTACGGGCGGCAAACTGCAGTATACGGCGAGCTCATTTATACGGAATTACCGCAAGCTTGCGGAACCCCTGTTGTCTATTGAGATCAGGAAAAAGGGCGTAACCGGTATTTTCCCGAAAATTGTTTCCCAGGAATCCCATCCCTATGATAAAATTGAAGGAATATTCATCGACAGGTTCCTGAATCTCATCGGCAGGGTGACGGATATTTTTTCTTTCCTGCAGAACGGCAACCTCCAGTACTATATCCTTTACGGCCTGGTCTTCATTATGCTGGTTATGACGGGCCCTGTGTTATATGATATCATGATCTCATTTTTAGGATTTATTGACCGGTTATAGATATGATAAGCCTGATACTCATACTGACAGCAGCCATGTTTTTTTCCGGCATTGTGATACGGGCCAGGAGCATTGCCTCGGGCCGGAAGGGCCCCGGGATATTCCAGCCGGTTAAGGATATTTTGAGGCAGTTAAAAAAGGGTTCCGTATTCAGCGATACAACGAGCATCATATTTCAGATTGCGCCGGTCATATATTTCGCGTCAATCCTCATGGGGATATGTATCATGCCCGTGGGGGAATACCGGGGGCTCATATCCTTTGACGGGGATTTTGTTTTTTTTGCCTACGTACTTGCGGCTGGTAAGTTTTTTATGATCATTGCTGCCCTTGATACCGGGAGCAGCTTTGAAGGGATGGGCGCCAGCCGCGAGGCCCTTTTCTCAATGCTCGCGGAACCGGCTTTTTTTATCATCATGGGCTCCCTGGCCCTCCTCACCGGGAATACATCGTTCAGCGGTATTTTTTCAACGCTGAAATTCGGCTCCCATATCAACATTGCCCTGGGGGCCCTAACGACCTTTGTCCTCGTGATGATTGCAATGATCGAAAACAGCAGGATGCCCGTGGACGACTCCAGGACCCACCTTGAGCTTACCATGATACATGAAGTAATGGTCCTGGATAACAGCGGTTTCGACCTGGCCCTCATAATGCACGGCGTCAACCTCAAGTTTGCCATGTACGGCGCTTTAATCGCCAACCTCTTCATTCCCGGCTTTGGTGAATATATCACCATTCTCATATTTTTTGCGATTCAGGTTATATTCGCGGTTACCGTGGGGGCCATAGAGTCATTTATGGCGCGGTTCAGGATGAATCACAATCCCCAGTTCATATTCATACTTTCATCGGTATCGCTCCTCATTTTTTTTGCAGTGCTTTTGGTTATTGGAAAATTCAGCTGAAGGGATATTGAACAGCCTATGACAAATGTACTTCTCATTGTATTTATTATCTCCCTGGTTTACCTGGGAATCGCGAACAGGCTGCTGACATTCATCACGATAATCGCGTTTCAGAGCTTCATCCTGTTCTGGGTCACCCTGCTGGAGCTCCATGACATGAGCACTGGAAACCTTGTATTCATTCTCATTGAAACCATCGTGTTCAAGACTGTTGCAGTGCCGGCCTTCCTGGTCCACCTGATTAAAAAAAATAAAATGACCAGGGACGCGGAGCCGTTCCTCCATAACTTTACATCCCTCATGTCAATCACCTGTATCATAGTCGCGACTATAGTTTTATCATATTATATTTCCGATACCTTTATCAAGAAGATCTATTTTGTTGTTGCCCTGTCTACGCTGTTCATCGGGCTTTTCATCATCGCCACGCGGAGCAAGATTATCACCCATGTCATGGGGTACCTGATTATTGAAAACGGTGTTTTTGTCCTGTCCATTGCCGTGGGGAATGAAATGCCCATGCTGCTGAACATGGGCATCATGCTCGATATTTTTGCAAGCGTGCTGATACTCGGCATCTTTCTCAATAAAATAGGCAATGTGATCAAGGATGCCGATGTCCACCAGTTACGGCATCTGAAGGATTAAGGGGCAGGCAGGAGCCATGGCAGGAGTATTTATAGCGCTGGAATTTATCATCAGCATCCTGATTTTCATAAACAGAAACAAAATCGCGAATTATGCGCTCATGGCCCTCTTTGCCGCGGTCCAGCTCGGTTTTACCGCCTATGGCTTTACTCATATTAATGTAACGGAAGCTGTATATTTCTGCTTTGACCCCCTTGCCATGCTTTTCATGGGAGCCCTGAGCATCATCGCCGTCCCGGCATTATACCATGCCCGCATCTACATCGCAACGCACCGGGAGACCCCAAGGACACGGGCGATATTTTTTTCAGCCATGACGGCGCTCATTACCGCCACCGGCGCTGCCTATCTTTCAAACCACATCGCGGTCATCTGGATCTTTGTTGAAATTACCACCCTGTGCGCATCGGCGCTTATCTATCACCACCGGAACAGGAGGTCGCTAGAGGGCGCATGGAAATATGTGTTCATATGCGCCATCAGCATAACCTTTGTCTTCATCGGCATCCTGTTTTTGAGCCTGTCGCTGCAGCATGCGGGCACCGAGGACCTTTTTTTCGACACCCTTCTGGCCAATGCGCCGGGGATGAACAAGGTCTGGCTGAAGTTGGCCTTCATATTCATATTTACCGGATATACGGCCAAACTCGGTTTATTCCCCATGTACACGGCCGGTATTGATGCCAAGGACAAGGCCCCGGCCCCGGCAGGGGCCCTGTTTTCCAGCGTCCTCATGACCATGGGCTTTACCGGCATATTCAGGGTCTATGTGATTGTCTCAAATACCGGGCTCCATGCATGGGCGAACAATGTTATACTCATCGCGGCTCTCTGTTCCATCTTTGTCGCCATGGTTTACATGGCAAAGGTAAAAAACATAAAAAGAATTTTCGCCTATTCAGGTGTGGAGCACATGGGTATTGTCATGCTCGGCCTCGTTGCAGGAGGGGCCGGGTATTACGCCGCCATACTTCACATCATCCTCCACTCCCTCATCAAGCCCGCCCTCTTTTTCCAGTACAATTATGTGTACCGGGTATTCCAGAGCAAGAGCATCTATGACACGGGAAATTATTTCAGGTATAACAGGGCAGGCGCCGCGGTCCTCCTCCTTGGATTCATCTCTGCAACGGCCATGCCGCCGTCGGGACTCTTCGTAAGCGAGTTCATGATATTCAGGTCGCTCTTTGAGGCCCGTTACTTTGCCGTGTTGATCCTGGTCCTGGTATTTTTATCGGTGATCATATGGAGCTTCGGCGCTAATATGATGAAGCTCCTTTTTATTCCCGTGGAGGGATTCGATGACTCAAAAGTGAAAAGGAGCAATCCATGGGAGTCACTGTCCCAGTTCATCCTGCTCGGGATCGCCATGTACCTGGGGCTGAATCCGCCGGTGCAGTTCACATTAATGATCAGGGAAGCGATACAGTATTTGCCGAAATAAAAAGGGGGATGAAAAATCTGATTTTTAGAGACGTCTGAATATGAATTATATAACCTTAAAAAACAACTCATCTGTTTCATTGAAAAAAATACCTGTAGCGCCATATAGCAGGTTCATGGAGGCCAATGTCAGTATAATGTCTGACAATGTGAACAATCATTGCGTCAGTTATTTCGGCTGTCCAGCCGGCGGGAAGGTCAGGCTTTTCTGCGCAATCGCCGCCGATGAGACACATGATATATATGTATCATCGGCCCTGGTGAATTCATCGGAAGAGCTCAGCTCCTTTGCAGCCCATAATCCGGCCTTTGAGAAATTCGAGAGGGAGATCCATGAAAATTTCGGCATAACCTATCCGGATCATCCATGGCTCAAGCCGGTACGTTATTCATCAGACAGGGCCGACAGGCCGGCCCGGGTTTTGAATTATCCATTTTTCTCATCGGAGAGCGAGGAACTTCACGAAGTGGGAGTGGGCCCGATACACGCCGGTATTATTGAACCCGGCCATTTCAGATTTATCTGCAACGGCGAACAGATTCTCCATCTGGAAATACAGCTCGGGTACCAGCACCGGGGAATCGAGAGGTTATTTCTTGAAAAGAAAAAAATACTCCAACGGAGCACCCTGGCTGAATCCATAGCCGGAGACACCGCGGCCGGCCATTCAGCGGCATTTGTCAATCTCTGGGAGGGGCTCTGCGGATTTGTGCCCGATTTTGGCCTCATGTTCCAGCGCACTCTTGCACTTGAGCTTGAAAGGATTGCCATGCACACTGGCGACCTCAGCGCCATATGCACAGACATAGCCTACCAGCTGGGGAGTTCTGTGTTCGGCAGACTCCGCACACCGGTGATAAATTATTTTCAGGAATGGTGCGGCAACCGGCTTGCTAAGGGCCTTATCAGAGCGGGTAAAACCAATTATCAATTTACCGGTGAGCTCGGCAGCAGGCTGATTGAATTATTTGATGAATATGAGCCCGATTTCAATGAAATGAGCGACAGGCTCTTCAAGTCATCGAGTGTCCTTGCAAGGCTCGAAAAGACCGGCGTGGTAGATATTAAAAGCTCAAGGCTCCTGGGAGTTGTGGGAATGGCGGCCAGGGCATCCAATAATAAAAGGGACATCCGGTCTTCCCATCCCCACGATATGTATGAAAAGCTGGGGCATGAGCCTGTGATAAAGTACCATGGGGATGTATGTTCCAGGTCGCAGGTCCGCAGGGAGGAAATAAGCCAGTCCATTGCCCATATACGGGAGCTGCTGAAAGATATCCCGCCTGCTGATAATAAGAGGGAAAATTTAAAATCACCGGACCCGGATACATTTTCAATTTCACTGGTGGAAGGCTGGAGGGGGGAGATATGCCACTGCGCAATTACCGGGGGTAAGGGGGAACTTGTATCATACAAAATAAAGGACCCCTCCTTTCATAACTGGCTCGCCCTTGCGCTGGCGGTAAGGAATAATGAGATATCAGATTTTCCCATTTGCAATAAGAGCTTCAGCCTGTCATATTGCGGCCATGATCTTTAGGAAGGGTGATAGATGATAAAAAATTTTATTATACTCGCGCATCAGGGGAAGCAATATATCCCCGACGTGACTAAGGCCGCAGTCCCGGGGATTTTTAAGGGGCGGCCGGTAATTTCGGGAATCAGGATTAATGAAAAAAAGCTCGCCGGTATCTGCCCGGTTGATGCCATCTCTACCGGGCCGGTGTCCCTGGACCTGGGGAAATGCACATTCTGCGGCGAATGCTCTTTCGCATTCCCCGGGAAGATAATGTTCACCGCGGATTACAGGCTGGCATCCAATGACCGTGACATGCTTGTGGTCAGGGAGAATGAGGACAGGCCCATTTCAGTTGACAGGGGTAACATCCGCAGCGAGGTCCACCGGTTTTTCAGAGGGTCGCTCAAGCTCCGTCAGGTCTCTGCCGGCGGGGATAACAGCTGTGAACTTGAGCTCAATGCCTGCGGAAATGTAAATTTTGACATGGGGCGCTTCGGCATTGAATTTGTTGCTTCCCCCAGGCATGCCGATGGAATTGTCATCACAGGCCCCATCACCGAGAACATGGCAGAACCGCTCCGGATATGCTATGAAGCCGTCCCCCATCCTAAAATCATCATTCTTGCGGGAACCGACGCGATAAGCGGCGGGATATTTGCCGGAACCGGCGCGTTAAACAGGGCGTTTGCTGATAATAACCGTATTGACCTGTATGTGCCTGGGAACCCGGTCCATCCCCTGGCCTTTATCAACGGTGTCCTGGATTTGATTACTCCATAGCCTCAGCTGATTATATTTTAGTCAGATACGGTTTAATCAGCATCCTCTTGAAATCACGGGAGAACAATACCCCCTCAATCCTTCCGGTTATGGATTCTTTTTTTATGATTCTGTAAAAATTCCCTGTTTCCCTGTTGTCCGCGGCGATCAGGAACTCACCATTTTTTATAAGATTTCCTGGCTCCGCTTTACCGGGGATATTTTTTTCTATATCCACTTTAACGGGGTATTTTATTTTATGATATGATTCGGACAGGATTTTATTGTAATCGCCTAAAGCCAGCCTGGCCATCTCGTTCTCATCGAAGGTGCCGATGCCCAGCGGGATTTCGTTTACTGAAAAAGTGTAGTTCTCCTGCTTCACAGTATCGCCTCCCGCCCCGATTATCCTTCCTGTTTTTAAAGCGCCCGACTCATTGTATTCAACCATTTCTCCCCGCTGGAAGCCTTCTTTTTTTAATTTGAGGACAAGCACCCTGTCCCCCTTTCTGAACAATATTGATGACGTTTCGCGGATTTCCCGTATGTCAAAGAAATTCATAATAATAAAAAATGAAAGTGATGTAAGGAATATATTTGAAATAATAAAGACAGCATAAGCAAAAATTGAATTACATTTTTTCAGTTTGATAATTCTTACCCTGCTTGATGAATACAATGCTTCGGCAGGTGAATAGATAAAAATAACTGCGTTGAAAAAAATGGACGACAGCGCCAGGTCTAAACTGTCATGCCCCGGATGTATCTGCAGGTATACAGGGATGATCATCAGCGAAATTGACCGTATGATAAGCAGGACTATACCGGAATAAAGGTTTCCATTATAGATCTGTCCGAACCCGGTGAAAATGATTGAAACGAAAAAGGCTGTGAACCTGTTTCTTTTTTTTTCTGCCGTAGATTTTAAAATTTTGTTATTCATGAAGTGAGTTATAAAAATGATTCAATAAAATCTTTTACCCTTTCTCTCCCCTTATAGATGCCGAAATGTCCTTCGCAAAGTATATCCGCGTTCAACGTGAGGAGAAATTTCAGCGATTTTTCGTACTCCTGCCTGTCTGACCTGAACAGGTCATTGAGCGGGCCATGGATATCCTGGCCGAAGAGGATAAGCAGCCCGTCGGATATCAGGGTGATTACCGAGGAGCCGGGGGTATGGCCCGGTGTGTGGATGAATGAAATTTCCAGGCTGCCGATGGTAAACTTTTTTTCATTTTCCGGGATTTTTATATCGACCCACGAAGGGTCCATGTCCTCCCTGTACCATGACGAAGCAGTCATTTCGGGATCTCCCGATTCTATATAGGGGGCATCGAGGGCATGGGCTACTACCCGGCTCCCGGTGATTTCCCGGATCTGGTTTATCCCGCCTGCATGGTCATAGTGGCAATGCGTAACGAAGATGTACTTAATGAATTCCAGTTCCGTTCCGGTTTCCCTGATATTGCTGAATAAATCCTCAGATCCTTTTCCCGTGCCGGCATCGACCAGCGCCGCCTCATCGCCGGATTTGATCAGGTAGACCGCTGCATCGCTTTGATGGGACAGCGCCTGACCGCCTACCTGGAATATGTTTGATGTTATTTTCATGATAGCACTTATAAATTTAGCCATTGAATAAATTGCAAGTTAATTTTTTTTAAGAGAACCTGGAATAATTGAACAAATTTTACTTGAAAAATTATGTCGCATTTATTAAATTATGCAATCAAGTGAGAATGGCACATCCTGATAATCACTATTTTATGACAGACAGAATATTAAAAATTGCGCACAGGGGTTATTCAGAAAAGTATCCTGAAAACACAATCCCGGCATTCATCAAGGCCATTGAATTCGGCGCAGACATGATTGAATTTGACATCCACCTGTCAAGGGACGGACGGATAGTGGTTATCCATGATGATTCCATAGACAGGACCTCCAATGGTACCGGAATGGTTAAAGATTTTACCCTGAATGAGTTACGGGAATATGATTACAGTTTTAATTTCGGGAAGGGGATGATACAAATTCCCACCCTCGAAGAGGTCCTGGAACTTTCAGCAGGAAAAATTTTGCTGAATATTGAAATTAAAAACTGCCCGAATAATTACGCCGGCATTGAAAAAGAACTTGTTGAAACACTCACAAAATTTGATTCTATTGAATCGGCAGTTATATCATCCTTTGACCATCACTCCCTTCTCCGCATGAAAGGGATTAACCGTAACATAAAAACCGGGATGCTGTACGATTCGCTGTGGATTAAATTCCGCGAAGAAATCCGTGAACTTGATGTATATTCCCTGCATCCCGGAATCGATTCGGCATATACATCTGAACTCAAATGGGCCAGTGACGCGGGTTATAAAATATATCCATGGGTTGCGAAGAGCAGAAAAGACATGGATCTCCTGGCAGGGACGGGATGGGTCCATGGAATAATGGTCAATGACCTCAGGCTATTCCGCCAATGACCTTAATTCCCTGACTGGTGAATTTAATGTATGGATGTATTTAAATATCGGGGTATGATAATCAGATGAAAAATAAAAACCATCTTTTCAATAAAATGCTATTAATTTTTTTTACCGTTGTTCTGTTTTTGAATACCGGCAGAGCTGAAATTAAAAATCCTATATCATTGAATAGTGAAGGATGGGACTATTTAAAAAAGGGTGACAGTTATAAGGCCATATTCAGCTTTAAAAACGCGTTGAACAAAAATTCAAAATACCGGGATGCCCTTCTCGGCCTTGGACGGGCATATTATGAAGTTGGCGCCCTTGAACCGTCCATCGACATGTATTCCCAGGCCCTGAAGATTGATAAAAATTCCGATAGTGCAATGATTGGACTGGGGCTCATTTTTACGCAGCTTGGGAAATTTACCCTTGCCATGGAATATTTCAATCATGCCGTGAAGATCTCGGAAGAGAACGCGGATGCGAAATACGGCATCGCGAACCTTTACTATAACATGGAAAAATTTACCTGGACCAGGAGAAAAGTTGACGGCATACTGAAAATTCATCCCTATCATACTGATACCCTGTTCCTCATGGCAGATTTGAAGATCCGCGACAACAGGCTGGCCGATGCAAGGAAGTATGTGGAAAAGGCCATTGATGTGAACAGTGAGTCTCCCCGGGGCTATGTCAAGCTCGGTGAGATACTGTTCAGGGATTACATCAGCAATGACCGGGAGGAATCCCTTGAAAGCGCCGTTGATGCCCTGAAAAACGCGCTCTCCATCCAGCCTGCCAGCTACCATGCCGGCAGGATCATGGGGAATATATATTTTTACCAGGGAAACATGGGCGGGGGCGATAAAAGCGCGGACCAGGATAATTATCAGGAGGCAATACATTATTATAAGATTTCCAGAAAAGCCGTAAACAGCCCTGCCATGCTGTACAGCCTTGCAGCCGCCTATGACCGCCATGGTGATGCTGACTCAGCTCTGGAATATTTTCTTCTTGCATTGAAAGAGGCCCCTTTTGACCCCATCCTCATCGGAAGGCTTGAAGATTTTCTCGTTTTCAGGGATATTAAAATAGGGCATCCTTCCAGGGACATGCTCAACAAGGAAAATTTCAGACTCGCTGCCAGAAGTATGGAAAGAAACCTTGCAGATGATTCAATACTGTATCTCAGGAGGGCCCTGCTTCTGAACCCCATGGACAGGGGGGCCAGGGAGGCTTTGATAGGATACTACTCCGCACTTGATTACAACAGGTTTTACATTGATGAACTGAAGAACCTGCTCAGAATGTATCCTGAAAAAAAATATCAGGATATGCTGGAAATGGCGGTGATGAAGAGGAGGGAGAGGCTGTATCACCGGGAGGGGTTCTCATCGGAGTTTCCCGTCAGGGATGTCCCCCGTATTCTCGTGATGAACTTTGATTCTTCAGAGGGGGTTTCGGAACATCCCGATGCCGGCGAGGTCATGGCAAACGCGCTCACATTTACCATGAACCAGTTTGGGCGCATGAGTACGGCCGGTTTCAGGAAAAGAGTTGATACGGTGAGGGGGCTTTCAGGAAATGAAAACCATCTGATGAAAAGCATGGAGAGCATCGGGTCGCGCGTACGTTCAGGGAAGCTTGAGCCCGTTGACTATATTGTGTATGGCAGTTATTATGAGAGAAACAGCTATATATCACTGAATATCAGATTAATTGATTTTTCAAGGGGTGTGGTCATTGATGAATTCAGCATGTCAGAATCCGGCAAGGATAGCCTGCTCAAACTCTCCCTCAGGGCTGTAAGAAGAATGTACAATATCATACCCTATAAGGGGCGGATCCTTAAATTGAATGATGAAGGCATTATTGTAAACCTGGGCCTGTATGATGGTATAAGCCCAGGGGATAAATATGTCGTGTACAAATACAATAATTCTTCCGAGGGGAGCAAAGGGGTAAAACAAAAACTTATTTTTACGGTAAGCGGGGTTGATACGCTTATTTCCTCAGCGCTCCCTGAGAAGAAGAGCGACCTGGAACAGATATTCGCAAGCGATCAGGTTTTTCCCCTTAAAAGACGAAGGGCAAAACTGGTAAAGTAGATTTACTTTGTGTGCCTGCGCATTATTCCTCACAATTTTACTGATTCAGTGATAAAAATATATTTATTAAAATTAATTATTTTAATAAATATATAGACAATTTTCTATATTTATCAAAATATTTATTAATGATAGTGATTTTAAAGCAAAATGTTGAAAAAAATTCAAAATTTTGAAAAAAATCAATATTTAGTATCTTAGTGCTGATTTTTAATTGTATTTTGTAATAACTGCCTCTAAACGCTAATATATAATTCTCATCAAGCTAAATATCTCACCCTATGGTGACGAATTTTCGAGTAGGGATAAATCTCCCTAATCTTAAGGGATCTTTGAAAACTTACATAGCACGGGGTTGATTTAATATGGTTACCCTTTTTGCAGTAAAATGCATTCCTCCGGAATTCTGGTCATTCCGGTAAGGGGTATTTTAGTCTTGTATTAGCCCAGATACAAGCCTGGAAGAGACCATTACCACTGGTTGTTGCTGACTTAGCTCAACCGAAAAGTTGGTATTTATAATCCGGTTCAAACTGCCCTTTGAAACGGGTTGGCAAGGAAGCCAAAAAAATATACAGAAACAATGGAGTGTAAAAATGATTATTAATCACAACATGAACGCAATCAACGCCAACAGGACGTTGAAGTTTAACAGCTGGGGGATAAAAGCCAGCATGGAAAAATTATCCTCCGGTGAAAGGATCAACAAGGCAGGAGATGATGCATCGGGCCTTGCTGTATCAGAAAAGATGAGGACTCAGATACAGGGTCTGAAACAGGCTGAAAGGAACACAGAAGACGGAATGTCTTTTGTCCAGACAGCAGAAGGATACCTTGCTCAGACTGCCACGATAATCCAGAGGGTAAGAACTCTGGCAATCCAGTCGGCGAATGGAATTTATTCCAATAGCGACAGGCAGCTGATTCAGGTTGAGGTTTCGGCCCTTGTTGATGAGGTTGACCGGGTAGCGTCAACTGCGGAGTTTAACCGGTTCAGGATTCTCACCGGTGAATTCTCCAGTATCAATCCAAAGGCCAGCATGTGGTTCCACCTCGGACCAAATCAGAACCAGAGAGAAAGGGTTTTCATTAAAACCATGACTGCAGCGGCATTCAAATTCAGGGATGCCACGAATAAGGTCATAATTTCCCTTTCATCTCCCTCTGGCGCGAATAACGCAATCGGGACGCTGGATACGGCGCTTACCAAGCTCTCTAAACAGAGAGCCGACCTTGGCGCCTATTACAACAGGCTCGATAATTCCGCAAGAGGTCTGATGACTGCTTTTGAAAATATTCAGGCAGCCGAGTCAAGGATCAGGGATGCGGATATGGCTGATGAAATGGTGGAATACACCAAAGGCCATGTCCTTGTTCAGAGCGGTACAGCCATGCTGGCCCAGGCGAATCTACAGTCTCAGTCGGCCTTGAAACTATTGGGTGCTATGTAATTTGATTATATCCCTTAAGAGATTATCTGTTCTTTGGAAACTTGATTGTTGATTCTCATCAACATCCCTTTCCGGCCGGCTGTAACAGGCTGGCCTGGTTAACTGTTTTCCCGGCTGCCCTGCCGGTCTGTATGACAGGACGGCGCTATTTCCGGCAGCCGGCGAGGTCGGGAGGCCTCGCCGGCTGCCGGAGATTCCGGTGCCGCTGTTTGTACGGACTATGGGCAGTCCGGGCAGCAGTACAAGGAGAAAACCTTTGGACCTATAAATCGGTTCCGGCCACATCATGATGATGGAGCTGAAAAACCGGAATTGCTCAAAAATTATCACAAGCGGCATTTCCGAAGTAAACCAAGGGAGGGATCTTATGAGAATCAATCACAACATGAGCGCAATATTTGCAAACAGGCAGATGCAGACGGTGTCTTCACGTCTTGACAAAGACATAGAGAAGCTTGCCTCAGGAGAAAGCATAAACCGCGCAGGAGATGACGCATCGGGTCTGGCCGTTTCTGAAAAGATGCGGACCCAGATACACGGTCTAATCCAGGCTGAAAAGAATTCCCAGAACGGGCTTTCTTTTATCCAGGTCGCCGAGGGGTCATTTCAGCAGGTTAATGACATACTCATGAGGATAAGGACCCTGTCAGTTCAGTCGGCCAATGGAATTTATTCCAACAGCGACAGAAGTCAGATACAGGTTGAGGTATCTCAGCTTATTGAAGAGATCGACAGGATTTCAACGTCTGCAGAATTCAACAGGATGAAAATGCTGACCGGCAATTATGCCAGAAACAGCAAATCCGGCAGCATGTTTTTCCATGTTGGAGCCAACAGCAATCAGCGGATCAGGGTCTATATCAAGACAATCAGCGCGAAAGCGCTGAATCTCTATGATACAGGCAAAAACAAACGTACGCTTTCATCAGTGGGGCAGGCAAATGCCATGATAGGATACATCGATCAGGCTTTAGAAAAGCTTAATCGTCAGAGGGCAGATCTTGGCGCCTACTACAACAGGATGGAGAATACGATTTCCGCGCTTGTAAGGTCGCATGAGAACCTTATGGCTTCTGATTCAAGGATGCGGGATGTGGATATGGCGGCTCAGATGGTTGAGTTTACAAGGGACCAGATTCTTGTTCAGACCGGAGTTGCCATGCTGGCCCAGGCTAATTTTAAGCCCAGGCTGATCATGAAGCTCCTGGATTGACAGGAAGTTAACCCTGTGCGGTCAAAACAGTGCTGGCCGCACAGGGCCTCTCCGGCCTCCGGGCCGGGGAGGATTATTTAATATTACGATCACTAAGAGGAGGTTAGTTATAACAAGGAGGTAACACTATGAACATAGGAAGCATTATTGACAGGATTGATAATTTTAAAATAAAGTTTTCTGTGAATGAAAATCATCCGCAGAAAATAAAATCCGATGAAAACGGGATGGATTCACCGGATCCTGAAAAGGATGATATCCTTCATTCACTGAACATGCTTAACAGTTCCCTGGAGAACATAAATGAAAAGCTGAAATTTACTTTTCATGAGAAGAATAAGAGGGTTATCATCAAGGTTGTCAATACCGAAACTGAAGAAGTTGTAAGGGAAATCCCGCCCAAGGAAATAGTAAAATTGAGCGAACATCTTCAGAAATATATTGGTATGCTCGTCGATGAATCCAGGTAAAGATTGGCTGCCTGGTTCGTTTTTAGTTTTTGACTGATTTTCAGGCTTTTTGTAAAATATGTAATTACAAAAGACGCCTGGCCTATGTCTTTCCATTTGCATGAGCAGGAATTTGTTACAGGAAAGCCGCTAATGTTAATAAATTTTTATAAGAATGCTGATTCAGGGCTTGTAAAAATTTATTGGTGTTAGCGGCTTTTTTTATTTTCATTATGTCCCATGGAATATCTCTAAATAATATTCAGCATTTTACCGATAATTAATTGATTAAATATATGTATTTTGTTAATTTTAATCTGTAATGGAATATGAGATTTAAGGGGTAGGATAGATGCCGATAACAATGGACGGTATGGCCTCCGGGATGAATACGAATGCCATAATTGATAAACTTATGGAAGTTGAAGCCAGGCCAATTCAGAAACTTCAGGAAGACAAAAAGAAAAATGAAATCCGTAAGGATGCCTTGAAGTTATTGAGTAAACAATTGAATGATCTTAGCAGCAAAACGAATGAACTTTACGGGTTCAGAGCATCTTACAATGATAAACTAGCGGAATCATCCAATACATCAATACTGGAGGCCATTGGGTCAAAGTCAGCGGATAACGGCATCAATAAAGTTGAAATAGTTGAAATGGCGTCCACTCATAAAATAGCAACCGACACTACTGCGGAAAAGGAGGAGCTTCCTTCAGGCAAATTCACTATTGAAGTAAACGGAGAGTCCATCAATGTGAATTTCAAGGGGGGCACTATCCTGTCTTTGAAAGAAAAGATAGATGAAGCTGCTTCCGATTTTGTATCAACATCTTACATGAAAATTTCTGAAGGAAATTATATTTTCACACTTGAATCCAAGGTCCACGGAAAAAAGGGGGAAATAAAGATTTACGGAGATACTGACCTCCTGAAAAAGGCAGGCCTGGTTAATGGAAAGGCTAAAGATATTGATAAAGACAGAGTTGAGATTGTTTTTGACGGAAGATATTTTACATCGTATATGGGTGAAAAGAAAGTTGAAAATCAGAACGGATCAGTTGATGTGGGGAAAGATGGAAAATCTTTTAAAGTGAAGGGCCTTTTATGGCAGGAATACCTTCTCCCGATCCAGGCAATGATAAAAGACGATTCAATGCTAGAATTTGATTTTACCTATTCCAAAACGAAGGAAGAGGATGATGAGGCGCTTCCGTACAGGGTGGAAGTGGGGCCGGAAGAAAAAATCAATATTAAGGGGATTGTACTTAAGGGATATAATGTTTCAAGGATACGGCCATTGAAAAAAAGGGATTCCAGACAAATCGACAGTCTGTTAGGTATCGGGATAATTTCAGAAGATAAAGGCAAAAGGATTGAAAAGATTTATCCCATAGACAAGGACTCCAAGGGAAAACAGGAGATCCCGATTGGCAAGGATTTCAAGGACAGGGCTGTAAGTAAAATTATTTTTTACTGCAATGACGGGGACGCGGTTTTTATGAATACCCTGCTCTCTACGCCGGTAAAGAAAAAGGATGACCAGCTGGTTCCTAAAAATGTTATAGCAAAAGCTGAGAATGCAAAGCTGAAGATCAATGGGATCACCATTGAAAGAGAGAAAAACACCGATATTAATGATGCGATAAAAGGAGTTTCTCTAAATCTTAAAAAAACCTCGGGCAGTGAAACGGTGTCGGTAAAAGTCGATTCCGATGTTGAAAAATCTTTAAAAAAGATTAAGGAGTTTGTTGAAGCATATAACACATATCTCGGCTTTAACAAGGATTTGATTAAGGCTGATAAAATTGAAAAACCCTTAAAAGACGGTGATAAAAGGCCTCTCAGGGGTATGTTCGTGGGAGATATGGTTATCATAAGGCTCGACAATACCCTGAAAAAAGTAATGGGTTCTTCCTATTCATCCAATGCCGCGAAACAGATAAAATTTCTTTCTGAAATTGGAATCAGTACCGGTAAAATCAATGCATCATGGGATACAATCAAAGAAGGAAAGCTTATTATCGATGAACAGGTTTTAAAAGAGGTTATCAGGGATAATCCCGAGGGCGTCAGTATGTTTTTCGGCCATGATACGGACGGGGATACAAAAACTGACAGCGGCATGGCCTTTGAAATGACAAGGACTTTAAAGCCGTATATCTCCTTTGGAAAAAACATCATAGCTTCAAAGATTGAGCTGGAGGATGAATCAATAAAGATATCCAATGAACGAATTGAGAAGATTGAAAAGCATCTCAAATCCTACCAGGCAAAATTGAAACAGAAGTTCGGGTCCATGGAAAAGGCGATGTCCGGGGCAAAGAACCAGCGCAACTGGATGAATAATAATTTCGGGAACAATCAGGGCGGTAACAGCAAGTGATGGATACATTACGCATTTTCTGCAATACCTCCTGTGGTGAATATACAATTTATATCTGCTGAATAATCGGCCCTCATGGCGGTTTAATGTTATCATGAAATAAAGAGGCATCAGGTGGAGATCCTAATAAACGATTATCCTGTAGATTTTAAACTGGAAGGGGAAAGCACTCTTCCGGAGATTATCACATCCATTTCGGGATGGGCCGGAGAAAGAGGCCTCATTTTCACAGATGTGATTATTAATGATAATATATATTCTATTGATAAAATAGAAGGCATTGATTTCGGTAGAATAGAGATGATTAATTGTGTCATAGAATCAAGGTATAACCTGATTTTTTCAACTGTGGATGAGGGGGTTTATTACTGCTCCAGGGTTGTTGAATTTATCAGCAGTTTATCAGGTGACGGGGCAAGGTTTGATCAGAATGACGTGAATAATATTATTTCAGGAATCGAGTGGCTGGTGGAAGTGCTTAATAAAGTTGCCCTGCTCATGGAGCTGAATATTCATGAATTCAGGTACCGGGATGAGAAATATTCAGAATTTATAGAGAGGCTGAAAACCTCAGGGTCATTATTATCCGGATCGGAAACCGGTGAAGCGGTAATGTATTTGAAGGCGAATGCGGCTCTTTTCCAGGAATTGAAGGAACTCTTCAGAATGATCCATATGAGCGGTGAGATGAAGAATCTCATTCTTAAGAGCATTGATTCCCCGGATATTCTTCTTCAGTCACTCCATTCTCTTGCAGGAGAGCTGCCGAAAGTCATAAAGGATATAGAAGAGGCCGCTATCTCTTTCCAGTCAGGCAGGGACAGCGCTGCTGCCGAAAAGATGAATTATTTCATAGACTTCATGCTGAGGTATACCAGGACATGCTATCAGGTTGTTCCGGTTTTTGGCGTAAATCCGGCTGATATTTCGGTTGATGGCTTGACTCTGGAGGATAAGAACGCCAGTATTATGGAACTCCTGAATGAAGTCATTGAATCAATGGAGAATAATGATATTGTCAGCCTGGCAGATATCCTTGAATATGAAATAATGCCGGTGACACAGGGCCTTGATTCATATATTGGCAATCTTATCAGTCATGTTGAAAAAAAATAATTGTTATTTTATGTATGCGGCATATATGCCGGCAAAGTGCAGACTCATTTCATGGCGGAATTAATATGACCGGGCCCGGCAGGGAAAAAAATAAGAAACTATGGGGCGGAAGATTCAGCGGCTCATCTTCGGATATTACGGAAAGGCTTTCAGCTTCAATTGATTTTGACAGGAGGCTGTACAGGCATGATATCAGGGGATCAATAGCCCATGCCGAGATGCTTAATAGAATAGGCATTCTGAACAATGAGGAACTTGATTCAATTGTCCGCGGGCTCATTGAGATAGAGGCTGAAATAGACGGGGGTATATTTGTCTTTTCAAGTTCCCTTGAAGACATACACATGAATATTGAATCCAGCCTCACGGAAAGAATCGGCGAGGCTGGGAAGAAGCTTCATACCGCAAGATCCAGGAATGATCAAATTGCCCTCGACATGCGCCTCTATCTGAGGGATGAAACAGAGGAAATAAAAAAATTATTGCGCGGCCTTATTGAACTTATAACGGAAATGGCCGGCAGCAACATCGATGCTGTCATGCCGGGCTATACCCATCTCCAGGTGGCCCAGCCCGTCAGGTTCAGTCACCATATCCTTGCATACTGCTGGATGTTCATGCGCGACATGGGCAGGCTGTTATCCGCCGGGGAGGCATGCATGGGCCTGCCGCTGGGGAGCGGCGCGCTTGCAGGAGTTAATTACGACAGCGACCGCGAATACCTTAAAACGAGGCTCGGGTTTTCCAGGGTGATTCCCAACTCCATGGACGCAGTGAGCGACAGGGATTTTATTCTCGATTTTCTCTACTTCGCGTCGGTTCTCGGCATGCATCTCTCAAGGCTGTGCGAAGAGATAGTACTCTGGTCAACAACAGAGTTCGCCTATATCAGACTTGCGGACAATGTGACCACGGGATCATCAATCATGCCGCAGAAAAGAAATCCGGACCTGGCAGAGCTTATCAGAGGCAAGTCGGGGAGGCTCTTCGGCAATCTTTTTTCCCTTTTTACCGTTCTTAAGGGCCTTCCCATGACATACAACAGGGACATGCAGGAAGACAAGGAGAGTCTTTTTGATTCAGTGGACACGGTAAAGCTATCCCTTGAGGGCATTTGTGAAATGCTCTCTTCAGTTGAGCTCAATAAAGAGAGGATGAGGGAATCAATATATAAAAACTTTTCCACGGCAACGGACCTCGCAGATTACCTTGCGCGGAAAGGCGTCCCCTTTAGAAAGTCCCATGAAATAACCGGCGAAATAGTCCGTCATTGTGAAGAGAAGAAACTCGATTTTTTCAGGCTCACGCTTGATGAGCTCAGGGGCTTTTCCGATGTTTTTGCAGAGGATGCCGTCGAGGTATTATCACCTGCAGCTTCCACGGAGAGAAAAAAATCTTCAGGCAGCACATCTACTGAAGAGATCGGCAAACAGCTGAAGCATATCAGGAAATGGCTTGATGAAATGGATTCCTCTCCTGGAACAGATTCATAGAAGGCTTTCCCACTGCTATTTTATCATTTCCTTAAATACAGGAAAATATTGCCGGTTTATCCTCAGTAAAATTATTGATCCGACAAAGCATACCAGGGAAAAGATCGGGAGGGTTATGTGGATGTTCCCTGAAACACCGGCAAAAAAGAATACAATTGAATAGAACTCCTTTTTTGCAAGGTATCTTGTCTTAAGAATAAATGCGACTTTTAAATCGCTTGAGGGGAGCTTTAGTATGAACTCTGTATCATAGGCCTTCATTGACTGTGATGTTTTAAACATTGCCAGGTAGGACGAGTTGGAATATACCATCATGAGAAATCCAAGGACGGCAAATCCCAGGCATATTGCCGCTGCCGCAATGCCATGTTCCAGTGAGAAGAGATACGTTACCCCTGCCAGCATGAACAGAAGAATTACATGGTCGCAGATTGTGTCGAGCCATCCCCCCAGTTTTGAAGACCTGAACGTGAATCTGGCTACTTCACCGTCAACTCCGTCAAATACCGAGGCAAGCTGAAAGAGCGTTCCGCCAAGGGCCATGCTCCAGTGGGTGTTTAAAAAAACCAGGTATGTTCCATAGGAGCCTATGATAAAGTTTATCAGTGTCAGCGTATTGGGATGAATCCTTGTTGCAGAGATGACGGCGCTCATGGGGACGGATATTTTTTTATTTATGTTTTTCGCGATGTATCCCTGAGTAGTGTCGATGAGCCTTTTTTCTATCAGGCTGACAGCTTTTTTCAGGCCGGCTTTATCATCGATGATAAACTGGTCATCCCTTTCAACCGGTACAATGGAATTTTTTATTTTTTTGAAATAGACGGACTGCATATCAAAATAATGGGGCTGCATGAACATGCCAGACGGTATCCGCAGCAAATCTTTTATGGTAGGGAGTTTATTAACCTCTATAATCTCAGCAGCCGTAATTTTTTTCAGGTGCCTGGCGATCCTGTCGTGATAAAATGATGATTCTTTTTCACTGAGGCTGATAAATATTTTTTTAAAACCGGCAGCGGCCAGGACATTGATGAGCCTTTCCAGGGGATAGAGGCCGCATACTTTTCTGTCTGACAAGTATTCACTGTGGGAATGTATGAAAACTGATTCGCGATTTTTGATCATATTGTTACTTTATACTCCCGGGATTCCTTTCTCTTGTTATGCCGGCTTTTTCATTTCTTTTAATCTTCCATTTCAGGATCAGCCTGTTGATGTATGTAAATGGGGCCTTTGATGCTTTGAATCTTCCCGATAGAGTCTTCTCAGGATCAAAGTAGAGATCGATAATATGGCTCGCAGGTGTCACCATATCAAGGAGCCCGGTACAGCCTGCGCAGTAAGCCAGTATCCTCATCCCTCCTGCCTCGATTTTCCGCATCTCCCTCCATTTGCGCGGCAGATCAGGCGAGATGAGACCTGTGGAAACGCCCTCTCCGCAGCACAGGGTCTTTTCCCTGCTGTGCGGCATCTCTTTTATTGTAAAGCCCCTGTTGCCGGCAATTTTCCGTATGCTCTGCTGAATGACGCTGTTGTTTCTTAATATGCATGGATCATGAATGGTTAGTGTTTCACTACATGTACCTCTGCTGATACTCCTTTCAGCTGATAGATATTCATATGCTGTTTTCACCTGTAATTCAGGCGCATAGTCTGAAAATATCCTGTAGCAGTTGGGACAAAGGACATAAATTTTCTTTATGCCGCTGGATGTCAGGAACCGGTGCATTTCGGAAAAGTGCGCTTTAAAGAAGTCCATCCTCCCAAGGTCATGGGAAGGCTTGGTGCAGCAGTCAAGAACTATGCCCAGCGCTGGAATGGTTTTTTTCATATGTTCGAAGAGTTTCATGAGTCCGTCGGGCCTTGTCCCGGGGAAGGAACATCCCGGAAAGAGGATGGTGTCGCAATTTTCAGGCAGGGAGTACCATGTGAACAGTTTCGATACCCCTTTTTTTTCATAGTTCAGTATCCCGGCATATTTTTTCAGGTCAACATTGCCCAGGTCTACGGACTCCTGCCTCATTTTCAGGAACATCCGGGACGGATCCAGGCCCTCGGGGCACCGGACTGAGCAGAGGCCGCACAGGCTGCATTCATAGGATATCACAGAGCTGCCCGGGGAAGAGGCATCGGCTATCGATTTTGGCGTCCCATGTTTCTGGAGAAACAGGCAGTCAATTACGCAGTTGCCGCATTCCGTGCACCTGTTTTTTATTTCCTCAAGGGGATCAGGTAATTCTACTTCCATCCCCGGGTTTACAGATTTCATGGTTGTACTGCTTTTCTGGTTCAAAATAATATATTCTCCTGCTTCTCATTGAATAATAAAAAAGTAGGAGAACCCTTTTTTTGTCAAGAGAAAGCATCTTCAGCTTGCAGTTTTTATCAAGCTTTTTATAAACTCATCCTGAAGCTGGGGCATTGTTTTACCCTCGGCAATACATTGCGCCCAGGCGGCATTGGCGTTGCCGATGAACTCGCTCCTGGCCACTTTCATCTCTGCAATTTCAGCCATGAGAGACTTATTGATTTTTCCGGTGGCCACTGCCTCCATGCCAGCCTGTTTTGCCGCATGTAAAACCCGGGTTGTTTCCCCGGTAAAAAAGGGATTGTTTAATATTTCCGATCCGGGCCTGTAGAGCTCGCCCAGTATCTTCATTCCGCTGCCTGTTTCCGCCATGAGATGAAAATTCATGGAAAAGGCCCTGAAATGATCTGCCTCGGGGAACCCGCAGACTCCAATAACAACTGCACTGGTCGGCTTGAAACCATCCCTTAACGGATGCGCAGTGTTTCCGTTTCTTCCGTCCACTAAGTCAGGTTTAAGCATGGGGAGCGTCCTTTCCATATATTTTTTCAGGATGGAAATTATCCCGAAATGATAGAGGGGCGATGCAAATACAACCAGGTCTGCCTCCTGGTGTTTCTTCATGATTTCCGTAACGTCATCCCTGAAAATGCAGGTGCCGGGCGTCTTTGTCCAGCAGGTAAAACATCCGGTGCAGTGGCTGATTTTTTTATCTTTCAGGTATATTGTCTCAACTTCAGCCCCGGCCTCGATGCATCCATCACTAAATGCCCTTGTAAGAATTTCGGTCTTTGAGGTGCCGATATTTCTCGGGCTCCCATGGAGGACGAGAACTTTCTTTATCGATCCCGGTTCAATAGTGCTGTATACCGTGTCCCTGCCGAAAAATCCTTTCAATTCTATTGCATGTTGTGATTCATTTTTTTCCGGATTTCCGTCTGTCCCTGATCCGAAAAGAATGGAGAACAGGGCCAGGTTGGACAGGTCTCCCTGTACTGTGTATAATTTTTTTATGAAGGCATCGGCCCCCTTTATCTCGCCCCTTGCTATTTTAAGCCAGATATCTGCATCAGCACTGATTATGAGGCCGGGGCTGCTGTGCCTTCCATTATGGTAGAGGCATTTCCTATCTTTGACTTCGAGATAGCCCTGGAACTCCTCCCGGCCATGGATTTCGAACTGAAATATCATGTTGACTCCTTGCGCTGCTTTTTTATTAAAAACATACTGCATCCCGGATATGGCATCATAGGCCTTTTTGAGATAGTCCCTGGGTTCATTGCCCTGGATAGGGGCAAGTTTTCCCTGTAAAAAGGGTATGATGAATCTTGTTGCAGGCAGCCCGATGCCTATCTGAAAAATGATCGGAAGGGCTATCTGCGCCCGCTGCCAGGGAAGGAATTGTGCTCCCATGGACAGGGCAAAGAGAAATCCCCAGAACAGGCTTATGTAGAGATTTATGGTTTTGAATAATTTTGTACCGTGAAAGGCTTCGGGAGTCATTCTCCTTGCAAAATATTCAGTGAAGGGGGCAATTTTGAAAAGCGGGAGCATGGCAGACATTATGACCATCCCTCCATATACGATTACCTGGGGCTTTGAGAACATCAGGTGCAGGATGATATTTGACCCCACCAGGGTTTCGTAATTTTCTGCAGATATAAAAAAAACCGGAAGTGCCAGGATGGTGAATACCATGAGCACTGCGGCAGGGAAGTAGTGCCTGTCCTTTATCACCCTTTGTGCGAGTACCATGAGGGCGGATGCAGCGAGAAAACATGCAGTAAGGACCTTCATTACAGGCTGGTTATCAGCGTAGAATGATTTTGTAATGCCGTTAAAAAAACCGGAAAGAATAAAAGGCATTGATGAAAAAAAGATGACAGTGAATATAGATTGGGACTTCATTTGAAATGCTCCTTAATTTATTTAAAATTCATGGACCAGCTGTCATTTTTTATCCTGGATGTTGTTTTCCGTGCAGGTTGTAAAATCAATCAAACCGGCCAATTCATGGGAATATGATACTGGATAGGTAAATACATGTCAATAGCTGGGGAATGAATGGTAGTATTACGGGAATGAAAGGTATTATATACTGAGCATTTCTTTCAGAATAAGGGTAACTTTTCTGCTCACCGGGAGAATGGTTTCATCCTCATCTTTCAAATGGACCATGTACCTTCCTCCTTCATAATACTGGATCCTTGAAATGAAATTGATGTTGATGATAAATTGCTTGTGTATCCTCATAAAGATTTCATCGGGCAGCCTCTCTTCAATTTCTTTCAGTAGCTGCATGGTTTCGTAATCCCGTTTTTCAGTGTGCAGCAACGTCTTTTTCCCCGATGATGAGAGATATATGATCTCTTCGTAGCTGATTACGAAATAATTTTCTTTTTCCTTTATGGTTATGGATCCATTGATTTTTTTATCATTACTCTCCTTTCGTGACTGTACTGCGCTTTCCAGCTCCCTAAGGAGTTTCATCCTGCTTTCTTTCAGAAATTCAAATGATACATAGATTGCTGTTATCAGGAGGGTGATGATGATAACGGGCAGCAGCAGCATTGTATACTGTTCGCCAACCGGGATGGACCGGCTGTTCCCATGAATACTGCCGGTGGCAATAATTCCCAGCAGGTTTCCGATCAACGCCGCAGTGAGAGTACCCGGCATGATATACATGATTCTTTTTATGACATTCATTCCGCCGGTTTTTTTTCCAATGAGATACCCTGCAATATTTGCCAGAGTTGAAATAATATGGGTGTTGATCTGGGATTTTATAAAATTGTCAGTGAATGAGCCGGGCCTGCCGGCTGAAAGGAATGATGCTATTATTGTGCCCAGGACAGTGTTGATCATGATCCAAAGCAGAATGCTCCTCCATGAATTTTGAAGAAATTCCGGAGCCCTCATGTTTCATCTCTCCTGTTCAGGAGGCCATACAGGGTTTTGTAGAATTCCTTTGGGTTATCGTTCATGGGGAAATGGCCGCTGCCCGGGATGCTGACTTTTTTTATCCCGGTCAGATAGGTCAATATTTTTCTTCCGGCATTTTTATCACCGCAGATATATGCCTTTCTGCATTCCAGTTCCATGAATTTTTTAAGTAGTTCTCCGCTGTCAGTCCATTTCACAAGTGAGGCAGAGCTTTTATTGAAGGCCTCAGGGCTCGACTTTTCAATCCACCTGGCCCAGAGCGCGGGGCCCTTTTCATTTTTCAGGGGAGAAAAAAAATTAAGGTTTGCAAAGAGCCTTTCCTTGAACTTCTCCAAATCCTGGGCCGATGCGGCGCCCCTGCTGATTTTGCAGTCAGTCCTGAAAAGGTTCCCCTCCACATTCATGAACGATTCCGTCCTCCTGCCCAGCCGGTATGCCAGCAGGAGGCCCACGGCCCCACCCATGCTGTGCCCAATGATATGAACCTGCCCGCCGCTCCCGATACCCGGGAGCTGCAGGCATACATCTGCCAGGTCCTGCATGTCATAGCTGAAATCCTCAGGTTTTGATGAATCGCCGAATCCAGGCAGGTCAAAGGTAATGATTGAATATTTCATGAATTCAGGAAATCCCCAGAGGTCATCAAAGGATTCCTTTGCGCAGCCCAGCCCGTGGATAAAGAGGAGCATGTCATCTCTGCCATGATTTATTTTTGCAGATAATCCCATGTCTCTGCCGTTTATATGTACGGTGAATACCTGTTTTTCCATATTTAAAAATTGCATCTTGAAATATTTATTGTCAAATAGTTTTCAGCAGAAATCAGGTTAAATATCAAAATGATTTAATCTAATACCTGAATGCATATAAATTTTTATTGACGAATGGCAGCAGGTTATAAATATAAGGGTACCTCGAATCATTAAATCTGGTGGTTCCTGAAAATTTATCTAAGAAGGCCGGTCCGGTATACATGAGTATTATATTGAATAAACCTACAATAACCAGGGATGACCTGGAAGGGGTGCTTGAGTCCCTGATTAATGATGAGTTGAGCTCAGGAGCATCGGTTAAAAATTTTGAAGCGGCCGCTGCAGGCCTCGCCGGGCTTAAATATTCCCTTGCCGTAAACAGCCTGACATCGGCATACCACCTTGTATTCAGGGCCCTTGATATCGATGAAGGGAGTGAAGTGATAATACCCTCATATTTCAGCCAGGCGCCGCTCTCCGCCCTGTCACTCTGCCGCGGGAAGGCTGTCATTGTGGATAATGATGAAAATTCCTTATTCCCGTCTCTGGAAAGTATCAGGGAAAAGGTAACCACAAATACCAGGGCAATTGTTGCCGGCCATATGTTTGGCTCTCATTTCGATGTGAAAGCGCTGGGAATGTTCAATGTTCCCGTTATTGAAGATATTTCCCATTCCGTGGGAACCCTGAATGACGATGCAGCTGTAGGTTCAGGAAGCGCTTTCGCCGTGCTCTCCTTTGAGCCTTCAATGATAATAACAACGGGAAACGGAGGAATGGTGCTTACAGGAAACTCCCGGCATTATTCTGTCATGAGGGATCTCCGCGGCAATAAAGCTGACCAGATCAGCCTTGACTGCACAATGACCGACTTTCAGGGGGCAATGGGCGTTACGCAATTGAAAAAATTGAACAAACTTCTGGTCCGGAGAAGGGATATCGCCAGGGTATATTATGATGCTGTTAAGAGGAGCCCGCACAAAACCCCTTTTTTATATAATGAGAATTTTGCCTTCCAGTCCTTTCCAGTCATATTTGATACTCCATCGGACAGGGTTGAGAAATACTGGAAAAAGAATAAAATTGAGGTGATAAATCCAATTGGCTTTCCGATGCACAGGCTCCTGGGCCTCAGCCCCTCGGATTTCCCGAACAGCGAAAGGTATTCCAGGAAACTATTTACAATACCCCTCTATCCTACACTGACAAAAAAAGAGATTGAAGTGATATCAAAACATCTTTCCAGCTTTATCTGATCAGGCCCTGGAAAAATAGTAATATCAGAATGGGATTAATTTGCAATTGATATGATAGGGGGATAATTATGCCTCGGCCCTTGCTGTTATTACTTCGCGTATTTTATCCTTGAGTTCATTCATATTAAGCGATTTTGTTATATACGCGTCAGCAGTCCATGTCATGAAATTGCTTTTGTAATTGGAATAGGCAGTATAGATGATTATGGGGATCTTCTTGTCCCTTGAAAGAATTTTTCCCAGGGCTTCAATCCCGTCCATTTCCGGCATCCGTATGTCCATGATTACCGCATCATATTTGTTGTTCTTCACCATGTCCACGGCCTCTTTGCCGTTTATCGCCTGGTCAACTTCATATCCTTCATCCTGTAATTCCAGGGCATATAGCTCCCTCTGGTTCTTTTCATCCTCAACGATAAGTAATCTGCTCATGACATACCCCCATTTTTACCGTCCCTATAATAATAATCAGAAACTTTGCGATAAATATCAAATTTTTTTTTAATTTTGTGAAAAAAAATCAAATTAAACTAAACAGGAAGGGGGAGCCTGATCGTGAATTCAACTCCGCAGAATTCCCTGTTCCTTACTTCGATTTTTCCATTATGCTCATTGATTATTTTTTTTACTATGGCAAGCCCCAGACCCACGCCGGTTATCTTGTTGGTAAAAAACGGCTCAAATACAATATTGGGGTCCTTTTCATTGATCCCTGAACCTGTGTCACGGACTTTGATGACAGCATGCTCTGAGTCATGTTCAGATATTATCTCAATTATTCCCCCCGGGTCGGTTACCTCAATGGAATTCTGGACAAGATTGAGCATTACCTGCTTGAGCTGGATAGAATCGGATTTTACAAAGGGAATATCCTTTTCAAGTTTCAGGATTAGTTCTATCCTCTTTTCAAGAAATATGTTTTTGAGAAGATTGGCTGTATCCTCAATAATGTTGTTTATGTTATTGAATGCCCTGATTGATTTCGAGGGTTTCGTGAAATCCATCACATTGGACAGGATTTTTTCAAGCCTTTCCGATTCTTTTAATATGATTTCGGCATACTTTTCCGCATTCTGGCTTGTGGCGCCCCCTTTGCTCTGAAGCATGATCCTCCGCGCGTATCCCCCCATGGTGACCAGCGGGTTTCTTATTTCGTGGGATATATGCGCGGCAATTCTTCCCACCGCGGCCATTTTTTCAGTATCCACAATTCCGTCGATCCTCTGTTCTATCTTGTTTTTTTCCTGCTCAACCATCTTCAGCTTGTTATGGCTTTCAATGGAGAAGGCGGCTTGTGACGCGAATATCCCCAGGAGTTCGACACTGTCGTTTCCTATGGGAACCAGGTTGAACTTGTTGTCAACCACAATGAGTCCTATGGGATTATTCATCGCCATCATGGGGACAATGATGAATTCCCTGACGTCCATAAGCTCTTTGATCCCATTGTCAACATTCTCGTCCATGAGTGAGTCATAGATGTGTATAATCTCCCTGTTATTAAGTGATCGGATGAAGATATTGTCCTCATTCATGGAGAAATTCGCAGACAGTACACTGTTGAGCAGTTTTTTCCCCTCCCTGGGGGAGCTTTCGTAGTTGAGGCTTTTTATATCCTGGCTGGATATGGAGCTCCATATTTCAATTGCCTCTTCAAGAGAGTCGGGCCCCACTGCCATCATGCCGGTCAGTGCCTTACCTTCTTCATCAATGAGAAAGAGCATTGCCCTGTTAAACCCCAGCCCCGACCCTGATGTAACGGCAGTAAGAATATTGTACAGTACCATCTCTATTTTCAGATCCTTCTGGAAGGAGCCCGATATATGGCTCATGAGTGTTATCTGGTAATCCTTTTTTAATTTGGTCGTCACATCGTCAAGGATTACCACGATCTGGTTTTTCCCGCGCACAAGAATTTTTGATATCTTGATATCAGATATGATAGATATTTTATTGACCGATAACAGATGGGTCTGTTCAAGAACAACCGGCTTGTTCATGGATTTTACCTTCATGATGGCCCCTTTGAGCCTGGCATTTACAAAATAGAAAATGTCATCTATCCTCTTTCCGACCAGTTCCTCCCTGTCGAACCTGAATTTTTTGCAAAATCCGTCGTTGGCATACACTATTTTTTCATCATCCCCCAGTACCATGAAAAAAGAGCTGATTGAAAACACAATGCTGTTATAGAATTCATGAAGCGTGTCGATCTCATTTTTCTGAACAGTTACAATCTCATCAAGATATTTCCCGGTTAATGTCAGCTCCTTCATTATTTTCCTGAAAACACCACTGCCGATTTCCTCCGGGTGTTTCACCGAGAATTTCCCCTTTCTGAAATCGGAAATTATCTCATCGATGATATTCATACGTGCCGAATAAAAATATTTATAGTAGATGATCATGAAGGCATACCGGAGTATCAAAAGAGATGAGCAGACCGGCATCAGGATCATCATATCGTCATGAACCGGCTGCCGTATAAACCAGATAATGAATAATAATAATAGTATATCGGGTATGCAGAATGATATCAATACAGCCAGAAGTTTCAGGTCCCTTTTCATTTCATCTCGCTTTTTGTGTTAAGGTTATTTCATGTATGTCTCAATGACCATTGGGAAATGGCGTACTTTGAAGATGATTTTGCAATGATAGTTTCATTTATTTATGAGCGCTATGAAGAATGTAATATATATGATTACATTAATATATTGACATACCTCATTGTTCTTTGTATATAAAATAATATAATACAGGGAAATATTGCAAATACTAATTTAAAAAAAAGGATGATTATTTGTTAAGGAATGTATCAGATAAATAGTATCATTTATAAGGGAAAGGGTATTGTGAAGGTTATTCTGGCAACGAACAACAAAAATAAAATTATTGAGATAAGAAATAAATTAATTGATTTGCATCATTTTGAGTTTTTTCCCCTATCCTCCCTGAAAAATCCTCCTGAGGTAATTGAAGACGGGGACACCTTTGAAAAGAATGCCCTTAAAAAGGCCATGACCATTTCAGATTATTCAGGGATGGCTGCAATGTCCGATGATTCAGGCCTGGAGGTTCGCGCTCTGGGCGGGAAACCGGGCGTCTATTCAGCCAGATATGGGGGGGAGGGGCTCGATGATGCAGGAAGGAACAGTCTGATCCTTCGCGAGATGAGGGGCATTGAGGAGAGGCGGGCCAGGTTCGTGTGTGTCATTGTACTGGCCTTCCCTGACGGAACCTGGAAGGCCGCAGAGGGGACCTGTGAAGGTGAAATCACCCGGGAGCCAAGGGGAGGCATGGGTTTCGGATATGACCCCATATTCTACATCCCCGCACTCGGGAAAACAATGGCAGAATTAACAATTGAGGAGAAAAACAGACACAGCCACAGGGCCATGGCCCTTGGGAAGGCGGCGGAAATTCTCATGGGGCCGGGCCATTAAAGATTACCCACGGTGTACCGTATCGACTCCCCGCCTAATATTTCTGAGATGTCCTTTACCAGGCTTTCCGAGGGGCTTATGTTAAAGGTTGAATGGGCCTTTATTATTTTTTCGCCTTTCTCTTCATTTACATGAAAGAAAATAGGGCAGTCCCCCCTGTTCCTCAGAAAAGCTGATTTAAGTGTATTGAGCATATCCTCATCTATTTCAGGGGAGTCCAGTTTTATATGCAGGGCTGATATTGCCTGGCGCCGGAACTCCCTTAGGCTTTTCACGCTTGTAACAATGATTTTTTTAGGCCTGTCGTCGTCAAACTCAAAAGTGCCGGTGACAGCCAGGGGTTCGTCTGATGAGAGCATATCTTCATACTTTTTTAAAACCGATGAAAAAATAATAATTTCAATTGTGCCGTAGAGATCTTCAAGGATTCCTGTACCGTAACGGTTATTGTTTTTTTGCGACCTCTTAATTTCAAAGTCGCGTACAATTCCGATTATCGTGACATCTTTCCCCTTGAGTTCTTCCGTGAGGTTTGACAGGTTAACTGAAGACAGCGCTTTAATCTCGTTCTCATATTTCATCAGGGGGTGGCCCGATATGTACATACCGAGCGCCTCTTTCTCGAACCCCAGTTTAATTTTATCGGTCCAATCGGCGAAGTCTGCTATATCCAGGCCGTCCCTCTCCCCGGAGCCGGGAGCAGGGCTGAACAGGTTTCCCTGGCCGGAAAGCCGATCCTCCTGCATTTTTTTTGCAGTGTCAATGAGGATGTCAATGGAATTGAACAGCGCAGCCCTGTTGGGATAAAGCGCGTCAAAGGCCCCGGATTTTATGAGAGATTCCAGCACCCCCCTGTTTATCGACAGGGAGCCGGTAGTTTCCAGGAAGTCTCTGAAGCTGCTGAATTTTTTTATCTTCATCCTTGCAGATACAATGTCCTCAATGGCCTTTTTGCCGAGCCCTTTTATTGCCCCGAGGCCGTACCGTATTGAGCTCCCCTCGATAGAGAAGTCAAAGAGGCTTTCATTTATTGACGGGGGAAGGACGTTTATGCCCGCGGCCCTGGAGTCGTTTGTGTATTGTACAACATCATCCTGGTTATCCGGCTGGGCCGAGAGGAGGGCTGTCATGTACTGAAGGGGATAGTTTGCTTTCAGATATGCCGTCTGGTATGATACCAGGGCATAGGCGGCCGAGTGGGACTTGTTAAATCCGTACTCGCCGAATTTTTCTATCATCCGGTAGACCTTGGAAGCCAGTTCCCGGCCGATTTTATTTTTTTCCGCACCTGCCAGGAATTTAGCCTCAAGGCTGTTGATAATATCCATGTTCTTCTTGCCCATGGCCTTCCGGAGCTTGTCAGCTTCAGGAAGAGTGAACCCCCCCATGACCTGCGAAATAAGCATAACCTGTTCCTGGTATATGACAACACCCAGGGTATCTTTGAGTATTGGCTCCAGGGAGGGGTGGGGATATGCCACAAGCGAGGTGTTTTTTTTCCTCGCGACAAAGTCATCGGCCATTCCTGATTTCAGGGGGCCCGGCCTGTACAGGGCGACAATTGCGATTATCTCCTCGAATGATGTAGGCGCAATCCGTTTGAGGAGGTTCTGCATCCCGCTTTTTTCAAGCTGAAATACCCCTTTTGTATCACCTCTCTGCAGCAGCCTGTAGGTTTTTTTATCATCCAGCGGTATCGTGGTTATATCCAGATCTATTCCCGCATTCTCTTTGATAAGGCCCACGCATTTCTCAATAATGGTCAGGTTCCTGAGGCCCAGGAAGTCCATCTTGACAAGCCCCGCCTTCTCAAGGGTGTTCTTGTCGTACTGGGACGAGATGGTCCCCTCCTTGGAGTCCCGGTAGAGGGGTACATAATCCCAGAGGGGCCCCCTTGAGATGACCACCCCGGCCGCATGCTTCCCCGCCGAGCGAATAAGGCCTTCCAGCTTAAGGGAAATGTCTATGAGGCGGTGCCCCACCTCTTCGTCCTTATATAATTTCTTAAGTTCCGGCGAGGAATCTATACTCTCCTTAAGGGTCTCCTTTTCGATGAGCTTGCTAATATCGTTGGCCTTGGCAAAGGGGATGTTGAGCACCCTGGCCACATCCTTGACTACTGCCTTTGAAGTCATCTTGTTGAAGGTGATTATCTGGCTCACATGGTTATCGCCATATTTTTTCCGTACATAGTCGATAACCTCCTCCCTCCTGTCCGCGCAGAAGTCCAGATCCATGTCGGGCATCTCATTCCTGTCGGGGTTAAGGAACCTCTCAAAGAGGAGGTTGTATTTCAGCGGGTCAAGGGCGGTAATGCCCAGGCAGTACGATACAATGGAGCCCGCGGCCGATCCCCTTCCCGGGCCTACGGCTATACTCATTTTTCTCGCCTGTTTGATGAAATCCCAAACAATGAGAAAATACCCTGAAAATTTCATGTTTACTATGACCGAGATTTCATACTCTATCCTCTCCACCACATGGATCGGAAGGTTCTTGCCGTAGAGTGTTGCCGCTCCTTCAAATACCAGCTTTTTCAGATAGGTGTTCAGGTCATATCCCTGCGGGACATCGAAATGGGGGAGTACAACGTTGTTGAGATCAAGGGCCAGGTCTGTCATTTCATAGATCTTAACCGTGTTGGCAAGGGCTTCGGGATTATCCGGGAATAGTGCTGCCATTTCTTCCGTGGTTTTCACGTAGAATTCATCCGATGAAAACTTCATGCGGGTTTTATCTTCAAGGGTTTTTCCTGTCTGAATGCAGAGGAGCACCTCGTGTGAGAAGGAGTCCTCCCTTGTGAGGTAGTGGGCGTCATTGGTGGCGATGAGAGGAATGCCCAGGGCCGATGACATCTTTATCAGTTCCTTATTTACCACGGCCTGTTCCTGGATATTATGGTACTGCATTTCCAGGTAAAAGTTATCTCTGCCGAAAATTTCATTTAACCTGCCGGCCATCTCAATGGCCATGCTGTTTTCACCTTTGAGGATATGCACGGGAATCTGCCCTGCTATGCATGCTGTGCTGCATATAAGGCCCTGGGAATATTTTTCAAGAACCTCCATGTCTATCCTGGGCTTATAGTAAAAACCCTCGGTGTATCCGATAGAAGAGAGCTTCAATAAATTGCGGTATCCAGCCTCATTTTTTGCAAGCAGGATCAGGTGGTAGGCATTTTCGCCCCCTTCTGCTTTCGCCGATTCCTTTTTAAACCTTGAACCGGGGGACATATAGAATTCCTGGCCGATAATCGGTTTAATCCCGGCCTTTTTAGCCTTCTGGTAGAACTCTATGGCCCCAAACATGTTGCCGTGGTCGGTAATTGCAACTCCGGGCATTCCCAGGTCCTTTGCGCGGGCTATGAGCCGGTCTATGGTGATACCGCCGTCAAGAATGGAATAGTCGGAATGGTTATGCAGATGAATGAATTTCATATCCTGATCATTTCTCCATGGGACATAATTTCAAGTAATAATTACAGGGTCTATGAAAAATTATAAAAATTTGGTTCATTATTCCATTTTGAACTTCTACTCACAAATATATGAGATAGGGGGATAGGGGGATATATAGTCTCCATTTACACACATGGAAAATGTTGGTAGTGGTTAGCCCTATTGTGAGAGAGGGAAGGCGAGGTCATTCAGTTTAAGAAAGGAAAAATTGTCGTAGAAACAGTGGAAATATATTTATTTTTATTGACGAAATCAGCGTTTTAAGGATAATTTTAAAAAATACCAGAAAAAAGAGGTTTTTATGATAGATATAAAGCTCCTTGAAATTCTTGCATGTCCGGCATGCAAGGGTGATGTGGAATATGATGCAAGGAATGAAAAGATTATATGTATCGAATGCAATAGAAAATATCCTGTAAAAGAAGGTATTCCGATTATGCTTATCGATGAAGCTGAAAAATAATTATTCTCATTGACAAATTTCAGCAAAATAAAAAAATTCCAAGTTGTGCTTTTCAGGCCCGGGGCCTGTATCCATGAAAATGTTGAAATACTAATATAGCAGGTGCGATATGTTTGATTCCAAGTCCAAATTAGTTAAAGCTGTGGGATATTTTATCATGGGGTTTTTCGGCCTCATCATAGTAATCTCCTTTGGCATGCCCGATTTTGTTTCCAAGCTGGGCCTCGATAATACCACTGTGGCCATTGTAAACGGTGAGAAAATACATGCCTTTGATTATTACCGGTTCCGTGACAGGTACAAGGATCTCCTGTCTAAAGAATCTTCTGATAAACAGAATATGGAAAATACCGTCTTTAGAAATTTTATCGGGGAAATCCTCATATTGCAGAAAGCAAAAGATCTGGGCATTGATGCCACTGAGGAGAGGATATTACGGTATATCAGGGGCATGCAGGAGTTCCAGAACCAGGCTACCGGCAGGTTTGACATGGAAAGGTACAGGATGATATTAAGGCAGACCAATATGAGTACAGTAAATTTTACAAAAATGGTCCGGAACAGCTTAATGAAAGAGGACCTTTTCCGATATCTTCAGATGGGCACAGCCGTTTCACCTGATGATATAAATATCGAATATACGGCAAATAATTCAAAAATCCAGATTAAATACGCCTATCTTGCAAGGAATGAAATGGAAAAGCGTTTTTCCGGCAGAATAAATGTCACCGAAAGTGAAATTACCGAGGACCTGGGGAAAAACCCAGGTGAACTCAAGGACCCGAATACCGACAGGCTCAGGATCAAGGATAAGCTGAAAAAGAAAAAGCTCGATGAAAGCATCAAAGGATTTGTTGCCGACTTGAATTCCGCGGTTGAGAAAAACGGTGATTTCAATATGGTTGCGGATTTACTCAAGGGAATGACAGGAGAGTCGAAGGTTTTTAAAATGGGTGACGAGGTCCTTGATAATAAAGGAAAAGAGGAAAATCCCCTGACAGATATTTCAAATTCCATGGTATTCAGAGAGTCCTGCCTGTCACTTAAAAAAGGGGCATCGTCAAAGGTGATAGAGTCAGGCGCCGGACTCTATATTTTCACTCCTGTTATGCTTGATGTGAATCTTAAAAAGCCCGGGGAATCCGATTACGCCAGCCTTGAAAGAATAATCGGATATGAAATGCTCGATGCCATTACAAGAAATATGATGACCAGTCTGAGTGAAAAATCAAAAATTGTAAAAAATTTAAAAACTGATTGATATTTATAAGGGAACCTCGTATAATTGATCAGATTCCATTGAATATTTTTTATTATAGCAATCGTTTATCATACTGGAATCAGGCGCAGGTTACGGGATAACCGGTATTTTAGAATTAATACTTAATTAAGGAGACATTTAATAAAAATGAACATAAATGCCGAGTATGTAAATCCTTTCCTTGAAGCAGCAAGTGCCGTTTTTAAATCAATCCTCAATGTTGATCTGAGAAGGGGCAAACTGGTAATAAAGGAGAGTCCCATCCCATCTATGAATGTGGCAATAATTATCGGCATTACAGGGGGTATAACCGGTGAAGTCGTGTACAGCATGGAATTTAACATGGTATATAAGATAGCAAGCATACTTGCCCCGGGACTTTCCGAGGAGCAGATAAAAGTTGAATACAAGGACATTGTTGGAGAGCTTGCAAATATGATCACCGGCAATGCCATGAACCTTTTTGCAACATCGGGCAAGACAATAGATATCACTACCCCCACAGTGGTGGAAGGGAAAAGCTTTACTATAACAATGATAAAGCAGACAACTCTGGGAATAAATCTTTACAGCCCAATGGGCCAGCTCGAGATGAACATCGCGTTGAAATAGGCCGTCAGGCTGAAGAGTTAATGCGTACTGTTGTCAACCGTCAGCATGAAAGTTTTGTACCAATAAAAGGTAGCTACTCAGCCGAAAAATAGGAAAAAATTTTGCTCAGGTCTTAGCACGGGTAAACACTGGTAAAAATAAGATAAAAATGAAAATTTAGTATTGCATTAAAAAAATAAACCTAAAATGAGAATAAGTTTCTTATAATGATATTAAAAAAAATCCGTGAATATCCGCGTGAAGGCCTGAGCTATTATTTATAGCTGAGTAGTAACAATAAAAGAGTAAGCCCATAATAAAACCTGTATCATGAAGCCAATTCTATACATCAGCCTTGCATTCTGCATATGTTTCCCGGCATCTGCTTCCGCGGTTTCCCTCAAATGGGAAATGAATATAAGCGATCGTGTTGAAATTGTCAGAACTGCCGATATTAAATATCTTATAAACTCAAAACTCACCCGCGTCTATAATGAAAGGAATATCATAAACCTCACCTGCACCGGCAGGGAGGAGGGGTCCAGCGCGGTCAAAGCCATGTTCTCCATATTCAGAAAGGACCTGGACGATGCCGTGTTCCTGCTCATGGAGGAGTATTCATCGGACTTCAGGATCGAGAGGACCGGCAGGATGCATGTTGATAAAAAATATATGCTCCCCAATATGAGGCACCTGCCCACATTCCCTGCACAGGATATACATCCGGGAGATACATGGACCGCGCCTGTAAATCTGCTGTTAAGGGATTTTTCCGTTCCCCTTAATCTTAATCTTGAAGCTTCATACACCCTCCTGTCGGTAAAAAAATCTGACGGACGCGAAACAGCGCTCATCAATTATCATTTCATCATAGACAAGGACCTCACCGGCGGTAAATATCCAGGAGACTATCCGGTGAAAATTTTCGGCCAGAGTTCGGGGATAATTGAATGGGACCTGAAGGGAAATTCTCCCGGCGAAATGAAGGAGAGGTACAACATTATGTTCGTCTTCGCCGGCGAAAGGGGGGCATTCGGCAGTATTGAATTTAAGATGAACATTGAGAGCAGGCCGAAGGTTTACCCGGCGGTAAATGATGATGAGAAGGAGAGGGCAAGGAAGGATATAGAGAAAAGCCTGCCAAAAGACAGCGGAATTAAGATTGATACGGAAAAGAGGGGCCTGGTCCTCAGGATCGGAGAAGTGCTTTTCGATGTAAACTCCTTTGAACTTAATAGCGAATCAAGGAAAATCCTCGATACCGCGCTGGGTATCATTAAATCCAGGTACCCTGACAGGGAGGTCATTGTTGAGGGGCATACTGACAGTACAGGCGAAGCCAAATACAACCTGGACCTCTCTATGAACAGGTCCAGGGCTGCTGCCGAGTATCTGAAATCAAAAGGCGGAACCGACAAGCTCTCCTACAAGGGCTTCGGCGCTGACAAGCCCATCGCGGACAACAGCATCGATGAAGGCCGCCGTAAAAACAGGCGTGTGGATCTTATCATCAAGCTCAACTGATCGATTTCCGGGGACGCTGCACCGATATTCTTAAGTGCAAAATCCCTGGAAAGAGAAAAATTTAGTTCCGATATAGTTCATTCTGCCCTATGGGAAGCTAATCAATTAAATACTTACTGATTTTTTTTACGATTTCCGGGGTCTGCTTTTCTCATTTATACGCGGAAATTCCTGGAAAGGCAAAGGAAGTTGAAAAAGTAATTCATGAGGCGGTATCAACTGATGGGGAGTTCAGGGCTATTACTTAAGGCAAATTAACTTCACTACCATAAGGAATTAAAAGTTGAAAAGAATGGACTCAAATCGGAAAAAGGTAGTGAGAGCTCAATGTAACGCATGGAAAACTCAGAGCTCAAATTCTGCATCGACGTCATAGAAAAAAGATTGTCTTCCATTGAAAACTTCGGCGCATCAAAACCTGCGGCGGTGATTCAGAAGGTTGAGGGGTATGTGGAGTTTTAGGGGATTGAGTATTGTTCGCAATCCGGCGCTTTGCGCCGGATTGCTCGTATATTTTTCTGCTTGATAAACAGTTTTTAGCCGCATCACTATTTTTGATTTTATCAAAAAAATTTCTTGCTAAATTCCGTTTTATTTTAAGTATTTATTATATAATGAAAAAAGGAGTTTTGTATGCCTGCTTTGAATGAAAAATTCATTGTTGATAATAAAGGAAAGAAAAGTGCTGTTATATTGCCAATTGAGCAATATAATAACCTTATGGAAGATATTCATGATCTTACAAAAATTGCTGAAAGAAAAAGTGATGATACTATATCTCTCAAAGAACTGAGAAAGAAGTTGAAGTAATCTGTAGTGTATGAAATTATAATTAAACGGCAAGTTGAGAAAGATTTAAAGAAAATTGATCGCCAATTTATCGAAAAAATTATCAATAAAATTGAAAAACTTAAAGATGAACCCCATCCCAGAAATTCATTAAAACTTGCAGATACTGATAATACCTATCGTTTGCGGGTTGGCGATTATAGAATTATATACCAGGTTGATGATGACATTAATTGTTTAACCGTTTTTTATATCCGTCATAGGAAAGATGCTTATAAATAAAATTTTAAGACAACCCCATAAATCTTTTTATTCATCATAAAATCGGTGTTTATAAGATGCTATTTGTCTCATAAATGGGAGGTCTTATGAAATACTTACTGATTTTTTTAATGATTTCCGGGGTCTGCTTTTCTCATTTATACGTGGAAATTCCTGGAAAGAAAATTTTAATTATCCGAGGTTCCCTTGATTTTACTCATGTTTATCCGTGAATATCCGGTGCGCTATCTTAATTTCTGCTGAGGCATCAGAAAAAATAAACCGCCGTCATGGCTTTATCAGGTCAACAAAGGAGAGATCCTCCTTTTTCAATACGATGATCCTTTTATCCCTGTTGTTCATATAGATGTATTCATTGAAAAAGGTAATAAAGGTGTCCCCGTGCACCTCCTCCTTTGATTTTGACTTGAGCTTCAGGCCTTCATCGAATTTCCCCAGGTAAAATTTGTCATTCTCCATGATGACAGCGTAGATGAAATTTTCCCTTATCTCGACAAAACTTCTGAAGAAAATACCGTCAGTTCCGAATGTAACTGCCTCAAGGGAGTCCTTGTTGAGGAGGGTCAGCCTGTGTTTTGAATCAACGGGGCCGGTGCGGGTAATGATTACAATGCCCCCGGCGAAGATGTCGAATTTTCTTCCGCCGATATTGGGTACCGGTGATTTCAGTTTAATTTTCATCGTGGTTACATGTATCAGGAATAATTCATTGTTGTAATGCCCGTTTTTCACCCATTCATCGGTCTTAATATAATAGAGGTTTTCGCCTTCAATGTCCCTGCTGGGTTTTTTTTCTTTCAGGGCCTCCTCTTTCTTTTCCAGTTCCTTCTCTTTCTTTTCCAGTTTTTCCGATTTCTCTGCAAGTTTTTCCCTTGCCTTTTCAGGATTTTTTTCTATATCCTTTTTCAATTCATCCTTTTCGACAACCTTTTTCTCTTCCTTAACGGTTTCCTCCTTTTTGGAAGTCTCCTTCTCCTTATCCTTTATCACCTCTGTTTTTTTCTTTAAATCGCCCTCTTTCTCCTTCAGGGTATTCTCTTCTTTTTTAATAGTTTTTTCCGCCTCTTTAATTTTCTCCTCTTTTTTGACCAGTTCACCCTCTTTTTCCTTCTTTATTATTTCGTCCTTTATTTTTTTTACCTCTTCCTTCTCCTTTATAATTTCCTTTTTTTCGATGATGATTTTATCTTTTTTTTCATCTATGATTTTTCTGCCGGTGTCAATTTCCTTCTTCTCCTCGTCGGCCTTTTTTTTATTCTTTACTATATCCTCCTTCTCCTTCTTTACCACATCCTCCTTGATCGCTATGATGGTCTTTCTATCCTCAATATTTTTATCATCCTTTCTGACTTTGTCCGTAACGTTTTTGTCGGAAATAATAAAGGGATCAATGCTGTCCAGTTTCCCCTTTTTTGATTCTTCCGTCAGGGGTATAATTATTTTTGATGCGCCGGGCCATTGATAATACTTTGTTGATAAACCGGCATTGCCGGCTGTCACCTGGTCCATGACAATTTTTTTATATTTTGAGCCGAAGTAGCCCGTGTTGCCCCGGTACACCGCATTATAATATGTAATGAATAGGGAAAGGGCCTTTGCATTCTCCCGGGAGTAGGCATATTTTTTTTCAAGATATCCCGAGATGATGAGGTTGATGGCATTTATATGGCCTATGCTTGCGTCCCTGTCTATAGAGATGATATCCGCGGAGTATTTTTCCGGCTCATCCTTTGATACTGCATGGATGACTGAATATTTCATCTGCAGCCTGAACAGGACGTTGTCGCCTGCTTTTTCAAGCCCTACGGAGAGATCGGCCCCGATGTTTTTGATATCCTTCTCAGTATCCTGGTACTGATAGGCCCCCCTGTAGTTTTCAAATTCAACTTTTTTACCGGTTCTTACCTCATCCACATCCACCTCCAGGCCAAGTGTGGGGATTCCGGTGAATATGCAGATAATCAATAAACAGACTGATTGAAAAAGGATTTTCATATTTCCTCCTGAAAATGCGGGAATTTGTTTTAATTTTATAAATCAGAATTTATTTATAGCAGTAAATCTATAATCCGGCACATAGTTTATTTCAATTAAAAAAATTATTTTTTTAAAATTTATACCTGCTGCGGATGTTTTTTAATTAATCAGTCAGATATTGCCGGATATGTCCGGATAAGGACTATTTATGAGTGTTTATATGTAATGGCAGGGAAAAACCTGAAATTTACTGTGAAAAAATGAAATCAACAGCAAAAAAACCTTTTTTTATAAAAAGCAAGATAAAATTTCTTGACTGATTTGCAATAAAATTTTTTTATTGCAAAATATTAATAAATTATAGATAAGTCAACTAAGACCGGGCAATTATTCCCCCATTATTTCAAGGAGATGTTTGATGTCAAAAGATAAGATTTTTTGTTCAAACTGTGTATTCTGTATTGTGATAAGGCAGTATGAATCGGAACCGGACAGATATGTCCTCAGGGTAAAATGTCTCAAGAAGAAATGGGTAAAGCGTTCAGGCGAGGAAAAACTCTATAAATATTTCACCGTTGCCAGAAGAATAATCGATGAATGTGAATATTATACTGAAGCCGGTGAATTGTTCCCTTATATCAAGAATTTAAGAAAAGAACTGCCGATAAAAGACGAGATATACTCAACCAAGGAATTCTAATCATGGCTCTAACCTTCAGAGGCGGAATCTATCCGCCCTGTAATAAGGTTACAACGGAAAATCTTGATTTTGTCAATCTTCCCATTCCTCAATTCTGTTATATCCCCATGCTTCAGCATATCGGCATTCCGGCAAAACCGGTTGTGTCAGTGGGGAGCATGGTCACTGAGGGCCAGCTCATAGGGGCTGCCGACGGTTTTAACAGCGCCAATGTCCATGCTTCAGTCCCCGGAAAAGTTATTGAAATCATTGAACTCCCTGTAGGAAAAAAAAAACACCTGTTGTCGTAATTGAGGCCGAAGGGGCTTTCCCGTCTTCCGGGAGAATGAAGAGAGAAGAAGACTGGGATAAGCTGACCTGTGATGATATTATAAAAATCATCCGTAATGCGGGTATCGTCGGACTTGGAGGAGTCTCCATTCCAGCCCATGTAAAACTCTCCAGAGGTAAGGGCAGCGGCATAGACACGCTCATAATAAACGGATGTGAAAGCGAGCCCTACCTTACCGCAGATGATATGCTCATGAAGACCTACCCGTTCGAGGTCGTAACAGGCATAAGGATAATTCTTAAGGCGCTGGGAATATCCAGGGCTCTTATCGGCATCGAGGATAATAAGATGGCAGCGGCAAAAAAACTTACCGATGCCATAACGGAAACGGCCCCTCCTGAACATATCTCCATAGTCATGTTGAAGACGAAATACCCCCAGGGCGCGGAAAAGAACATTATCTATTCCCTGACCGGAAGAAAGGTCCCTTCAAAAGGGGCTCCGGCAGATATACATGCGGCCATTTTTAACATCGGGACTGTCCATGCCGTCAGGGAGGCAGTGGTCACGGGAAAGCCCCTTTTTGAGAGGTATGTCACCGTGTCCGGAAGCCTTATAAGAAATCCGGGAAATTATAAGATAAGGATCGGGACAAGGATTTCAAGTGTGATCGAGGAGTGCGGCGGCCTGACGGGCAAGCCTGCCAGGATAATTTCAGGAGGCCCCATGAGCGGTTATGAAATTCATGATACCGACATGCCGGTTACCAAGGAGACTACCGGTATTATCTTTCTTTCCAGGGACCAGGTGTATGAAGGCCCGTTTCATCCATGCATCAGGTGCGGCAGCTGTGTCAATGTATGCCCGGCAGGGCTTATGCCCTGTGAACTGGGGAATGGGATAGAGAAGATGAATTCAGGTTCATTCGATTACATGGAAAGACTCGGCATCCATGACTGCATACTATGCGGCGCATGCTCCTATGTATGCCCCGCGAAGAGACCCATGAGCCAGTATATAAAACTGGCCTTGGAATTGCCAGCGCTATGAAATCAAATCCGGACAGCCTGATATGACAGAACAAAAGGGGACATCAAACCTGTTTTTAACCGTGCCGCCCCATATACATTCCGGCGGTTCCATTCCCCGGATCATGTGGAGTATTGCAGCCGCGCTCCTTCCTGTTATCATCTATTCATCCTATCTCTACGGGTTGATTGCGCTGGGATCTATACTGGTATCAGCTTCAAGTGCGGTATTGGCAGAACTTATGTACAGTCTCCTGTTTAAAAAGCCCGTCACTATTAAGGACGGTTCTGCGGTTGTAGCCGGCCTCCTTGTTGCCCTGAGCATCCCTGCCGGCGCCCCTTTGTGGCTGCCGGCTCTCGGATCACTTTTTGCAGTCATCGCATCCAGGCTGATTTTCACAGGGCTGGGCCGGAATGTTTTCAATCCGGTCCTGTGTTCCAGGGTGGTGATGGCTGCTCTCTGGCCGGTTTACTTGAAATCGGGGTGGAACATTTTTTCTGAAAATCATATGGCGGCATTTCAGGGAGAGGTGTATGATAAAGCCCTGAATGGTATCACGCCGGCTTTGATAAAGTCACTCCTCCTCGACAGCACGGGTCCGGCGCCCGGGGAGGCATCGGCGCTAATGGTTCTCATGGGAGCGGTTTTTTTAATCTCCAGGGGAATTATGAAATGGCGCATTCCCCTTGCTTTCATGGGAACTGTTGCCATCACAGCATTTGTCTTCTGCAAGGCTGCGGGCATTCCTTTGGCCGGAGCCTGCGCCCTGGCTACCGTTTTTTCCGGAGGGACCCTTTTTTATGCCCTGTTCATGGCCGCTGATATTATTACAACCCCCGTGACAGCCGCCGGGATGCTGGCATTCGGTATGGGCTGCGGGCTATTCTCCTTTTTAATAAGATTCCTCGCAGGCTGGCCCGAAGGGGTCTCCTATTCAATTCTTCTCATGAACGGGGCTGTTCCGCTTATAGACAGGTATATGAGGCCCAGGGTTTTCGGTGCATAGAAATTAAATTTTATTTCCCTTTTGATAATAGGAAAAAGTACCGGACTTTCATCCCTTAGTTTAATAATCCCTTTCCGATCTCAACAAATCAATAGATAAAGCTGCCGTCTCCATTATAGTATAAGCCGGAGTTTAATGCAGCGGGATATTCATTAAAAATATAGATTTTTAGTATTCATAAATTTGATTTATTATTGACAGGCTATTTAATAAATTTTATCTGGTTTTATAAAATATAATTATTAGTTTTAAAAAATACCCATGAATATATGAAAAAGAAAATCGTGCTGATTTCCCTGATCCTTTGCCTCGTGGCCCTGTATTTCATACTGGGCATAGAGGACTATTTTACCCTGGGGTATATCAAGGAGTCGCAGGAACGTCTGTATGCACTATATACAGGCGACCCTTTCCGTTTCATAGGGGGTTTCTGCCTGATATACATAATCGTGGTAAGCCTGAACCTTCCCGGCGCCGCAGTACTCGGGCTGGCGGCAGGCGCCATTTTCGGTGTGGTGAAGGGTACAGTGATTATCAGTTTTATCAGCAGTATAAGCGCCACTGCAGGCTGCTTCATTGCAAGGTACATATTCAGGGATTTCATCGTAAAGAAGTTCCCTGAAAAAATTGCCAGGGTTAACAGGGGTGTGGAATCAGAGGGGGGATATTATCTCCTGACGCTCAGGCTGATTCCGCTATTCCCTTTCTTTATTACAAACATGGCCATGGGACTGACAGCCATGCCCTTCTGGAAGTTCTATGCCGTATCCCAGTTGGGCATGCTCCCCGGGACAATACTGTTTGTAAACGCAGGGAGTGAATTGGGGAAGATACATTCCGTATCGGAAATAATTTCCCCGTCAATACTTGTTTCACTTGTGCTCATAGGGATCCTGCCGGTGATAGGTAAAAAAATACTTTTACTGATAAAGGCGAAACGTGAAAAAAATTCCGGAAAGGAGCCTTTACACGGCTCTATACCGAATATAAAGGAGTAGGCCTTTATGGTTTATGTAAAAAATTTTATATCCGCAGGCATTGCTTTCATCCTTGTACTGGCATTATTTATCGGATGCGGCGATTCTAAGACACCAAAGATCGGCAGCGGATCCAGGGAGACTCCCTCGAATCCGCTCATAGTTGATGAGAAGAACAAAACAGTGACATTCATGGCCAGGGTGAACGGAAAATATTTTGTTGAGCCCACAAGGCACTGTGCTGTGTTCAAGGACGGCAGCAATGGGTCCAAGTCCATATTCACCAGCATGGCCGGCCATGCCGAATTCTACGATGCCCTTAAAAAGATCGGCGGTAAATCCGGCGACAACATGACCATGGAGAACAAGGAGAAGACCAGTGTCAGCGGCGATTCACTTGATATAACAGTTACATGGGACGGGGCCCCGAAGGCCTACAGGCTCGACGAGGTAGTCAGGGACAGCAATAAAAAGCCCATGGAAATGAAGTTCGGGGGGAATATAAAGATGGCCAATGATAAAAATTCCGGCTGCCTCATGTGCCTCGACAGCTGCCCTGTGGGAATCGTGAGCAATTCAGCATATACCTACGGCGCCGTGGAGAAGAGGAAAGAGGTGGCATTTACCGGAAACAGGGAGGTTCTCCCCCCTGACGGCACCATGGTTTCAATTACCGTGAAGGTGAAATAATAAAAATATAAGAAAAAATTATGGCACATATTAAAATTGGAATTTTTGGCATGGCTGCAGGTCTCTCTGCATCACTGATGCTCAGCTACCAAAATATTATTGAAAAATTTTCAGCCCATAGGTAAATTTAACCATAACTGTTACCGGAGAAAAAATGGACGACAGCCTGCTTAAACTTACGATTCTGTTTTTTGTCATCTTTGACCCCCTTGCAAGCATGCTTGTGTTTTTTTCGGCCACCGGGGGGATGGAGCCGCGGGAAAGGATGAAGACCGCCTTCATGTCCATATTCGTTGCCGCATCCATATCCTATGTTTTTCTTTTTTTCGGAGAGAAAACAATCTATCTCTTCGGTGTTACAATGAATGACTTCAAGGCGGCATCGGGGATAATCCTGAATATCCTGGGGATCAAGATGATATCGGGCCTCTCCTTCACCCAGGAGGATATGATGAAGAAGACTTCCTCCCATGCCATTGCATCCATAATCGGTACACCGCTCCTCACGGGACCGGCTGCAATAACCACCATCATCATTTCAGTCAGGGATTACGGCAAGGCTGCAACCGGTGCATCTATCGCCATCGTGCTTGTACTGACTGCGGTGCTTTTTATCATGTCGTCAAAATTGAAAAAAGTGCTCAATGAAACAACAATCAGGGTGCTCACTACCTTTCTCGGGCTGGTGACCATATCCTGGGGGGTAAAATTCATACGTGAAGCACTGGGGAATTTATGATATGATGATACAATTTGAATATTCAGGGAGGCATGTTGGACAGGGCGATTGAAGAAATGAGGGAGATGGTACATGGCTCTGCAGCTGCGGCAGTACTCACCGGCGCGGGCATTTCAACGGAATCGGGCATCTCCGATTTCCGGAGCCCCGGCGGCGTCTGGTCAACATACAGGGCTGTGACCATCCAGGAATTTCTTGCTGACCAGGAGAAGCGGAAATATTATTGGAGGTACAAGTACGAAACCATCCCCGGAATGCTGGAGGGCGAGCCCAATAGCGCCCACATGGCCCTCGGGGATTTTTACCGGAGGGGAAAGCTCTCAATGCTCATTACGCAGAACATTGACGGGCTCCATGAAAAAGGGGGCGTGGGACGGGAAAAGATAATCAATATCCACGGGACCAACAGCGAAGCGGTTTGCCTCTCCTGCGGCGAGGTGACAGGCATCATGCCTGTGCTGGAGAGGATCACACGGGGGGAGGAGGTGCCCCTGTGCCTGAAGTGCGGCGGTTTTCTGAAGCCCAATACCATATCCTTCGGCCAGAACCTGGTGCATGAAGATTTATTAAAGGCGGAGCGGTCTGTGCAAGCATGCGGCCTTTTCATGGCCCTGGGGAGTTCCCTCATAGTTCAGCCGGCATGCTCCCTTGTAGACATTGCCCGGAAACATGGAAAGAAAATCATCATCATAAACCGGGACGAAACACCTTATGACCACATGGCCGATTGCCGGCATCCGGGGCCCCTGGGGATAGTGCTCCCCCTGATTACTGGAGCGGCCTGAGGAACAGGATTGAATGACTCATCCCTTTCATGCAGTTTTATCAAACCCTAAAACTTTAACTGTCAGTTCCCTGCCGTGGATTGATATTTTTCCCAGGTTTTCAACTTTTAATCTATCGGATCCGGCGAGTGTTTGAAATACGTATTAGTACTTATTTAAAAAAATTTTTATCAGCTTGACATTTTATTGTGTTTTAAATGATAATAATTGGTTAAATCAGTTGTCACGGTTGTATTATGTATACAGGGCAGTTCCCTTTTTGTATATAATTTAATATGGATTTTCCAGACATTAATGTACGGGGCCGGATTGGATGAACAGCAGAAATTGAATGTATTGTACATTCCGATTGAATAAATAACAAAGACAGGACAAATAACATGGATAACATTCAGATTGAAGAAAAAGAGGATATGATAATATTCCATATAGACGGCACACTTACCAGTGAATATATGCATACCATGGATAAATTTTTTAACTCAGTGAATGAACATCTGGCCGGTAATAATGTTAAAACCATTGCCATCAATTTCATGAACATTTATCAGGTTGATTCCATTGGGCTCGGGTATCTTGTAAAACTTCTTAAACAGCTGGATGCTGGCGGGATAGATTTAATCCTTTATGATTTGAATACCCAGGTGAGCGAACTTATGGAGCTGTCAACCCTGGACGGTGTTTTTAACATCAAGACCAGGGGGACTTTTGAATTTGAATATTTAAGCGCCTGAATTCATTCCGCATGAACCGCTGCAGTCTCCGCCATGGTGATGATGCGGCTTTTCGTAGTCTCCATGCGGCGAATGTAGACTTCCTCCTTTGCCGGTTCCACCTTCATTAAATTTTTGCAGAGTTCCAGTTCAAATTCCAGCCCGAGGGTTACAGATTCTTCAATACTCATGGTTTCCCTGCAGTCGAATATGAGGTGCCGGGTATTTACCCTGTCGGGATTGATGATATCCAGTATCATCCGGGCATTGGCGGCATGGATTGCGCCGCCTACCGAGGTGATTTTCCCCTTCTCCCTGGAAAGCCTGACGATATCTGAGGTAATTTGTAAAACGTCATGGTCATCGGGTTTTCTGTTCATGGAGCCAGAGAGGTCGGTTCTTCCCACGGTCACCTGGTCTAAGCTGGTGAACCAGGGGTTCGTGGTTATGGAATCAAGGTTCTTCCAGGCTGTTATTGTTTCTATATTAATGGCAGAATAGGGCATTACGGTGTCACTGTAGATGTCCTGGAGGCTCTCCATGAAATTACGCAGGGCATATTCGGACTCAACCATTGGGGCAAGGATTCCGTCAATATTCAAGCGCTTGAGCTCCCGCATGTCATTTCTCGCCTCAGGGCCGCCGATCTTCACTATCATAGGAAGAACGCCGGCGACTTTCTTAAAGAACAGGATTTCATTAAAGGTCATGTCCTCCACCTCTGTGCCCCCCTTGACAGCAACAAGCCCCAGCCTGTTTGTTAGAATTTCCAGCATGTCCTTTAATTTTTTCATTGTCATTACCCCGGAAGAAATTTAATTTTCCTGTAGGATATAGATCGGCAGATTTTTATGAGAAAATTAGTAAAATTTGAAGAGCTACTTTTTATGGTACATGACCGACCGTACCATGTTGGCAAAAGAGACATTCCCCATGGTTATGAGTTTAAGGAACCTGTTTTCTCTTGGGTATAATTTTTTCATAATGCCTTTTTCATCAAGCCCGCTTTCGAGAAGGGCATGTATTTCCCCGCAGAAATCCTGGAGAAAATTCAGTTTCAGGGCAATCTGTTTTTTCCCGCCCTTTACATGGGGATTGCGGCCGCAGAAGAGCGAATCAAAATCGAGCCTTTTAACTTTTTCCAGGGATTCTATACATTGATAGATATTTTCACCTTCCCTGAAAAATTTTATTTGCCTACCCACAAAAAGATCTCCTGAGAAGAGCCATCCCCTGCTTTTTTCATGGTAGACCGTATGATCCGGCGTATGCCCGGGTGTATGAACCGGGATGAGTGATATGCCTCCGCTCTCAATTACCGGGGGAAGGGGTTCGGCTTTCACTTTTTCTGCCTTTCCCCACATGTAATGCTGGTAGAATTGTATGCTGAATCCTTTTAGATGAATGTCCAGGGCAAGGGGGTTGGCATAAACCGGAATGTTCTTCATAAGTTTTATATGTAAGGCATTCCCGCTATGGTCTTCATGAAAGTGGGTTAGGAGCAGCGCTTCTGCTTTTTTATCCCTGAGAAATTCCAGGCACCTGTGCCTCATATTGCTGTGGCCGGTATCGATAATAATCCCGTCTGTGTAATAAAACAGGACATTCATGTAAGGCCTGCCTATGGGGCTGTAGCCCATCTCTATTCCGGTTACATCGCCGAAATCATGAAGTTTGAAGATTTCCATCTAATATGCTTGCCTGTACTATCGGTGGCAAAGGGCGCATCTATTGTCTGGCCTTGTGCTTTCCACTGGAACCGTACCGGGGAAAGGCATGTTTTCTGTAATTAGGCCCAGCATATCTTGAAGTCCGGATCAAAATTTCTCACAAGGTTTTTGTTTTTCGGAAGAATCCTTATCGTGAAGCCGTATTCCCCGGACTGGAGGCACAGGAGGTGGCCCTCATATTTGTAATGGCCGCTTCCCAGGTCCTTTATGAGGGTCAGGGGCTGCGCGATGCCGTCGTCAATACCGTCGGAATGGTTCAGGGTACCGAAATACATCTGGACAAAGACATCCTCAGGGTGGAGGTCCCCCAGGTTTACCTCGGCGTTTACATACAACTTTGAGCCGACAGTTATCTCCTTTTCTTCCTTCAGCATCAGGTCAGTCACAGCGGTTTTTCCCCAGTTTTTCAGAAGGCCTTTTTTCCACTTGGTAAATTCCCTTGTCACCTTGAAATTTTCTGATGAGAATTTTTCATGATTTCCATGGGCCCTGAGGTAAAATTTTTCCGTGTAGTCCTTCACCATCCTGTTGGTATTGAACATGGGATTGATATGTTTCATAGACTCCTTGACCTTTTTCAGCCATTCCCTGGGGATGCCGTCCTGGCCCCTGTTGTAGAACATAGTGCGGACCTCCTGCTCCAGTATATTATAGAGTGAGAGGCTTTCGACTTCGTCCTGGTAATTCTGGTCGTCATAGGATTCCCCTTTACCTATGGCCCACCCCGTTTCAGGAGCGTATGCTTCGACCCACCAACCGTCAAGTATGCTAATGTTGAGGCCTCCATTAGGGACGACTTTCATCCCGCTTGTTCCTGATGCCTCCTTGGGCCGTATGGGGGTGTTAAGCCACACGTCAACACCCTGTACGATGTACCTGGCGATATTGATGTCGTAGTCCTCGAGAAATACAATGCTGTTCCTGAACCTTTCCTCATAGGAAAGGTGTATGATCTGCCGTATCAGCTCCTTGCCCATGTTGTCCTTCGGGTGCGCCTTGCCGCTGAATATTATCTGTATGGGCATTTCACGGTTGTTAAGGAGGGCGTTCAGCCGTTCAATGTTCCGGAGGATCAGCGTCCCCCTTTTATATGTGGCAAATCGCCGGGCAAAACCAATGGTCAGCGCCTCGGGATTGAGTACCGAGTCGGCTTTTGCCGCCTCCTTCGGGGAGAGCCCCCTGTTCAGCAGCTGTTCCTTCTGTTTGTTCCTTGCAAATCCTACAAGCCTTTCCCTGAGCCTTTCCCTGCACCTCCAGAGCTCGGAATCGGGTACCCTGTCGATATTTTTCCATATGGTATCATCGGCGGGGTTGTCGATCCACCGCGGCCCGAGGTACCTGTTCAGGAGTCTCATCATTTCGTCCGATGTCCACGATAGTGTCTGGATCCCGTTTGTTATATGTTCAATAGGGATTTCATGAATCGGTAGCGTCGGCCAGATGTTCCGCCACATGCTTCGCGACACCTTCCCATGGAGCCTGGACACTCCGTTTTTGAATGCGGCGAGCTTAATGGCAAGGACTGTCATGCAGAAGGTCTCATTTGTATCCAGCGGGTTCTCACGGCCCAGGGCCAGGAATTCTTCAGATGTTAAACCGAGCTTCGGATAGTATGATGAAAAATATTTTTCTATGAGTTCCGGGGAGAACCTGTCGTTTCCTGCCGGTACCGGGGTGTGGGTGGTAAAGACGTTCCCTGCTGCTACAAATTCAGCCGCTTCATGATAGGTGAGGCCGTGCTCTTCAATGGCCATTCTTACCCTTTCAACTGCGAGAAATGCCGCGTGCCCTTCATTCATATGGAATACGGTGATGTTTTTTTTCAATGCCTTGAGGGCTTTTATCCCGCCTATCCCGAGCAGGATTTCCTGTTTGATCCTCATTTCATTTTCGCCGCCGTACAGGAGGTCGGTAATTGCCTTGTCTTCGATTGTGTTGCCGTCTATGTTGGTGTCAAGGAGGTACAGTGTGACCTTCCCGACCTTCACCTCCCATATCTGGGCAGAAACGTTTTGTTCCGGAAAATCTATGCTGATCTGCAGGGGGATGTTTTTATCATCTTTTACAAGGGATACAGGAATGTTGTGGAAATCGGTTTCCGGGAATCGTTCCTGCTGCCAGCCGTCCAGGTTCAGGTACTGCCTGAAATAGCCGAGCCGGTACAGCAGCCCAACGCCGATAAGGGGAATACCGAGCTCGCTTGCCGACTTTAAATGGTCCCCGGCAAGGACGCCGAGGCCTCCGGAAAATATGGGGAGGCATTCATGTATGCCGAATTCAGCAGAAAAATATGCTATGGATGCGCCTGAATATTCATTCTGTTTCTCTTCAAACCAGGATTTCATGGTCAGGTGCAGGTCCAGTTCCTTTTCAACTCTTTCCATGTGGGCTATGAAACTGTCCGACTTGGCTGCTTCATCAAGCGTGTTTTGAGATACTGCGCCCAGGAGTTTTATTGGATTATGATGAACATCGGTCCAGAGATTAACGTCGAGCCTGCGGAAAAGCTCTATTGCTTCAAAATTCCAGACCCACCAGAGATTATTCGCGATCTTCATAAGCGGTTTCAGATTGGCCGGCAGGTATGGAATAACCTTGAATTTTTTTACTTTTGTCATTGCTGTTACCTCGGACTTGATATATGGGCCTTAAAAGACGGCCTGTGCGCGTGCTGATTTATTAATGGGCCCTGGGCAGATAGATATAAAATTCCGAGCCTTTTCCGGGACTTGACAGTACATCAAGATACCCGTCATGTCTTTTTGTTACGGCATAGCTTATGGCAAGGCCCATTCCGCTTCTCACTCCCTTTGTGGAATAGTAGGGGTCGAAAATATTGTTTATTATCTCTTTCTGGATGCCTTCTCCGTTATCGGATATTGTTATTTTCACATAATCACCTTCTGTGACAATCGTCTCCTTCATTGATTGCTGTCTGATGATGCGGATGTTTCCGGCTTTAATCATAATTCTACCTGTGTCGGTGACTGCTTCGAGAGCATTTAAAATAATATGTTCAAATACATGGCCAAACTGGTAGTCATCTATATCAACCATCCAGAGATCATCGGGGATATTCATCCCTGTTTCGCCTTTGAAATCCTTGAGTACCGACTTTGCGGCATCCATGAGTATTTTTTTAACCGGCATAACCTGTTTGACCGGTTTTCCGCTCTTTGACAGGTTGCTTAACTGTTGAGTAAGATTCTTAACCCTGATTGATGCAGCCTCGGCATCAGTAAGAAATTCCAACAGCTTCCTGTCGGTTTTACCGAATTCAATCTTGGCCAGAGTTATATTGCCGATGACAGAGGTGAGCGCGTTGTTGTAATCATGGGCTATGCCTCCGGAAAAAATTCCAATTGCCTCAAGTTTTCGCGCCCTGAAAAGATCATCCTCCAGTCTTTTTTGATTGGTAAGATCCCTGACGATACCGATATAAAACACCGGGCCGCCGTCGTCATTTTTGAGGAATGAAAGAGATCCCTGCACGTTCAGTTTTTTTCCGTCCCTGGTGATGGCGACCCAATCGACTATCGTGTTGTTCATGGGGGAATGTAAAACATCATGGTATGCTTTCCGTATGATATCATGATATTCAGGAGCGATAAAATTTTTGAAATTTTTTCCGGTGATCTCATTTTTGTTTTCATATCCGAGTATCCTGGCAAGGGCTGTATTGACAAAATTGATGCTGCCGTCCATGTCTATCTCAAAATATCCATCGATGAGACTGTCTGTTATGGTATAACATTTCTCCTGACTCATCTTCATGATCAGTTCGGAGTTGCGCTTTTTTGTAATGTCCCTGGCTATCCCCTGTGTGCCCAGGAAATTCAGGGTGTCTCCGCCATCCAGGTATATCCCTTCAGCGCTTACGGAAAAATAGTGATTGGCTCCAATTGAGGTGTTTTCAAACTGCAGCGGGACAGCCTCGCTGGTCTTGGTAACGATTCGTATTTCAAAAAATTTTATTGCCCTGTCTCCGGCTCTCCTTTCGTTGACCCGGAATATTGCCCTCCCCCTGTCTTCGGGATGGACGAGATCCAGAATGTATCTGCCGATGAGTTCTGCGGGGGAGTATCCATAGGTATTGATACTCTCGCTCATGAAGGTTATTCTCCCTTCTGAATCGAGCCGGTATACAATATCGGGTATAAGGTTCAATATCGATTTTAACTGCAGCTCTGAATGAATCCCCCTCCTTCCGTCATGTTCATATTCAGGAGTTTCCCTGAACATCATTTCTATGGCGCCTGAATTGTCAACAATCATGTCATAAACAAGTTCAATTGTTAAACCGTTTCTGCCTTTCACGGGGAGCCGTATATTTTTCACCGGCTCGCGTGTGCGGGCTTTTTCGAGAAGAATACTGAAGTCAATGTAAAGATCATTAATATTCATCCCCTTGACCTCGGACGGGAGGCAGGGTTTTTCACCCTGTGCCAGCAACATGCAGGCCGTTTTGTTGATATGGAGGATAATCCCGTTTGTACTGCACCGGCAGTACCCTATGCCGGAAAAATCCAGAATTTCATCGTACATTATTAACAACCTGCCAATCAGAATATCTCTCTTTATCAAGATAAAAGATATACCTATTTGTTCAAACATATTTTATGATATTTATAAATTTTTTTCTGATAATTTCAGAGTAGTTTCTGAAAATTATTCCGGAATAATTTATTTTAAGATGCCCCCTGTCACCCTTGAGTTGACATCTATGCAGAAATATTAGGATAATTTGCTATTAGCAACCATTGATGATAAGAAAAAATAAATGAACCGTGCCCCCATCAGGGGGACAGGGGGCTGATTATGAAAATAGTATCAGGGTGTCATAAAAAGGTCAGAAAAATTTATTATAATAAAGCAGGATTAATTCCCTTCCGTAGATATGGGATACTATGAGACCGAATGATAAAAAAGGTCCGAAAGGTATTTTTTTCCTGAGGCCGCTTTTTTTCCATATTGCATAAATAATCCCTGTCAGGGCGCCGGAAATAAGCGCGCATTCAAGGGCAACCACCGAATGTTCCAGGCCGAGAAAAAAACCGATTGCCGATGCAAACTTTAAATCTCCGCCCCCGAAAGAGCCGGGGAATATGAAGATCATGATGATGAAAAACCCGAACATGAGAGCAAGGCCCATGAGGCTCTCGCCCAGGGAAAATTTTATCAGCACGGGGAAAAGTGAAAATATAAAAAAAGATAAAACCAGAATGTCGGGGATTATCATGGTCCGGGCGTCTATTACGGCGATGGCAAGGGCAGTGGCCATGATGAAATAAATCGATAGGGAATAAAAATTAATTCCAGAAAGGTGCATGGTAAACGCCATGAGCAGCCCCGAGGAGAATTGTACCATGGGAGCTGACAGTGGAATGGGCCCGCGGCAGCCCCTGCACTTTCCCGTCAGAATAAAATAGCCGATAACTGGAAGGCCGTAGGCCATGGCTGATATCTTTCCGCAAGAGGGGCATTTGGCCAGGTTCATGAAGAGTTTATTCAGAGGCTTCCCGTTTGTGCCGGCTGTGAAATGGAGAATCGCGGCATTGAAAATATTCCCTGTATACGCCCCGGCGGCAAAGGCCGTAATATATGAGAGTTCCATCATTTTTCAGATCGATATGTAGTAATTTACGCCGAACATTACAATGTCGCTGTTCATGTTTATGGTGGCCCTGTTTGAGGTGTCGCTGCTTTTGACTGCGGGCGAGGTCCCCATCATGCGGAGCCACTCGCCGCTTATGGAATACCGTTCGGTGAGCGGGAATTCCAATCCCACCAGGAAGTGGTAGCCTCCAAAAGTACCGCTGTACCTGTTGCGCCTGTCATCAGGGGTGATGAATCCCCCTCCGGGTTTTGACTGGGATATGCTCACGGAGGCATAGTTCAGGTTCAATCCGGCCCCTATGTATGCAAGAGCCCTTTTCTTCAGCGGCACAAGGAGGCCAATAGTCCCCGGGACCGATGCCTGCCAGGTGTCTATTTTTATTGTATTTTTAACTCCGGACTGTGATATGGTTCCTCTGCTGACGCTCAGGGATCTGGCATAGTGGCCGCCAATTCTGAAAAGTATGTAGTTGAAATTATACCTGAAGTTTATGCCGAACACCGGGACATACTGGTTTTCTATCTGTGTAACCCTGGTGCCCGGGTTGGCCTCCCTGTATGCAAGCATGCGTTCGTTGCAATCGGCAATTATCCCTTCCACATTATTCGGGTCATAGGTGAGTCCGGCATTGATTCCAACGCCGAATTCCCCGATTGCATATCCGTACCGCCCCTGTACAATGGCAGCAATGCAGAATACTGCCAGTATCAGTAATGTTTTCATTGCTGTTTCTTCCTATCCGATTTGTCCGCATCCATATAGTATGAAACACCGAAAGTAAAACGGTATCCGGTAAAGTCCAGGACAGCGTAATCAGCCCTGTTTTTTATGACTTTTGTTGAGCCTTCATAATAGCTTATTGCCGTTGTGGCGGCAATGTCGTAATTGATAAAATATTCGCCTGAAAGTGAAATGACCCTCGGCAGCGCCCATCCGGAGAAAGCGGCCTTGCTGTTGACAGCGTCCGATTTAAAACTGTTGCTGTAGGTGCCGCTCGCGTAGGCCAGCCCTCCGCTCAGGGTGATCCGTACGTCCTTCCAGAAAGGGATGGAAATGCCGGCCATGAGGGGGATGTCATAGTACCAGAGCGAGTATTCCACCTTCATGATATTGCCCGCAGGGTCCAGGCTCTTCCCGGTTCCCCCGTATATGCTCCTTGAATAATTGGCTCCAACCCTGGCCATGTAGTAGTTGAAGAGTACCAGCTTGAATTCACCGCCTCCCGTGAATCCCACGGGCTGGTCGATGTTTTTTGTCGATTTCCCTTTTTCCGACCTGTTGATTCCATATATGCCGTTATCGACGCCTATCCGGGCAGACTGCTCGTAGGAGCTCATGCCCCCGCCCATGGCGGGAATCATTCCCGCCTGGAATGCCCATGACCTCTCGGCAAAGGCAAAGATGGGAGCCGGGCAGGCAGCCGCAATTAATATCACGATGAAAGCGCTTTTTATTATTTTTTGTATATTCATATCACATAACCGCTTACCAGTGAATATTTGCTCACGGATTGACAGGTCTATTCACGGGTGATAGTTGTAATTTTAATAAGTGCCATTAATATCAGATTGATCATTCTTATCCGTCTTTATCCTTCATAATCCGTGAGCTAATATTTTCTTCCTTAATTCCTTAAATTGAACAGCTGACATTTTATAATATAAAATATGAGAATCCCAGATGGAGCCTGTGGCCCGAGTAATCAATACTGTAATCCTTCCAGGTTTGTCCCGGATCTGTGTTGATTTTCGGCGCAGATCGCGCTGATATATATTCCCACTCGGCATATACCTGGATATAATTGTCCACGCGGAGCTGTACACCGGTGATAAACCCCAGGCAGTAGATTTTGTCCCGTATCTGTACCTTCTCATCTATGGTGTGTACGCTCCCGTTCCCCAGAAGGTAAACCGGCCCCATGCCCATGTAAAATTTTCCCCTCTCCCGTATCCTGAAATTTATTCCGGCGTAAAGAGGGATCGATGTATAGCTTATTCTGGTTTTTTTCAGCTCCCCGGAGCTGTTGTCTTTCACCTCTCCGTCCATGAGCACCATGGACCTGTCTGCCCCGGTTCTGATGAACAGGGGGTCCCGGTCTATCTTTGCAGAAACACCCAGGATGCCGTTGAACTGGCCTGCATAGATAACGCTGTTTCCCTGCTGCCCCATGTTTCCAACGTCATTATGAAAGCCCGCATGTATTCCTAATCCTATATACTCGCCTGAATGGAGCGTGCGCGGAAGAATAATGGCAAGGATAAGGGCTGATAAAAATTTATGTTTCATTGGAATCAAATCGGGCCATTTAATTTTATTGTGCTGTTATGACATACTTATTCGTTAGATATAACAGCGCCATACAGCCTGATTGATTAAACCGGTACTGATGCAGGAAGTCAAGCAGAATATTCCGGGCAGGATGACTATATAAATAGATTACCAGGGCGGCAGAACACAGGTATCCGGCACCCTGGTAATTTAATCTGTCTGAAAATGCCCTTATCTTATAAAACGCATTTTCACCTGTATGGTTTCATCGGCATCTCCGATCTCTTCTTCATTTTCAGCTTTCATGTAACCGGAAAAGACCTGGACTGTCAGGAAGAGCTGTTTTCCGATACTGGTTTTGTCGATATGTTTGTCCTTATCCAGGAGGAGAGTGACAACAGAGTTATCTATTTTTTTTCCGTCAGTGAATGTCTGCCCTGTTATAAATGCATAGTCAGAATCCTTCTTCTGGACAATGACCTCTGTTTTTTCTGTTTTTTCGTTCTTTTTCTTTATATACATCAGTTCTTTTTTCAGAACATTATATACAAACCATTCCTCTGTCCCCCCTGAATATATGAGTTTAATGCCATAGACCACCTGTACCTTAAAGGTTATGGAATTATTCAGCACAATGCCGATGCGGAGCCTTTTTTTGTCGTTCGCGGCTGTGACTGCCTTGATGTCGCACTCAGGGGCATTGCTCACATTATGGTCGCCTGCAGGTTCTTCTTTCGGGAAAACTATATAGTTGGGAACCAGGCTTGCCCCAACATCCGGGACCTCTTTCGCATCCCTCATGGGGATTTCTGCTGATACTATAGCAGAAAATCCTATACACATGATCAATAAAAACAGAAATCTTTTCATCGGTCTTTCTCCTTGGATTAATTAAATTTTCATCATTTCATATCCTATTACGGGATCTGAAAGACGGTGAGCTCGATAGAGAAAATCATCAAGCCTATTTATAATGGATTATATATATAAAAAGGATAAAAGTCAATATTATAAGATCCATTTTTTTTGAGGAAATCCCCCCAGCCCCTTTTCTATTCAAGCACAAAGTTAAGCGGAGATTCCATTTTCACCATGGCCGGCTTTCCGTTTATGATGGCAGGAGTAAACTGCGCACCCAGGACTATCTGCCTGGCTGCTGCTGAGAAATCCCTTATGAGCGTATCTGAAATGGCTTTTGGCAGCTCCTTTGAAAGCCGTATGCCTGTGACATGCACCCGCTTTACAACGCCGTCGGTATTGATAACCACTTCCAGCATCATCTTCGCCTCCACGTTCATCTCCTTGGCGCCCTGCGGGTATATCTTCCTTAAACTGGTTACAAGCCTTGGAGGCCTTATATCGGGCCTGAAGCCCAGGTCAATTGCCCCGCCGAATCCGCCGCCTGAGCCGTCGCCGTAATCATCGCCGTCGGCATAGTCCCCGGCCGGCAGGGACCTGGTGTTATCCAGTAATTTTTTTTTATCCTCAACGTAGAGGTTTCCGAAGATTTCATCAATCTCTATGATCTCAACGCCGCGCCTGCGGCTGACGAATCCGCCCATGTCCAGGCCTATTTTCGACATATCATATATGCCTCCTCCGCCGCCTCCGAATCCGATGAGTTCAAAGTCAGTGAAGAGAAGTAATAATTCCAATATGAGGAGTATAAAAAAAAGAAACAGGTGCCGGTTCCTTCTCCGGAATCCCGAATAATCGGATAACATGAAACTGTTGCTGATTCCCGGCAGGATGAAGCTGCCCTCTTTGGTCAGTATCCCTTCGGGAATTGTCCCGCCGCTGGAATATTCCGATAAATCAGCCCCTGTGGGTTTTTTACTCATGGCAGCCTGTCATTGAATTTTTTTTACCGCGTCAACAGCAAGGCCCACCTTTGAGATGCCTGCCATCTTCACCTGGTCCAGTATTTTAAGTATTTTCGTATATTCCATTGTCCCTTCGGCCCTGAGAATTACGGCAATATCACGCTGGACCGACTTCGCCGATACGAGCATGGAGAAGAGCTGGCCCGGATCCTCAACCCTCTTGTCATTCCACCAGAGGGTCTCGTCATTTTTAAGGGTAAGGCTTACTTTCTGCGGTTCGTTTTTCACTGCAACGGCATTGATCTTCGGGAGCTGCACAGGAACAGTATGGTATCTTGTGAATTCCGCTGTCACCATGAGTATGATGACAAGTACAAGCATGATATCCACAAGGGGTGTTACATTTATGCCGCTTATCGCGTCTTCATCTTCCTGCATCTGTGATGACATGGGGGCCTCCTTTATGATTTTTCTGTTGTCAGCCGCAGCGCCCGGAGGAGGGTCGATATCTCCTCTGCCGAGGAGAGCTTGTCTTTTACGATTCTTGAAAGCACGTTGAAAGCGATGACGCACGGTATCGCCACTCCAAGCCCAAGTGCAGTAGCTACAAGCGCTTCCGAGATGCCTTTCATGACCACGGCAGGCCCGGCATCGCCCATGTAGGCAAGGTCCCTGAAGGCTTTCATGATTCCGAGGACCGTTCCCAGTAGCCCGATAAACGGTGTGTTATTCCCAAGGGTGGAGAGGACAACAAGCCTCCTTTCCAGGTTCCTCTTCTCTGCTAACATTGAAGAGCCGGCATATTCTTTCATGGCATCTATTCCGTATTTCCATCCCTTGAGAGTGACTGAAGCCACGCGCCCTTCCATCCCGTAGCCCCTGCTTATCATCCCGCTCAGCCCGTCGATGTCCGAACCCCCATTTGGAATTTTTTCCGTCAGAAGCTGGACAAGCTCGGCATTCTTTCCCCTGTTTTTCCGGAAGATCCAGATGCGCTCTATGGTAACTGCCAGGGCAAAGTTGAACAGGAGGAGGAGGATCCAGAATGTGGGATCTGTTCCAATTTTGAACTTCCCGGCTTCTGCCAGGTAGGATCCGGAATCGGCACCAGACGAGTCCGGGGCGTCACTCTTTTCAGCAACTTTTTTCACCTGGGCTGAAGGATCGGTCTGGGCTGATATGGATAATGTACCTGCAGCACCTATCAGGAGAATTATCAGCGCGGCGCCAATTGGGCGGTTGAAATATTTTTTCATAAACGGTATCATCATATGCTCCTTGAAGTATTCTACATCTAAAATAAAATATTATCAAATACATGTATCATGTGAATCTGTGGAGGAGTCTTAATCTGCTGACAGAATATATAACATCAGAGATTCACATTGATTTAACTTTTCAACATTTTAATGCACAAAAAATGTCAAACTGTGTAAAAGACAAGATTTTTTTATGATTTATCGATATTTTCTGGAAAAATTAAATATCAGTTCCTGAATCTCTACTGGAAAATACGAAAAACGATGTCTCACGCGGAGGGCGCGGAGAACGCGGAGGGGAATAAAGATTAACCACGAAAATCACGAAAATTTTTTTTATGGCCCGAACTGTTTTTCTTTTTATCTGCCAAGTATTTGAAATTGATACGTTATTATGGAATCTACGCGTGCGGTATTGAGAAAAAATTAACAGTTACTTCATGCTATACTGTATTGTTTAGGCATAGCACTGAAGTGCAGGCATTTCTTTAAAATGCTCATAAATATTGTATGAATAAGGACATGTTGCCAAAAAAAGAAAAATAGTCCTTTCTATATTCTATGTATCTGACTACTAAAAATAAAATACTATACCTATCATGGAAGTTCGTATATATATTTTTTCAAAGTCATTCTTATCATCAGAAATACGGCCACCGGGTCTGTCTGAGGTTTTATACCAGCTCGAGGACTTTTCTTTAAAGAGACCCATATCCCCAAATATGCCAAGACGTGCGGTGAACATATATTGCATGCCAAGACGAATCCCATATTGATATGTTTTTATATCGCCAGTACTTTTAGTCGATGCAGTCCTTTCAAGATATGAGCCCCATTGGTATTGTATAAGAGGACCTATATACATATACATATTGTCCCTTAGCAACACATAATAATCAAGGGCCACCTGAAGACCGTAATCAGGTGAGGGAATCCCATTCGTGTCTTTTGACCCTTTTGCTTCTGTTACTGTCCTGGACATTTTGTCATTATTATTAGTTTTAATAATATTCATAAAAAGGCTCGGTTTAACGGCGAATTTATCGGTAAGATGATATACTCCTCCGACCCATACATCTGATGATGTTAACACAGTTAATCCTATATCATCCTTGCCGATTTGACTGTCTTTAGCAACGCCAGTAGAAGCAGCTATAATAATTATTAATAATGTAATTAATAAATGTTTCATCACATACCTCTTCCTTATTCAATTTTATAGATAATTACGAGAATTAAATACAATTATTTTTATCGCTATTTATTGCAAACAGCTTCTGCTCACACACTAAAGATAATTCGAGCTTGCTTTTTTTGTCAACCAATTATAATACATTTAATTTCAATTATTTTGGCATCTAGTTAATACTAACTTGATACAATATAAAAGTTAAATTATAATATAACATGCAAGCAAAACATTTAATTATACCATTTGTCAAAAGTAAATTTTAACACAGGCACCATAAATCTTTTCATTTGTCATAAATATGACGGTGTTTATAAGATGCTATATATCTTTTGAATGGGGTTGTGTGAAATACTTCCTGGTTTTTTACAATTTCCGGGATCTGTTCTTCTCATGTATTTATGCAGATTCCTTTATGAAAAAGATTATATTGTAGCAGTTTCAAAAACAATATTTCTGTCTGCCGATGATTGTGGTAGATAATTCAATTTTTCAAATCCAAGGATATGACCATTTTTATCTTTCATTAAAATGAGTTCCTCTCCGGTTTCTTCGCATATATATTCATCCATGGAATCGCCGAACCAGACAATCAAAGTATTGCCTTCCTTATCATAATATATCCTTATTTTTTCCATATCTGTTTTCCCTCCTTGATCTGCTGACACTTACTTCGAAACCAAGCGGAGTCTTTACCTGAAACATCAAATCTTCTATCATTATACTGCCTTTTATAATATAGTTTAACTATTCTGCAACGTCAATATTTACTTTTTGTTAGTAATCATGCTTTTTTTATAATGAATTGCTGAAAAAATATCAAGGATATTTTATTTAAGTATATTCAATTTAAAAGCATGTGAGTGAAGGCTTATTTATTTTTTGATAACATTTTCCTTAAAAATAAAAATATTGACAAAAAAAGTCTCCTTTTTAAAGGTATACTCGAAATTGCCCACGTAGCTCAGTCGGTAGAGCATTTGCATGGTAAGCAAAAGGTCACCAGTTCGATTCTGGTCGCGGGCTGAATAATTTATCATATCTATTTTTTTTAGTAAAAGTACTTGACTGAAAAAGGGTAGATATTAGTTTGCACATATTCATCATATTTTAAGGCGGAAAGATAAAAATATGCGAGATGTTATTTTATTGGCATGCACTGACTGTAAAAGAAGAAATTATTCAGTAACAAAGAATAAGAAAAATCAGACCGGCAAGATCAGCATCAAGAAATATTGTAAATTCTGCAACAAGCACACTGATCATAAGGAAACCAAGGCTTGATATTGAATTATCACAGGATCTGGAATTGAAAAAAGTATTGGAATATATCCACGAGTCCCGGGAAGAATTAAAAAAGGTCACCTGGCCAAGCAGGGATGAAGTGACAAATTTTACCTGGATTGTCATCATTACCGTTGTAATAGTATCGATATTCCTGTGGTTTGTTGATTCTGCCTTAATGACACTTATAAGAAAAGTTATCAAATAAATATGGCAAAAGAATGGTATGTAATCCATACATATTCAGGGCATGAAAACAAGGTTAAACTTGCCCTTGAAAAAAAGATAAAGAGTCTCGGGCTTCAAAATGAGATATTTCAGGTTAAAGTCCCGACGATTGATGTGACAGAAGTAAAAGACGGCAAAAAAAAGATAAAAAGTAAAAAATTTTTTCCCGGCTATGTGCTTGTTGAAATGGAATTGAATGACAACTCCTGGAGTGTGGTAAAAGGTATTCCCGGTGTTACTAATTTTGTAGGCGCTCACGGCTTGAACAAGCCCAGGCCTCTATCAAGGGAAGAGGTCAATTCTCTCTTTGACCAGATGGGTGAGCAGAAAACCAGGGAAAAAACAACCATTACCATGGATTTTTCCGTTGGAGAACCTATTAAGGTAATAGATGGCCCTTTCAGCAATTTTAACGGTATTGTTGAGGAAGTCTATCCGGAAAAGGGACGGCTAAGGGTAAAAGTTGAAATTTTCGGCAGGGGGACCCCGGTGGAACTCGACTTTTTACAAGTCGGTAAAATATAAATATCAGCAATATTTGAGGATCGAATGACAAAGCCAGTAAAAAAAGGAAAAGCCAAGAAGATCTTGGTTGGAATAAAACTTCAGATTCCGGGCGGACAGGCTAATCCTGCGCCTCCCGTTGGTCCTGCCCTGGGCCAGCATGGGTTGAATATCATGGAATTCTGCAGGGCATTTAATGAGAGAACAAAGGATCAGATGGGGACTATCCTCCCGATCGTCATAACGGTTTATGAGGACAGGACATATACATTTATCATAAAGACTCCACCTGCATCAATTCTGATAAAAAAGGCCATCAACCTCCAGAAAGGCTCAAGTGAGCCCCAGAAGGATAAAGTGGGAGAAATAAAACGTTCACAGCTCGAAGAAATAGCCAGATTAAAGATGCCCGATTTAAATGCCAATGATCTGGATGCTGCAGTAAATATTATTGCCGGTACGGCAAATTCCATGGGTGTTATTGTAATAGAATAACTTATTAAATTCCATAACTGAAAACGGGTTTTCATTAGAATAATTAATTAACGGTACATTGAATTTAACCGGGATTGAATAACTGCGGTTTTATGGATTATGAGGTTTGATACAAGAGGTTTAATATGATAAAAGGCAAAAAAATAATTGAATCCAGGAAGAAGGTTGACAAAAGCATCCTCTACGGCCTGGACGAAGCCATTGCTCTGATGAAAGAAATCAAATATGTAAAATTCAATGAGTCAGTGGATATATCTGTAAAGATCGTCCATAAGAGTTTTCAGACCGTCAGGGGGAGCATATCCCTTCCGGCCGGGACAGGAAAAGACAGGAAAGTCCTGGTCATCTGCAAAGGAGATAAACAGGAAGAGGCAAGAAACGCCGGTGCCGATTTTGTGGGCGCAGAAGATATGATTGAAAAGATCAAGGGCGGATGGATCGAATTTCAGGCAGTTGTTGCAACCCCCGACATGATGACCCAGGTTGGAAAGCTGGGCCCCATACTCGGAAGAAAGGGCCTCATGCCCAAACCGAAAGCCGGGACTGTTACCGAGGATATCAAGGGAATAGTGAAGGAACTGAAGGGCGGACGGATTGAGTATAAATGCGACAAGACCGGTGTTATCCATGGAATTGTCGGTAAACTATCCTTTGAAAACCAGAAGCTTGTTGATAATATAAGGGCATTCTTTAACCAGATCATTAAGGATAAGCCATCCGATGCAAAGGGAAATTATATCAAGTCAGTCCATATCAGTTCATCGATGGGTGCCGGGATAAAATTAAATCATAAGGGGTTTGAAAAATAATGGTTAAACAGCATAAAATTGATCAGGTCGATGATTTAATAATAAAATTAAAAGAAAAGAAAAATCTTTTTTTTACAAACTACTCTGGCATCAACGTGAAAAACCTTTCACTATTAAGAAAGAAGCTCCGTGAAAAACATGCCGACTATAAAGTTGTAAAAAACAATTTATTGAAACGCGCTCTAAAAGAAAGGGGATACAGTGAAGTTGATGCCTTTCTGAAAGGCCCCCTTGCTGTCGCTTTTGTCAAGGAAGAAGTGGGTGAAGTTGCAAAGGTATTGTTTGACTTCAAAAAAGAGGTTGATGCTTTCAAGTATTCCATAGGTATCATAGATAATGTTGTTTATCAGAACAGTGATGTTGAGAAGATTGCCAAGCTGCCTCCTTTGCCTGTGATTCTATCGCAGATCATGTCGATGGTGAATGCTCCTTCCAGGGGCATAGCAGTGGGAATGAATCAGATCATGGCATCACTAGCCAGGGGCATTAAGGCCGTTGCCGAGGCCAATCCCGGCAATAAGCAATAACAAGTAGAATATTGATAAAGGGTTATTGTTTCCATAATAGTTATACAAATATTCTGGGTGCAAAAATCATTTATTCTTTATAGGTTTTTACATTTTTAATGTATTAACTTGAAGAGATTCATTAAATATAAAGGAGATTAGAATAAACATGGCTAAACTTTCAGTAGAAGAACTTCTCGAAGCCATAGGCAGTTTGACCCTTATAGAAGCTGCCCAACTGGTTGAAGCGATGGAAGAGAAATTTGGTATTTCAGCTGCTGCTCCAATTGCAGTAGCTGCTGTTGGCGGAGCCGGAGATGATGCCGGTTCTGAAAAAGAAGAACAGACGGAATTTGACGTAATTCTTACAGGTTTTGGCGATTCCAAGGTTAACGTAATAAAGGAAGTCAGGGCAATAACAAACCTGGGCCTGAAAGAAGCTAAGGAGCTTGTTGAGGCAGGCGGCAAAGCTGTTAAGGAAAAAGTCTCCAAAGAAGAGGCTCAGGAAATGAAGAAGAAACTTGAAGCCGCAGGCGCAACTGTTGAAATTAAATAGAAGTTGTTTTTGATAAAAGAACTTCTTCCAATTTTAAAAAAATCGATAGCTTTGATTGATATTCAGTCAAAGCTAAAGGTTTTTAAAATATTGTCATAATTATATTGCATTTCATATTCCAAAAGTTTAAAATCATAACGTAAGGATAATCTTAATGACAGAAGGAAAAGTATTCATTGACTTCGGTAAAATCAAGCCCGGAATAGACCTTCCAAATTTAATCGAAATTCAGTTAAAGTCCTATGAATGGTTTCTTCAGAGCGACAGTACAAAAAGGAAATTCCAGGGCCTGCAGGCTGTATTTGAAGAGATATTTCCGATTGAAAGCCCCCATGAGGATGTTGTACTGGAATTCATAAATTATGAAATCGGCGAACCAAAATATTCAGAGCATGAGTGCAAAGAGAGGGATGTCACCTATGCGGCGCCTCTCAAAGCCACAATAAGGTCCATCACCAAGGAGAGCATGGAAGTAAGGGAGCAGGTGGTGTACATGGGCGATATCCCCCTTATGACGAAAAGGGGTACCTTTGTCATTAATGGTGCTGAACGGGTTGTTGTTAACCAGCTCCACAGGTCACCGGGAATTTTTTTCTTTTATGACCAGGACGAACGGGTATACAATTCCAGGGTAATCCCTGACAAGGGCTCATGGCTCGAGTTTGAGACAGATTCAAAGGGGTACCTTATTGCGAGAATAGACAGGAAAAAGAAATTTCCGGTTACCCTTCTTCTTAAAGCGCTCGGCTATGAGAACAATAATGAACTGGTAAGGCTTTTTTATGAGACATATACGGTAAAACTTAAAAATGAGGATGATTACACTTCCCTTAACGGCAAACGGGTCGCCGACGATGTCGTAAGCAAGGAGACCGGAGAGGTTTTTCTTGAAGTGGGCGATAGAATTCTTATTGATATGATCGACAGGATAAAAGAGGAGAAGATAAAGCAGATAGAGCTAATCAAATACCCGAACAACAAAGACGACTCCTTTTTAAGCGAAACAATGAGTTATGAATCAGATTTCATCAAAAAAAATCTCAAGCTCGATCCGGAAAGCACCTATACTCCTCAAGAAGTAGCGCTGCTCACAATTCATGCGATCATGAGGCCCGGGGAGCCTACAAACATTGATAATTCAACAACCGAGTTGAACAGGCTGTTTTTCAACCCCAAGACCTATTCTCTCGGGAATGTCGGGCGTTATAAGATAAACAGTAAATTCAGGCTCGACAAAAAAATCACCGACCTTACGCTCCGCAAGGAGGATATTGTTGCCTCTGTTAAGTATATGCTCTACCTTGTTGCAGAAGCCGATGGATATGAAACCGAGGTTGAAAACAGTGACGGTGATAAAGTCAAGGAAAGGGTCCTGACAATTGTTGACGATATAGATCACCTGGGCAACAGAAGGGTGAGGTCAGTAGGTGAACTGATCATGAACCAGATTAAGGTAGGTTTCCAGAGGATGGAGCGCGTTATCAAGGAGCGGATGACAATCCAGGATATAAACGCAATTACACCGCAGGCGCTCATCAGCATTAAACCGATAACTGCTGTGATAAATGAATTTTTCGGCTCCAGCCAGCTCTCGCAGTTCATGGATCAGACCAATCCGCTGGCGGAATTGACGCATAAGAGAAGGCTTAACGCCCTTGGCCCCGGCGGCCTTTCAAGAGACAGGGCCGGGTTTGAAGTCAGGGACGTTCACCCATCCCACTATGGAAGGATGTGCCCGATTGAAACACCTGAAGGCCCGAATATCGGGCTCATCGTCTCCCTGAGCACATACGGGCAGATCAATGAGTTCGGATTTCTTGAAACCCCTTACAAGGTTGTTAAAGATGGGCGTGTGACTGACAAGATTGAATATCTGACAGCCGACAGGGAGGACAATTATTTCATCGCTCAGGCTAATGCAACAATTGACGAGAAGGGGAATTTTGTCAAAAGTCTTATTCCCTGCAGAAGCATGGGAAACTTCCCGTATAAGAAACCGAAAGAGATCCAGTATATGGATGTCTCCCCTACACAGGTTTTCTCCGTGGCCACCTGCCTAATCCCGTTTCTTGAACATGATGATGCAAACAGGGCATTGATGGGGTCAAACATGCAGAGGCAGGCAGTCCCTCTGCTCATTGAGGAAACAGCGCTTGTCGGGACTGGAATCGAAAGCCATGCGGCCAGGGATTCCGGTGTTATGATTGTTGTTGAGAAGGGTAAGGGCGGTGAAATTGTATATGTTGATGGTGAAACCATAAAAGTAAAGACAAAGACAAATGAAATAGATACATACGATCTGAGAAAATTCAAAAGAACCAACCAGGGGACATGTTTCAATCAGAGGCCTATTGTAAAGATCGGTGATAAAGTAAAGACCGGCGATGTTCTGGCTGACGGTCCTGCTACCCAAAACGGCAGGTTAAGCCTCGGGAAGAACATCCTTGTGGCATTTATGCCCTGGATGGGATATAATTTTGAGGATGCAATACTCATATCGGACCGTCTTGTTGAAGAGGATATTTTTACATCCATTCACATTGAACAGTTTGAAATAGAGGCCAGGGAAACAAAGCTTGGCCCTGAATTGATAACACGGGACATACCCAACCTGAGCGAAAAGGCCTTCAGGGATCTCGATGCCGAAGGGGTTGTAAGGGTTGGAGCTGTCATAAATTCTGATGATATTCTTGTCGGGAAAGTTACCCCCAAGGGAGAGCAGGACCTGACCCCTGAATATAAGCTTCTCCATTCAATATTCGGTGAAAAAGCAAGGGAGGTCAGGGACACATCACTCAGGGTTCCCAACGGGGTGTGCGGCATCGTTATTGATGTGAGAAGGTTTTCAAGGAAGAACGGTGATGAGCTCGCTCCAGGCGTGGAAGAGCTTGTAAAGGTTTATATTGCTGATAAACGCAAGGTTTCCGTTGGCGACAAAATGGCCGGGAGGCATGGAAACAAAGGTGTCATATCAAAAATCTGCCCGGTATACGACATGCCGTATCTCCCGGACGGAACCCATGTTGATATAGTCCTCAATCCACTATCGGTACCCTCAAGGATGAACCTTGGCCAGCTTCTTGAAACAGAGCTCGGCTGGGCGGCCCATGAACTGGGCGTCTACTATAACACACCAATTTTTGACGGTGCAACTCCCCAGGATATAAAGGATTTAATGAAGAAAGCCGGGCTTCCGGAATCTTCAAAAACGAAGCTCTTTGATGGAAGGACCGGCGAGGCCTTTGAAGGCGATGTTATGGTGGGATATGTGTACATGCTAAAACTTGCCCATATGGTGGATGACAAGATTCATGCAAGATCCACGGGCCCCTATTCTCTTGTCACGCAGCAGCCTCTTGGCGGCAAGGCCCAGTTTGGAGGGCAGAGGCTCGGGGAGATGGAGGTATGGGCTCTTGAGGCATATGGAGCTGCACATACGTTACAGGAGTTACTCACTGTCAAGTCTGATGACATGCTTGGCAGGGCAAGGATATATGAAGCAATTGTAAAGGGGATAAATACAACGGCACCCGGAGTCCCGGAATCATTCAACGTACTGGTTCAGGAGCTGAGGGGGCTTGCCCTTGATGTGAGGATCTATGATGACAATAAAGATGAAATAAGCCTTTCCGAATGGACTGAAGGGCTTGGAAAATCAAAAAAGAGAATCAAGTTTGACAGACTGGAAAATAAATAAGGGAACCCTGAAAAGATAAATTTTGCGGTGCCTGTAATATTTTTTTTGATAATTATAAAAGGTTAAAGGATAAGCTATGAGGGACTTTAATGATTTCAGTTCAATACAGATAAAGCTGGCATCTCCGGATATGATCCGTGAATGGTCCTACGGAGAGGTAAAAAAGCCTGAGACCATAAACTATAGAACTCTGAAGCCTGAAAGGGACGGGTTGTTCTGTGAACGGATTTTCGGAACAACCAAAGAATGGGAATGCTATTGCGGCAAGTTCAAGTCGATACGATATAAGGGCGTAGTCTGCGACAGATGCGGTGTCGAGGTTACTCATTATAAAGTAAGAAGGGAAAGGGGCGCCCACATAGAGCTTGCAACTCCCGTGGCTCACATATGGTATTACCGATCAGTGCCTTCAAGGATGGGCCTTATCCTGAACCTGACAGTCAATTCACTGAAATCCATACTTTATTATGAGAAATATGTTGTCATTGATCCTGGAGAAGCGGCTGCTGATGAGATTAAGAGGGGTGACATCCTTGATGAGGAATCCTATTACAACCTTTATGATAAATATGGCGACACGTTTCAGGCAGGGATGGGGGCCCAGTCGGTAAAGGAGCTCCTCTCCAATATAGATCTGGATGAAGAATCACGCCAGCTGCGGGCCGATATCCAGTTGAAATCATCTAAAAATGTTAAAATAGAAAAGAAGCTGATCAAGCGGCTTGAGATTGTAGAATCGTTCAAGGATTCAGGAAACAAGCCCGAATGGATGATACTCGATTCCATACCTGTCATTCCGCCTGAACTGCGCCCCATGGTACAGCTCGACGGCGGGCGCTTCGCCACCTCGGACCTCAATGACCTTTACAGGCGGGTCATCAACAGGAATAACAGGCTCAAGAGGCTTCTCATGCTCAGGGCCCCTGAAATAATTGTAAGAAATGAAAAGAGAATGCTGCAGGAATCTGTTGATGCGCTCTTCGACAACAGCAGAAGGAAAAGGGCAGTTAAAGGCAAGGGAAACAGGCCTCTCAAGTCACTGAGCGATATGCTCAAGGGTAAACAGGGAAGGTTCAGGCAGAACCTCCTTGGCAAAAGGGTGGACTATTCCGGCCGTTCCGTAATTGTTGTAGGCCCTGAGTTGAAACTCTACCAGTGCGGACTTCCAAAAAAAATGGCAATCGAACTCTTTAAGCCTTTTATCATGAAAAGGCTTGTAGATATGGACTATGTTCAGAATATAAAATCAGCCAAAAAAATGGTGGAAAACGAGAAGAAGGAGGTCTGGGAGGTACTGGAGGATGTCATTTCGGAGCACCCTGTTCTCCTGAACCGCGCCCCGACTCTGCACAGGCTTGGAATTCAGGCCTTTGAGCCTGTCCTGGTAGAGGGGAAGGCCATCAAGCTCCATCCCCTTGTATGCCATGCATATAATGCGGATTTTGACGGGGACCAGATGGCTGTGCATGTGCCTTTGTCGCCCCGGGCACAGCTGGAGTGCTGGACACTTATGCTTTCATCGCACAACCTCCTATCCCCGGCAAACGGGCACCCGGTAATAACTCCCACACAGGACATTGTACTCGGAATATACTACCTGACATCAATGGTTGAAGCTTCTGTGGATCAAATAAAGTTTTTTGACGACCAGACCGATGTCCTCAGGTCAGTTGATTACGGGCAGATTAAGCTCAGGTCAAAGATTAAATTTCTTTTCGGGGAAGAATTTGTTGAAACGACTCCCGGAAGGCTGATTTTTAATGAGCTTCTTCCCGAGGGTTTCGGATTCATCAATAATGTTATCAACGACAAGGAGATGTCCAAGCTCATTTCCATCATAATCAGAAAATACGGCCCCAATGTTACGGTAAAGCTTCTTGATGATATAAAGGAGATGGGTTATAATTACGCAACGCATTTTTCCCCGACAATATCCATGTCCGATATCATTGTCCCTTCTGAGAAGGAGAGAATTGTGCAGGAAGAGGACAAGAAGGTTGAAGTTATTGAGAATGAATATAGAAACGGATACATCACTGATGAAGAGCGTTATAACCGGGTTATAAACGTATGGACAAACGCGAATGAACTTATCGCCGAGAAGATGTTTGAGGAGCTTTCGCGGGATATGGGCGGACTCAATCCCATATATGTAATGGCGCAGTCAGGGGCAAGGGGAAGTAAGGCTCAGATACGGCAGCTCGCAGGAATGCGCGGCCTCATGACAAAACCGAGCGGTGAAATCATCGAGGTTCCCATCAGAGCGAATTTCAAGGAGGGCCTCACCGTCCTTGAATATTTCATCTCCACCAACGGAGCAAGAAAGGGACTTGCCGATACAGCCCTTAAAACAGCTGATGCGGGTTACCTTACCAGGAGGCTTGTTGATATTGCCCAGGATGTTGTTATATCCATGGATGACTGCGGCACAACGGTCGGGATCGATATACATTCAATAAAAGAGGGGGACGATGTCATTGAATCCCTCGGGGCCAGGGCCCTCGGGAGGACCCTCCTTTATGATATAGTACACCCTGTCACCGGAGAGATCATCTGCAAGGCTGACAGGATTATAGACGAAGAAATAGCCGACATACTTGATCAGCTTAACATAGATTCCATAGATATCAGGTCAGTACTTACCTGTGAAGCAAAACATGGCGTATGCGCTAAATGCTACGGCAGGAACCTGGGAACTGCGAAATCAATAGAAATGGGCGAGGCAGTCGGTATTATTGCGGCACAGTCCATAGGCCAGCCCGGTACCCAGCTCACCATGAGGACATTTCATATCGGCGGTATTGCATCAAGGTCAGTAGAGGAGAGCGAAGTCAAACTCAATTACCCGATTTTTTTGAAGGAGATTACTCCAAAAACAATCAAGACCGAGGAGAAGAAGATAATCTCTGTAAGGAAAGGATACCTGGATATACAGAGGGTCATAGCATCATATGTGGCGCATTCTGAAGATGATTTTGTTGTCAAGGACGGGGAAAAGGTCTATTCAGGCATCGTCATAGCTAAAAATTCCAATGGTGATGAGATTGTGGCAAAGAGCTCAGGGATAATAAAAATTGAAAAGAAAAAGGTATATATCCTTGGCGACCTTCATTCTCTTCCGATAAATATCGGTACCGAGATATACGTGAAGGTTAATAAATTTTATGACGCCAATACAGTCCTCGCTGATTTTGACCCGTGGTTTGAGCCGATTTTAACAGAGATTGGCGGACGGGTTGAGTTTGTCGATATTGAATTAAACAAAAGCCTCAGGGAGGAGTTTGACGCGCAGACGAATGTAACACGCGGTGTCATTGAAGAGTATAAGACTGAGAAACTGGAACCCAGGATAAATATCCTTGGCGCCGGTGAACCAATAACCTATCTCCTTCCAAAAGGAGCCCACCTGTTTGTAAAAGACGGCGATAAGGTGAATGCCGGTACAGTCCTGGCCAAGATTCCGCGTGGACTGGAAATGACCAAGGATATTACCGGTGGTCTGCCCAGGGTTGCTGAACTTTTTGAAGCCAGGACCCCCAAGGATGCCGCTACTCTGACAGCATTTGACGGAAAAATAACCATCGGCGACACCCTCAAGAAAAAAAGAAAGATATTGGTCACCGGTGAAAGCGGCGAATCCAAGGAATATTCAATCCCTGTAACCAAATATTTAAGGGTTCAGGATGGCGACTGGATTGCAAAAGGTGAAAAGATAGATGACGGCCCTGTTGATCCGCATGAGATATTAAGGATAAAGGGTCCGAGGGAATTGCAGAAATTTCTTGTGAATGAAATACAGGAGGTTTACAGGCTGCAGGGGGTTGCAATCAATGATAAGCATATAGAGGTTATTGTCAGGCAGATGCTCCGCAAGGTCAGGGTAACTGATCAGGGCGATTCTGTATTCGTCATTGAACAGATAGTAGATAAGTTTGATTTTATTGAGGAGAATGAAAGGGTTCTATCAGAAGGCGGCAAACCGTCAACTGCTATCCCGGTACTCATGGGTATAACCAAGGCAGCCCTTAATACTGAATCGTTTATATCTGCCGCTTCATTCCAGGAGACAACCAGGGTTCTCACCGATGCGGCTATCAAAGGGAAGGTGGATCACCTCAGGGGGTTAAAGGAGAATGTTATAATCGGGCATCTTATCCCGGCCGGAACAGGTACAAGGCTTTATGATAATATCGAAATATATCAGGACATCCCTGGAGACCTGGATGTTTCAATTTCCGTGGATAATGCTGGAGAAGATGTTCCGGCAGAGGGTGGGAGTGACGCGCCTGTAAAACCTTTTCTCGATGCTGAAGAGAATAGCAAAACACTGATATAAAAAGAATTTTTTACATCAGTGTTGGTTTTTAATTTTAAATTTTCTTGACAAAAAACGGTATGAATTAAGGATATAACAAAATTTTTACTGTAATGAAAAATATTAAAAATTTTGATATAATATTATAATTTACAAATTGGAGCTGAGATGCCAACAATAAATCAGTTGATACGGAAAGGCCGGGAATCGAAAAGGAAAAAGTCGAAATCACCTGCGTTAAAGCAATGCCCGCAGAAAAGGGGGGTATGTACAAGGGTAATGACTTTCACTCCTAAGAAACCCAACTCTGCTTTGAGGAAGGTAGCCAGGGTAAGGCTCACGAATGGCATAGAGGTTACTGTTTACATTCCCGGAGTGGGGCATAATTTACAGGAGCACTCTGCTGTTCTCATAAGAGGGGGCAGGGTAAAGGATTTACCTGGAGTAAGATATCATATGATCAGGGGGACACTTGATGCCCTTGGTGTTGAGGATAGAAAAAAAAGCCGTTCAAAATACGGGACAAAACGGCCCAAAGCTTAGTATTATTTTAAATCCAAATCACAATATCAATATAAGAGGAATTATATGCGTAGAAGGAGACCGCCAAAAAGAGATATTTTACCTGATCCAAAATTTACCAGCAAACTGGTAACCAAGTTTATTAATTGTATGATGCATCAGGGAAAAAAAGGGGTTTCAGAATCCATTTTTTATAAAGCTATGGGGCTGCTTATGGATAGGAGTCAGAAAGATCCTATGGAGATTTTTATCCAGGCCCTTGAAAATGTTAAGCCCCTTGCTGAAGTCAAGTCGAGGCGTGTCGGCGGGGCAACATATCAGGTTCCTGTTGAGATACGGCCCGAAAGAAGACAGGCTCTCGGAATTAGATGGCTCATATCTTATTCAAGAAACAGACCTGAAAAAACAATGTACCAGAGGCTTGCTGCAGAACTCATGGATGCCTACAACAATACCGGAACTTCAGTTAAGAAAAAAGAAGATACGCATAAAATGGCCGAAGCTAACAAGGCTTTCGCGCATTTTAAGTTTTAATATCCCAATAACAGAAATCTATCTGCATGAAATATCAGGAAAACCTGGTATTTCATGCTTGTTTTTGTTTCTCCCCAAATTTCTATTGTTCGGGTATTCCTTAAATTTTATTATGCTATTTAGTCAGGCGTTATATTCAATAAAATCATAGCCTGTTTCAGGATCTATTATGGCCAGAGAATTACCATTAGGCAGAACCAGAAATATCGGTATCATGGCGCATATTGATGCCGGCAAGACTACACTTACGGAAAGAATTCTTTTTTATACCGGCAAGACCCATAAGATGGGGGAGGTCCATGACGGCACAGCCGAAATGGACTGGATGGTCCAGGAGAAGGAGAGAGGCATCACAATTTCTGCTGCTGCAACTACCTGTTCCTGGAAAAATACCAGGATCAACATCATCGATACACCCGGCCATGTCGATTTTACTATAGAAGTTGAGAGGAGTCTCAGGGTTCTTGATTCCGCGGTTGCTGTTTTTGATGGTGTTGCAGGAGTTGAGCCCCAGACAGAAACAGTCTGGAGGCAGGCCGACAAATATAAAATCCCCAGGATCTGTTTTATCAATAAAATGGACAGAATCGGCGCCGATTTCAGGAGATGCCTTGGCATGATACGGGAGAAGCTCTATGCAGAGCCCCTTCCACTTCAGATTCCCATCGGTATTGAGGATAATTTTTCTGGCATAGCTGACCTGATAACCATGAAGGCATTCCGCTGGATAGACAGAGATGGCCTGGAAATTGAAGAGTACGAAATACCCGAAGAGTTCAGGAATATAGCAGAGGAATTTAGAGAGGAGATGATTGAAAAGCTTGCAGAAGTGAATGATTCCCTGATGGGAAAATACCTGAATGGCACAGAATTGTCTATTGATGAGATTAAGGCTGCCGTCAGAGAAGGAGCTGTTAGAACCATGTTTTTCCCGGTTTTGTGCGGCTCAGCCCTCAGGAACAAGGGTGTCCAGCCAGTTCTGAATGCAATTGTGGACTATCTCCCTTCGCCATCCGACATTAAGCCTGTTGAAGGGCATCACCCGGTCAATCATGATGAATTAGTGATTCGAAACGCCTCTGATAAGGAGTCCTTCTGCGCCCTTGTCTTTAAAATAGTTTCCGATATACATGTAGGGAAACTGGCCTATCTCCGGGTTTATTCCGGGACATTGAAATCGGGCGATGTAGTCATGAACATGTCCACCAGGAAAAAAGAGAGGATCAACCGGTTTTTAAGGATGCATGCGAATGACAGGGAAGAACTTAAGAATATTTATACCGGGGACATTGTCGCGGTTGTAGGATTGAAAGAGATAAAGACCGGCGATACTCTTGCAGAACCTGAAAATCCAATAATTCTTGAAAAAATGGATTTCCCTGAACCGGTAATATCCATTGCCATTGAGCCCAGGACCAAGGCCGACCAGGACAAAATGAATCAGTCTTTGAAGAGACTTGAAGATGAAGATCCGACATTTCATGTGAACATGAACTCCGAAAGCGGACAGATTGTTATATCAGGCATGGGTGAACTTCACCTTGATATCATTGTTGACAGGCTTCTGCGGGAATTCAGGGTTCAGGCCAACGTAGGCAAACCCCAGGTGACCTATAAAGAGACTATTACGATAGAGACTGAGTCGGAGCAGAAGTATGAAAGAATTGTCGGTGGAAAGAACCAGTTCGGCCATGTTATATTAAAATTAATGCCGGGAGGCTCGGGTTCCGGTTTCACTTTTTCCAATATGATGAAAGACGGAGAAATTCCCGATATTTTCATACCTTCAATAGAAGCCGGGATCAGGGATTCCCTGGAATCCGGGGTTATTGCAGGATATAAAATGGATGATATATCTGTCTCGTTAATCGGCGGTTCCTACAGTGTAAACGATTCCATGGATATGGCTTACCGTATAGCGGCAAACATGGCAGTCAAGGAGGGCGCCAGGAGGGCATCACCGGCTCTTATGGAGCCTATAATGAAGCTTGAGGTAGTCACTACAGATGACTATTCCGGCGATATAATCAATGATATCAATTCCCGGCGGGGCAAAATAGATGATATTAATTACAGGGGAGAGCTGAAAGTTATCAAAGCCTTTATACCCCTTTCAGAAACCTTCGGCTATGCCACAAGTATCAGATCCATGAGCCAGGGGAGAGCATCTCATATATTGCAGTTTTTCCATTATGACAGGGTTCCACAGAGTATTACAGATAGAATTCTTGGGAGGATGAGCGGTTTAAACTATAATTAGGGGGATGTGTAAAAATCAGATTTATTGTTGTTGAAATTAAGATTCTGATTTTTCTTTTTATTTGTGCCTTTAAGGGTTTTGAAGAATTAAAAATTGAAGTTCCATAGAATCCCAATAATTTGATATTTTTTCTAATTTAAGGGTAGAAACCGGTGAAAATTGATAATTTTTTTTTATTTTAATAATTTTTTTTATTTTAGGATTTTTTAAAATAAAATTACTTGACAGAATTACCATACTTTTTTTTATTCATAAAACTCGTATCTTTTGATACTTCATTGCTTTGTTTTTTCGCTCTTTTTTCTTTTTTTGAGTTTAATACATAAAAAAGAACATATTCTATAATATGATATAAAAATAAGTATAGTATACTTTTTGCAAAATATTTTAAGGAGTTTTCTAATATGGCAAAAGAAAAATTTAACAGGTCCAAGCCCCATGTTAATGTCGGGACCATTGGTCATATCGACCATGGCAAGACAACGCTTACATCGGCTATTACTAAAGTTCTGCATTTTGCATACGGTACAGGTAAAGCGGTAGAATTCGATCAAATAGATAATGCACCTGAAGAAAAAGCAAGGGGGATAACGATCGCCACCTCCCACCAGGAATATGAAACACCGAAGAGGCATTATGCCCATGTTGACTGCCCTGGCCACGCTGACTATATAAAGAACATGATTACAGGGGCAGCCCAGATGGATGCAGCCATACTCGTTGTTGCTGCTACAGACGGTGCCATGCCGCAGACCAGGGAACACGTTCTTCTTGCAAAACAGGTAAATGTACCTTTTATGTTAGTATTTTTGAACAAAGTAGATATGCTCGATCCGGCAGAGAGGTCTGATATGATTGAGCTTGTTGAAATGGAGATCAGGGAGCTTCTCGATAAAAATGGTTTTCCCGGTGATGAAATTCCGGTAATCCCAGGTTCGGCACTCAAAGCGGTGGACGATGTTGAGAAAGGAAACAAGGACGGTGAGTGGTATAAGTCTGTAATAAAGCTGACAGAAGCCCTGGATTCATATATTCCTGAACCGAAGAGGATCATTGACAAGCCTTTTCTTATGCCGATTGAGGATGTTTTTACAATCACCGGACGCGGAACTGTTGTTACAGGAAGGGTTGAGAGGGGTATAGTAAGAACTGGAGACAATGTCGAGATCATAGGATTTATGGATACAAAGAAATCAGTATGCACCGGTGTTGAAATGTTCAGAAAGATTCTCGATGAAGGAAGGGCAGGGGACAATATCGGCGCCCTTCTCAGGGGTATCGACAAGGATGATGTCATGAGGGGGCAGGTTCTCGCAGCTCCGGGTTCCATCACACCCCATACAAAATTTAACGGACGTGCATACATCCTGAAAAAGGAGGAGGGAGGAAGACATACTCCATTCTTTAATAACTACAGGCCCCAGTTCTACTTTAGAACTACAGATGTTACAGGCATTATTCAATTACCCGAGGGGACAGAGATGGTAATGCCAGGTGATGATATTGACATCAAAGTTGAGCTCATCACACCCGTTGCGATGGAAGAGGAACTCCGCTTTGCAATCAGGGAAGGCGGCAGGACCGTTGGTGCTGGTGTTGTTGTAAAAGTTACAGAGTAACAGATTTCAATAGATACAGGAGTGCCGCATTTCCGGCAGTCATTGTAGATTTTAAACAGGTATGGACAGGTATAAATAGTGGCAAAATTAGCAGGACAATGTATTCGTGTTAAATTAAGGTCTTTTGATGCAAAATTGCTGGATCAATCTGCTGAAAAAATTGTTGCAACCACAAACAGAAGCGGTGCAAAAGTAGCAGGCCCAATCCCTCTGCCAACAAAAGTCGAAAAATTTTGTGTGCTTAGATCACCACATGTAAATAAGAAGTCAAGGGAACAGTTTGAGATTAGGACTCATAAGCGTTTGATTGATATTATTAATCCTAATTCCGACACAGTGGAAGCCCTTATGAAGCTTGAACTTCCAGCCGGCGTTTCTGTTGATATAAAATCATAATAATTTTGATTTATAATCTGTAATGACAAAAACCTTGTACCTTTAAAGTTCTTTGTTGAAATATTTAAGAATGGGATATAGAAATGAGTAAATCACTTATAGGAAAAAAAATTGGTATGTCTCAATACATCAGTGATGATGGAACCGTAGTTCCTGTTACCATATGTGAGTTGGGGCCATGTGTTGTCATACAGAAGAAGACTGTTCAAAAAGACGGTTATTCAGCTCTGAAGTTTGGCTATCAGGAGCATAAAAAAGAGAAAAATATCCCTTTACCACAGCTTACAGATTTTAAAAAGAAAAATATATCACCAAAAAGACATCTTAGCGAAGTAGCCTTTTTTGATGATTCTCTTGATGTGGGAAGCGAAGTTAAATGCTCCATATTTCAGGAAAATGAAACGGTAACTGTCACTGGAATTTCCAAGGGGCGGGGTTTTGCCGGAGTAGTTAAGATGTATGGTTTCGCCGGAGGAAAGGCCACTCACGGATCCCATCACCACAGGGCTCCAGGATCAATAGGAGCAAACACCTTTCCTGCCGAGGTATGGAAAGGGAAAAAGATGCCTGGACGGTTTGGCAGCAAAAAAGTGACAGTGAAAAATCTGAAGATTGTAAAGATATTACAGGATAAAAATATTGTGCTCATATCGGGCGCAGTACCTGGAAGAAAGAACTCCATAATTACGGTAACAGTAAAATAGGCGGATGGAATTATGAAGCTGGATAAATATTCTATTGATGGTAAGGTAATCGGAGAAGTAGATCTTTCCGATGCTGTTTTCGGAACTGAAGTTAATGATGATCTGATCTACTATCTTGTAAAATCTGCAAATGCGAATTTGAGACAGGGGACCCATTCAACCAAGGTAAGGGATGAAGTTTCAGGCGGCGGAGTGAAACCGTGGAAGCAGAAGGGTACAGGAAGGGCAAGGGCGGGTTCAACTCGTTCTCCCATATGGAAGGGCGGTGGTGTCGTTTTCGGTCCCAAGCCCAGGGACTATCGTATTGATCTTCCGAAAAAAATAAAGAAGGCCGCATACCGGTCGCTTTTTTCTCTGAAGGTAAAAGAGGGTGCCGTTAGGATTGTTGAAGATTTCAATGTCGGCGGCAAGACAAAAGAGATGGCCAAGATTGGAACTTCATTATTAGTGATGAAAGGAATTCTGATATCCAACAATGAAGATACTATGCTCAAGAGGGCAATAAAAAATATTCCATGGTTTGTTTACAATAATATGAAAAGAATTTCCGGCAGGGATCTTTTTTATTCCAGGGATATTATCATAACTGAAAGCGCAGTAAAATTTATAAATGAGAATTATTCCTGAGGTGCATAGAGATGAATTCAAATAACATTATCATACAGCCAGTCATCTCTGAAAAATCAACTGAGATGATAGAACATAATAAATATGTTTTCAAGGTACCGGTAACTGCAAATAAACTCGTGGTTTCCCAGGCAATTAAGGAAATATTCGGGGTTAAGCCTAAGAAGATTAATCTCATGATGGTTCGCGGCAAAACAAAAAAGCTTAAAAATAAGGCCGGTAAAAAATCAGCCTGGAAAAAGGCAATTGTTACTTTAAGAGCCGGTGATAAGATAGAAATTTTTGAAGGGCAGTAGCTGAAAAATAATAATTTGTGATGATCACCAAGGTAAGGAAATGGGCATTAAAACTTATAAACCAGTAACACCAACATTAAGATATAAATCGGTTCTAGATTTTAATGAGCTGACTGCAACTAAGTCCCACAAACCCCTGACAAAGGGTGCTAAGGAATTTGCAGGCAGGGGCTCAAAAGGAAGAATTACCGTCAGAAGACGGGGTGGCGGACACAAAAGAAAGTACCGCATCATTGATTTTAAACGGAATAAATACGGAATAATTGGAGTTGTAGCATCAATTGAATATGATCCCAACAGGTCATCAAATATCGCCCTCATAAATTATATGGATGGCGAGAAGAGGTATATCATCGCCCCGGATCAGCTTAAGACCGGTGACAAAATAATATCCGGTGAAAATGTTGAAATCAATATTGGGAATTCAATGCCGCTCAAGAATATCCCCCTGGGAACAGGAATATATAATATCGAGATGCACAGGGGAAAGGGCGGACAGCTTGTCAGGGCCGCCGGTGCAACAGCAAATGTCAGTGCCTTAGAGGGGAATTATTGTTTCGTTAAGCTCCCGTCTGGTGAAATCAGGAAGATACATAAAGAATGCTTTGCCACGATTGGCGAAGTGGGCAACAAGGAACATGCAAACATTAAAATCGGCAAGGCCGGAAGATCAAGATGGCTCAATAAACGTCCAAAGGTCAGGGGAGTTGCCATGAATCCGGTTGACCACCCCCATGGAGGTGGTGAAGGAAAATCTTCGGGAGGAAGGCATCCCGTATCTCCTACAGGAGTCCCTTCTAAGGGTTATAAGACAAGAAAAAAGACTAAATACAGCGATAAATTTATTATAAGAAGAAGGAAGAAATAGTATGGCAAGATCTGTCAAGAAAGGACCTTTTGTTGATATTAAGTTGTTTAAGAAAGTTGAGGAAATGAATTCAACAAATGTCAAAAAAACCATCAAGACATGGTCTCGAAGATCTACCATATTTCCCGAAATGATAGGTCACACAATTATGGTTCACAATGGCAAGAATTTCATTCCGGTATATGTTACTGAGAACATGATCGGCCATAAACTCGGCGAATTCTCTCCGACGCGAACCTACAGGGGACATACAAGTAAAGATGATAAGGTTGCAAAGAGGAAAAAATAATGGAAGCCACTGCAGTTTCAAAAAATGTGAGAGTTTCGCCATATAAGGCCCAGCTTGTTGCGAATGAGATAAGGGGATACTCACTCCCTGAGGCAATAGATGTACTCAAGGCAATGCCGATGAGGGCTTCAAAATTAATTTTAAAGACCCTTTTCTCTGTTGGTGCAAATGCAAAGTATAAAAATCCTGACATTCTTGAGGATTCTCTATATGTTAAGAAAATATGCATTGATGTAGGGCCTATGTTTAAAAGATTCCGCCCCAGAGCCAGGGGAAGGGCCTCGAGAATAAGAAAGAGAACAAGCTCAATAATGATAATTCTTTCTGACGAAAACTAAAATAAAGGGATGATATAATGGGTCAAAAGGTTAATCCAAAAGGCTTTAGGTTGGGAATCACCAGGACATGGGATTCAATCTGGTATGAAGACAAAAAAAATTACGCCAAGAATCTTCATGAGGATATTGCCATTCAAAAATTTATTGTGAAAGAGAAAAAAAGTGCAGGTATTGCAACAGTGAACATTGAAAGGTTTCCCGACAGGGTCAATGTGAACATTCATGCCGCGAGGCCCGGGGTTCTCATCGGAAAGAAAGGGATTGATATCGAGGAATTAAAAGGGAATCTTCAGAAAATTGCAGCGAAGAATGTTTACATTAATATAATGGAAGTAAAAAAGCCTGAGAAAAATTCCAGGCTTATAGCTGAACAGATTGCGAACCAGATTGAGGGGAGGTTCCCCTACAGACGGGCTGTAAAACAGGCTATTAACAATGCTCTCAGGAGCGGTGCGCTCGGAGTCAAGATAACAATTTCCGGACGCCTTAATAACGCCGAAATGGCCAGGACAGAATCATATAAGGAAGGAAGAATTCCCCTCCATACATTGAGGGCGGACATTGATTACGGGTTTGCAGAAGCCCTTACCTCTTTCGGTCTTACAGGAATAAAGGTCTGGGTATACAACGGAGATGTATTGTCTAACTCACCTGATAGCGATGATGATAAGTATTCAGTTAAAAGAAAAACAAAATAGCAGAAGGTAATCAACCATGTTAATGCCAAAAAGAACCAAGTTTAGGAAATGCCAGCGCGGCAGGATGAAGGGAATTGCAGATAGGGGTTCAACAATTGCATTCGGCGAGGTTGGCCTGAAGTCATTAGAATGTGCGAAAATATCAAGTAGACAAATTGAAGCAGCCCGTGTTGCCATAAATAGAAAAGTAAAAAGGGGAGGGAAACTCTGGATACGAATTTTTCCTGATTATCCAGAGACAAAAAAACCGGCTGAAACAAGGATGGGAAAAGGAAAGGGGAACCCTGAAGAATGGGTTGCCAGGATTAAACCCGGAAGGATTCTTTTTGAACTTGCAGGAGTTGACAGAGAACTGGCAATTCAGGCTTTAAGAAATGCCTCTTTTAAATTAGGGGTGAAAACAAAAGTTATTTTTTTTGATAATTGAAATTATTGATCTGAGGATTATATATGAAAGGTAAAATTGAAGAACTGTCAACGGAAGAACTTGAAAAAAGCCTGATTGACTCGAGAAATGAATTAAGGAAACAGAGATTCAGCGCAGTAACGAGTAAGCTTGAGAATCCGAAAAAAATTCGTGAAATTAAAAGGCATATTGCAAGGATACTGACCATAAAGAATGAATATAAACTCGGGATCGCTGAAAAAAAGGTAAAATAGTCTTTAACTGGAGATAATAATTCGAGATGAAAGCAAAGAGGAAACAGGAAGTAGGAAAAGTTGTCAGCAACAAGATGGACAAAACAATTGTTATTCAAATAGAGGATCTTGTGATGCATCCCCTCTATAAAAAATCGGTGAGAAAAACCAGGAAAATAAAAGGACATGACCCGAAAAATGAATGCAGTATTGGGGATAAGGTCAGGGTTGAAGAAACCAGGCCCATATCAAAGGATAAAAGATACAGGCTCATCGAAATTATTGAAAAAGTGAAATAGGTACCTAAAATGATTCAGGTTCAAACAATTCTGGAAGTAGCTGACAACAGCGGGGTCAAAAAAGTTCAGTGTATAAAAATACTGGGCGGAACGAGAAGAAGGTATGCCTCAGTTGGGGATATTATTGTTGTTGCTGTAAAGGATGCACAGCCTTCATTCGGGCTCAAGGATTCCACAGGTAAAAAAGTTCACGCCAAGTCTGTTTTAAAGGCGGTTGTTGTAAGAACTAAAAAACCTGTTAGAAGAAAAGATGGATCGTATATCAAATTTGATAATAATGCAGTAGCAATTATTGATGCAAAAGGGGAACCTACAGGAACCAGGATTTTTGGACCGGTAGCAAGGGAATTGAGAGACAAGAATTTTATCAAGATAATTTCACTGGCACCAGAAGTATTATAATCAAGGAATTCGAAATGAAAAATATTGATAAAAAAAGTGATGTAAAAACAAAAATCAAGGTCAATGACAATATTGTTGTAATAAATGGCATTGATAAAGGCAGAAGAGGAAAAATTATCCACATAGACCGGGATAAGGGACGGATAATCGTTGAGGGTGTCAATAAGAAGCACAAACACCTGAAACCATCGCAGGAATATCCCAAGGGCGGGAAGATTCAAATAGAGCGCTGGATGCATATATCAAATGTCATGTTATTCTGTGAAAAATGTAAAAAAGGCGTTGGCATAGGTATAAATGTAAATGAAAAGGAAAAATCCAGAGTATGCAAAAAATGCGGCAAAGGTTTTGCATAAATCGAAAAGTATTGTATAGAAGGTATATGAGATGACAGCAAGATTAAAAGTTGAATATAATGAGACCATCAAGAAGAAACTTATGGAACAGTTTAAGTTCAAGTCGACCATGCAGGTCCCCAGAATAGAGAAGATTGTTCTGAATGTGGGGCTTGGAGAGGCTCATGCAGATGCCAGTGCATTAAAAATTGCTATAGAAGAGCTTGGGATTATAACTGGCCAGAAAGCGATAAAAACCACAGCAAAAAAATCTATTGCCAATTTTAAGATCAGGGAAGGGTATGATCTTGGCTGCAGGGTTACCCTGAGAGGAGAAAGGCAATATGAATTTCTTGACAGGTTGGTAAACATTGCCCTTCCGAGGGTCAGGGACTTCAAGGGGCTGTCGCGAAATTCCTTTGATAATTTTGGTAATTATAATTTTTCAGTTAAAGAACAGATTATATTTCCTGAGATTGATTTCGACAAAGTTGATAAAATACATGGAATAAATATCACCATTGTAACTTCTGCGAAAAATAAGGAAGAGGCCATTGCGCTTTTAAAAGAATTCAGAATGCCGTTCAGGGATTAGGAGAGAAAAATTTGGCAAAGAAAAGTTGGATCGCAAAACATGTCAGGGGACGTAAATTTAAAGTTAGGCATCATAACAGGTGCAAGATTTGCGGAAGACCGAGAGGGTATCTGCGCAGATTTGAGATGTGCAGAATTTGTTTCAGAAATTTAGCTAACGAGGGGAAAATTCCCGGAGTTGTTAAATCATCATGGTAGAAATTACTATTAATCAGGAAAGGTGTTATGAGTAGCATAAATGATCCAATAGCGGACATGCTGACAAGAATCAGGAATGCTGTGAAAGCGGGGCATGTAAAGGTAGATATACCTTCATCAAAGATAAAGATAAATATTACAAAAATTTTGAAAGATGAAGGATTTATTAAAAATTTTAAGATTATTGATTCAAACAATCTTAAAATAATCAGAATTTATCTGAAATATAGTGATGAAAATGAACCATCTATCCACACCCTGATAAGAATCAGCAAATCGGGAAGAAGGGTATATGTTAAATCGGAGGATCTTAAACCGGTATTGAACAACATCGGAATATGGATACTTTCAACTTCCAAGGGGCTTATCACAAATAAAATTGCCAAGAAAATGAACATCGGCGGAGAAATTATTTGTGAGATTTCATAACACAATTGCAATTAAAGAATATATTGGAAAGAGTGTTTAAATATGTCAAGGATAGGAAAAAAACCAATTACCATACCGGATAAGGTCACTGTGGATATAAAAGATAGAATAATATCTACAAAAGGGCCACTGGGTGAAGATGCACTTCAACTCATTGATGGTATTAATGTTGAAATGTTGGACAATAAGATAATTGTGTCCAGGGATGATAATGCCGGTAATCAAAAGAAGGTAAATGGTTATTTCGGTTTATTCAGAACCCTCATTAATAATATGATGATCGGAGTCACCCAGGGATTTGAAAAGAATCTGGAAATTACTGGCGTAGGATACAGAGCAATTCAGAAAGAGGAAAAAGTACAATTTCAACTTGGATTTTCACATGAAGTTATTTTTGCACCTCCGAAAGGGATTAAGATAGAAGTTCTTGATACAACAAAGTTGAAGGTTAAGGGTATAAACAAGGAAATGGTTGGCCAGGTCGCGGCAAATATCAGAAAACTAAAACCGCCAGAACCATATAAAGGAAAAGGAATCAGATATAAGAATGAAGTTGTCAGGAAAAAAGCTGGAAAGACCGGGAAGTAAAAAATGGAAAAAACTAAATTAAAGAAAAAAAGAACATTACGCAGGAAGCTCCATATAAAAAGGAAGATCAAGGCAACTTCCAATAGATTGCGTTTGTGTATATCAAAAAGCAATAAATATTTTTATGTGCAGATTATTGATGACTTAAAAAAAGTAACACTTATCGGATTATCTACACTTGCTGAGGAATTCAAAGATCTAAAAAACAAGGGTAATATTAGTGCTGCCAAAGTGCTCGGAAAGTCTTTTGCGGAAAAAGCAATCAGTAAAGGTATAAAACAGGTTGTCTTTGACAGGAATGGTTATCTTTATCATGGAAAAATCAAGGCATTTGCCGATGCAGCCCGTGAAAACGGCCTGGATTTTTAGGAGTTATTATAAATGAAGATTAAAAGGAATAAAGTTAAAACAACCGAACTGGAACTGGCGGAAAAAATTGTAAAAATAAACAGGGTCGCAAAAGTAGTTAAAGGTGGTCGAAGGTTTTCCTTTAATGCTCTGGCAGTTCTTGGAGATGGTAAAGGCCATGTAGGGATAGGTTTTGGCAAGGCTAATGAGGTTCCTGACGCAATTGAAAAAAGTAAAGAAGATGCAAAGAAAAATATTTATAAAGTTAATCTGAAAAAACATACCATCCCTCATGTTGTAATTGGCAAATATAAATCTGCTAAAGTCATATTAAAACCTGCAGCGCCGGGTACAGGAATAATTGCAGGCGCGTCTGTCCGGGCAGTGTGTGAAAGAGCCGGAATATCAGATATTTTGACAAAAGCACAGGGTTCAAGGAATCCGGTTAATATTGTTAAAGCTACGCTCGATGGACTGCTTCAATTGAGGAGTCTTGGTGATGCAGCGAGATTGAGAGACATAGCAATATCTAAATTGTGGGATTAGTTTACAAGGAAATCTTAAGGTAATTGAAAAATGGGAAAAAAAATATTAATCAAACAGGTCAAAAGTGTTATTGGCTCCAAACCCAATCAGAAAGCTACATTGAGGGCTCTTGGACTTCGGAAAATCAGTTCAGAAAGGGTACATGACGACAATCCGGTTATTAGAGGGATGCTGGATAAGGTACTTCACATGGTCCAAATTAAAGAATATACAGAATAGAGAGAGAATCTGATGGAAAAATATCAACTAAAAAAGCCGTCATCAATAAAGAGAAGAAAGAGAATAGGATGCGGTAACAGCAGCGGCCATGGCAAAACCTCATGCAGGGGCACAAAGGGTCAGAGGGCGCGTTCAGGAAATGTTAAAAGGCCCGGATTTGAAGGTGGACAGATGCCTTTACAGAGAAGGATCCCGAAAAGAGGTTTTACTAATATTTTTAAAAGCAGTTATCAGATCATTAATCTTTCTGCTATTGTTAAATTGGAAATTGGCGATATCAATCCCGAATTATTGTTTGAAAAGGGATTAATTAAAGATGATACAAAGAAAGTTAAAATTCTCGGTAATGGAGAAATTACAAAACCGGTAAAAATTATTGCCGATTCATTTTCTGAAAGCGCAATAAAAAAAATCAGGGATGCCGGTGGAGATATAACAATCAGGAACGCTTCTGCTAGAAAAATCTAACAGGTAGGGCTAAGATTTAACCAGGTAAATTAATGTCAAATACAGTATTTAATATATTCAGGATTCCGGATTTAAGAAAAAGGATTATCTTCACATTAATCATATTGATAATCTATCGCGTTGGTGCCCATATACCCATCCCGGGAATAAATGTAACTGCTTTGAAGCATTATTTTGAAGAAGCTGCCACAACCGGGATTATGGATTTCTTTGATCTTTTTTCCGGCGGCGCGTTAAAGAGGTTTACAATTTTTGCTCTTGGCATAATGCCGTATATATCATCATCAATTATCATAGATCTGATGAAGGTTGTTTTTCCCTACCTTGAGAGGTTATCAAAAGAAGGGCATGAAGGGCAGAAAAAATTAAGTCAGTATACAAAATACGGTACGGTATTTCTCTGCCTTATTCAATCTTTCGGGCTTACAGTCTGGATGAGAAGCATGAGGACTGCTGTTGGAGGAGCCGTTGTCCCTGATGATGCAGGAATGGGATTTGTTATATTATCGATGGTTGCAATAACGACAGGTACAATGGTATTGATGTGGCTCGGTGAAATTATAACAGAGAGAGGGATTGGAAACGGAATATCAATCATAATTTTTGGCGGTATTGTAGTACGGGGGCCACAGGCTTTTGCCGGAACTATGAATAAAATAAGTGAAACAGGGGAGCCGATTGTCGGCATAATTCTGTTAGGAATATTTTTAATGGTTATTGCTGCTTCAATTTTACTGACACTTGGGGCAAGACGGATACCTGTACAATACGGGAAAAAAATGGTCGGGAATACCCTGACTCAGCAGAACACTCAATATATCCCGCTCAAGGTCAATGCAGCCGGTGTTATTCCTATAATATTCTCATCAGCGATTATTATGTTTCCATCACAGATGATTAATATGATCGGAGGCAGCAAATATGAATTGCTAAATAGGATTCAGTATTGGCTTTCACCGGGGCAGCTGCCATATATTTTATTATACAGTGGATTAATCATATTTTTCTGTTTTTTTTATACATCTATTAAATTTAATCCTGTAGAAATAGCCGACAACCTTAAAAAATATGGTGGTTTTGTTCCTGGCATCAGACCAGGTCAGAATACAAGTGATTTTTTGATGAAGATATTAAACAGGATTACACTATCCGGGGCTATTTTCCTGGCCCTTATTGCAATTGTGCCTGATGTCATAATAGGCATCTGGCCGGAGCAGGTATCTGCTGAAATGGCATATCTCTTTGGCGGAACTTCACTGCTGATTATCGTAGGAGTTGCTCTGGATACGCTAAAGCAGATTGAATCTCAACTTATCATGAGACACTATGATGGGTTTATCAAAAAAACACCGATGAGAGGAAGATTTTAAAGAGTGGAGCATATTCTGTCAAAGAATGTGCCAGTACAGATAGGATATATCTATGGCGAAAGAGGAACCGATAGAGGTTGAAGGAGTTGTAGTTGAGCCCCTTCCTAATGCACAGTTCAAGGTAAAGCTCGATAACGGGCATGTTGTGCTGGCCCATATATCCGGTAAAATGAGAATGCATTATATAAGAATACTGGCTGGCGATAAGGTAACTGTTGAATTGTCGCCTTATGATTTGAATCGCGGCAGGATTATATACAGGTCGAAATAGTTTTAGTTTGTAGAAATTTTTTTTTGAATGCAGAGGTTTTTGAATGAAAGTTCGTGTTTCTGTTAAAAAAATATGTAGTGACTGTAAGGTTATTAAGCGTCATGGCGTGCTGAGGGTAATTTGCAAAAACCAGAGGCATAAGCAAAGACAAAAAGTAAGAACTGCAAATAAATAGTAGGAAGAGGTAGTTATGGCACGTATCGCTGGTGTAGATTTACCAAGCAATAAAAGGGTAGAAATCGGTCTGACCTATATATATGGCATCGGGTTATCAACTTCAAAGAGTATTATCGCTGAAAGCAAAGTTGATCCTGATAAAAGAGTCAAAGATTTAACCGATGATGAAATAAGCCTGTTGAGAAAAGGCATCGAGAGCAGGACCAAGGTCGAAGGTGAATTACGGGCAGAAGTGTCAATGAATATAAAGAGGTTGATGGATATTGGCTGCTACAGGGGGATTCGCCACAGAAGGGGCCTTCCTGTCAGAGGTCAGAATACAAAAAATAATGCCAGAACAAGGAAAGGCAATAGAAAAGCGTCTATCAGCAGAAAAAAGAAATAATCAGAAATAATAAGGAGATATAATTGAAGCAGAAAAAAACCAGAAAAAAAGAGAAAAAGACTGTACCTGTCGGAAAAGCATTTATCCAGGCTACTTATAATAATACAATAATCACTTTAACGGATATGCAGGGTAATGTGATTACCTGGTCGTCAGCCGGCGGGGAAGGCTTCAAAGGTTCTAGAAAGTCCACACCTTTTGCCGCACAGATGGCGGCAAAAACGGCTGCGACAAATGCCATTGAGCTTGCGAGCCTCAAGACAGTGGAAGTCTATGTAAAGGGCCCTGGAATAGGGAGAGAGGCAGCAATCAGGTCGTTATTTCAGAGCGGGTTGAACATAACGGTTATCAAGGATGTTACTCCGGTCCCGCACAATGGCTGCAGGCCTAAAAAGAGAAGAAGAGTTTAACGGGAGTTTTGATATATGGCAAAATATACAGGTCCAAAATGCAAACAGTGCAGAAGAGAAATGGCTGCATTAATGTTAAAAGGGCAGCGCTGTCTTACAGATAAATGTCCTGTCAAGGGCAAGAAAAAATATCCTCCCGGTCCTCCCAGGAAGAAAAGGACAAAGATGTCTGACTATGCTGTACAGCTCAGGGAGAAACAGAAAGTAAGAAGAACCTATGGAATTCTAGAAAAACAATTCAGGAATCTTTTTGATGATGCGAGCAGGATGAAGGGTATTACTGGTGATAATCTGCTTTCTCTCCTTGAGAGAAGGCTTGATAATACTGTATTCCGCATGGGATTCGCCTCATCAAGGATGCAGGCAAGGCAGCTTGTTCAACACAGGCACATTACAATTAACAGTAGCATAGTGGACAAATCTTCATACCGTATTTCGGAAGGCATGAAAATAGGTATCACGGAAAAATTTAAAGTAAATGCAATCCTTGAAGATTCGATCAAACTAGCCAAGGCTGTTGACTCTGTGCCCGATTGGGTCGAGGTTGATTTTGAAAATAAATCAGGTACAATAACAAGACTACCTTTAAGAAGTGATGTTCTGGATAATTTCAATGAACAACTTGTTGTTGAATTGTATTCGAAGTAGTATATAAATTTTATTTTTCATACAGTTTTTTACTGAGAGACCAACGGAGGTAATAATGGCCCCAAGAAATTTATTAAAGGGCTTTAAGAGACCAAGCAAGATTGCACTTGAGCACGATGAATTGCAGTCAAATTACGGAAGATTTATTGCAGAACCTTTTGAGAAGGGGTACGGACTAACCATCGGCAATTCGCTAAGACGCGTATTGCTTTCATCTATTGAAGGGGCTGCTATTACTGCCATAAAAATTGAGGGAGTCCCTCATGAATTTCATTCAATTGAAGGTATATACGAGGACGTTACAAGAATTATACTGAATTTAAAAAAATTGAAATTCAGATATGAAGGTGAATTGCCCAAGGTACTCCATGTGATAAAGAAGGGCGCAGGGGAACTCTCCGGAGCTGATTTTAATATTGATCCCGATGTACTCGTGATGAATATTGAGCAGAAAATTGCTACTTTGAATGAAAAAGCAGTTATAGATATGGAAGTTCAGATAGAGAGAGGCAGGGGATATGTCCCTTCTGAGATGAACAAGTCAAATACTGAGACTGTTGGCGTCATTCCGATTGATTCTATATTTTCCCCGGTGAAGAAAGTTAACATCAAGGTTGAAGATACCAGGGTAGGGCAGAGAACAGATTATGACAAATTAATTATAGAAATTTGGACGGATGGCTCAATTTCCCCAGACAATTCACTAGCCTACGCGGCAAAAATAATTAAAGATCACATGACGATCTTTATAAATTTTGAAGAAGAAGTCGAAGAAGAAACTGAAGTAATTGATGAAAATATTGAGAAGATGAAAGTACTGCTTTCCAAATCGATAGATGAGATAGAACTATCTGTAAGGGCGTACAATACACTAAAAAGCCTGGATATATCGATACTGGAACAGCTGGTCAGAAAGACTGAAGATGAAATTAAAAAATCCAAGCATTCCAGTGATTTAGTTTTAAAAGAAATTAAATCTAAACTTGAGATACACCATCTCAGTCTTGGACTGAAAGAATAAGTGAGGCGGTAATGAGACACAAGAATAATGTAAAACAGTTAAATAAGTCACATTCACATCGAAAAGCAATGTTCAGTAACATGGTAACCTCCCTGTTTCTCCATGAGAGGATTGTCACAACTAAGGAAAAAGGCAAAGAACTAAAACGGATATCTGAAAAAATGATCACAAGGGCAAAAAAGAATTTAGTTTTGGATGAAAAGAGCCCTGAAAAGAAGCTTCATAACATACGGGAGATCATGAAGGTAATAAAAGACAGGGGGGTAGTCACTAAACTATTTGAAAATATAGCCCCAAGGTTTCTTACCCGTAATGGAGGATTTACAAGAATCTACCTTCTTGGCAGAAGGGCCGGCGATGCTGCTGAAATGGCTATTGTTGAGTTGGTTGTAAGAGAAGGAAAAACAGAAAAAACTGAAAAAGTATCTGAAGATAAAAAAGATAAGAAAAAAACGAAAGTTAATTTGAAAGATAAAGATAAAGACAAGGACAAAGGCAAGGGGAAGGAGAAAAAGTAATATTCTCCCTGCCACAAGGGGGCTGAACTATTTAGACATATTGATGTTCTTTTTCAGCCTTTCCTGCTCAATGGAGAAAATAAGTTTTTTATTGTCAACAGCATCCACCTTGAATTCATCAGGTATCCTATCATCAAAAATGGGTGTTATGTTCGTTGTTGAAAGGCCGTATTTTTTTAAAATGTCCCCATACAAGTTAACTTTTTTGACCTTATAGATTTCTATTCCATATTGCTTGGCCAGCCTGCAAGTATCGATAACGTTAATATATCTGGAAATAATATAATTTATTGTCTTCAAAGTTTTTGTTTTTTTCTTAATGAGAATTTCCAAATCTGGATCTTCAAAAATTCTTTTAGAGTGATGATAATTTCTGTAGCCGAATTCCAGATACTTTTTCATTATATCTTTGTCGTAGAAGTAGTGATAATCTTTTTCAGTAAAATTTTCATTATAAGGCTTTACACCGGTTAATGGATCATATGGTTTTCTGAAATAAGGGATATAGGGGCTATTTGGGCCATATTCAAGCAAAACTCCGAATGTATCCTTGGAAGTGGAATCAAGAATTGATTTTGTCCGCTCAAGATATTTTTTACTAATATCTGATAGTATTTCGGAAATTTCATTGTTTATTGTTTTGAATTTTTCATAAGCTATATTATAGTTCTGCCCAAAATATTCCTCAGCAGCCTTATTAAACTGCTCCTTCATTTTGATATATCTATCCCTGGTTGTATCCAGTTGAAAATTTTTAAGCATAATATCCATATGTCTTATGACGTTCAGGGTAAAATTATATGTATCCTGGGTTTTAACGGACAGGGATAATGGATATATCTCAATTCCTGTCAAAACAATCATCAGTGTTGCTACTATTGGGATAATTTTTTTAATGTTCATATAAGGACCCCGGTTGTTTTTTTTATATCAATTTGAAATATTTGAATTTATTACCTGTTCAGTTCTTTTATTTTCGTCAAATTCACAGGACATCTTAAAATAATAATATTTTAATTATAAGTAGACTTTGATTAATTAAAATAGTTAGGTAAATTGAAGACACAAATATTGGATAAAACAAGATTTTTTTTAAGTTTTTCATGAAAACTCTGTTAATTGGAGGTATCATGAGTAAATCAATGTTAATTATTTTATAAAAAATGGTAATAATACGAGTGGCAAGTATGATAGAGAATAGCTTGATAAATTGACAGATTGTTAAGTATTTAAAATAAAAAAAAGTAATTGGTTTTTTAAATTTATTGACAATTTAAGGTTAAAATTGGAAATTTTAAATTAAATTTCATGTGGATGAAAAATCAGGTTTTAGCCATCCTCAATACACGGGATCACACAATTGATATCCCATATGATTATTGGAGTTAATTTTTAGTATGGAAGCCCCTAAAAAAATTTCATTCAGACAAAAAACTTCTACAGAATGCCCTGTTTGTTCATTTGAATTTTTTAAAGAGGAATTATTTTCAGGCGGCGGGAGATTAATCGCGGCAAAGTTAACCGATGAATTAAGGAGATCGTACCAGGTAAGCAATAAGTTTGGGAAAGTTTATCCCATGGCTTACCAGGTTACTGTTTGCCCAGGCTGTTTTTATTCGGCTTATCCAAAGGATTTTCCTGCCTTGGACCCGCAGGAGATAGAAAAAATAAGAGAGTTAACCCCATCAAGAAAGGGAGCAATCAGTAAATTCTTTGGGAACATAGATTTCAATGAAGACAGGGAATTAAAAAGTGGCGCTGCTTCATATATGCTGGCTCTTGATTGCTACAGTTTGAGAAATAAGAAAGTGGCCCCGACATTTAAAAATGCCCTTTCTTCAATAAGAGCGGCCTGGCTCTTCAGTGATCTGGCAGAGGAAATTCCGGATAAACCTTATAAAAAGATATCAACTTTTTTTTATAAAAAAGCTTATGATTTTTATATGAAAGTTCTGGACCTTATACAGACAGGTGAAGAGCCGACAGATGCAGCCGGGAATATGGGACCCGATACTGATAAGAATTGGGGTTACGACGGCATTCTTTATTTATCAGCTGTATTAACTGTTAAGATCGGAATACAGGATCCGGATATTATTAAGAGAATAGAAAATTTTGAAAAGAGCAAAAAATACCTGAGCCGGCTTTTTGGAGCTGGTAAGACATCTAAGGCCAGGCCTACAGAATTGCTTGATATGACACGCGATCTTTATGATAAAATTAATGAGATGCTGACAAAATGGAACGAGGAGATAACCCCGAAAGAAGAATCGCCGCAATAGTTCAATATGATGGAACAAATTTTAACGGCTGGCAGGCGCAGGGGAGCGGCAGGACTGTCCAGCAGGAAATAGAAAGAGCCATTCATATCCTTATAAAGGAGGAATGCAGGATCAGCTGTTCCGGGCGGACAGATACCGGTGTCCATGCTATTGGACAGGTTATCCACTTCAACATTTCATCAACCATTAATCTTCAGAGGCTTTGCATCGGACTAAACGGAATACTTGCCAAGGATGTTTCTATTATTAATGCCTTTCATGTAAACAATAGTTTTCATTCAAGATTTTCAGCAGTGGAAAGGGAATATAAATACCTGATTCACAATAATCCACAGAGATCCCCTTTCATGAAGAACAGGGCAATGTGGGTAAAGGACGAACTTGATATTAATTATCTACAAAAAACAGCAGATTACCTTGAAGGCGAAAAGGATTTCGCATCATTCTGTAAAAAGAGTTCAGCTGTTGAAAAGACAGTCAGGAGGATCGTATCTCTGTCCTTTATAAGGAAGGGGGATATTATAGAGTTTACCATCAGGGGAAATGCTTTTCTTCATAATATGATCAGGATTATCATTGGGACCCTTATTTTTATGCATAAAACAGGGAAAGAGCCTGCGTATATGCTTCAAATTCTCGATAAAAAGGACAGGGATTTCAGCGGGAAAACAGCACCCCCATGCGGTCTTTATCTGTCAAAGGTAAAATTTAATTATGACTTTACAGAAAATGAATCGGCCTTTCAAATTAAGCATGATAATATTTAATTGACAATATCAGGCTGTAATAAAATATTTGTTTTAAAGACATCAGTAAAAATTAAATTTTTTTATCTATATTTGTGTTTTCAAGGGTATTCAATAATTAAATTATTCGAGGTTCCCTTATATTATTGATTAAAATATCATTATGTGTAAAAAAAATAGAATAACCATATATTTCCTCCTAATTTTTTTTATCATGATCGGAATGAATCGTGATTCATATGCTATAAGGACACGAACCGATTATTTTTTAAAACCCCAGGTAGGGATGTGGTTTGGACCAATTACACCGGTATATACCACTGCCAAGGATGTAGATACGGATATTGGAACCGGTATTTTTTTGAGATACAATACCCCGTTGAATCCGGTGAAAATAGGATTTGATTCATCCTATCAGAATTATGGTTCAAAAGGCGTTGATGGAGTATTACTTATTCCTGTTTACGGCAGTTTTCTGTATCTGTTGCCTTTTAATCTGCCTGTAAAACTTCAATTGAAAGCAGGTGCAGGTAACTGTTATGTTTCCATAAAACCTGATAAATCATCACAGTGGGATCCACTGTTTCATGGCGGTATTGAGATGTCATTCCCGGCCGGGAGGATTGCAAATATCGGATTAAGGATTGATTATCTTCTTATTTACGAAGGCTATGCTGATAAGGCCAAAAAGAATGGCCATTTTGTCAATGCCGGATTTACCCTATATTTCAACATCAACATATGACTATAATAAAATCTAAATTTATTTCTATAAATCAGAATCCCCGAAATTTTTTTTATATTCAAAAAAATGGGGAAATCCACAATATATGAAAATCTTATTAAAATCTGCTCTATTCAATCGCCTGACAGGTATTGTTTTTTTTGTCCTAATTATTACCGGATGCGAAAACAGGTCGCTTTTTACAGAATTAGGTACTAACAGGCTGAAAGTGATTATCAAGGGGACTTTTGAATCCAATGGACCTGTAAGAGGGTGGGCCTGGAATAGTCTTTCTGCAACAAGCAGCCTGATCCAGGACGACTCAGTGTTCTATCATTCATATGCGGTTGATGATGAAAAACCTACCAGCTTCATGCTAGACATTGCTGAAATGAGATTGAACAATACCAAGTTTGCAAATTACAGGCAGACCTACAACATCCCACTGGTTGACAACACTAATTTTTTTAACGGCACCGGCATTTCTTTTCCCAATGATGACCCGCAAGACGGCAGGTCTTTTTCCTATGTTAAGGTTTATTTAAGGAAGATGCTTTTTGATAATGCGAAAAAGTTTAAATATGGAAGTACAGGCTGGGAATTTGTGGAAGATATTACAGACATATTCCATGAAAAAACAGTATCAGCTTTTAATTTTAATAAGCATATGGTTAATTCCCATTATGATACCCTGAGGAAGGAATCATCTAGAATAAACAGGGTATTTCCCCTGATTGTCCCTATCCCCGATGGATTTAAGTACAGCAAGCACAATGATAGTACAGTTCTTGAAATAAGGATAGTCATAAAGAATTTTATCAAGAAGTATGAAACTAATTATTACAAGGATGGCATATTTTACGCTGATCATTTTTATGGTTTTTCAGATTGGCTCAGGGATGTAAAGTCCGAAGAGTCCGATATGGGCGGGAATGCCATTGCTGTGGCAAGGACCTATGTCCCTGAGTTGACCGGTGATATTCAGGGGACAAATAATAATGCTCAGGGATATATAATAGCCATCCCTTCAGGTGATGATTTAACAGATTACTCTATTCCTCTTGTTTCCAGAGGTGAAGATCCAGCGGATTCCTCAATAAACTGCGATTTACCTTATTTTGTCATAAAAGATGTCCCCTCTATATTATATATCGAAGAGCTCCTTGATTATTATTTGAAATATGAAAAATATAAGTATGAAAGAAACACAAAGCTTGCCGGCTGCATTGATCAGGCAATTTTTGAAGAAAAATGGACAGCCAATAACAATGTCATAGAAAATTTTATTATGCCCCCGCTTGTTGTGTGGAATGAAGGATTCTCACAATATATAATTGAGAATGTGATGCCTGGAATTTATGATCTATACTTTATTCCGGTCCTGTCAACAACATATGGGCAGCTTTTTTATGATAGTGACGTATTGACGGCATCTTCTACAAAAAAAACAGTTACCGTTAATACTGGAGAAATAATAACCGCACCACCTTTTTAATAATTGTATCTCATCTGAATTGGCAGTATAATATTTAATTGATTTGGATTCGGTTTTTATATTTACGATAAAATTTAAGGATGCCTAAGTTATATACATTTCGCGGTTTCCTTGAAATACCAAATAGTTCTGATGAAAGAATTTTAAATGAATTAAAATTCAGTTCTGAGGATGAACTTTTAATTTAATATCAGGGAAAAAAATTAATGAATGATAAGAAAATTGTTGTTCAGAAATACGGAGGTACTTCGGTTGGTACTCCTGAACGGATTAAGGCCGTCGCAGAGAAAATCAGGCAGTATGTCGACCGGGGAATTTCAGTTGTTGTTGTAGTATCAGCCATGGGGCATGCAACTGATGAACTAATCAAGCTTTCTATGGAGATCAATGAAAATCCAAGCCGCAGGGAGATGGATATGCTCCTTTCCACCGGTGAACAGGTATCAATCTCCCTTCTTGCCATGGCTCTGCAGAATATTGGAATTGATGCAGTATCATTTACCGGTTCCCAGATAAAGCTTGTCACCGATGGAAATTTTTCAAACGCCAAAATTCAGAGCATTTCAACAGAAAGAATCATGAAATATCTGAATGAAAACAATGTTGTCATAGTTGCCGGATTCCAGGGAATCGATGATGATGAAAATATCACTACCCTGGGAAGAGGCGGATCAGACACCACGGCGGTAGCGCTGGCTGCAGTTCTGAAATCTCGGGATTGTGAAATTTATACTGATGTCAATGGAGTTTATACTGCAGATCCCAGGATTGTCGAGCATACTAAAAAGCTGAATGAGATTAGTTACGATGAAATGCTTGAACTGGCAAGGCTCGGGGCGGGAGTTCTTCATTCAAGGTCCGTCGAGTTTGCAAAAAAATACAACATAAAACTTCATGTCAGATCGAGTTTCAACAGCGAAGAGGGAACAATAGTAATGCCAAGGGAGGAGATGATGGAAAAGTTTCTAATCAGCGGCGTCACTTCAAAATTGAATGAAGCCAAAATTACAATCAGGGATATTCCGGACAGGCCGGGAATCGCAGCCAAATTATTTGAACTGTTAGGGAAAAATAAAATTTATGTTAACATGATAGTCCAGTCAACCGGGCATGATAATAAAGCATCTATATCCTTTACGGTTCTTAAGGAGAATCTGAAGGATGCAATAGCAATCTGTAACTCTCTGAGGGGTGAATTCGGAATCAGCCAGGGCATTGAGTCAAAGGAGAATATTGCCATAGTATCTGCAGTAGGTGTTGGAATGCTTTCAGCCTGGGGTGTAGCCGGAAGAATGTTTAAGGTGCTTTCCGATCATGGGATTAATATTGAGATGATATCTACCTCGGAGATTGGGATATCATGTGTTATAGACACCAAGTATGCAGAGCTGGCTGTAAAAGCCATACATGAGATCTTCATTGAACTTGGACAGGTTTAAATGATTTCAAGGGTTGGCGTTCTATATGGAGGCAGGTCAGAGGAACATGAAGTGTCAAAATGCTCTGCTGCGTCAGTCATATCGTTCATGGATCACGGGCAGTTTGAGCCTGTTGCCATTGGCATTGACAGAGATGGACGATGGTATGTACAGGACAGGCCGTTAATAGTAAAAGATAAAAATTTCGGTAATACGCTAGCCCTTGAGAAAAAAGGACTTTGGCATTTAAACCATTATGAGTGTGATGGAAAACTTTCTCTCATAGATATTGAGTCGGGGAGGAAGGTGCTTATCGATATTGTTTTTCCAGTTATCCACGGGACATTCTGCGAAGATGGGACACTCCAGGGCCTTCTTGAATTGAGCATGGTCCCCTTTGTAGGCGCAGGAACTGCAGGTTCGGTTCTTGGCATGGACAAGGATATAATGAAGCGTGTGTTAAGGGACAGCGGGATACCCGTTGTTGACTGGGAGACTATTCACAGGAAAGAATGGGACAATAAACAGGCCGATTTGATAAAAAAAATCCATCACAGGCTTCAGATTCCCCTTTTTGTTAAACCTTCAAATTCTGGCTCATCTGTCGGGATCAGCAAGGTCAAAAAATGGGAAGAACTTAGTTCTGCCGTAGATTTTGCATTTAAATATGATAATAAAGTTATTGTTGAGAACGGGTTAAATGCCAGGGAAATTGAATGCTCTGTGCTTGGAAATGATGAGGCTAAGGCATCGGTCCTCGGGGAAGTCATCCCCAATCATGAATTCTATTCTTATGAAGCTAAATATATCGATTCAAATGGGGCCGAACTTATTATACCGGCAAATGTAGATAAAATAATGTCAGATTCTATACGAGAGTGCGCCCTTAAAATTTATTCTCTGCTTAACTGCAGCGGCATGGCCAGGATCGACTTTTTTATCGACAGAGAAAATGGAAAGTTTTATCTTAATGAAATAAATACGCTGCCCGGTTTCACAAGTGTCAGCATGTATCCGAAATTATGGGAATATTCAGGTATTGATTACAAAAACCTTATCACTACACTTATCAAATTAGGTTTTGAGAGGTCCAGTGATTTAAAAAGGGTAAGGTCGATAAAATAAATTCAATATATTTTTTAATTGACTTTTCTTTGTTTTAAATTATTTTTACATATAATTATTTTTTAAATTAGGATAAAGATGAGCGGTAAAAGGGCAATAATTCCGAACGCATTTACAATGTTAAACCTGATAACAGGTTTCATTTCCATAATTTTTGCAAGCAAAGCAAAAGGGATGGAAGAATCAAATGCAATTGCGGCAACGCTAATTTTCATATCATCCTTTTTTGACCTTTTTGATGGGGCTCTGGCAAGAGCACTGAAAGCTGAAAGCCAGATAGGTGTTCAGCTTGATTCCCTGGCAGATGGCGTCTCATACGGTATAGCTCCAGGATTTTTGTCATACCAGGCATATCTTTACAATTTACCTGAAATTGGACTGGGAATTAATTATGGCATGCTTGTGGCAACATTTTTTCCAATATGCACCACATTCAGGCTTGCAAGGTTCAATACAGGCACAAAAAAATCTGGATTTACCGGGCTGCCGTCTCCTGCTGCAGGAGTTTTCATTTCTTCAATTCCAGCCCTCCCTTTTGCTACACTTTTATTCATTGGAAGAATAGAGTTAACCTTTCCTTTAATGATCTTCATCCCTCTTTATATAATCGTCGGGTTTCTCATGATATCAAAAGTTGACTATGTCAAATTTTTCTCAGTGATCTTCAAAAAAGGAAAATTATCAACGGCAACTACATTTGCACTTGTGATCCTTATGTTGATTTTTGCAGGAATGTGGGCTGTATTTATCTGTATGGGCATATATATTCTTGTAGGCATAGTACATTATATATCCAAAAGATACGGTAGAGAATCGATGTAATGCATTAGTATTTTTGTAGTCTTCAATTTTTTTACCCTTTATTTTTTCTGCTGACAAAAGTTTGATTGAATATATATAGTTATTATTAATTCAGGTGTGTTATGGAAGAATTTTCACATTATTCAGATAAGGGTCTGCCGGAAATGGTTGATATTTCGGGAAAAGACGATACTGACAGGATGGCGAGAGCCTCAGGATTCATCCGCATTAAAGGGAAAACAATTGATTTAATTGAAAATAAACTCCTTCCGAAAGGGAACCTCTTCGAAATTGCAAAAATTGCAGGGATAATGGGCGCAAAGAAGACTTCCGAACTTATACCACTGTGCCACCCGCTTTTTCTTACTCATATCGACATACATATAAGAATAAACAGGGAGAAGGGAGGTTTAGAACTCCTGTCAGAGGTTAAACTTAATGGAAAAACTGGAGTTGAAATGGAGGCCCTTACTGCTATTACTGTAGCTGCACTGACAATTTATGATATGTGTAAGGCTGTTGATAAGACCATTATTATTGAGGATATTAAACTGATTGAAAAAATGGGTGGAAAATCTGGCCATTTTATTGATAAAGAATAAATTACAGAATAAATAAATTTTATTAATTTTATTAATTTTATTAAAAAGGTTAATTTTTGACTATATATTGCAATAACCGCCTTTAAATCGTATTTAATTGATAAAATAAAGCTTGAAGATTGGGATTGTTTATATTATTATTAATTTTGTTAGCACTCATTAAGCTGAGTGCTAACAAAATTAATAAAATAACTTGCAATTAAAGGGCATTTATACATACTTGCTCCATGAGGTGTATTATAAATGTATATAAGTGTATATTTATATACAAGCAATTTAAAAAAATATTTTAGGAGGATATACGTGGCTATAAAACCTATTGGTGATAAGATTCTTGTAGAACTGGTTGAGGAAGAGCAGAAGGTAGGTGCGATTATTGTACCAGATACGGCAAAGGAAAAACCTCAAATGGGCAAAGTCATTGCTGTCGGCGGAGGCCGCAAGGATGGCATGGACATAATTCCCATGACTGTTAAAACCGGTGATAAGATTCTATTCGGCAAGTATGCTGGGACAGAAATAAAGCATAAAGGTACAGAATATCTGCTTTTATCTGAAAACGATGTACTTGCAATTGTTGATTGATTTAACAAAACAAAATTTGAATAAATAATATTAAAGAGGAGAACGATGGCTAAGATTTTACAGTATAATGACGAAGCAAGAAGATCTATTTATGAAGGCGTTAAAAAGCTGGTTGATGCAGTGCAGGTAACCCTCGGCCCCAGGGGCAGGAACGTGGTTATAGATAAAAAATTCGGTGCACCTACTGTTACCAAAGACGGCGTTACAGTTGCTAAAGAGATTGAGCTTGAAGATCCCTTTCAGAACATGGGGGCTCAGATGGTAAAGGAAGTCGCAACAAAGACAAATGATGTTGCCGGTGACGGAACAACAACAGCAACAATTCTTGCTGCGAATATATTCAGGGAATGTCTGAAGAATGTAACGGCCGGGGCTAATCCAATGAGCCTTAAAAGAGGGATTGACCAGGCGGTTGAGGCGGCTGTTGCATACATTGCATCAGTTTCCAAGGAGATCGTCGATAAAAAAGAGATAGCACAGGTGGCATCAATATCGGCTAATAATGACATGGTTATCGGCGACTTGATTGCCGATGCTATGGACAAAGTTGGAAAGGACGGAGTAATTACCGTTGAGGAATCCAAGTCCATTGAAACCAACCTGGAAGTCGTTGAGGGGATGCAGTTCGACAGGGGATATATCTCCCCATATATGGCAAATGATACAGAGGCCATGCAGGCGGTCCTGGAAAACGTTTTTATCCTCATCTATGACAAAAAAATATCCTCAATGAAGGATCTTCTCCCCATACTGGAGAAAGTTGCGCAGGCAGGAAAGCCGCTTCTGATAATATCAGAGGATGTTGAAGGGGAGGCCCTTGCAACAATAGTAGTAAATACACTAAGAAAGACTATTTCCTGTGTTGCTGTAAAAGCCCCTGGCTTTGGAGACAGAAGAAAAGAGATGCTCCAGGACATAGCCATTTTAACAAGTGGCCAGGTGATTTCAGAAGACCTCGGGATGAAGCTCGACAGCACAACTGAAAAGATGCTTGGAAGGGCCAAGAAGGTTATCATTGACAAAGAAAACACCACAATTATAGAAGGCGCCGGGACGAAGGGTGAGGTACAGGGAAGGATAAATCAGATCCAGAAGCAGATTGAGGACTCCACTTCTGATTATGATATTGAGAAGCTTCAGGAGAGAAAAGCTAAGCTGGCTGGCGGCGTGGCTGTTATCAATGTCGGAGCACCGACTGAGATTGAATTGAAAGAGAAAAAGGCCAGGGTTGAAGATGCCCTTTCAGCAACAAGGTCAGCCGTAGAAGAGGGTATCGTTCCCGGAGGCGGACTTGTGTTGATACATGCACAGGAATCTATTCTGAAACTGGCAGCGACGCTGACCGGAGATGAAAAGATAGGTGCAGAGATTATATCCAGGGCAGTGGAAGCACCGATGAAACAGATCGTGATAAATGCCGGTCAGGAAGGCTCGGTGATTGTTGAAAAAGCAAAGACTCAAAAAGGCAGCATGGGCTTTGATGCAAATAAAATGGAGTGGGTTGATCTCATGAAAGCCGGAATAATTGATCCTGCTAAGGTCGTAAGGTCCGCGCTTCAGAATGCTGCCTCTGTGGCCGGGATGATGTCAACAACTGAAGTAATTATCACTGATAAGAAAGAGGATGAGCAGCATGGCGGCCATGGCGGTATGGGCGGCATGGGCGGAGGAATGCCGGGAATGATGTAATATTCCGGCCTGTTGAATTAAAGGGCCCTCGTATAATTAGATATTAATTTATTGGTGCCTGAAAATAAAACAAAGAGGCAGCTCCAAAAGAGCTGCCTCTTTGTTTTAGTATGATTCATGTTTTGAATGGTTTCTTCAAAATCCTGAAGTTATTGGATAGCGTCTGTCTTTTCCAAAGGCTCTCCTGGTTATTCTTACTCCGGGAGGCGATTGCCTTCTTTTGTATTCATTCCTGAGAATCATGCGGACAACTTTTTCCACAACATTACGGTCATAGCCTGCTTTAACGATTTCCCTGATACACTTGTCTTCTTCAATATACATTTCAAGTATTGGGTCAAGAATTTCATAGGGAGGGAGGCTATCATCATCCTTCTGTCCCGGTGCCAATTCAGCTGAAGGAGGTCTTTTTATTACCCTTTCCGGGATAACAGGTGAAATGGAATTTCTATATTTTGCTAAACGATATACGAGTGTCTTGGGAACATCCTTTATAACGCTGAATCCCCCTGCCATATCTCCGTATAGTGTAGCATATCCTACCGCCATTTCACTTTTATTCCCGGTAGTAAGGACAATTTTCCCTTTTTTATTTGATATTGCCATGAGGATAACTCCCCGGCAACGGGCCTGCAAATTCTCTTCAGTTGTGTCCGTTTTGAAATTTTTGAATTCATGTGCCAGGGAATTAATAAATGCCTTAAATGTCTCTTCAATAGAGATTAGTGTGAATTCAACTCCCAGAATTTCAGCTTCTGTCCTGGCATCTTCAATACTTATGTCAGCAGTATATCTTGACGGCATGGATACAGCCTGGACCCTGGCCTTACCGATAGCGTCTACAGCGATTGCTAGCGTCAACGCTGAATCGATACCCCCGGAAATCCCTATAACGGCACCATTGAAATTGTTCTTGTTTATATAATCCTTAACTCCGAGGACAAGGGCTTCGTAGATGCTTTTTTCTTCCAATAGGGGTGGGACAATTTCGCCTGGAATAGGTTTAAGTATGGAATTTTGAATGACAAAGTCAATAGGAAATATTCCTTCAATATAGGGGGGGGAGCACTGCACCAAATTACCATTTTCATCAATAGCAAATGAATTCCCATCGAAAATCAGTTCATCCTGTCCTCCGACCATATTTACATAAACCATGGGAATTCTGTTCTCAGCGATGCGTTTACGGAGAACTGAAATTCTCTCAGCATTTTTATTAACATTGAATGGTGAGGCATTGATGGTTATTATTAACTGAGCGCCTTTTTCCCTGGCATTAATTACCGGCCCTGGAAACCAGGCATCTTCGCATATCGCTATTCCAATTGAGACACCCTTGAATTTAAAAATATTTTTTTTTTCGCCCGGTTTAAAATACCGCATTTCATCAAATATACTGTAATTTGGGAGGTATTCTTTATCGCATGTATATAATATCTCCCCATCTCTTGTCACTGTAGCGCTATTAAAAATTGAATTCTCCGATTTCCTGGGATGACCGGTAATTACGTCAATCCCTATCGTTCCCTTTTTAATCATACTAAGGGCTGATTCGACCCTCATGAATAATTCAGATCTAAGAAGGAGATCTTCCGGTGGGTATCCTGTCAGAGCCAGTTCAGGAAAGACAACAATGTCTGCCTTCAAAATGTCACGAGCATTAATCGATGAGGCAATTATTTTATCCCTGTTGCCTTCGATGTCGCCAACCAGAAAATTTTTCTGTGCCATGGCGATCCTGATTTTATTCTCCAATTTTTTTTCTCCTGCCGAAGTAGACCATTATGAAGGATGAGGACAACCGGTAATCAGGAATGTCCCTGTAATTTTACAAGTTCGAGAAGTGACCTTACTTCATTCTTTTTAAGCGACCTGTAGGCTCCTCTTTTTAGACCTCTGATTGACAGCGGCCCATAAGCAGTCCTTGTTAAGGTAATTACCCTGTAGCCCAGATTTTCAAATGTATGTCTCACCTGGCGTTTTTTTCCTTCGCTGATCCGGAATTTTAACCTTTTTTTTTCGATGTCGATAGGCTTCACTACGGCTTTCCCTGTCTTTTTTTTGATCTGGTGGAGATAGACACCCTTTTCCATTTTTTTCATATCAGATTCGGAAAGCGGTTTGTCTATGTCAACAAGGTATTCCTTCTCTATCCCATAACTTGGATGACTAAGTCTGAAAGCAAGGTCGCCGTTATTCGTTAGTAGAAGAATTCCCTGAGTATCCATGTCAAGCCTCCCTACAGGTGTTACTCCTGCCCTTTTGTAAGTGTCAGGGATCATATCCATGACAATCGGCCTCATTTTTTCATCGAATTGCGTTGTTACATACCCTTTCGGTTTATTAAGTATTATATAATAGAATTCACTGACTTGCGAAAGGATGGAACCCCTATACTCAACTTTATCGATATCGGGATTTACAGTTGAAGACAGTTTTGTAGTTACCTGCCTGTTTATCTTTATTTCACCGTTTTTTATAAGTTCCTCGGTTTTCCGCCTGGAGCCCAGTCCGCACGAGGATAAAAATTTATTTAGTCTTATCTTCATCATTATTCTGAATTTTTTCAGACTTATCTGTTTTTTCAGATTTTCCTGATTCTTTTTTTGTAGTTTCAAGAGAAATTTTTTTGAAAACCATCTCTCCAGTTTTCAATTCCTTGTAGAGAACATACGTCTTTCCCCTTGGAGCAAATTTTAAATTTTCCCCGAATGTTGTTCCTTTCTCAAATAAAATTTCACTATTCTGAAAATCTATTTTGTACTCTCCATCTATATAAGTTGGATCCTGTTGGTTTTTATATGATTTATATTTGCCATCTGGCGTGAATTCCAAAGCATCTTCTGTGAAATCCTCAAACTTATTGATGCTCCACCACTTTCCGGCAATCTCCTTTTTCAGGGAATTGCTTTCGTCCTTGAAAAATTCTGATACGAATTTGCTTACATCGGAGTCATCTTTTGATTTGACAATCTTAATATTTTTCCCGAAAACCCATCCTGTAATACCGTTGTTCATCCTGGCTTTGTACCAGTAATCCTGCAGTGATCCTATCCAGCTTTTTTCCGATGATTTATCTATAATCTCAACAGTATCGCCTTTGTTCAATTTTACTGCCAGGCCAGAAAAGATATATGGATCAACCCTGAGAGCGCTGTTCTGTGAGAGAACAATACCAATGTTTTTTTCTACCTCGTGTTTTGAGCCTTTCTTTTCAGGATTTTTTCCGCAAGATGAAAAAAATAATATTAGTATAGAAAATATTGCAAGGGGAATTATTTTATTTATGGGCATTGATATTATTCTCCTGTTACTTTTCCTTGCCACTCTGTTTTTGCACTTTATTATAAAGTGTTATTTCTTCATCAATCTCTTTTTTATTATTAATAAAAATTTGTTTTTCATTTTCGGAGTATGAAACATCTACTATGCCGACGGACGTAAAAAATTCAAGGATTAATCCATCGCATTTGATTGATTTACCATCAAAAATTCCATTACAGATTTTTGACCATTCTGTTTTATTATAGTTGTTAAGAGGGACTCCTTCGAACTTGATCATGTATCGGCTTCCTTCCTTTTTTGTAACAGTCATTGTGTAATATTTCAGAAGACCTTTACTGTGAACATAAATACCAGAAATGTCGTAAGCCTTACTGCATGAAAATTGGGTGATTGTAAAAAATATTATGGAAGTAATGAATAATACTTTTTTCATAAATTTTGCCTGAATATTGAATTTATAAATGTTGATATACAAATAATAAATAGGATTGATTTATTATTTTTGTCAAATTATTTTTTATAATGATAGAAATAGTTTCCAGCCTATTCTTAATATAATAAAACTCAGATTTAGAATACCTTTTGAGACATTATAACCCATTTGACCTCACCCTCAGTCCCTCTCCTGGCAGGAGAGGGATGACTCTAACCAGTGAACAATCCGAAT
>VFJS01000004.1 GCA_009885955.1 Spirochaetia bacterium | reverse complement strand
TTCATCCGAAATATTATAAAGTCTCTGCATAATGAGCATCTTGAATTTCAATATGCTGTCATAGGGCGGCCTTCCGCCAGGACCTTTTGCTTCTTCATTGATTGAATTCTCTATTACCGGCCGGAAGGCCTCCCAATCTATGATGCTTTTCATCTTTATCAGCGGATCGCCCTGCTTTTCAAGCTTATCTTGCCTGAACGACTCGTCGAATAATCCTCGGGGTTTTCTGCGGTTTGTCTTTTTCTTTTTCATGCCTTAGTCTTTCATCAACTCATTTTTTTGGCAAGTACTATCCGAGTTTTTGTGACCGCCCTTATTCTATTACAATACAGGTAAAAAATATCATATCTCATGGTTACCTGTGACAGCTTATAGCAGTTCACGAATAAATTTGTACATTCTCTTACCCGTCCCTTCGACTCCGCTCAGGGATCGGGCTTTTCCGCTGGCTGAGCGGAGTCGAAGCCAAGTGAAAGTATTTATTCATTCGTCAGATGCTTTAATTTATATATTAAAAAACCTGTGGAAGTAAACCTATGAAAAAATTGACCTTGATTACCTTGATTACCTTGATTATCCCAGCCAGGCTGGCCGCCACCCTGAGCGATGACACGTTAAAAAACAAGAATGAGGGGTACTATTTCACCGGCCTCCCCCTGGTAAATTATACTACCGATGACGGACTGGGTTACGGGGCCAGGGTTTACCTCTATAATAACGGGATGCGGAACGACAAATTCTTTGCCGAATCCCCATACCTCATGCAGCTCTATGCCCAGTTCTACACCACCACGGAAGGTTATTCCTACCATGAACTGAACCTTGACATGTACAGCATTGCCGGGACAAAATTCAGGGTTAAGTCCGCCCTCGCCTATGAGAAGAGGACCAATGCCAATTATTACGGACAGGGCGAGGGCATAAAAAGCCTCACAGACGCCTCGGGCAGAGAATATGATACCTATAGCCAGTATGAAAGCGATTTTTTGAAAAAAAACAATTACCGGAACTTCCTCTACAACAAATACAGCTATACCATGCCTAAGTACTGGATGAAGCTCGTTGGAGAAATGATCAGGAGTATAAGCCTTATTACCGGCTTTGAAATTAACAAGGTAGCCATTGAGTCCTGGGACGGCAGAAAATTCACCGGGGCCGACGGGCACCGGTATAATTCCGGGCCCACACTTTTAGATATAACCCGCGGCTCCATCACCGGCTATGACGGCGGATGGACAAACGCTGTAAAGGCCGGCATTGTCTATGACACCAGGGACTACCCTCCTGACCCGTCAACAGGATTTTACATTGATTATACCTTTCATGCAGTGAGCAGGTACACCGGGTCTGACTTCAACTATCACCGCTCAACCATGGGCGCGCGGAGGTATGTTGAGATCTTTAAACCGCTCGTGCTGGCCCTGCGTGTATCCTATACCGACACATCAAAAGGCACCCCGTTCTATGACATGCCTCATTTCGAGTTCCTTGAAGACACGGTGAACGGCCTGGGCGGCAACAGGACACTGAGGGGATTCCCCATGAACAGATTTGTGGGCGAGACCATGGCCATGGCCAATGCCGAGCTCCGGCTCCGGATGGGCGAAGTAACTCCCGGCGGGGAGCGCTTCACATTCAAGATGATTGCTTTTGCTGATACGGGAAATATCTATGACAGAGCAGCTGATCCTTTCCGGAATCCAGGATTTTCGCAATATAAAACCTGCTGGGGCGGCGGCCTCGTGGTGGTGTGGAACCTGGCCACAGTCATTCATTTCTACTATGGCGTAAGCAGGGAAACGACGCAGATATCCATAGATTTCAACCATTCGATATGATGCCCTCACCCGCGCCGCTGGCGCACCCTCTCCCGGTAGGGCGAGGGCTTCCGTTTCCAAAATTCTAAATATTTTTTTCACTTCTTGTTGAATCTTCATTCTGCAATAATTCGATATCATTTTTATGTAATACAGAAATTGATTTATATACCTCCCCTCTCCCTAATCCGGGAGAGGGGTCGGGGGTGAGGGCATTAATTGTAAAAATAAATTTTAAAAAATTAAAATTACCGGCTTCCCGGATCATTTCTTTATGATGTTCTCTCCCGCAGCCTCTTAATGTAGTAGGGCATATAACAGATCGCATAGGATACCAGGGCCACGAACTCCAGGGATACTATGTACCAGGGCCAGGGCCCCAGGAAATCCATGATGGATCCTCCGGGCGGCTTTTCGAGAAGATAGCCATAGTTTGATTTTGTAAGCCAGTTGATAAAAAAGGTGAAGGCCACGTAGCCATTGGTATACATGAATGCGCGTATGACTGAGCGCCTCCCCGGGGACATGCGGAAGGCAAATATCAGGAAGAATATCCCGATGATCTCACCGGAATGGACCATGAAAAAATAGGTGAATTCCACGCTTGGAAAATCGGCGGCAATGTCCGGGGTGAGGAGCGCCTGCGTGGACCCCGAAAGCACCCAGAAATAGGCAAGCTCAAAGGTGAGCCGGCCTCTGAAGATCAGCGTGGCAACGATAAGAAGGCCGGCCCAGTCGCAGAGCTGCATGGGAAGGTCATTATGGATGGAGAAGGTACCCATGATGGCCTTGTACACCATCATCAGGGCCAGCCCGCCGATGATAAGAAAGATAATAAAGATGGAGAGCCCTTTTCTCAAACGCTCATCATCCTGATTCAATGCATAGCGGATCATTGCCACCCCTGCCAGGGCTGTAATCACCAGGGCCCATATATGTGACGGGCCGAATATTTCAAAATTTGCGGCGCTCATAATTTAATATCATCCTCCGCAGCCTTAAATTGTTCCAGGCCCAATACGTCTCCGGCACGTTCCTGCCGACAATAGTGTATTGGTATTTACAAATTATTCAATCATAAAATAAAAATTAATACTAACTTTTAATAGTTTCCGCTCATCAACCTTCAATTCTCCTTCACCGGATTGACCTCACCCCCCGGCCCCATACCACCTGAACTACCTCTATTCATTTTACCGATCGACCTCATCCCCCGGCCCCTTCTCCGGATCGGAGAAGGGGTGTGTGTCATGAATTTCTGGTGACTCAAAAATTAAATTTTCATTTAATATACACATTCAATCCTTCGAAATAACAATGACGCAATCTTCCCCCCTCTCCTGCCAGGAGAGGGGGATCAAGGGGGTGAGGTCAGATCCCATCCAGGAGCGGGGCCGGAAGGTGATGTCAGATCCCGTTAAGGGGCATGGGTATACTGTTCGAAAACGCCTGACAGGTTAAGTGGGTGAGGTCATTTCCAGTCCTGTGAACAGGCATTTATATAAAAATTTTCTTGCCAGAATATTCAGACAAATATTAATTATGTTTAAAAATGAACCAGTGACAGGAGGCGCACATGCCCCAGGAAAAAAATTATCACATGACCATGGACCAGTTCCGTAAATACGGCAGGGAGATGGTGGACTGGATTGCCGATTACTATGAAAAGGTGGAAAACTTCCCGGTGATGTCCCAGGTACAGCCTGGCCAGGTACGGGCCATGCTCCCGAAAGACCCTCCGGAAAAAGGGGAGGAATTCGGCGAGATCATGAAGGACTTAAACCGTGTTATCCTCCCGGGCATAACCCACTGGCAGTCGCCGAATTTTTTCGCATTTTTTCCGGCTAACACCTCTGCACCCTCCATTCTTGGAGAACTGCTGTCATCGGGCCTGGGGGTACAGGGGATGATCTGGGCCACGAGCCCTTCGTGCACTGAGCTGGAGACCCATGTCATGGACTGGATGGCCGGCCTCCTCGGCCTGCCGGAAAAGTTCAAGTCCGGCGGCACGGGCGGCGGTGTCATTGAGGACACGGCTTCGAGCGCGTGCCTCTGCGCTATCCTGGCTGCGCGGGAAAGGGCCACGGGCTATGAATCGAACCGCATCGGATGCACAGGAAAGCTCACTGCATATATATCATCGCAGACCCATTCATCCATTGAAAAAGGGGTCAAAATTGCCGGCATCGGCCTGGAGAACTTAAGGGTCATTGCAGTCGACGGCAATTACGCAATGGACCCTGCGGCACTGGAAGAGCGGATCATAAAGGATAAAAAGGATGGGCTGGTGCCCTTCTTTGCCTGTGCGTCAATCGGGACCACGTCGTCCAATGCCATGGACCCGGTTGAGGAGATTGGAAAAATATGCGCCAGGCACGGCATTTGGCTCCATGTGGATGCTGCAATGTCAGGTACTGCGGCCATCTGCCCCGAGCACCGTCATATTAATAGTGGGATAGATCTTGCCGACAGCTACAGCTTCAATCCCCATAAATGGATGTTCACCAATTTTGACTGCAACTGCTTCTATGTGGCAGACAGGGAGCCCCTCATAAAGGCACTGAGCATACTCCCCGAATACCTGCGAAACAAGGCAACGGAGTCCGGGGCCGTCATTGACTACCGGGACTGGCAGATTGCGCTGGGGAGAAGGTTCCGATCGCTCAAGCTCTGGTTTGTCATACGGCACTACGGCGCAGAGGGGCTGAGGCACCATGTCAGGAGGCATATTGAGCTGGCGGTTGCCTTCGCAGAATGGGTAAGGGAGAGCGCTGATTTTGAACTTGCAGCGCCGGCCCCTCTCAACCTGGTATGCTTCCGCCACAGGAATGGCGACGATTTCAACGAGGAACTCATGAACCGTCTCAATAGGAGCGGGAAAATATATCTGACGCATACAAAACTTGGAGGGGCTGTGACGCTGAGGCTCTGCATAGGCCAGACATCTACTGAAATGAGGCATGTTGAACAGGCATGGAAGCTGATACAGGAGACTGCAGCAGAATTAGCAAATGAAAAAGGAAAGTAAGCGTGGTCACAAGAACCGTTACTGCTGAACTAAGAAAGAAAGGCGCTTCCGGCTTTTGTGTGGCTAAGCATAATTTACCAATGATTCCGGCATAAGATCCAATCCGCCCAGATGAAATAGAATAGCCATTCTGAATCTTTTTCTATT
>VFJS01000023.1 GCA_009885955.1 Spirochaetia bacterium | reverse complement strand
GGTAGTCATTTCATCGTGCATCCGGTCTTTGCTTCCGATGAAATCGGCGGGTTTCGCACATATTCGGCAGTCTCACCGACTACATTTGTGTAACGAGGCCTGCGTGTTCACTTTCGTTACGGCCTGCAAACTGATTCAAAAAGCTTCAACCTTTCCCGTTGCCGGTCAGGCTGTTTTATCATCTTCCGAGTGAAAGACCAATTACTCGCGTCGGACTTCCACCGACTGGTAAATTCAGCGCCTCGTGGCGCACCGAAAGGCACGAAAGTTTTTGGTTTCAATCTTAAGAAATAATTAACCTTCCGATAGCGACATAGATATTACAAATTTGCAAATTCTTCAACTGGAACTATAATTTCTTTCACAACTTTTTTTCCGGAAAGATATATGTCGTTATAATCAGACTCGATTTTTTTCAATACTTCAGCCTTAAAATATTGTTCTCCGCAGAAATTGCATTCCTCACATGGAACATTATTCACCATAAGATATTTATCATCCCGCTTGTAGATGTAATTAACATTTTTTTCAGTAAAATTTTTATTGCCGCAGAAATTACAAATTTTATTCATGCTGAACCTCTTTCAAAGGGTGTTATAAATTTTGGAGGTACCGGTATATAGACTGTGATAACAACCATTGATTCGTCTCTTTTCCCGCATACTATATGTATAGGTTTACCGTCGTTGGTGAAGCCAGCTACAAGACATGATTCACCTCTGCCTGTATCCTGATATTGTTCAATTATTTTACCGCTCTGTACAGCTTCTTCAATCTCTGACAATGACAGGTTATCATTTTGTCTTTCCTGATCGCCATGTTTTGTGTAATAATAATCAGAATCGGCAATTTTATTTTTTATCCATTTTAAAATTAACATCTATACCTATTAATTGTCGATGAAATACGGGTAAAATAGATCCCGGAAATCGTTAAAAATACGGCAAGTATTTAATACAACTCTATTCAAGAGACATATAGCATTTTATAAACATCAAATTTATGGCATCTGCTTTAAAATTATGCGCACACCGATAAATAAAAAAACGCACTTTTTCTGTATATTTTTATAATACTAACCATTTAATTAATGTCAATAATTTTTTGCAAATTTTAAAATCTTAAAAAATACCCCTCTTCTGACTTCTTCGTGGTGAAAACCTTAATTTGAAGAATAAGAAAAGAGTATCCACCACAAAGGGAAGAGAAGGTTTTGGTTTAAATCTTAAGAAATACCCCCTTCCGACTTCTTCCCTCTTCTTCGTGGTAAAAACCAGATTTTGAAGTAGAAGAAAAGAGGTTTCACCACGAAGGGGAGGAAGGACACGAAGGGAAGAGAGGGTTCTGGATTCAATCTTTTGAAATACCCCCCTTCCGACTTCTTCCCTCTTCTTCGTGGTAAAAACCTGATTTTGAAGTAGAAGAAAAGAGGATCCACCACGAAGGGGAGGAAGGACACGAAGGGAAGAGAGGGTTCTGGATTCAATCTTCAGAAATAATTAACCCTTCCCTCTTTTTCTGACTTCTTCGTGGTGAAAACCTTATTTTGAAGACTAAGAAAAGAGTATTCACCACGAAGGGGAGGAAGGGGAGGAAGGGAAGAGAAGGTTTTGGGTTCAATCTTCAGAAATAATTAAGCTTCCGACTTCTTCCCTTTTCTTCATGGTAAAATCTGAGTAACTAAAGAACAGGGCTGCTTTAATTTTTAAAACAGCCCTGTAATCCAATTTATAATTTTGTTAAGCCGCTTCAGCCATGGCGGATGATGATGCAGATACCGTTTCTGATTCATCATACTTAGAACCTGTTACAATACCATAGACAAAGTATTGTGCCCCTGTTTCAAGCCCCGTGATAACTGTCTGTGTATCTGTCACTGCTCCCATGTCATGTCTTAGTATGACGCCTTCGGCTTTTCCATTTTCTGCCTTCTGGATAAAAAGAGTGAGATGTTTTCCCGTACTGTTGGCCGGCATGGAGAAGGTGCATGTAATCTCGCCGGTTCCGGGCCCCTTCGCAGCCATGAACCCTGAAAGCATTGCCTCACCCATGGGCTTAAAGAGTTCAAGGGGCTCTCCGTTTCTCTGCCTCGCAGAATTGGCACCGATAAAGGCATTATAGCCAGTCATGTTTTTGCCTTTAACATACGCCTTCCAGCTCCTGTGCAGTATCCCATTAACTTCTTTCCAGTTTTTTGTAAGGCGCGTAAAGGCATTTCTTACCTCAACCTGGCCAACTGACTTCGGGTCTCCGGGTTTTGCATAGGTCTTTAGATAGCTGGTACCTTTCCATTTTGAGAATACCATGTTGCCAAGCCTGCACCTGACGTCACTGATTATTGGAGAATAGGTCACTTTTGCCATAATCTCCCTCCTTGTATTTATTTAATATTCATGATGCAAAATGCATCATCAGTATTAATTACGATTGAGTGGTTATGAAGATAAAAAAATTTATAAAATTTTTTATTTCATGAACAGATAGAGGTTGATTAAAGGTTGGTAAGAGGTTGAGCAGGGTGTTGCATTTTATAAAATTTTTTTGAAAGTCCAATTGAAGTTTCAAAATATTGACAAATCCTGAAAATGTGGGATCATTAATAAGATCATCTAGAGAATTACAATTTTTTCTAAAAAAGGATCTCACTATTTCATCTGGAAAGAAATTATTAAAATTTTTACTTTACAGTTTTTCCCATTCATTTCAATGTTATCTAGTCAAAATATTGCTTTGTATATAACTTGAACCCCAACACAAAAAAATAAATACGATTGACGGCGGTTTCGAAAATAAACATTGAAAGGAGATTTACATGGGAAATGAAAGAAGAATTGATGTAAAAATAGGAGGGAAGAAATATGTAATTGCTTCAGATGATGATTACTTGGAACACATAAAAAATGGTTTTGAACCACAGATGGTTGATATGTTTAAAACATTAATAAGTAAGAATGATTATATTCTTGATATAGGAGCAAATATTGGATGTACATCCATTCTATTTGGTGAATTATCAAAAAAGGTCTATTCCTTTGAGCCATCCCCGACTACATTCTCTTATCTTCAAAAAAATATACTACAATCTGGGTTGAAAAATATTGAAGTTTTAAATATTGGACTCGGATCCAGTTCTGGTGAGTCTACAATAACATTTTCACCTGCAAATAGATCAGGTGGTTTTGTTTCAAATCTAACACAAGCTTCGATTGGACACACAGTTGAAAATATTCAAATTAAAACTGTTGATGAAATTCTTGAATCACTTAAACCTCCAGCAGTAAACTTTATCAAAATTGATGTTGAAGGGTTTGAGGGTCATGTAATTCAAGGTGCGAAAGCAACAATCGCTAAAAATAATCCCATTGTTGTTTTGGAGTTGAATCACTGGTGTCTTAATGCTTTTCAACGAACATCGATACCAGATTTTTTTGATCTTTTAAAATCCTATTTTCCAATTTTATTTGCAGTAGAAGGCAATACTTACATGAACTTACATGATATCAGTGATAGTTATACTGTAATGTATAACCATATAATTTTTATGAAATATCCGAACATAGTCGCAGCTTTCAATGAAAAACAGTTAGAAAAATTTCTAAGTTTATATCAGCACAAATCTTTTGGATGATAGGGTATTCGTTAAGAAATTCATGTTTAATTAATATAATCAGTATAAATAAGATTATTGACAATATATATATATTCTAAAATATAGTTTGATTATACAAATAAAATTATTTAGAAGATGGATTTATGAAAACAGCTTTTATTACCGGTATTACCGGTCAGGATGGCGCATACCTTGCAAAATATTTGCTTGAAAAAGGATACAAAGTCTATGGCGGGTTCCGCCGCACAAGTACGCCGAATTTCTGGCGCCTTGAGGAACTGAACGCATTACATGACGTGGAATTGATTGAACTTGATATCCTGGATACGGGAAATATGGTCCGGGCTTTTTCAAAATATTTACCCGACGAAGTGTATAACCTGGCAGCCCAGAGCTTTGTTGCAGTCTCTTTTGAAAAACCGGTTTTAACCGGGGACATCACGGCAATCGGCGTTACAAAAGTCCTTGAAGCGATACGGATCTGCAACCCGAAAATAAAGTTCTACCAGGCCTCAAGTTCGGAAATGTTCGGCAAGGTAATGGAGACACCACAAAAAGAGACAACCCCCTTTTATCCCAAGAGCCCCTATGCTGTGGCCAAGCTTTACGGGCACTGGCTCACCATTGTCTACCGTGAGTCCTTTGATATTTACGGTTGCTCGGGGATATTGTTCAACCATGAATCCCCATTGCGGGGCATAGAATTTGTAACACGGAAAGTAAGCGATGCCGTTGCACGGATAAAAAAGGGGAAACAGAAGTTTTTCGATATCGGCAATATTGACGCTAAGAGGGACTGGGGATTCGCGGAAGAATATGTCAGGGGAATGTGGTTGATGATGCAGCAGGATACTGCTGATGATTATATCCTGGCAACGAACGAAACTCATACGGTCAGGGAATTCATTGAACATGCTTTCAGGTATGTGGACATGGATATAGCCTGGATAGGGCACGGCATTAATGAAACAGCCATTGATAAAAAAACAGGCAAAACCGTTGTTAAAATTAATCCGAAATTTTTCAGGCCAGGCGAGGTTGACCTTCTGCTCGGGGATTACTCCAAGGCAAAGGAAAAATTAGGGTGGGAGCCAATGGTACGGTTTAATAAATTAGTGGAAATGATGGTTGAGGCAGATCTGAAACGGATAAAATGAAAGTTTTAATTACCGGCATTAACGGATTTGTGGGCAGGATTCTGCACTCGGAACTGCTTAAAAAAAACTGTGCTGTTTTTGGTATGGATATCATGGGTAATAGCAGGGATGTTTTCGCCGCTGATATTACCCATCCCGGTGCTGTTGACGATATCATTAAAAAAATACAGCCCGATTATGTTTTTCATTTGGCAGCAATACCATATGTTGATTATAATAATCCAACATCTTTATATAATATTAATATCAATGGCACTTTAAATGTATTAAAATCATGTAATTTATTGAATAAAAAACCGGGGATTTTAATTATAAGTTCTTCCCAGGTTTATGGAAATGTTGACAAATCCAGGCAGCCCATTACCGAGGAATTTCCCATATCTCCAATTAATCATTACGGAGCGAGCAAGGCCAGCGCTGAAGAAATTGCCCTGGCATTTTTTCATGAATATGGCCTTCCGGTTACTGTTGCAAGGCCCTTTAATCATTTCGGTTTGGGCCAGAGCCCCAATTTTGTAATTCCAAAAATCGTGAATTCCTTTATCAACAATGACAGTGAAATTATGCTGGGAAACATTGAACCGGTAAGGGATTTCCTTGATGTGAGGGATGTAGTTGACGCCTACATAAAAATTTCTGAAATTCCCAGCGAAGGAGATGTATTTAACATAGCCAGCGGTAAAGGGTATAACATACCAGATATCATAACTGCTTTAGAAGAGCTAACCGGAAAAAAATTAAAGATTGTAATCGATAAAAATTTCATCAGGGGAAATGAAATTTTTTATTCAATTGGGGATGCTGGAAAATTAATGCAGAGAATTAATTGGAAACCGGTTTATACTATTAAAGATACTCTGAAATGGATGATGGGGAAATAGATTATATTTCTTTTTGTACTATTGCCATCACCACAAATACACCGGACGCATTTCGGACCTGCTGTCTATGCTTGACTCTAGAGAACAATGCTTGTCGTCTCTCCGGAGATATGGGAAAAGGATGATATGAATAAAAGAAATAATGCAGTATTCTCACAAGATTATTGATAGAGCAAAAGATTTTACAAGGAATTTCAATTGAATGTTTCATCATTAAAATCAGTTCCTATTCTTAAATTCATTATTGATATAGCTTCAAACAGGTGGCTCATCTGGCAGCTGACAAAAAAAGAGTTAATGAATAATTATCTCGGATCATTTATGGGAGTCCTTTGGGCATTTGTGCAGCCCATGGTGACAATTTTTGTGCTATGGTTCGTTCTTGAGGTTGGCATGAGAGCCGCTCCGGTTCAGAAAATTCCTTTTATCCTCTGGTTTATAGCTGCAATGATACCATGGATGTTTTTTTCTGAAGGTATAACTAAAGGAACCCAGTCGATCATGGGATTCAGCTATTTAATAAAAAATATTGTTTTCAGGGCATCCATACTTCCCATTGTTAAAATATGCTCGGCTCTGATTATCCACTTGTTTTTTTTATGCTTATTAATTGGGATTTTTTTGATTTATGGTTATTACCCGGATATCTATTACATTCAAATATTATATTATTTGCTTGCTTCAATATTTTTAATCCTCGGTATTTCATGGATTACTTCATCGTTGATTCTGTTTGTTAAGGATGTGGGGGAGATTGTTTCTGTATTGATCCAGATAGGTTTCTGGGCCACGCCTATTATGTGGCCCTACCAGATGCTCCCTGCGAAATATCAGATTTTTATGAAATTAAACCCGGTTTATTATATTACCGAGGGGTATAGAAATGCCATTATTGATAAGATATGGTTTTGGGAAAAACCTTTATGGGCGGTCTATTTCTGGGGTTTTACAATAATTATTTGTATCATCGGGATTATGGTATTTAAAAAATTAAGACCTCACTTTGCGGATGTTATTTAACTTGGAGTTAAACATTGTCCGATAAAACAGCAATAAATATTGATAATATTTCGAAGATTTATAAGCTCTATAACAAAAAATCCGACAGGGTCAAAGAGGCGCTAAACCCATTCAGAAAAAAATATCACAGGGATTTTTATGCATTACATGACGTCAGTTTTAAAATTGAAAAAGGAGAAAACGTCGGCATAATCGGGAGGAATGGTTCAGGAAAATCTACCCTATTAAAAATAATTTCCGGGGTTTTAACACCAAGTTCAGGAAATATTTATCTTAACGGGAAGGTTTCCGCCTTATTGGAACTGGGCGCGGGTTTTAATCCTGAATTAACAGGGATTGATAATGTATATTTTAATGGCATCATACTTGGATATACTAAAGATGAAATTGACAATAAATTAGAAGAGATCGTTGATTTTGCCGATATTGGTGACTTTGTTTATCAACAGGTAAAGACCTATTCCAGCGGAATGTTCGTAAGGCTGGCTTTTGCTGTGGCAATTAATGTTGATCCTGATATTTTAATAATCGATGAGGCGCTTGCCGTGGGTGATGCGGCATTTCAAATGAAGTGTATAAATAAAATTAATAAATTGATTGAACGGGGTGTTACTTTGCTGTTTGTTTCTCATGATCCGGGTGCAGTTAAAAGGCTTTGTAAAAAAGCTATTCTGCTGAATAATGGGAGTATGGTTAAAGAAGGTAATCCGGAAGAAATTTTTGATTTATACAATGCGATGATTGTGGATACTGACCTTTCAAACACTATCGTGCATCAGCTTGAGTCAGGCCAGATTCAGACTACATCCGGTACAGGTGAAGCGAAAGTAAAGGATATAGTTTTTATTGCTAAAAAGGGAAATCCTGAAAAGATGTTTGAAGTGGGTGAGCCGGTTACATTAAAAGTATCAGTCTTGATCAATCAGGATATTCCCAGGCTTGTGCTTGGATTTATGATAAAAGACCGTCTTGGGCAGGTGATCTTTGGAACGAATACTTTTTTCACGGGGCAGGTTTTGGAAAATTTAAAACAGGGTTCTGAATATGTTTTTAATATTTTTTTTAACATGAATCTTGGCCCGGGGGACTATTCTGTTGCCACCGCCCTTGTAAGCAGTGAAACGCATTTTGAAAATAATTATGAATGGAAGGACTATGCTGCAATGTTCAAGGTAGTTAATGTTCATAATATTTTATTTGTCGGAATGAATTGGCTTCCAGTTCAATTTTCCATTGATGCGATACCTTACGGGATTTGACATGATTTCATACGCTCAAAATTTTGAAGATGTATTACTTGAACGTGTATTTAAAAAAATAAGTAATGGGTTCTATGTGGATATTGGCGCAGCAGATCCTGTTATTGATTCTCTTACAAAACATTTTTATGAAAAGGGTTGGCGGGGAATCAACATTGAGCCTTCCAGTTTTTTATTTGATAAACTCTCCAAAGAACGAGTTCGGGATATAAATTTAAACATTGTTGTCTCTGACTATAATGGCACAATTGATTTTTTTGACCTTCCCAATTCAGGATTGTCTACTATTGTAGAAAATAATGCAATTGCAGTACAAAATAATGACAAGCAGAGAGATTATGCCGGAGAAAAAGTTGAAGGGATAAGAAAAATTATTCTCCAATCGAAAAGGCTTGAGAGTATTCTTAATGAATATGCTGAAGACATAGTGATTGACTTTTTAAAAGTAGATGTTGAAGGCGCGGAAAAAGCAGTCCTGCTCTCAAATGACTGGAATAAATTCCGGCCGAAGGTGCTTGTTATTGAAGCCACGGTGCCTAACAGTCAAGTATTAACTTATAAGGAATGGGATAAAATATTAATTGATGCTGATTATACATTTGTTTTCTTTGATGGATTAAATCGTTTCTATCTGCGGAATGATTTACCGGAATTCAAGGAATTGTTTTCATATTCTCCCTGCGTATTTGATGATTTTATAAAGTATTCTGATTTTTTACAACAACAGAAAAATCATGAATTACTCCTACAAAATTCAAACCTTCAAGTACACTACGATAAATTGCTGACCTACAATACTGAATTGCAGTCACAGCATAATCAAATATTGACGCAATATAATGAAATGCAGATTCAGCATAATGAATTGAAGGCGCAGAATCAGGAACTTCAATTAAGAATCGATTCAATAATCAACAGCCATTCCTGGCGCATCACCGCTCCAATGCGTTTTTGTATGCAAATTTCTAGAAAAATATTAAATCTCCAGAAAAGAATTTTGATTAGTTTGATAAAATTTCCACAAAAAATTGGCCGTAGATTAATTATTATTTTTAGTCATTTTGTGTTGAGGATTTCTTTTGTTGCATATCCGATTAAAAGCTTGTTACGGAAGTTTCCGTCTTTGTACAAAAAATTGCAGATGTTGGCAAAAACAGAGGATGGCAATTTATCTGTATCAACCTTTTATAAAATGTTTACCGATAGAAAGTCTTCAGATAGGAGAATTCTTTTTTATTATGTTGATCATACAGTCAAAAGCCCCACTAACAGCGGTCTTGAGCGTGTTGCACGAATGTTATCCCGGGCACTTCTCGATATGGGGGAACAGGTTCATTTTGTAAAGTGGAGCAGTGAACGCAAGACACTGGTATATATCAATCAGGCAGATTTGCTGCATCTGGAAAAGTGGAATGGCCCGGTGCCCGGAAGGCATGAACGGAAGCGCTATCCCGGAGACCAGGATTCTGACAAATGCATCAAGGATTTTTTAACCGGAAATCACTGGCTGATTATCCCTGAAGTAACATATATAACACAGCATCCCTCTTTAAAAACCAGTGATATAATTTTAGAAGCCAGTGCAAAAGGCTTTAAGGTTGCCTGTGTTTTTTATGATCTTATCCCTTTGCATCGTCCTGAATTGTCCCTTGATGTTCCGAAACACTCCGAGTATGTTAAACAGTTATTGGGTGCTGATGTAGTACTGCCGATTTCCGAGTGGTCGAGGCAGGACCTTATCCGTTTCCTGAATGAGTTTAAATTACCAGGCAATGATCTGGAATCCTGGGCTGAAACTATAGCTTTGCCTGCTGAAAGTATGCTCAGGGCAAGAAATCAGGATTATCAGTTGGCAATTGAACATAAAAATATTATTTTATGTGTGGGAAGTATAACACCTCATAAAAATCAACTGGCTTTGATGAGGGCATTTAATGAATATTGCAAAAAAAATATTGATACGAAATGGCGCCTGGTCCTTGTGGGGAACCTGCATCCGCTCGCCCAGGATGAATTCACCCAATTAATGAAAGAAAATTTTCGAATACAATGGGACGGCCACTCCCCTGATGAAGTCTTGAAAAACTGGTACACTGACTGTGCTTTTACCGTATTCCCTTCTATTATGGAGGGTTATGGTCTTCCAATTGTTGAAAGTTTATGGTTCGGCAAGCCTTGTATATGTGCCGATTTTGGCGCCATGGCAGAGCCAGGGGCCCTTCCGGGATGTGTGATGATTAATACCAGTGATGAACACACACTGGAAGCCGCAATATCCAAATTAATTGAAAATCCAGACAGATTAAAAGCTCTCGTGCACGATGCAGTTACCGGCACTCTCACAACATGGCAGGATTATGCCCAAAGTTTTGTCACAAAACTTGATATTCATGATGTTGACCGGACAAGGCCATGTATATGGGTAGATGTAACAGAATTGGCTTCACATGATGCAGGAACAGGGATCCAGAGGGTTACGCGATCGCTTGCAAAACGGTTTTTGCTTTCACCGCCTCCCGGCTATAATGTAAAATTGGTTCGTATTGCCCGGGATAAAACAACCTATACAACTGCTGATACCCTGACGGCAAAGTTGCTGGGCAATCCGGAAACAGCGGATCGGAACCTCCCGATTTCATGCAAGGCAAATGATATATTCCTGGGCCTTGATCTCGTTCCGCAATTGATTACACTTTCTGAATGGTTCAGAAAACAAAAAGTTAACGGCATAATTATTATTTTTTTTCTTTATGATCTGATTTTATTTCGAAATCCAGAATTTTTCCATGATGGAGGAACAGACACCTGGTTTCCACGCTTCCTGCATATGATAAAAGAGTTTAGCGACACAATCATTTGTATATCCGAGTCAACGGCAAGAGATTATGAAAATTGGATTGGCGAACACTATCCAGTTGAAACATACCGGCCGGATATTTCATGGTTTCACCTGGGTGCAGACTTTGAGAAAGTGGATAGATTCGGAGAAATTACCGATAAAGAAAATTCTATTATAGAATCCTTGACCGGGAAAAACAATTTTTTAATGGTTGGAACGCTGGAGCCCAGGAAAGGATATACACAAACCCTTGATGCTTTTGAAATTCTATGGAATGATCAAACAGACGTAAATATGATTATTGTGGGCAAAGTAGGTTGGAAAATTTCAGATTTTGTTGAAAGAATCAAAAATCATCGGGAAAACGGAAAGCGATTGTTCTGGTTTAAAGAAATTCAAGATGCATTTCTTGAGAAAATTTATTCCATTTCAACTGTTCTAATCGCTGCATCCTATAATGAAGGCTATGGGTTGCCAATTATTGAAGCCAGTCGTCACAAGTTACATGTACTGGCCCGTGATATTCCTGTTTTTCGAGAAGTAGCCGGTGAGCATGCCAGTTATTTTAATGCAAAAAATGCTTCTGAACTTGCAGATCGGATAATCAAATGGATTTTTGATTACCAGAGGGCTCTGCTCCCGCCTGCTGGAAATATTCCCTGGGTAACCTGGGACCATTGCTGTGAAAATGCAAAAAGAATTCTTATCAATTCTGTAAAAAAAAATTCATTATCCGAAATTGACACATTCGTTTCAATAATTATACCAGTCTACAATAATGTTAATCTGACACGGCAGTGCATAGAAAGCATTTACGCCCAACCAACAATTATTCCTTTTGAAGTAATCATTGTAGATGATGCATCAACTGATTCCACTGCATTATATTTGTCAAATATAAGTGATAAGGTGCGTTTCATCAGAAATTCATCCAACCTTCGCTTTGCTTACTCATGCAATTCCGGGTCTCGCATTGCGCAGGGCAATTATTTATTATTTTTAAACAATGACACAATCGTTGAACCAGGATGGATGGAAGCATTGGTATCCCGTGCAAATAGCGATTCCCAAATTGGCATTGTCGGAGCGCGGCTTCTTTATCCAAACAGGACAATTCAGCATTGCGGTTTGGAATTTATAAACAATGTAGTTAAATTAGGAATGTCACCAATCCATCGTTTGCGAAATGAGCCGCATGACCATTCCCACGCTTCATATCCAATGAAAGTCGCGGCCGTCACAGGTGCCTGTTTGCTAATAAAAAAGGAGTTATTTGATAAAATTGGAGGTTTCGATGAATCATACAGGATGTATTATGAAGATATTGATCTTTGTTTTAAAGTTACAAAATTAGGATATGATATTGTTTATGAGCCTGCAGCGACAGTTATTCATTTAGAAAGGCAATCATTCGATTTAACGGTTGACCTTCTGCAAATTAAAGCCATAGATATTTTTAATTCTAAATGGGCTCTAGCTGTTATAAATCTTGGGCCACTGGCGAAAGGTATTCCTTATATAAACAGATTGAATAATGTTTCAGGTATACAAAAACAACCAAAGCTTTCAATATGCATAACAACATATAACAGGGCTGAGTGGCTAAAATTAAATCTAAAAAATATTGACATGTTATTATCCCAGCCCAGGGAAGATATAGAAATTATCATTTGCGATAATGCATCAACAGACAGTACTCCTGAAATTGTTAATCCCTATCTGGATAAAAAAAATTTCAAATATATCCGTAATGCTATTAATGTCGGCATGCTTGGAAATCTGAGAGAGACAGCAAGAGCTGCTTCAGGAGATTATATATGGCTTATTGGAGATGATGATTTTATCATCCCCGGAGCTATTGAGACTATTCTGAATAATATCAGGCAATATCCTTCCTTGTCTCTCATATACCTGAATTTTTCATATACAAACGAAACGGATCCATCGGCAGTGAAGGATTTACCCGGATTTATTTCTTCAGCCACACCAATAGGTCCATTGACTCCGGATTATTTTGGTACAGTGGCAGAGATCTCATCATGTTCTGAAAATTTTTTTACAGCGATTTATTGTATTGTATTCCGCCGTGATCATGCACTTCGGGTATATTTGCAAAACACCGATGGACCTCCATTCTCTTCAATGATAACATGCATACCTACAACTTATTATGTACTGAATAAAATGATGCGTGAAAATGGTTTGTGGATAGGCAAACCGCAGGTCGTTGGGAATCTGAATAACTCCTGGAGTAAATATGCACCGTTATGGATTTTGGAAAGAATCCCGGAAGTTCATGATACAGCAGAGATGCGTGGTGCAAATCCCGAACGGATAAACCACTGGCGAAGACTCCATTTGCATCATATGAAGCATTGGTTTAAGGATATTTATTTTAATGATCCGTTAAATAATGTTGTTTATTTTGATATTGAACAGATGCTTAAACGAATAGAAAATCTCGAAGAATCTTCGCAATATCTTCCCTATTTTAAAGAAATTTATACTATGGCATATAATTCAAAAAAACCCGGGGCTAAGATTGATCCTGAAATATTATTCGGATCTTACAATATACTATTGAAATGAAATATTAAGAAATATTATAATTATTTCAATTTTATATATAAATAAATGTACAATAAATTAAATGAATTATGAAATAAGGTGGCTTTAAAACCTTGGAAATTGAATAAAATTCTTTTCATCAGTTTTTAACAAAGATTATTCTTTATTAAAAAAAAGGTAACTACTCAGCTATTTTTTTTAAAAAAAATAAAAAAAGAATATTAATCGGGTAGGCATGTTTTAGATTATGTCTCATGAAAATGAGACGAGAAGATATTGAAAAAAT
>VFJS01000097.1 GCA_009885955.1 Spirochaetia bacterium | reverse complement strand
TCCCATAAGTTTGGCCTTAGCGGCTTCGTTCAACTCCGCGTATATGAATTTTACTCTGGTCTGCTGTGTCATTTTATTGTGACGGAATTCATATACACGCTTATGGGTTACATGCAATCATTACCTCGATCAAATACTGTAATAAAAACTATTTCACCCTGCTTATCTCAGCCACCTTGAAGACATTGCTGATACCAGTGGAAGGGAAATCTCGAATATGGATAGATTCTAAATCAACACGATGAATATCCCATTTTTTTAGTCGATAAATAGCGGGATGAACAATATTCCTTTTTGTGATGGTAACAATAAGAGATACATTTTTATTGTTAACAAACCTATTCATGACATTAGAAGAATTTTCCATCAATCTCCCATCTTTGCTGTATTAAGGAACAATCTTCCACTCATCAGATAGCAGATATTTTTGAACTTTCTCAAATAAAGTCATAAATATATTAATTTCTTTTAGAGCTTTATTTTTGGAGATTTAGAAACTATTCAACAAAATGATAGTAAACTAAACTACAGTTGTTTATCAAATCTCTGTCAGCAAAAAAGTATCAATGATTTCAATGAATCATATGCTGGATACTTTATAGCCATATTCAGTGCTTCTGATTTGCTTTCCTTTTGATGTAGCTTCAATATCAACATCCATTAAGGGAAATTGATTCTGGAAGATAGATATATTGTATTTCATAAAATCCCTTTAATTTTTTTCAGTATAAATACACTGGTAGATTCTGTTTAAAATATCCAAAAAAGATTACTTATTAATTTGCTTTAACAACCAAGCCATATTTTGACCCAATACTTTCATTGTCATAATACCTTCCAGATCCTTCTCCACATCCACCTTATCAAGCCCAATGCCCATGTTCCAGTAATTAGAACCCGGAATAATCATTTGACTGATAAGAAAGAAGTGATTGATTGAATCAAATACATTTACACTACCTCCACGACGAACTGCAACGACTGCAGCACTGTGGCAAGCATCGAGGAAGTCAGCAGTCTTGATGATTTATTTAAGGTAGATTAGAATGTCGTGTGAAAAAAATGAAGTGCTAATTGCTAGTCTGTGTGATTATCATGCGATATTTTCCCCGGCAATTATTCAGAATTAAAAAAAACTGAAAAATAAGCAAAAATATTCAACTTTTGCTGAAATCCCTTGACAGAAAATGGCATACTGTCAATTATTTCACTGATTTTTCACCCTTGCCTGCTTGGCTTAGTTGGTAAAGCACTTCACTCGTAATGAAGAGAGCGCCAGTTCGATTCTGGCAGCAGGCTGATTGCAAAACCTGAACGGTTCAGGAGTTACAAGCAAGCACCAAAATCTACCGCCGCTATTCACCCTCTCCGTTGACCAAATATTGACCATCAATTAAGGACATCAATATCAAAATTGACCAGAATAACAGCATGTATGCGGTCAACCTTCGCCTTGCCATCTTTTCCGCCAAGTTGAGCATAACGGCTTTCAGTAGTTGTTACTGATGCATGTCCGAGAAAGGCTTGAATATCATCAAGAGAAACTCCGGCATCCCTCAAGGATTGAGCATAGTCATGACGTAGATCGTGGAAGTGAAGCCTCAAACCGTTTGACCTCGACAAACATTAATTGACAGTTCCCTGTCCTTCCCATCTCTGCCAAATCGCAGGATATGCCGATTTACAATAAGGGGAAATAAACAACTTGTATTGAATCATGAATCTACATGAGGGAAAAGCTACCGTTTCGAGTACTTTGTTGAATGAGGCGATATGCTGTTTCCGATAACGAGCATCATATCTGATTGAAACAAATATTTCTATTGAGCAGACTTTTCTTTCATGATAGTATCCACTATCTGTTGTACTTACCTATACTTCTTACCCCTTAACAAGCGTCGAAATAAACCGTGATAATGGGGTAATATCCAGATCAACACTTGCTTTTTCCAGTGCATTCATGTATTCATTCCTGCTTTCAACCGGAATCACCGTCCATGGATACCCGCCCGATGCCAGCATGACATTCATGAGAAAGCGTCCAATTCTACCATTACCGTCCATGTATGGATGGATATAGACAAAGATGAAATGTCCGAGAACGGCACGGACGCAAGGCTCTTTTTCCTCTTTTAATAAATCTAACAATGCAGGCATAGCATCCCTTAAGGCTGCTGGATTGAGCGGTGTATGCTTGGATCCTTTTATGTAAACCTGATCATTCCGGTATCCGGCCAGATCCGATGATTTCAGGATTCCCGCAGTGACAATGGGTGAGAAGAGTTCCCGGTACCAGCTGCCATGGTCCATATCAGCAACATGGCCGGGATTCTCTCCCTTCAAGATCCTTTTTACACTCATCTTTACTGCTTGAAATGCCTGCCAGTAACCCCGTGCAGCAAGAACGTTGATATAATTTTTGTCCTCCCTGTTCCTGTCAGGATTCCACATTCCTCTCTTTACTTTATCAATGAGCTCCCTGGTTACACCATAACCTTCAATCGATAAGGAATGATAGGCATCAGTCGTATAAATTTCATCCATTCTTTTAATATAAGCATTCTTATCTTTGGGTATCCCCGGTGATTCCGGAAAGGTATTGATTACCGCATCTCTCATATGTTTCCACATCATGGTAATACGGTTCACATAGGGCGAAGTGCTCCGTATTTCCAGTAGAGAAGACATTTTATCATGAAAAGGATCGGACTCCCTCACGGTGTACCCGGCACTTTTCATGGCCTGTAAAATATCATCAGCAATACGATGCCGGCCCATATTTCGGAAAGCACCTGCAAGCCTTCCGGCAATGGTGCTGTGTCCCCCTGCAAGCAGATGTGATAGGATTTCTGAAGAATCCCTGATCATCGTTAGGGCAATACGTACATCAAAAGGATTTCGTGAAAAATAGCTCGGAGAGCATGATATAAGAGCAGAAGAAAGAGAATATACTCTCAGGCCTTCTAATACCTGGACATCTTCTTCATCGGGTAATGATCCCCTTATATCGAAAATCGACGTCCCATGAGGCATGTTGGTTACCTTGTTCCGTGCCTTTGGGGATCGCACGAGGAGTTGTTTTGGAACAGTATAATTACCGCTGTGAATGAGCAGCGATTGTTCAGGGGAAAAGGACCAATTCTCGTCAAAGCGCTCTTTGAGATATACTGAGCAAAAGTACCAGAAGGCCATATACCATGATGTGCTTTCACCCTCCTTTGCATCCGGTCGGGCGGAGATATACCAGCCCTTGATTACTTCCTGTATGAATCCCCGGGCTACGAGCCGTTCCTTGTGAGTGCGTGACAAATCCTTAGCCTTTATGACAGCTATCCCCTTTTTGTGCTGAAGCTTATGCAGGAGTTCCAGCGATTGTGCAAGCTTATCTGCCGGTGTAGCCATGGTGTTTATTCCTGATTAGATTATTTATCATTTAGAAATATTAGCTTATAAAGGTGTATTGTTATTAGCTTATTATGTCAAGCCATTTTTAGCTTATTATGCAAAATATTGAATAACTCACTTCACTATTGATGAAGCTGAAAATTATCCTATTTTATATACAATTACTATATTTATGTACATAATATTCATATTCCCGTTGACCAAATATTGACCATCCTATTCTATAAATATAAACAGTAATCAGTGTTTTATCATCCTATGATAGTTAAAATGTGATGTTCCCAGTTTTATTTAAGTGACTTCTGCAGGGACATCCAGAAATCCTGGAAGGCGGTTTCAGTCATGACATGGCCTTCATTGGGATAAACCTTGTATACCGGTTCGGTAAAAAGATATTTCACAATATATTTTCTCAGCTCCGGCATCTGTGCCTTTACCCTGGGGGCGTCACTCTCCCCTCCCACGCAAAGCCATATAAGCCGGCTACTCATGTGGTCTTTTATCGATGACGATTTCCCCGGATCCATTGAGCCCATGGGAGGCTCAAGTACCGGGTCTTCATAAAAATTTCCCTTGAAGACCCCAACACCGCGATAATGAAATCGGGGCTTGAAATCGGCAGGCATATAGGGATCGGGAACATTTCTCAGGAATGTCGCAAAGGCGGTAAGCCCGCCGGCTGAGAACCCGGTAACAAATACCCGGTTCCCGTCAGTCCATTTCAGGTCCATGAGCCGGGAGATGATGGCATGGGCAGCGGCCGCCGAATCCAGGGCGCCGCCGGTCTTATCACCCGAAAGGGGCCACCAGTTCTGGACGGAAACCAGTATGAAACCGTTTTTTTCTGACCTCAGCTTCCATTCCCCGGCGAGGGTTTTGTACGCCCCATCATCACGGGAGCTCCCATGATACCAGACAAGGACAGGCAAATCCAAAGACGATTTTCCATCTGATATTGTGGGAACAGAAACTATCGCTTTAACGCCGCTGACAGCATGCAGAGGATTCACCTAATCCTCATCTCTCAATCTCTGGAGATTTTTTTCTATTTTTGGCCTCACGCTCTCCAGCCAGTCAACAACGTCCTGGCCGGGGCATGGTTTATTCTTAAATGCGCGGTGTGGAGCCAGCCATTTAACGGGCTTTCCATCAGAGACGCTTCTGAATGTAGTGACATTTTTATCATGTAAAAATTCACTCCCCTGTGGATACTCCCTGTCAATCTGTATCCCATACAGGTAAGCCAGCATGATTATCAGGGCTTCCAGGTTTCTCTTCTGTTCCGGGAGTAATTTTTCGAGGGTAAAATTTCCGGCAAGCACAATGCCGATCATTTCCTGGTCTGTCTCAGAGATCCCCGTACCCCTGCCGACATGGGCGGGCTTTTTATAGAGAACCCTGCACTCATAAACTTTGCCGGCATCCCGGGAATAACGTCCTACAAAAAAATTATAGGGAATATCCCAGAATGTTAAATCGTATTTATTGAATTCATCATTACAATAATTATCATCAATTTCATGCCGGGGTCTGCCTGTATATTTTTTTTTACATGCTGTATATTTTTCCTTATAATCAAGATACCTCACTCTTCTTTCTCTCTCTATGTCCCCCACCAGGTGGTTTAGTATTCCTTCAGTGTGATGGATGACAATCCCTTTGTATGTTACATTATTTTTTTTAATGCGATCATCCCATCCTTCGGGATATTGTGACTGCCAGAATATTTTCGGCGAGATGTCCTGATACATATCATACACCGGATTTTTCATATTGACGTTTTTAATATTCCGCATCATGTTTCTGTCACGAAAATAGATATTCGGGACAAATTGAAGGTTTGCTTTATCCTTAAAATCCATCCCCCTGTACTGAAAATTGAATTCCACGAATCCGGTTTTTTTTGAAGTCACCCTGAATTCTGCCAGACCCCCTTTATCCGTAATAACTTCAGCCGGATATTTGATACTTTTTTTCTCAACATCGCCTGTGATAAATACCTGTACCTTTCTGTTACTCAGGGACCGGCCATCAGCAGAAACCAGCTTGATTCTTATGACTGCATAATCACTGGTCTCAGCAACAACCAGTTTTTTACTGGAAGTGATCCCGGTTTTGTTCAGGGAGACATTGCCGATATACATATCGCTCTCTTCCGCTTCTGGAACAATATCGTTTATCCTGCCAGGAATATCCTGTGGCATTTTCATAGAAAAGCTGAAAAGGCCAATGAGAACTAAAACATATTTCATACCCACCCGTTCATGAGACAAAACAAAGGATTCCGGGAATCAATTTTAAAAATAAAATGCATCCATCGTAAGAAGTTACTATATTCCCGATGATTATTTCCGTATACGGCTCCTAATACTCAATAACAATTTCGCACTCCTGCATATTAAAGCACGAATCAGGAATCATTATTCTTGACAAAAGATAACTTTTATGGATACTGTATCAAAATGAAGGGAACGTCAAATATATAATAGGATATATAATGCCGACAGATAAAAAACTGAATTCCGATCGGGACAAATACTACGAACTTTTTGAAAATGCAACTATCGGCATATCTATTACTGATCATCATGGGTTACTTTTAGATTTAAATCAGGCCATCATTACCATGACCGGATATTCCCGTGAAGAATTGTTAAAAATGAAAGTATCTCAGCTGATTCATCCCGATGACCTGGAAAAATCCAGATTATATTTTGATTCTATTATTCAAAAAGGTTACCGGGATACCTACAGGGGGAGAATGCTCAGGAAAAACGGCGAGGTCATCTGGGTGGATGTCCATCCGGAAATCATGAAAGGCAATAATGATAAAATTTCAGAGACCAGGTATTATATCCAGGATATCACAGATCTGGTAAAGGCTCAAAAGGCGCAGATCGAACATGATAAAACCCTGCGCATCCTGGAGGAACAGGATCTCTACGGAGTCGCGATTATCCAGGATGGAAAATTCAAATATCTGAACCAGGTTGTCGCATCAATGTATGAATCCTCGATTGAAGATATTATCAGCATGAAACCATATGAATACCGGGAAAAAATTCATCCCGATGATATTCCCATTTTTATTGAAAAATTTTCTGAAAGGAAACTCTCAAAAACAAAAAACCAGGCCATTCATATGCAATACAGGCTGAAATTGTCCGATGGAAAAAATAAATGGCTGGATCAGTATTTTAAACCCATAGTCTATGAAGGGAAAAAGGCCTATTTTGCAACAGCTATAGACATTTCAGAACGCATAACAAGAGAAAAAGAGATTGAAAAAGCATTTTACGGAATAGTGACAGCCCTCTCAATAACTGCCGGATTACGCGACCCATATACCGCTGGACATCAGTCGAGGGTAGCAGATCTTTCCAGGGCAATTGCGATTAAGATGAATTTAACTAAAGAAAAAGTAGATATCATCCGGTGGGCGGCAAAAATTCATGACCTTGGGAAAATTACAATACCTGCCGAGATTTTGACAAAGCCTAGCAAACTTCTTGATGCCGAATTTAATTTAATCAAAGGGCATGCCGCAACTGGCTATGATATTCTTAAAGATATTGAATTTCCGTGGCCCATTGCCGATATCGTACATCAGCACCATGAACGGATCGATGGTACCGGGTACCCCTGCAGACTGGTAGATTCCGCAATATTACTGGAATCAAAAATCATAGCTGTCGCCGATACGGTAGAAGCAATGACAACTGACCGCCCGTACCGTCCGGGGCTCGGCATTGATAAAGCGTTAGATGAAATTCAAAAAAATCAAGGTTACGATAAAACTGTTGTCGGGGCATGCATGGAAGTATTCAGGGATGGTTTTAAATTTAAAGGGGCCTCGAATAATTAACATCACCGGCGTTTATAAGCTGCACGGATGGCAGCACCTTTTCTCATTCATATTCCTCGAGGCCGTCGAGCTCGGCTGCCTTTGCCAGTGCCGCCAGTTTATGAGCCGTTACCTTGCGGTAAACTTCTTTGTATGTTTTCTGCCTCCCGTCAACGGTGAGGAGATGTTTCTGGATGGAGATATTAAAAAGATCTTCATTCTCCTGCAGATACGGCTCGATCAGCCGCCAGTCAGCTTCCGTGAGATCGGCAAAAACGCCGCCGTTCAGCTGTTCCTCCACCAGGAGATGATGGGGGTCGCGGATATAAATGGCTCCGCCTGAAGCGAGAGAATAGAGGTTTGATCCCGGATAGGGAGTAGCCTGCGGATAAACCGATCCCTGGTGATCGATGGTAAGCCCGTTAACGACAACAAATCCTCCGCCGTTCAACGGATCTCCGGCCATGAACGACTGGGCAAGATAATCGAGGCAGGTCCCGTTAATTACCACCCGCGGCCTTCCCACCGCGTTGACGAGTGGCCTTCCTGCGGCATTGCCCAGGATATAGACATCGCCGCCCTTGGCGCCGTACATGAAGGTCTGGCCGACATCGCCGTAAATGACCAGCTTTCCGAGCTTCATGATCTGCCCGAGCTGGTCCTGTGCATTGCCGTGGATATAGATTTCGAGGCCGTCTGCACCTGATGCTATGTAATCTCCCGAGCTCCCGTAGATATCCATCCTGGCGCCCTGGGTATTGGGCCCGAACCCGCAGCCGTAAAACCGCTGCCCCTTGCAGCGGAATATGATGAACCGCTTCCAGCCAAGCCGGTACGCTGACTGCAGAATAATGCTGTCGGACAACTCGCCCTCGGGCTCAAACCGTGACGCGTCTACGGCCAGCACCTCTTCGCCGGCACCGGCAGCGCGGATATCCATGCGGCTATTGAAATCTATCAACCGGTATCTGCATTGCGTTGCCCTATCCGAAATCGGCGGCAGAGCGAGCAGCATGGCGTTCAGGATATACTCGTACATCTGCACCAGCGACCGGCGTTTCTTGTCAAACGTAGGGTACCGGCGATCGATAAGCATTGTAAAGATTTCCAGCGCCAGGCCGAACGCAGCATCGGATTTTTCCGCCTGGCGTTTAACCTCTTTTAAAAATTCAAAGACCTCGGGGAAATGCCAGTCTTTCAGGCAGGCAGTAAACAGGTTGAAGAGGCCTTCGGCGCTTCCGGAACGAAAGGTGTCGCCCAGGTCAATGGAGCCGGTAGATCCGCCATCGAGCACATAATAGGAACGGCCGGGGATATAGGCCTCCTGGTGCCGGGGGATGGAGATCTCCTTGCCGAACTTGTCGGCGCATATGAGTTCGCGCTGGCCGTCAGCATTGACGGTACCGGAAAGTTTAAACATGAACGATCCGCCGTCGGTATGGCTTCCGCCGCGGGCATTCCAGTACACATCGGCGACGGTTCCGAAACGCGGGTCTTCCTCGGCCAGGCTTTCCAGGGTCGCGTCGATTGCCTGTTTCTCCGAGCAGATAAGACCGATTTTCACCGGGCCGTCCTGTAAAGCGAATACCTGAGGGCGGAGCATCGAGGTATCGGTGATGCCCAGGAGCTGAAGCTCGCGCTGCCTGGTATCGTTTCTCGCGATGATAAAAAACCACGGGCCGTCGGGAGATGCATGGATATGCGTTTCCTGAATCTTCTGGTAGATCCGCTGCTTTTCTTCCGGGAGGCTGTCGAAATCCATCTCGATGGTCGGCGCCAGCGCTTCAATGATATATTCAAGGGGATAACCGTAGACGCGGCTGTACAGGTCGAACAACAGGGCCGATACCTCTGTATCGGTATGGAAAAGGGGAAAGATATTCCGCTGCTTCAGATATTCGGCCACCGAATAATAGTTGGCAAAGTCGCCATTGTGCACCAGCGCCTCGTTCAGCCCGATGAACGGGTGAGCTCCCCCCGGGTGCCAAACACGGCCCTTGGTGGGATACCGCTGGTGCGCGATCCAGATGTGCGCCTTGAAATTCTCCAGTTTATAATACTGCACAACCCGCTCGGCATACCCGACGATTTTCAGGATAAAAAAGTCCCGGCCGTGCGACATGACAAAGGCCTTCATTTCTCCCTGCGGGTTATAATAGGTTTTGTTGATCGATACGGAATTCTGATAGATACATTCATCCTCAAGATCCCGGTCCGCCATATGCGTGAGTTTTTTTTTCACGGCAAAGGCCGAAAGTACCTTAGGCTTTACCCGTACAAAATACCGGTAAATATCGGGCGGACGCACCTCGAGCTCGGGGATATCGCGGTAATCATCCATGTGCGGGATGTTTTCACTATAGTGGACATCCAGGTAGGGGTTGATAAACTTTTCCTCCAGCCCGGCGATGCCGTCACCCTTCAAATCAGCGATGTGGATCAGATAATCATTATCCAGGGTATCCCGGCCGACACCCAGCGTTTCAGGGATAAAGCCCATGGCCGCGATCCCGCCGCCTTTGCCGTTGCCCCGGTTATGCATCTGTACGGACGGCTGATATATATGCTTGCCGCGCACGGGAATACTGGAGCAGAATCCGGTAACTCCGCATCCGCCTTCGGCCTCCTGGGGAAATCTGAAATTTTTATCAAAACCGGCATACAGGTCATTCCTCGATGCCAGTACCCGCTGTATATATTCATGGCTGTTCATGTGGTTCGAAACTCCTGGTTTGAGATTCTTCACTGCGTCTCCTTTACTCTACATCCGCATCAAGAGGTGCGGTTTGATAGTCGTCGTGCGCAAGGAACTCTGTCCTGCCGACCAGCTCACGCACGCTCGAGAGTCCCATCTTCGCGAGGATGCGCTGTATTTCGGTGCGCCACGCGGTAAAGAGATTGATGATCCGCTGCGCGGCCCATTCGATCTCCATGAGGTTCACAAGTTCGGTGTCGGTCGTCGCGATCCCCCGGGCGCAGCCTCGGCCGCTTTCACAGTTGTGACATCGCAGGCATTCCATGGCCACCATGTCCGCAGTCCCGGTCACCACGCCGTCGGCGCCGAGGGCGATGATCTTAATGAGGTCATGGGGGGTACGGACGCCGCCGCTTGCAATGAGGGTCACCTTATCGCGTATCCCCTCGGCGACAAGAAACCTGTGCACGATGGGCACCGCGTATTCAATTGGCATGGCGATATTTTTTTTCGCGATATCGGGAGCGGCTCCGGTTCCGCCGTAGGATCCGTCGAGATGAACGATATGCGCCCCTGCATAATAGCTCCCCACCGCCACCATGTCAACGTCGGTGGGGGTGGACACCTTCACCGAAACCAGCGCGCGCCGGTTCGTCGTCTTTATCCAGTCAATATGCTTTTTATGATCCTCCACGGAATAGACGCTGTGAAAGGGGAACGGGGAAAAAAGCGAGCTCCCCACCACGGCCTCGCGCATGCGCGCCACCGCGGGCGTGACCTTGTCGCCCAGAAGATGTCCGCCCAGCCCCGGTTTCGCTCCCTGGGCGTACTTGAATTCTACAATCCGCACCCGCTGTATGGTTTCCTCGCGCACGCCGAAAAGGCCCGTGGCTATCTGCGTGATGACATGGTCATCGTATGGTTTGATTTCATCGGGATACCCGCCTTCACCGGTACATGCGAAGGTACCCCAGGCCGCTGCCGCCCGCATCCGTCCCAGCATCGCGCTGATGCTCACTGACCCGAAGGACATGCCGCCTCCGTACACCGGGATTGGTATCTCCACCTCGGGCCGGCCGTCATCCAGACGGTTGAGGCGGATGGAAGTGTCGACTTCACCGGGAATTATTTTTTTCGAAGTTTTCGGAAATACGATCCGCAGCTTGTCAAATCCGCCCCCGGTGCCGCCAGTGCGGTATTCGAGCCCCGAGTCGGGAATCTTTCCCGTCTCAGCCATGTAATAGGTACTGAGCAGGAGATCCGGGGTCCACCGGTAGTCTCCGAGGGTGTCGAAATTCGGGTCTTTACGGATTACAATTGCCTTCTGGGGGCATGTATCAAAACATGCCATCGGGCACTCCGGCCCAAGGCAGCGGTAATCATTAGGGCTGACCACGCGGGAACCGGCTTTTTTATTGACACCGAGCTTGCACGCCGATATACACTGGCCGCTGGCATTGCACGCGTCGGTCCGGTGCACCCGGTATTTACCAAAGGCATTGCGGAACCGCGTTGGAGTCTCCCTGACTTGAGGCGGTATAAATGGTTTATCTGATGAATACACGATTGTAATCCTTTTCGTTAGTTTATGGTCATTTCCCTGCGATTTTGTTCCCCAGGGCGGCAAAGGTCTGCCGCTCGAGATCCTCGAAAAACATTGCACGCCCCCGTTCTCCGCGGATGCGGCGGATGTCCCGGATGCCCATTGCTCCGGATATCTCCAGCAGCTGGTTGTGCCAGGCGCACATGAGGTTGATGATGCGCTGGGTGGTCCAGCCGGATTCAACGTCTTCCAGCGAAACCGGGCAGGACAGGCCTTTTTCGCAGCCGCGGCAGAGCATGCATTCAACACCGACCAGGAGCGCCAGGTCTGCTGCCACGGCATCAGCACCGCAGATAATCGATTTGGCCACATGCTCGGCCATGGCCATGCCGCCGGAGAAAATGAGGCGTACCGTATCACGAACGCTGGCTGTGACGAGGGCAAAATGCACCTCGGTGATGACATCTTTTAAATAGCGGCCGTTTTTCGGCTCCTTCTCACGACCGCTGTCCAGCCCTTCCAGATGAAGAATTCCGGCACCGGCCCGGGCGAGCTGGAGGCACCGCGCCGCGGATTTCCTGTTTAAAGCCACGCGGATGATAACCGCGGATTTCGGCGCGGCCTTTTTAACCGCTGCCATCTGTTTCATCACATCCTTGTGATCGGAAAGTTCCACCAGGGATACCTTCTTCAGCAGGGCCGGATTCAGGCGTGTTTTCGCATTCAATGAAGGTATCACATGGGCCAGGTAGGGATTGAAGGTTTTGTCGATCATGGCGGCCGGGATGATCGCCTGAGTGAGAAGCTTCTTTGCCGCAGCTGCAATGCCGGCAAAAAACGGTTTTTTTACCGCTCCGAAAGAGGGAGTTTTGAACAGTACCGGCAGTTCGAGCTTCACCGTCGGGTGTGACGGAAGTTTGCAGGAACCATCCCTGGAAATCGAAAGGTACAGCTCTTTCCGGCCCAGGTCCACGCCGGTGCTGATATATTCGCGGCCGTGAATGCCGTCCCTCGTTGGCCGGACAATTTCCGACATATCGGTCCACATTGAGTCGAACCCGTTTCCGCTGAACACACCGCCATAACCGGCCCCGCTTACCGGAATTTTACCGGTGGTGGCCTGTGCCCAGGTCTTCACGATTACCTCGGGAGTGAACAGGTCATCTCCGATCTGGCTGTACGAGGGGCTCAGTGCCTTGTTGATCAGCCGCGCCGGGCAGCCCTGGACGCAGCGGTAGCAGTCCTTGCAGAGAACGTCAATTGAATCGAGCATCTGCCGTCCGTCCAGCTGCCGCTGATCATAGACCTTGTATACGCATCTTTTTTTTACGCATACCGCGCATTTGAGGCACCCTTCCTCCCAGGCGATAATACCCGAACGGATGATCGGTTTGAACCGGGGCAGGGCCTCGTGGGGATGGATAGAATATTTTACCGGCATCTTTGCCTCCCTTACACAGATCCCGCGCCGCGGTTCATAAGCCCGGCTGCGCTGACAATCTCGGGAACTGCCTCTTCCCATTCAATGGCCATGATATGAATACCGGACACCCCGCTGATTTTTTTCAGAGCGGCAATGGTCTCCAGGCAGATGGAAATCCCTTCCTTCGGCTGGTCAGCCTTGGGTACGCCCTCCATGCGGCGGATGATTTCCTCGGGGATATCCATGCCTGCCACTTTCCTGGCCATATATTTTGCCATACCTGCCGATTTGAGCGGCGTAATCCCGGCGAGGATGTACACCTTCCGGTCAAGCCCCTGATCGGTCACCATTTTCATGAATTCCTTAAACCGGGCCAGGTTATAAATGCACTGTGTCTGAATAAAGCCGGCGCCGGCCTTCACTTTTTTTGCCAGGCGGGTCACGCGGAACGGCAGGGGATCGGCAAAGGGATTCGCGGCCGCGCCGATAAACATCTGCGGCGCCGATGTCAGTTCATCGCCGCCGAGGATTTTGGATTCATCCCTCATTTTTTTCACCGCTGCAATCAGCTGGATTGAATCAAGATCAAAAACACCCATGGCCCCGGGCTGGTTGCCGAAGCACTGGTGATCACCGGACAGGCACATCATATTCGTGATGCCCAGGGCTGCCGCTCCCAGTACGTCTGACTGCAGGGCAATCCGGTTCCGGTCGCGCACCACCATCTGCAGAATCGGTTCAACCCCCGACTGCTGAACCAGGGAACAGGCCGCCAGGCTCGACATCCGTACGATGGCTGTCTGGTTATCAGTGACATTCACTGCATCTACATACCCTTTCAGAATTCCTGCTTTTTTATACATGATCTCGGGATCGCATCCCCTGGGCGGGCCGGCCTCTGCTGTCACGGCAAAGTGTCCCTCTTTTAGTATCTTCTGTAAGTTGCTCTCCTTTTTCAACTCTGCTGGTCCTCCCTTTCTATTTTTCGCGGGCCCCTTCCCTGCTTGAGGGACCAGTCGCACGGTTCGTAAATTTCTTCAAGGCGATTGAGGGCGCCGAGGCCGTCCAGGCGGTCGATGATCAACTGCCAGGCGCATGGCTTTTCACTGTCGGTCTCGCACTTCCCGTTCTGCGAACCGCCGCAGGGGCCGTTGAAAAGCTGTTTTGCGCATCTCCCCAGAGGACAGATCGCTCCGAAATAGAACAGCTTGCACTGGCCGCAGCCGAGGCAGTTTTCCAGCCACAACCCGGGTGATTTTGTCTGGCCGAGAAACTGGGTGTCCAGCGCGGGGAAAATATTACGGTCAGCATGCCGTTCTGCAAGCGCCTGCACCCCTGCCCCGCATGCGAGCGACAGGACAGCGTCATGGCTGCGCGTAGGGTCTTCAAGCTCATCAAGAAAAATATTCACACACTGGCGGTCAACCGTTACCTCGGTAAGAGAGGGCCCTCCGCCTTCAATCTTGAATGCCATGGAGAGCGCCGAAACCAGCTGTGCCACCTCCTTTTCACCGCCGGCAGCACACTCGGCAACACAGGATCCGCAGCCGGCGACGAGCACCCTCGTATAGGGGCGGATCATGTTCTTAATCTCATCCAGGGATTTTCTGGTTGCAGTTATCATTATTTTTTTCTCCTTTTGGCTGATGCGCTTTTTAACGGCGACGGCCCCAATTTTCTGGCATTGGCCAGGGCTTCAGCTATCATTTTTACCGGCTTTGCCTTTTCAGATTCGGTGAGGAATCTCACAAAGGCCCGGTCACCGCCTATGCCGATTTCATCAAGCAAAGTACGGGTATAGGCGACCCGTTTTGATGCGCGGCGGTTCCCTTCAAAATACCGGCACATCCCCTCGTCGCAGACGAAAAGACAGACCGCATCGGAGCCCTGTTCCATAGCCCTCAGGATAAACAGCGGATCCAGCCGCCCGCTGCACGCAATGGGGTAAAGCGCCACCTCGCTTCCCATCTGCGCCTCGAGTATACGGCTGTCTTCCTTAAAACAGTTTTGGCAGTAAAAAACCGTAAGCTTTGTTTCAGGAGTTATTCTCATGCAGAATTCCTTAATTCAAAATAATTACAAATTGAAACTTTTAATCGTGAAGACTTTTTGTAAAATATATAATCCTGTCAAATATTACAACCATGTAACATTTAAGGTTTATTTAATATTTCAGGGAATACATTGGCAAAAAAGGCCGGGAATTTGTTAAAAAATCAGATGGGATAATGTGATTTACCCGAGCCGTAAATCCCGCAAATCACTATTACATCGATAGTATGAAACTTTCCAAGATCCATCCATGCCCCATAAATCATTACGATAAACATTCATTGCCATAAAAACCCGTATTTGCAGTTTAATGAACAACTCAACCATCTCATTGGCGGTGAGCAATATCCTGCTGGTCTGGATGCCCATGATAGAATCATTGTGTTGGAAAATTGAATTTAAAATCAATCCCCCACATCTATATAATCTCATTGATAACGAAAATACCATGTATCATGCAGGATGTATCGGGTCCCGGTTATCTCAGGATTCAAAAAACCAGTGAAAGCTTGAATTGAATATTTTTATTCTGTTCGATAAATGTTATGCCATTATAATCGGCCCTGGTGGCCATGGATTGATTCAATGTCCTCACGCCTGAAATGGCAATACGCAGGGAGCTGGAAAAACGGTATTCTACCGAACCGTACATTTCAAGTACTATAAACATCACCCTGTCTACGCCGCTTATGGACGATTTGACCTTTGAATTGAAGACAAAAACCGAATCGACGCCGAGATTAAAAAACATCCCCTCGCGGTAACCCGTCCCGAAGGTGGCGTCAAGGCCGATGTTCATTCCGGGATAGGGCGATTGAGTTTTCAGATAGAGGCTGCTTTCATGGGGCTGGCCCAGGGTATCATTCCATGTAATCCCGGAATCATATTTGAATCCCCCAGTTGATAGGCCCCCCCAGAATTTTCCGTCCAGTAGCGGGTTCCCTGGCACTTTATAGTACATGGTATGATAGTAGACAAGTGCCATATTATACCAGTTGGAGTCATAATTCTGTTTTACATCTTTGTAACCGGTAAAATCGCCGAATCTCTTTTCAGCATGGATGCTGTTCTGTTTGTATCGTACATGAATCTCGTTGTTAATTCCCGAACCGGATTCGCCTGAAAATTTCCCCCGGGAAAGGGTAATAACATTTGCATCCAGGGTTACCGAGAGGTCCTGGTAGGATATGTCCCTGAAGGTGAACCCGTCAGTTCCGACATAAGAAATGTTGATCCTGTTTTTGTAAAATTCAATGAATCCTCCTATCCCGCCGTCAAAAATGTCTTTCCTGAAATCAGCAATCTCCTGTATATATTTCGCCCGCATATTCCCTTTCCCCACAGTGAGATCCTGGTAATACCAGCCATATACAGAATCAACTCCAAAGGTAAAAACCGGATCCCCGGGGTCCACGAGCGCTTCGACAGGGCGGCAAAGAGCAATAATTATGATAAGAAGGATTGGATAGAGAAGAAATTTATTTTTTAACATGTTCATCATACATTTATTATACATGCAGTTCATGCGGCAGAATGGACCATAACAAAAATTTAATACATATCCTTTTCATTAAATTCTTTTCAATTAAATATTGCTAGAGAATGTATCAAACTTATCCTTTGTCAACAAAATATACATGAATGAAATTTCTATACACCGGATTCCATGTATTAACAATTGATGAAATGATAATGAACATTCTACTTTTCCAATAGAGGAATATACAATAATTCAAGAATTACTTCCTTGCCGTGACAATATAGTGATAGGCGCTATATTTTACCGGCCTTACTGATGTGAAGCCGCAGGCGGTGAGTATTCCAGCAGTTTCTCCCTCATCGATCCTGTCATGAACGGGAGGCCCTGAATCCATAACCTCCTTGACCCATTCAACCACGGCGACCCTTCCCCCGGACGCGAGTACTCCGTATACCATTTTAAGAAAACGCTCTTTATCCTCAATTTCATGCAGTACGGTGCTTATAAAGGCGAAGTCAAATTTTTTATCTCCAACGGCAAAATCATATTCCCCTGAAAGTATAATTTCCATGTTGGAAACCTGCGCTTCACCGAACCTCTCTTTCATATGGGCAACCATCTCCGGTGAGGAATCCACAGCTGTCACATGCCCTTCTGGGCCGGTGATTACAGAAGCAGGCAGGGAAAAATATCCGCTTCCCGCCCCTATGTCAATCATCCGGTCACCGGGTTTCAGGCCGCTCAGAGTAAGCACCTCTTCAGGGGGCAGCATGGATCGGCGTTTGGGGTTATCAAGTTTCCCGATATCTGCGGGGTTAAATTTATGGGGCATGGCAATCTCCTTTCCTCTCTCAATGGATTATTCAGTTGATGATGTATTCAGATATACAGGGAATACGTCAAGGGGGATTTATATTCTGGATATTCATGTCATGGATTATTTCATGCTGCAGAATATCATACCCTCATTGAAAACTGATGGGAGATCTCCGGGATGTGCAGCATATCCAATGCATTCTATCGGATTAATATATCTTTATAGACAGTAGAGATGCGGGGCATATGGTTTGCCAAAGGTGCGGCACTGAACAATTTTTTTTATCCCGAAGGGCAAATGTAATTGCATTTATACCGGTTTTCCCCGTAATGCTGTTTCATGATTTCAAGAGACACTATTGCCGGGTTGTACGACCTCTATTCAGAAGAATTGTTCCGGTACGTCAGGCGTTTTGCCGATTCCCATGAAGCAGCCGAGGATCTCCTCCATGACCTGTTTATAAAATTTATCCGGTATGTTGAAAAAAAACCGGTTACTGACACAAACACCAGGGCGCTGCTATATTCAATTGGGCGTTCCGTCTGCCTTGATGCGGTGAAAAAAAATAAACTGTCGCGGAGAGACATTCAGGATCCCGAACGGATATCTCTTATTCCGGACCCCCATACCTCCGGTGAGGAGAGAGACCCTTTGCTCGAATTTTTCAATTCCATCATAGACACCCTGCCGGAACCCGAGCAGTCAATCATGCTGATGAGAAAAAACGGCCTCACCTTTGATGAAATCTCTGCAGCTCTCAACATTTCCGTAAGAACCGCAAAACGCAAGGCCGGAAAAGCGCTGGAAATAATCCGGGAAAAATATAGATCATCCTCTTTTTATTCCGGAAATGACATGAAATCCGGCGATAAATCGTTATACTAACAGGGACTGATATGAAAAATGGACATCTAACAGATTCAGATATAATCGAGACTCTCTGTGAAATTTCAGATGAGAAAAGAAAAGCAGCCGTGATGAATCATATTTCCCGTTGCGAACCGTGCCGCAGGGATTATGAGGCCTTTTCCAGAAGCCTGAGCCCCGACAGAAATGCCGGTATGCCGGGAAGGCATGTCCGTGAAGCAATCCTGGCCGAAATTCCGGAAAAAAGCGGAGCAGAAAGCAGGAATAAAGGATTTTTATTTTACCGGCTTGCTGCGGCATCCCTGGCGTTTATCATACCCGCGGCTGCATACATGATATATTCATATCGCCTTCCCGTGAAACCGGCGGAATTTGCTGTTAATCACATGGAGGGCGATATCAGATTGAACGGGGTACCGGTATCGGGAGATGTGCCCGTTCCCGGAAAATCGGTGATTGAGTCGGGGCTTCAATCACAGGCACTGCTCAGTGACGGGAAAACGCTCTTCACCAACATCGGACCTGAGACAAGACTGGAAGCGCTCTCTGACATCGCCGGAGAGAAAACTTCATATGTATTGGAACGCGGTTCAGTGATTATCCGGGAATCTGCCGTTTCCCATCATACCATTGAAACAGCAGGATACGTCATAAAGCCCCTGGGTACGGAGTATTTTGTATCCATAAAAAATGATGTGGTTATGGCAGGGGTAATGGATGGATCGGTTTCGGTTAAAAACAGGGTGACGGGCAGTGACTTTATCATCGCAAAAAATTATTTCTGGAAATCCGATGGAACCGGCACTTCCCCGCTCCCAGAATTTTTTAAAGAGCGCTCCTTTGATGCCATAGCGAAATTATATCAGATGCCTGAAGTTGAAAAGATTCAGGTGAAAAAGGAAGGCCGCACCGTAAAACAGGATCATGAAAAAGATGCACCCGTGACACCGGGGAAAAAAGATATCATTGAAAAATCCGAAAGCAGGGAAGAGGCCAGGGAAAAGCGCGAAATGCGCCAGGACAAACAGAATCATGAAAGGGAAAAAAAGGGCCGCACTGACCAGGAGCGCGGCCAGAAAAGGGGACGTCAGTAATAGAGGGATATGCCTGCTATAGCGGTATGGGTATAGGATGTGTCGTATTTCACTGAGGAACTGCTTTTCCTGCCGCCTCCTCCGCTTCCTGAAACTTGAGCAGATGATGTTGTGGATTCCTGGATATCTCCGTTGAATAAATAGTTTACAGAAATTTTTATAAAATCACTTATCTTCACAATCACGCCGAGGTCGAATCCCGGGGACATTACGTTGTCACTGTCATAGCCGAACCCGAGGCCCGCTGTCCAGGAGAAATATTTAGACTGGAGTCCAAGAACACCGAACCTGACGGACTGGTCCGTTGTTTCAAAGCCGTAGGTAATGAATTTTGTCCTTCCCCTCTCATAGCTCAATTCCACTGACAGTTCCCTGGTTAATTTTTTTTCAATGGTTCCGTAAAAGGTGTCATCAATACTTTTATTATCCCCGTTAAATGTATAATCGGCATTGTACCGGGAATATTCCCCGCCCAGGGTTAACCCTGAAAATTTCACCTCAATTCCGCCTTTGAACCTGGTCTCCCGGTAGGATACATCGCCTTTCAGGTAGGAACAGGATGCGGTGAGAGTAAAAAAATTTGAAGGATATAATGCCAGGTCCAGCCCCGGCTGGCTTATATCGGTTTTTTTTAGATTTCCCGATACATCGGCCACGGAATATCCCTGCCATTGATGGAAAGATGCATAGACATCGGCATGGGAGAAAAAAAGCCCTCCGCTGGCAAAGGGCTTGTAATAGGTAATATTTGAGTCATCACTTTTTTCCGCATATCCTTTGACTCCGGCGCTGAGGGTGAAATTTTTTTTATCATCGCTTTCTGTACCGGCTGCACGGGAAACGGAAAAAACTACTGCAGAGAGTGCAAGGGTAATAACCATTAATCGCAAATTTTTCATGAAAGGCTCCATAAATAAAAAAATTTAGTAACAATGATACCCGGTGTATTATCACCGGGTACGGGATGTATGGGGATGGGGATCAGTTGCCTCCTTTTCTCGAATCACTGCTGCTCTTGTGCTGCTTTTTCTGTTGTTTCTGCTCCTTTTTTGCGTCTTTCTGCTGTTCTTTCAGCTCTTTCCTCTCCCGGTTCTGCTCCCTGTTTTTTTCTCCGGAACCATCTTTTGTCTTATCGTCTTTGCCTTCATTCCTGACCCTGTTCTTCTCACCGGTTCCATCTTTTTTTTCAGTGCCGCCGGCTTCGTTCCTTACCCTGTTCTTTTCACCCTGCTTTCCCTTGTCCACTTCAGATGATTTCTCCTCTCCATAGGAAGTCTTTTCCCTGTTCATGTTTTTATCCACATCCTGAGCACGGGCGATACCCGCCAGTGTTACGCTGAAAAGTATTGCTATTGCTGCTGATAAAAAATTTTTCATAAAAATTCTCCTTTGATAGTTTAAATTGTGTTATCTATAAAACGAATGAGCACACAAATTCGTGCCAAATCATGGCTGAAAAATTTTCTCCCGATAATTTTTTTCAGATAATCCAAAATCATAAATTATTTAAAAAAAAATTAATTTTCGAAATGAAGATTTCATTCCGCAAAAGCTGAACAATCCTGGCTCTAGTACTTGCGGAAGGGGAACCCTGGGGATTGAGCTCCCGGTCTATGAAGGGAATCGGGGAGTGGTTCACCTTAACGAGTACAGCACAAATGCCGCCGCGTATGGACGGATTATTGTATCCATGAAGAGCCTCCAGGATATGAAAGACCTTGAAAACAGGATAGATAAATTTATATCATCACCAGCTCTCAGCCCAGTATATGATGATATTTTTCTGCAGACTAATGGCGACACCATGACTTCGCCCATGGTTCCAGGTTTTGCTTTTACTATTGCTCCTGTCATCGAATACCATGATTTCGAAGTCACCGCTAAATCTCCTGTCTCCTTTTTTATCCGAGTAATCGAAGGTAGTCGGCATCCCGCCGGGCTGATGTATGTGGTCATTGAAATTTCCGCCGGAAAAGGATTTTATTTTAACCCGGGAGTACTCTTTATATAATTCCCGTATCATATTCTGAGGGAGTGAATAGCGCAATTGAATATGGGAACCACCCTGCAAAAAAGCGGGAAGATGTGAAAAATGGACATCCTTTGCTTCCATGGGAACAGATCCGGGAAAATGATCTGTGAGTCTGCTGTTTGAAACCCGGTATTGGCCCAGCAGTGAATGATACTCCCGTATTGATGTATTCTCTTTTGTCGATATCAGGATAAATTCGCTTACTATTGACAATACAATCCAAAAAATTATAATTATAACAGATGTTAGTATAGATACAATTCTTATGATTTTTGAATTGTATCTGTTCCGTAGATACATTACAATTACAGGAACAGTTGCCGGAAGGAGATATATAAAAAATTTCATCGAAAAACCATGGTAATATGAATATCTCAGGCACTGGGCCATACCGGTGACAAGAAACAGCCCGGCTGCAATGATATAATACTTTTTCTGGTGTTTCATAATTTTGTGAATGGAAATCCCTGATTATTCGAAATGCGTATCAATCAGCATTTTTAATTTACCAATTTTAAGTGGCTTTACCAGGTATCCCAGCGGGCCGGTTTTTTCAGCTTTTTCCCTGATAGCCTTATCATCATAACCCGAAATAAATATAACCGGTATAGCGAATTCAGACTTAATGACTGACGCGGCTTTAATTCCATTCATTTCACCTGCCAGCCTGATATCCATTAAAATTAAATCAGGAGGATTCTGCTTCACGCAGATTATCGCGTCCTCGCCGGTTGTGACATGTTCTGAGACTGGGTATCCAACACCTTCCAATTGCTTTTCCATGAGCATTGCCGTTACCACTTCATCTTCCACTAAAAGGATACGAATTGCTTTCTTCATGTTAAACCCTTGCATTGTAATGAGAATCGGGAAATGTAAATGAAACACAGACTCCATTTTGATTCTCCATGATTACCCTGCCACGCATCTGCTTTTCACCAATGCTGTGAATCAGCTTCAGCCCCAGCGTCTTTGTATTCCGGAAATCAAATCCATCAGGGGCACCGGCTCCGTTATCGGAATATCGCAACACATTTCCCGATTCATTCCTGTTGAGAACTATTCTGATAATCCCCTTCCGGTTATCGGGAAAGGCGAATTTTAATGAATTCGTGATAAGCTCATTCAGAATTAATCCCAGGGGGATTGCAGTATCAAGCAGAAAGTAGTGGTCGTCGATGCTAATGTCTAATACTATTTTATCATTTGAAATACTGTAACTTTCAAAAATTAATTGGGACAGGTCCCATATATATTCCTTAATTGAAATTTGTGACAGATCCTGGCTCTGATAGAGCATCTGATGCACAAGTGACATCGCCTGAATTCTATCTTCAGTAATTTTTACCAGATGCTGCATCTCTGAATTCTCCGGAAAATCAGCGGCCTGGAGCACAATCATGCCGCGGATAACCTGCATCGTATTCTTTGTTCTATGATACACCTCGCGGATAAGAGTTTCTTTTTCGCGGAGGGATTTTATGATATGCTCCTCGGTGCGCTTGCGCCCGGTGATGTCTCTGACAATATTCATTAAGGCGGGTTGATTTTCATAAAAAATAACTATTACTTTAATTTCAACATTTAAATCATACCCTTTTTTATGCCTGAGAGTTGTTTCAAAACTTGAAAGCCCCTTTGTTTTCAGATCTTCAATTCGTTTTTCTATATTTTCTTTTGTTGCGCCCGATTCAAGATCACCTGGGCTCATGGCAATCATTTCGTCTTTCGTATAGCCCAGCAATTCATGAGCATTTTCGTTCATGTCCAGTATCGTTCTGGGAAATCCGTTCTCTTCCAGACGAAATATTGAGATACCGTCGATATTTGCCTCAAAAAGTGTTTTGTATTTTGTTTCGTTTTCTTCTGCCCGTACTTTTGCATTTATAACTTCATCTTCCGCCTGCCTGCGCTTGGTGATGTTTTCATGCATTAAAACAAATTTTTCCGGTTTATCTTTGCTGTCATTTAACGGAAAACCAATAGTCTGTACACATACAGAAACATCCGGCAACTCAGAGATCGAATTACGCGCGTTAAAATAAACATCTGGAAAATACACAATCTCACCGTTTCTTAACCGGTCAAAAATCTCTCCGAGTCCTTGCTGTGTTAATTGAGAATCATTAAAAATTGAATAATCCGAAGGTGGAACAGATCCAAAAAGTAATTTATACGAAGGGTTAACTTCCAGTGTGAGCCCATCCTTATCCAAAACCTGAATTGACATTGGATTTTTAATTATGATGTCCTTTAAAAATTTCTCAGCCTGCCTGTGCCCGGTGATATCCTCGACGAACCCCTCGTAATGGCCTGGTCTGCCCTGATGGTCATACACGATCCGCATGTGCATCCTTCCATACCACAATGTTCCGTCCCTGTGCCGAAAATGGTTTTCCGTGGTGATAAGACCGCCCGATTTCTTTGCGTCAGTTGCAATGACATCGCGTTCAGGCGCCACCGAGTAAACCTGTTCGGCAATATTGGTGATATCCATGATTACTTCTTCAGGGGTATCATATCCCAACAATTTTGCCATGGCGGGATTTAAATCAATAAATCTTCCATCAAAGGTGGAATGGAAAATACCTATTGCCGCATCCCGGAAAAGGTTGTAATATTTTTCTTCACTTGCCCGTAGAATCTCTTCCGCCCTCTTGCGCTCGGTTATATCGCGGTGGAATGCCTGGATGATCTGCTTACCGCCAACGGATATCAGTCCCGTTGAAACTGACAGGGGAAAAACATGACCATCCCTGTGGTAATGTTCCACCTCAAATTCAATAATTTCTCCTGAAAGAACTCGCGGCATTCTCTCCTTCGACAGCAGGGTACCCTCAGGAGTATCCAGATCCTGCAGCGGCATGTCCTTCATTTCCTCCACGCTGTACCCATGCATCCTGGCGAATGATTCGTTTACCATTAAAACTTTACCGTCAGTGGATAGATAGAATATGCCGTCACTGGCCTGTTCGAACAGGGTACGATACCGCTCTTCGCTCTCTCGGAGCGCCATTTCTGCCTGCCTGCGGGCTGCAACCTCCTGGCGGGCAAGAATGAGGGCTTTGTTATGATTAAATACGAAAATATTCCGCGCGCTGATCATGAACACCAGGCCCAGAACAAAGGCGAGCCAGCCGGTGAATGGAGTGAAAGGAAAAATAACCGGCAGGGTGTTTCCCTGTATCTCAAGAATGACATCCATCGATGAAATCAGTATTGTAAGAACCGCGAATATATTCGCTGCCCGGATATCCAGAACAAAACCTGCAATCAATGTGACCGAGGCCAGGTAAAACATCGCGGGACTGTGTGAGCCTCCGGAAACCAGGGCCATGAAAATAAAGCAGGACCAGATAACCGAAACCATCACAATGCTGCTTATCCGGACCTGCCCCCGGAAAAGCAGATAACGCCCGGTTACGAGTGATAGGAACACTATGGCCAGAAGAATTGCAGAGCCGATTTTATGAACTGCAAAGAAAGGAATCAAGACAAAAGAGAAGATCAGCAGTATGGCGCCAATATTGATAATGAACGTATTTATGATTGATGCGTGAATTGTCTTGTCTTCGTCCCCTTCAAAAACAGGCGGCTTCATCCATTGTCTAATCTGTGATACCATATAATCAATCACTCCGGATATTTTATTATGACTTCCCATGCATTCTAAAAAAACTTGTTCCCACTTGAATCTATCTCCAACCGGTCCATTTTTCAATCTTTTCAAGGAGCTCCGAGGAATTGATTGGCTTCGAGATATAATCGTCCATTCCCGCATTTATGCATTTCTCACGATCATCTATCATTGAATGGGCGGTCATGGCAATTACCGGAATAGCAGGATTCAGAATCCCGGCCCCGGGGTCCCGGATCATCATTACCGCCTGAAACCCGTCAAGATCAGGCATCAGGATATCCATGAGGACAAGATTGTAATGTATGGTCCTTAATGCCTCAACGGCTTCCAACCCGTTTGATACCGCATCAATAGTATATCCGAATTTTTCAATCAACCTGACGGCAATGGTCTTATTAATTTCATTGTCTTCGGCAAGAAGAATTCTTATTTTCCCGTTTTCACTCTCCGTGCCGGCGCTTTCCATGGGAATCAATTGTCCCGGATTTTTCAGCAATTCCTGATTTTTTTTTGATATTTCCCTGAAACATTTAAAAAGCCGGGATGGTTTAACCGGTTTCGTCAGGTGCCAGTTGTAACCTGCTTTTTGAATTTTACCGTGATCTACCCGCTGGCCAAAGGGGGTCAGAAGGATCATGGAGCAATCTCTGTATTCAGGAATTTTTTTAACAGCGGTATTCAGAAATTCCCCCTTCCCGTCTGGAAAGGGGATATCGGCAATGATGATATCGAATAAACGGTCATCGATGGACTCTTCAATACTTGTAACGGCATCCTCTATGCGCGAGGCCTCACTGTGGGTACATCCCCAATACTCAAGGTATGATGTAATTGTTCTTTTGGAGTTGCAATTGCCGGATATTACAAGAACATGCCTGCCGTTGATTCCCGGAAGATTATCCTGTTTCTTTTTAATCCCGGGGTTCAGGGTATCCAGATTTACCGTAAACCAGAATGTTGAACCCCTGCCCGGTTCACTTGAAAAGCCGATCTCCCCGCCCATCAGTTCCGCCAGCTGCCTTGAAATTGCCAGCCCCAGCCCGGTCCCTCCGAATTTTCTTGTTATAGAGGAATCTTCCTGTGTGAATGAATGGAAAATTTTATCATGTGCGATTTCGGGGATGCCGATCCCGGTATCTGTTATGCTGAACCGCACTTTTATTGACCTGCCGTCATCATCCACGACCTCGGCTTTGATGAAAACTTCCCCGCCCGGGGTAAACTTGATTGCGTTGCCTGCAAGGTTGATGAGAATCTGCCTGAGCTTCCCCGGGTCTCCGGTAACAACTTCCGGAAGCGCCGGGTCTATCATGCAAACCAGCTCGAGCCCTTTTTTATGCGCTGCCAGTGATATGATATCCGCGATATCTTCTATGGCGCTCCCGGGGACAAAATGCATTTTTTCCAGTTCCAGTTTACCGGCTTCACCCTTTGAATAATCAAGGATGTTATTAATAATTGAAAGAAGCGACTCGGCGCTGGAGCGAATGGTTTCTGTAAAGCCGGCCTGCTCCCCGGTCAATTCAGTGTATTTCATGAGTTCCGCCATTCCGATGATTCCGTTCATGGGTGTGCGGATTTCATGGCTCATCCTTGCAAGAAATTCACTTTTTGACCTTGTTGCATTTTCCGCATCCTCCTTGGCCTTTATTATTTCTCTTTCATATCTTTTCCTGTCGGAGATGTCCCGGGCCACGCATACGATGCCGGATATATGATTCTGGTTATCCCGTAAAATAGTGCAGGATAATAGAACCGGAATTTTTTCATTGTTGATGGTATTGAAAAAAAGTTCTCTGTTTTTTACCGGTTCATGCTTACTGATTTCATCGGGCAATGAAATTTTTTTATGTTTATCATCAAAAATGAAATCCGGATTCTTATTGACCAGCTGAGCCAAGCTCCTGCCGGTCAGATTTTCCAGGGCTTTATTCGCAATAATTACTGCACCCGTCTTATCAAGAAGGATAAGGGAATCGGACATTGTGGATATGATATTTTCCGCAGCAGTCGACGGTGATATGACGATAAGTTTGTACCTGACAATGGCATATGCAATGCCGATAACCCAAAAAAGTGTCGTCAGGCTGGCGTTATACAGGTTGGATCCAAGTTTAAGAAGGGGAATAACAATATTCAGCATTGAACCGATGAAGAATCCCGTAAAGCCGGTAACCGCCATTATCATGCACTGTTTTTTTAAAAGCTGATTATCCGTTTTTACCCATTGTTTTATAAGAAGTACAAGACAGGTAACTATACATGCAAATATATATAAAAAATAGCCATAGGACCAGTATGTCTTGTCCCATGAATTCAACCAGCCGTCAGGTGTCCAGATATAATTGACAAGCATGCCCCCTTGAAGACGTCTGTAAAAAAAGGCCGATGGGATAAAAAAAATTATCACATAAAACAGTCTTGAGGTTAATATCCTTTTATACCCGAGAAAAATTAAAAAGAACCAGAGTGAAAAACTGGGGAAAAATATCCAACCCGGTGAAAATATTTTGGACATGGCAATCATGGTTTCTTCTGACACAAGCGGGTTGCTCAAAAACATTATGGTGATTGCCCAGAAGGCAAAGCATAAAATGGTCAGTGCTAAAACCTGGTTGAGCCTTTCCTTCGGATTTTTAATGAGGATATATGCACCAATAAACAGGTCGAAAATAACACAGAAAAAATGGATATAGGGCCATACTGTCATAACGCTTATGTCTACAAATAATTCCGGGTGGTTTTAATTTTTTCTGCTACTCTGCTATCTGTATTCAGGATTATTTTATCGTGCTAAAATATCAAGCCTTATTTATTATCTCATCCTTATATTTATTTTTATCACTGTTTATCCGTGATAATCCGTGAGCAAATTTTTTTTCCTATTTTCAGGCTGAGCAGTTACTAAAAATGAGTATCATCACGATGCGATTCAGAGGATTGATAGGATTCGGCTGATGGGAAAAATTTTTTGCACATACGGGTCATATCATACCTTAAAAAATAATATATTTTAAAATGAAATCAGGATCTTCCCGGTATGGTTACGGGGTTGTCCTGATTTTCAGTACACAAAGTTATGCTGAATCTTTTATCATAGTCCACCTTTCAGATTTCAAAAAAAGTTAACATTAATAAAACAGATTAACATAAAGATTTACATCATCCTGCCGGGAATGACTCGACAAATTTTTATTGTAGGCAATCGTCCGGGACAGGGTTGAGATGATACTCGTATTGGTGCTCATTATTAAACCTATGCCAAGTGAAAACCTGAGCTCGTTCCAGGCTTCGCCGATTCCGTAATACATGTCACGGCACATCAGGTGATAGGTGAACCTGCCCCAGAGGGTGTTTATCATGCCCAGTGAGGCGCCGAGGCCACCGGAATAATTGTTATGCAGGCGGGGATTGATATCGGTGTCCGTTTCCGCAAGCAGATAGTAGAGCCCCAGCACACCTCCGCTGTATGCGAAGCCCCCGCCGAGATTGATCTGGTACTGCAATTGTTCGCTTCCATCCGGCATCATCCTCCTGGTAAAACCGGTGGAGAATTTCCAGGACATGGTCTTTACATAACTGAAAAAACGGTCCCGGGGATTTATGGAATCAATCCCGCACAGTTCTATTTTTTGTACCTGAAATTTTTTCTCTTCGTTGTAAAACCTGATATTGAAATCCCCGAATACGATTCCGGCGCCGGGAACATAACCGTCGGTATTATCCAGGAGGGTATGATAGGTAGGCCGCCACTGCAGTTCCTGGTAAAGCTTGCGGTTTTTCAAACCCGCCCCCAGCCCCAGCCGGTGTGAATCATGGCTGTTTTCAGGTGAAACCGGCTCCGGTATGGCATAGCGTTTTTCGTCGGGGCTGCCGAGGGCACTGCGGATCTTCAGGGTGTTAATAAAAATCTGATTGTATTGTTCCTTTTCAATGTAATCCTTGGATAATTTATACTGGAGATATTCAACGGCAAGATCGCTGATCCTGATTTTATCTTCCCGGGAGACATTCAGATCATTGATGCTATCCGGTTTTTTCTTACCGTCGGCGATATCGATTACCACCTGCTGGTTTTCCCGGGATAACAATGATGAGATGTGCCTGATGACCGTTGATTTTGAAGGCCGGTAGATCGGGGATTTTACCAGGCCCTGTTTTTTTACCTCTTTGATAGTATCCATGGGAATTGTGACCCAGGCGGGAATGCGGTTATAAAAACTATCGGTCAGGGTGAGCGACGGACGTGCTGCTTCAAGAAGAAAAAGGAGGTTGAATGAACAGTTTTCGTCTAAAAAATAGTAATCGGAAAAAACAGCTTCCAGCTCCATCACATGATAGATCATTCTCCTCATTTCATCGGGTTCCAGGTTAAGGGGATACTCCCAAATATCGCGATGATCAACATCACTGTATTCCTGGATCTTTGCATAATAGGGAAGAATGGAAAAGTATCCCGGGTAAAATCCAAAAAGGCCCTTAAAGGCATAGAGAAACGGCAGACTGTCGTCGGGCATCGCCGCGTAATTGACCGAGTATGCCAGCAGTTTGCTTTTCGTCTCCGTCTCGATAGTCAGGAACGTATGGCCGAACATCGAGGCCGGGCTGTTTATGTGGGAAGTGGGGAACACCATGGTGACAGAAACCGGTTTCATGTATTGAATGGTTTTCTCCGCTTTTGTACAAGCCGGTACAGGCAGCCTGGATGAATCGAGTTTCAATATTTCCTTGAGCCACATGAAACGGCCGACAAATTTACAGACGGGATGCGGTTTTTCCGGGTCCACGTCATCGAAAAAGGAGCGGGCCGTGGCGATGAGTTCGTCTTTGGGGTTTGATTTTCCCTTTGGTGATAAAAAAAACTTCGGGTCGTCTATCAGGCTGCGGTATCCGAAAAAGGATTTTTTATAGTGCAGCAGGATATGCCAGTACCTTTCCTCGTAAAGCCTGCGGTTTTCAATTTCGGCGATAATATGGTCAAGATATGTTTTATCCTGAGCTTTCAGGTGCGACGGGATGCATAGAAATAGAAAAAATAAAAAAGGAGACAGCAGGAAAACAGTTTCCCGGTATCTCCTTTTTTTAGAGTGCAATTCAGTTATTGAATTAAATGTGTTTCATGACTGAATCGATATTGTTAAGAACATCGATATGGGTCACCTTGTCCGATGGAAATATCCTTGAAAAATTCGACTGGAGCTTTGTACAGAAGGATGGTTTTTCTGTATCCTTAACGTCCATCAGTATGGCAAGGGTCATGACATATTCCCCGCTTCCTTTCGCAATGTCCTTGGCCAGGTTGTCCATGTTTTCGGCAACAAACTTGTTTATCTGCTCATTGTTCACTATCCCGCGGAATTGCGAACAATTCGAGGTTCCGGTAGTGATCCCGAATGTCTGAGATCCGAATGACCCGTTGAAAGTTGCTGCAAGGGTTTGAGAAATAAGGCCATCACCTTTAAAAATCAGCGACCCCAATCCGCATCCGGTATTGCTCTGACCGGCAAATACTACTCCTGCAGTTACAATCATAGTAAAAACGACAAAAGACAGAAAATATTTTTTCATAAAGCCTCCTAAATTTTGAATACATTTTGCTGTGTATAATTATGATATTTTCAATAATTATGCTGATAAATTTTAAGATGAAATTAGTTCATTTGTCAATAGTTTTTTGCCGGTTTATTTTAATAAAATTTAGGGCGAAAAATAAATTCCGGCAAGTAAATTGGGAAATACTCCAGCATCCACTGTCATATTAATAATTACCCACATCTATTGCATTCCGGCCCCCTAAATCCACCGGATGGGGACTTAGGAGCTTGTTTTTTTATTATACAACACTACCATTTTTCAACCCCCTCCGGGGGTGGCCGGAAAATATTAATGAAAAATAAGAAATAATTTATACCTAATATATATTTTCCAAAAAAAACAAAACTATGCCCTCTGCCTTAAAATTTGCATAGAAGCAAGTTTGCATTGATTCTGTGAATTAAATAGAGTCAAAATGTGCCCGGCTGATGTATAATGTCCAGCAGATCCTCAATCCCGATAGGCTTATCCAGCCTTTCAAGAATGTGCTGAGGAAAAGGAGCAGTTATTTCCATGGGAGTGTTGAGACCGGGGTGAGTGAACCTGAGATATACTGAATGGAGACAGATGGTTCCGCCGTCAATTTTTTCTTTCGATCCATAGGTCCAGTCACCTGTTATGGGCATTCCCTGTGATGCAAGCTGGACGCGGATTTGATGCCGTTTCCCGGTACCGAGTTCTATCAGAAGCAGTGAATAGCCGGCAGATCTGAGGATTACACGGTAACTGAGAGTAACATTTTCAGCTTTGGGATGATCTGCATCAACGATATATGCTTTGTCCCGTCTCCTTGCCAGATACTGTGACAGGTTATTCCATCCGGTTATATCATTTCCGCTATTGAGATTTGAAGGCACAAGCGCGCAATAAACTTTTTTCATCTTTCTATCTTTGAATTGATCCGAGAGCCTGCGTGCCGCTATTGTTGTTTTTGCAAAAATCATTACACCTGATACAGGACGGTCAAGCCGGTGAACAGGGCCGAGATAAATCTCTCCGGTACCGTCTTCATTTTTGCCTATGCGGCGGATGATATTTTCACTGAGAGATTCACGGCCGGTATTATCATTCTGGGCAAGCATCCCGGCCTGTTTATTGACCGCGATAAGATCGCTATCCTCATAGAGTATATGGATGTTAGTATTTTTTTCTGTCATGAAATTTAATTAATACTTATTGTTAACAGGCAGATTGTCAAGAATTTTTGCTGCTTTTGCTTCTGATATATTGTAATCAATATATTGAAATCTGCTCAAATAAATGATGGGATGTGACCCATAAAATCGAAAAAAAAATCAGAAAGTACTTCATAAGACCCCTGTATGGGACATATAGAATTATATCGGAATCAATTATCATTGACAAAAATAAAGTTTTATGTACTCTGATTTAAAATTTATAGATTTATAAATCAGAGAAATAAAAAACTGGCATTGTGAACTATATGATAAAAAAGATTATTTTTTTTCTTATATTTTCTTTTATGCAGATGATTAACGTAAATGTTCTGACAGCATCAGATAATTATCTATTCATTCCTTCCAACTCGGATTTTTACATTTATGGAAGAGGTACAGCACAGTATATTATAAAGCAGAACCGCATTACAGATTCATCAATAACAGATATAATAAAAAAACTTTCTTCCGGGAAAAGAATAATTTCTGCATCGGATGATCCATCTGGTATGGCAATGTCTCAAAAGCTTGATACAATAATTAAGGGAATCAGGCAGGAATCAATGAATATGCAGGATTACAGGAATTATCTTCTTTTTGCTGAATCCGCAATTGCACAGGACAATAAAATTCTTCAGCGCATACGCGAACTTACGGTGAGGTCTGCAGGTGGAATTATGAATAAAGATGACAGGGAAATTATACAGACGGAAATCTCACAGTTTCTCAAACAGATTGATATGAACGCAAAAAATTTGCAGTTTAATACAAAGGCGGTCATACCTGAACTTACCGTAAAGAGGCTTGGCCTTGATAATGTTGATGTAATAAAAGATCCATATACTTCAATGAAACTTGTGGATGCCGCAATGGAAAAAGTTCAAAAGAAGCGGATTGTAGCCGGAATAAAAGGAAATATTCTAAAGCTGAGAATTGACGGGGCTGAAATTTATTATGTAAATGCAGTATCTTCTTTGAGTAGAATTTCCGACCAGGATATGTCAGAAGGCATTAGAACCTTATCAGGAAACAGCATTCTTATCAAGGCTCAATATGGATTGCTGATCAAGAGCAAATAGAATTTTTACAATAATTTTTTCTGTCTGATATCAAAGAGTATCTTCTTCCTTATACATGCGGCTTAATTCTTATAACTTTTTCAAGTACATTTTTAATATACATCCTCCCTATGTATAATAAAATAAAATTTATTGATATTTCCCAATATACCTTTTTTAGTTTTTAAACATTCATGTTCCGCCTCCCATGAAAAACGGGTTGATGTCTATTATATACATCATTGATATTTTTTAATACTGAAATAAATGAATGATAATGACATTTATTTCTTGACGAAAGCCGGAAGTGAAGTTTTTTTTAAAACAATAGTTTTAAATCCGCTTAAATAAAACAGCGGATAGAATATAGTATTGGATATCAATTATGACTTGCAGATCAAATATTGCTTCGCAATTAGCCGGCACACCTTTGAAAAATTATGAATCTGAAATTTCATGGCGAAAAATTATGAATTATGCAGCTGCAGTCGGCGACAATAATCCGGTATATTTCAATGATGAAAGTCCGGAAGGTATAATCGCACATCCGGTGTTTCCTGTTGCTGTAACCTGGAACATTGTAGGAAGTATACAGAAATTCATCGACTCGGATAATTTCCCTGCGGAATTATTATTAACTCAGGTGCATTACACCGAGCATTTGGAGATACATAAGCCTGTAACACCTGGACAAAAACTAATAATTACAGGAAAAATCGCAGCAATACTTCCTCATCGTGCAGGAACACATGTTGTTATCCGGCTTGATGCGCTGGAAAAAGACGGTGATCCGGTATTTACTGAGCATGTTGGAGCCATGCTTCGCGGCGTGGAATGTGTCGGAAGCGCAGGCGAGGATTGTATACCCGTGGTTCCTAAATTAGCAGAGAGTTCTGAAAATTTATGGGAAAGCAGTATATCAATAAATCCCATTATGCCTTTTGTTTATGACGGCTGTACTGATATTGTGTTTCCAATTCACACTTCTAAAAAATTTGCTCATCAGGTTGGATTGCCTGATATTATCCTGCAGGGAACTGCGACTCTCGCTATGGCTGTTACAGAACTTGTAAACAGGGAACTCGACGGCCATCCAATAAAAGTCAAATCAATCTCTTGCCGCTTCACAGGAATGGTGCTGCCCGGAACTGATATCTCTGTCAGGCTGCTCGGTGAAAAAAAACTGGAAAATGGAAAAAATCTGTTTTTCGATGTAATTAACAGCAATGGTGAACGTGTTATCGGATGTGGTCATCTGTTTGCTGTATGAAGGAAATATATAAAAAAAATCAATGGAGTCCTACATGAAGGAATTAAAGGAAAGGCTTCCGCTTCTGAATAATTATGTAGAGCATTGGGCAAAAAATTCTCCAAAAAAAGCCGCAATGATCCAGCATGAAGATGGGAAAACAATTACTTATGAAAAATTTAATTCGCTTATCGACTTCTTTGCACTTAAACTTCTTGACATGGGAATTAAAAAGGGTGACCGCGTTGCCACGCAGCTTGTACTCATACCGGAGCATGTTATATTCATGTACGCCTGTTTTAAAATCGGCGCGATAATATCACCGCTCGATCTTCGTCTCAAGGAAGATGAAATCGTCAGGGACCTGAATAAAATTAAACCGGTAGCTTTCTTTTTTCTCGGGAAAACTCCGGTTATTGATTTCATGAAAATCGGCGAGGCTGTCCGCGATAAATGCCCTTACATAAAACATCTGGTGCAGTTTACACCAAATCCAAAACCTGGCGAACTTGTCAATGGCGCGGTATCGATATCTGATCTCATGAACAAGGGACGCCTGATCTTGTTGAAGTTAAAGAATATATTTACACGCAGGCTCGAAAAAGCATATTCTGAAATAGATAAACGGACACCGGCCCTGATAATTTATACAACAGGGACAACCGGAGGCCCAAAACCCGCTGTGCTCTGCCATGAAAATATTATTGTTCAGAATGAACTTCTTGCCAGGGGCAGCGGTCTTTCATCACAAGACAGAGTCCTGATAAATCTTCCTCCAAGTCACGTGGGTTGTGTTACGGAACTTTTAATGACAACTCTATTTGGCGGAGGGACTGCTGTATTCCTCCGCGTGTTTGATGTAGGTATGACCCTGGAGGCAATTGAAAAATGGAAGATTTCCGCACTTGGCCAGATTCCAACTCAATTCAGAATGCTCTGGGCTCATAAAGATTACAGTACGTTTAATCTGAAAAGCCTTGAATTTGTAGCATATGCCGGCTCTTCAGTGGATGTTGAATTTCTGAAAAAGCTTGCAGCAATGGCGCCAGGATTCGGCACGGGACTCGGGATGACCGAGAATGCCGGTTTCGCAACTTTTACTCCTGAAGGAATATCGATTGATGAAATGGCCGGGCAGGTTGGGCGTTCTTTTCCTGACCTCGCCGAAGTTACTGTCCGGCGTCCGATGAACGAGGATGGTTCCGCCGGGGATGAACTGCCCGATGGAGAGATTGGAGAAATCTGTTATCATCCACCGATTGTTTTTTTAGGTTATTTTAATAATCCTGAAGAAACAGCAAAAACAATATCAAAAGAAGGTATTTTATATACAGGCGACCTCGGATATTTTAAAGATTTGGGAAGCTATCGCGCGATGTATCTATCAGGGCGGCGCAAGTTTATGATAAAGCATAAAGGATATAATGTTTTTCCGGATGAAGTGGAATCATTTATTGCAGGTATCCAGGGTGTGGATATTGCGGAGGTTGTCGGTATGCCGCATCGTGTTTTTGATGAGGCAATTTTTGTATTTGTGCGCCCCAAGGAAGGAATTTCAATTTCACCGGAAATAATTCATTCACATTGCAAAACAATCGCAGCATATAAAAGACCACATCATGTTGAGATATGGCCCTGGAATAAACCATTTCCACTGACAAGAAGCGCGAAGGTTGATAAAATGGCTTTAAAGGAAATTGCTGGAATTCGAATAGAAGAATTACGTAAAAGCAGCAGTTGGGATTGAAGTTCTGTTGTAGACATTTAGCTTTGTTTTCCAGGTGGAAATTCCGTGACCAACTGATAAAAACAGTCAATGGAAACATCACTATGCATTTATCCTGAATCCAGTTGTCATGGTACATTTAGACGGCCGGGTTCCCGGAAAGGGCAGTATGGGTGGCTGACGGTAACCCGCTGATTGATGAAATGTTGATGAATATCATACTTTTTCATATGAATGCAGCCTGACTGACATACTATTTTTAAAATTTATCCCTTGACTTTTATGTCAACTAAAGTAATTATTTACAAATAAAGGAACTTCGAATAATTAAGGTTTGTGGTTCCCTTGAAGGCACAAATCAAGGGAATAATCAAAATTTTGATTAAAATTTTGATTATTAGATGTGCCTATAATTGTTCAGGAGTCTTTATAATATGATCCAAGTAAAAGAAAAATACATAATTGATGAGAAGGGGAAAACCGTAAATATTCTTCTTACAAAAAAGGATTATGACAGACTCGTTGAGTATATCGAAGACCTGGAAGATATTGCAGCTTTTGATAAAACCAAAAAATTAAAGGGGAAAAATATCGACTGGGAAAAGATCAAACGCTAAGCATGTACACCATACAATTTCACCCTTCCGCTGTAAAAGATTACAATAAAATTCCAAAAAAAATTATTCATAAAATCAATTCATTAATTGAATCTCTAAAACAAAATCCCCGGCCTTCCGGTTACATAAAATTGAAAAACAGGGATGCGTATCGTATTCGAGCCGGTGATTACCGGATTATTTATGAAATTCACGAAAAAGAAGTTGTTGTAATTGTTATGAGAATAAGGCACCGAAAGGAAGTATATAAAAACATTTAGGGCTGACAATTGTCACTAATCGCATTGCTGACCCCTCTGTAATCGGTATATTGACCCCTGAGTCAGAACAGATTATTAATCATAAATTAGCACCTCCCTGTCTATAACTTTTCCCATCAATAATGATTTTATGACAGTTATGAAAGAGCCTGTCAATAAGAGCTGAAGCGATAACGGGCTCAGAAAAAAGCTCGTCCCATTTTTTTATTGCCCTGTTGCTCGTAATGATGCAGGAACCGTTTTCATATCTTTCCGAAATCACTTCATTCAGGATATTGAGCATGGAATCGGAAAACGAAATCATGCCCCAATCATCAAGAATCAGGAGATCACATTTAATATACCCATCCAGTTTTTTATTGAATGTGGCGTCAGCTTTGCCTGAGTAAATATGTTCTAACATTTTTGCTGTTCTTACGAAGACGACCTTGTATCCCCTGTGACAGGCTTCCAACCCGATTGCCTTTGCCAGAAAAGTTTTACCGACTCCGGTAGGTCCTGCAAATATTATGTTTTCTTTTCGCTTTATGAATTCGCACGTTGCAAGGTTCATAATCTGTTGCCTGTTGATTTTAGGATTAAAATCGAATTCAAATTCAACAATATTTTTACATCTTCCCATATTTGATTTTTTTATTGCTGATTCTTTTTTTAAAAATCTTCGTCTATCTATTTCATCCTGTGTAAGCATCAGAAGAAAATCCATATAACTCATCTTTGACTTTACCGCTTCAGTGTTCCGGATTTCAATATTTTCAAGCACCGATTTCAACCGGAGTTCCCTTAAATTAGATTTAATTTGGGCATAAGTTTCCATGTCTCTGTTCCTCCATGTTTAATAGTTCTTTAAGATCTCGGGCGTAACTCGTGTCAAGGTTCGTTCTCTCACTGTTTTCAGTTTCACAAATTTTTGTATCGAGATCTTTCTCGAGGATATTTTTAACGGCACGGTAATTGAAGTTTTTGAATGAGATTGCACATTTGACAGCATCGTCCAGTTTTTCGGAGCTGTATTTTTTTTCAAGGCGAATAATATTCTGAGCTGATCGCAGATTCCTGATCGGCTCTTCATTTAAAAGCTTATTTACTATATGAAAAGTCGCTTCCCCGATCTCCCGGGCTTTTTTCATGCAGTAGGACGTATCCCATTCCATGTATCTCGTTTTATCGGGAGGATAATGTTCTTTCTTTGTTCTTCTTTCCCCAGGTTGTGCCGGGAAATGCACGGCTATCAGCTCATTTTCGTGAAAAATAGCAACCTGTGATTCGGTTTTTCTCGCCCATACTCGCTCCCCACGCAGTTCATGAGGAGTGCTGTAATACGCCCTGTTGAACTGTATGTGGATGTCTCTGTCTATCTTCAAATTCTTCCAGATAGGGATTTCAAAGCGGAGTGGTGATACAGGCAAGAGCTTCTCCTTCTCGTAGGCTTCAAAGAGTTCCGAGGGTTTTCTTCTCGTCGTTCCGTGTATCCTCTCCCGTGCGGTGTTTTTATTCCACACGGCAAGTTGACTGTTGGAATCAGTAAAATTTATTAAGATTCTAAGCGGGACAAAATTATTTTTAACGTATTTCACCCCAGATTCAACCTTCCCCTTGTGTTCCGGTGTCTCAGGCAGGCATGGGTCTATTTGAAACCCGTAATGTTTCGCCAGATCGGCATAGCTTCTGTTTGCCGTAGGCTCCAGGTACGATGCCTTTATGATTGCGCTCTTGAGGTTATCCGGGATCACCACAGCGGGAACTCCTCCGAAATATTCGAATGCGTGGATGTGGCAGCTTATCCAGGTCGTTATATCCTGCCCCTTGACGATCTCGTAATATGCATCCCTTGAAAATCCCAGCACCATAGCGAATACATACGCTTTCACCATCTCCCCGGTATCTTCATCGCAAATTCTACCTATATACCCAAAATCCACCTGAGCTATTTCTCCGGCTTTTGTTTCAATCCTTATCACCGGGCTTTCACTTATTTTTTTATGCTTGCTCATAAACCGTATGAGCGATGAATAGCTTCCCCGAAACCCTTTCTCACTTAGTACTTCATTAAGTCTTACCAAATTTTCACACCGGCTCGAAAGATCGTTAACTATTTCAACATTCGTTAAAAGCCATCCGAAATTTTCTGAATGCCTTTCCTTCTGGCGTATCTGCCTAAATTCTTTCATGATTTTTTCGTAACTACTCAGCTATTTTTTTTAAAAAAAATAAAAAAAGAATATTAATCGGGTAGGCATGTTTTAGATTATGTCTCATGAAAATGAGACGAGAAGATATTGAAAAAAT
>VFJS01000014.1 GCA_009885955.1 Spirochaetia bacterium | reverse complement strand
TAACCTCGTTTTTTTACCTGCTACGGTATCGCCATTCTACGGCGATTAAACGAGGTTACAACTCTTTATCTTATTTCTGATAAAAAATTCATTCTAAATCTGAGTAAAACTATTTTAACAATTTGCTCTGAGCTTATGAATTGCTCAGAACTGTGGATAGTGTAAATGGGCATAAATTGATAATTACTCTGAATAACTTTCTTTTCTTCATCAGATGCTCAGAGTAAAAAAATATTTACTCTGAGTTTGTAGCCCGATTTTTTATCTCTCAAAAAATGAGTTATGAGATATGTGCCCTGCTCGGCACTTTCTGAATCAATAATTTTCTGTAATATAATTTTAAACTCAGTAATTATATTAATTGACACAATTCATACAAATATTAAGGGCACTCACAAAGACCGGAATTTTTTAGTGGAAATTTAAAGAAACGGATTCAAAAATTTAGTTTTCATATGTTCTATTAAAAAATATTAAAAAAATCTGTGTGGATCCATGATCTGATAATTTTCCCGTTGATGAAGGCATCGTCACAATATCCGAACTCTACTTATTGTTAGGAATCCTAATTTTTTTAAAACTTTCGAATAAAATAGTGGAATTTTTTTACGGATAAAATTACATTACCACTGAAGATTGTACAATCATACCTCAGGGAGAATAAAACATGACTTCCATTGAATTACTGATAAGCGAACACCGGAACATCGAGATAGTCCTCGACGCCCTTGCGAAAATGGTGGAAGAGGGCATGATGATGAAAAAGCTGAGATTCCTCCAGGCCGAAGAGATCCTTGATTTCATTACAAATTATGCTGACCGGTGGCACCATGGCAAGGAGGAGGTTCACCTCTTTGCTGTGATGAAGGACAAAAAGGACAAAACCACTGATGATTATATCATCGACCTCAACAGCGAGCATGACAGGGGTCGCGCTTGTGTGAAGGGCATGAAGACCGCCTTCAGGGAAGCTGCCCACGGCGACATGGCCGAGGTGATGAACTTTGCAAAGAATGCAAGGGAATACCTTGACATATTGAAGGGGCACATTAAGAAAGAGGATCTCATCATGTTCCCCTATTTTGCCGGACTTGTAACACCGGGAGACGAACAGAGGATTCAGGATCTCTTCAAAACAGTGGAACTGAACGGCGTAACCGATGCCGCAGCAGTGGAAAAAAAATATTCCGAAATGGCAGAAAATCTTGCCTTTGTCTTCAACATCCGTCGCGAAGGGGACATGAAATAGAACATTTTTTCATTAACCCTGATAAAAAAAATGTACTCACGAGTTTTCACGTATACGCATGGATAAAAAAGTAAATAAAAATATCTAACAATTTATTATCATTATCATGGAAATTAATTATGGTGCGTCGAACCCTTGAAGAAATAATTGTTGGTAAAATTATTAATTAATTCACCTATAAGAATAATTAAAAAATTCCGTGAGCAAATATTTATAGTTCACCGGATAAAATATTTTTATCTAACGATCGGAATTGTCTGAAACTGCGCTGTTCAGGTCACCTAAAAAGACGTCAATATCCACATCCTTCATTTTGCATGCCTTTTCAACGGTAATCTTCCTGGCAACGGTATTGAATTGTATGGGGTTGGTTATGCCTTCAAAACCATGCTTTATAAAAATCTCTTTCACAAAAGGATATTTTGTTATTACCTCATGAACAGTCATAGTTGATAATACGGTTTCACTCATTGTCATATCCCCCTATCTCTCTTTATCTCTCTCATCCCCACATCTCCCTTTCTTACACTCTTGCAGATATAGGTGAACCTCAATTCCTCTTCTTCACCGATTTCGGATCCAGGGCATCCTGCAGCCCCTCCCCTACTAGATTGTATGATGTTATTGTCAAAAATATGGCAAGGCCCGGGATCAGCGTAAGCCACCATGCAAAATCCATGAATTCCCTGGACTGAGAGAGTATGTCGCCCCAGCTGGGGGTAGGCGGCTGGACCCCGAATCCGAGGAAGCTCAGCGATGATTCAATGAGGATGGTGGAGGCTATGCCGAAGGTGGCAGAAACGAACACCGGTGCCAGTGCATTGGGGAGGATGTGCCGTATGATAATCCGGCTGTCCTTTGCTCCCGACGCCCTGGAGGCCACAACAAAATCGTACTCCCTCAGTTTCAGAAATTCCCCGCGCACAATCCTCGCTATCCCGGTCCACCCGGTGAGCCCGATGACCACCATGACATTCACAAGGCTGGGCCCGATGAGCGCGAGTACGGTAAGGATAAGAAAAAATGTAGGGAAACACATTATTATTTCGATGAATCTTGATATGATGAGATCGATAATACCGCCGTAAAATCCGGCAATAGACCCTATGATGATGCCAATGGTGACATAGATGAATACCGCGATAAACCCTACCAGTATGGAAATTCTTGTGCCGTAGAGCATCCTTGCGGCAAGATCCCTCCCCTGTTCGTCAGTGCCGAGCAGATGTTTTGATGACGGCCCGGATACTATGTAATCAAGGTCGTACTCTGAATAGGTATACCTGACTGGCGGAAAAACCTTGAACCCGTCATATTTGTCCAGGCGGAGATCCGCATCTTTCAACTCATCGTAATTAAAAAAAATAGGGAAATAGACCTTCCCATTGCCGGCATAGATATATGGCCTGCTGTTCGCGATGAGAGGGGCTAAAATCGCTACTGAAAAAAGAAAGGCGACAATGATAAAACCGGCAAAGGCCAGACGGTTTCTTTTAAAGTCACGCCATACATGTATCCAGAAACTCCTTCTCATATTTTTGACTCCAGCCTTATCCTGGGATCAGCTATGGCATAGGTAAGATCGGATAGGAGAATGCCGATAAGCGTGAGGATTGCCGAGATGGAACCAATGGCCATGATTACCGGTATGTCCCTGGAGAGTATGGCTTCAAAGGCAAGAAGGCCTATTCCGGGAATGGAAAAAATTCTTTCAACAATGACACTCCCGCCCAGAAGCCCGGGAAGAAGCGAGGCCATGAGGGTAATCAGGGGAATAAGCGAGTTCCTGAAGGCGTGCACAAAGATGACCTTCATCTCTGAGAGCCCCTTGGCCCTTGCCGTAGTGATATACTGCTGGTTAATGACCTCAAGGAGATTCGCCCTGGAATACCTGGCAAGAAAGGCAAAACTCCCGTAGGTAAGGGTAATCACAGGAAGGACAAGGTGCCATGCAATGTCAAGGATCTTTGCGAAAAATCCCGGCTCAGTCTCCCATTCCGACATGAGGCCTCCAAGGGGGAATATGTTCAGATTCTCGCCTCCGCTGAAATACAGGAGGAGAAGGAGGCCAATCCAGAATGAAGGGAGGGAATAGAGGATAAAAAGGGCAAGGCTTGAACCCCTGTCAAAAAGGGAATCCTTTTTCACCGCCGAGTAAATGCCAAGGGGAATGGAAATGATATATACTATGAGTATTGTAATTATGTTCAGCGTGAGAGTAACAGGGAGGGCATCCTTTATCCTTTCTGCAACGGGCCGCCCGTCTTTCCTGGATGTGCCGAAATCAAGCTTCACAAATTTAAAAAGCCAGTCGGCGTATCCCGTGAGAATTGGTTTGTCCAGGCCGTAGAGCTTCCTCTCCTCTTCAAGTATCTCCCTGCCCACGGAACCGGCCTTGAGTTCACCCTCCATTCCGGCCTTCAGGCTGGTGTAATCCCCGGGAGCAAGCCTGACCATGAGATAGGTAATCAGCGTAATTCCAATAATTGTAGGGAATATGAGGAGAATTCTTTTCACGATATATTTCTTCATTTTTCCAGCCTCACTATCCATTCATCGATGTTCAGGCCTGTGACATGGACCTTCACATTGTCGAACCTTTTACTTATTGCTGCGAGTGTCGGCTTTGCAAAGAGAAAAGTGTACGGCTGTTCGTCATAAATAATTTCATGAAACCGGTGGTAGAGCTTTACCCTTTTTGATTCATCGAATTCCACCCTGGCCTTATCCATAATATCATCGGCTTCACTGTTTATGAAATTGCAGAAGTTCGAACCCTTCTCAGCCTGGGAGGAATGCCACAGCTGATACGGGTCGCCGCTGTAGCCCAGGCCCCAGGCCAGGGTAACTGCATCGAATTCCCTGTTGTGGAGTTTGTTCACAAAAACGGCCCACTCATATTTCCGTATGTCCATCTCAATGCCGACTTTTGAGAAATCCTCCTTTAAAATGCTCGCCAGCCTTTCAGAGAACTCTGTCCCCGATGGTATCATGAACGTAAAAGAAAATTTCCGTCCGTCCCTGTCAAGGATGCCGTCGTTGTCAGTATCCCTCCATCCTGCCTCGCTGAGCAGCCGCTTCCCCTTTTCGGGATCATATTCCACCTGCTTCACGTTTTTATTATAATATTTGCTGAAAATATAGAAATTTCCCGTGACCATCTCACCAAGCCCGAACATGAGTTTATCCAGGATAGCCTTTCTGTTAATCAGGTGCCCCAGCGCCAGCCTCACCCGGCTGTCGCTGAAAAAAGGCCTCTTCGCATTCCATCCTATATATCTGAAATTGGGCTGATAATATTTCAGCTTGTAAAAATTTTCAGTGAATTTCGGGGACCCGGTCTGCCTGACCCACTGGATCTCGCGGAGCGCCACCACATCGAGCTCCCCTTTTTTCAGCATCTGCAGCGCCACGTTCTGTTCCATGACTATCTTATATATGATTTTTTTAATCCCCGGTTTCCGGCCCCAGTAATTTTCGTTGGCTTCAAGGATTATCCTTTTACCTGTTTCCCATTTCTGAAATTTAAACGGGCCTGTCCCGATTGGCAACCTGTTGTTCTTATGCGTGTTAAAATCCGTGCCGTCGTCAAATATATGTTTGGGAACAACCGGCATCCCCCCGCAGAACTCAAGCGCAAGGTAATAAGGCCTGGAATAGAGGAATTCAACTGTATACCTGTCGATCTTCTCAACGCTCTGAACATCCAGATAATAGACTTTTACATGGGAATTGGCAGTTTTCGGGTCCTTTAAAACCCTGAATGAATAGATAATATCATCAGCGGTAAATTCAGGCCCGTCGCTCCACCGGACCCCCTTTTTCAGAAAAAACCTGAACCTCATCTTATCCGGGGATATGGTCCACCTCTCGGCAAGCCTGGGAATCATCTCCAGCGTGTCCCTGTCCCTTTCAACAAGGGCTTCATAGATGTGCCCGTTAATCATCCCTTCATAGGCATCTGTTGCGGTCATCGGATTCAATGTACCGGGCTCAGCCGACAGGTGCTCAACGAGGGTGGAAGGATGTATCCGGGAGTATCCGCCGGAAAGCCCGGTTATAAAAAAAAACAGGGCCGCTGCCAGGATAGTATGATATGATTTTTTTGACACTTTTTCTTATTCCCCGGTCAATGATGGAACGAACATACGGCAGAATAAATTAACTTAAGCGAGATGTCAAGAAAATGTCAAAAATAAGATATTGAGCCCACGTATCTTTTTTTCCAGTAACCGTTGGTCAGGCTTGCATAAGAGACATTTTTGCCTGTGGTTGGGGCATGGATGAAGCGGTTATCGCCAATATAAATTCCCACATGAGAGATCTTACTCCCAATTGTATTAAAGAAAACCAGGTCCCCGGGTTTTGCCCTGCTCAGAGCAACTTTTTTCCCTGAATTGTACTGGTCTTTTAAAACTCTTGATATGGGCAATCCGTTTTTTCTATAGACATACATTACAAAACCTGAACAGTCGAAACCGTCAGGATTGACGCCGCCGTATTTATACCTGACGCCGAGATATTTTTCTGCAGTTCCTACAATCCCTGGCCTCCCTGCCCCATATTTCTTACCACCCTGGTATGATGTACATGAAATTACCAGGCTGATAAAAAATAGAAATAGAACATTCAGCGGCATGAAACTCCCCCTGATGTATCTGTATATTTTTATATGGCTACAATTTTCTGCTGTCATAATTAAAACCCGAATATTGCTAATATTTATTATTCACATAACACACCTGCTCCCAAATCCCTGGATGGGGGCAGAAAAATACATGCTCCTATGGATAAACAAACCGGCAGAAGCATCATATACACTATCGGATTTTCCGGGATAAAAATCAAGGGCAATAATATAAACATGAATAAATCAAATATAACTACTCAGATAAAGACAATTAATTTTCAGGAAGTAACTACTCAGCTATTTTTTTTAAAAAAAATAAAAAAAGAATATTAATCGGGTAGGCATGTTTTAGATTATGTCTCATGAAAATGAGACGAGAAGATATTGAAAAAAT
>VFJS01000002.1 GCA_009885955.1 Spirochaetia bacterium | reverse complement strand
GTAATAGCCCTGAACTTTTGATTAGTCGCAATTTACTTTTTCTTATCTCAACAAAAAAAGGCTTGAATATTCTCGTTATTGTTTTTAACATTTTGTTTGTAACATCGTTTTTTACCTTGGTACGGTATCGCCATTCTACGGCGATTAAACGAGGTTACAACTCTTTATCTTATTTCTGATAAAAAATTCATTCTAAATCTGAGTAATATAACTCTACCCCTTATTTTTCAATATATTTTTTTTCGGGAAAACCGGCATTTTAATGAACCTGACATACCGGTAATCGTCGGAGTATTCGGCAAGCCCCTCGGTTTCAGGGAGGTTCAGAATCCTGCCCATGGCTGCATGAAATCCAGCCTGGTCGTGTATGACTTCCTCGCGATACCCCCTGTCCCATAAAAAATCTGTCCCGTGTATGCTCCGGATCCTTTTTGTGATGGAGCTTTTGAACAGCGGGGCCCAATTTTTTATTGACCTGGTATCTAATCCTGTTAAGCTGAGTAACATATGGAGCGCCCCGGGAAGAAGGCAATAGCAGAAGAGTTCTATTTCGCCGGTTTGTGAACTTCTCCTGCCCAATTCACCGGTTACAATATCAGCATATTTCGTATTGCTGAAAATAGTTTTCCCGTCTTTAAAAGATATTATTATGTATGATACGCTATTTTTCATCTCAACTGCATTCCCTTATCAGGGCCTTACTTTAGATCAGCCGCCTGCTTTGTCCATTATTAATTATCCGGCTTTTCCCGTACTTTCAATACTTATCCTTTCAATTTTATTGTATCTTATTTATGTTTTGAATATCAACATGATGAAAGGCAAAAGGCTTCGCCTGAGATTAGCAGTATCAATGCCTGTTGCCGGCATTGGATTGTGGTATCTCATCATAACCCCTTCATTTTTTTTGGATATTCTGCCTGTAGTGGACGCGGCCATGGTGTTATGGATAGCATCAGGGGTGATTGCCTTATTCGCAGTCATGGTAAAAATCGATTTTTTTATCCGGATATTGATGAGATCCCGAAACCCGGCCTTTTATAGAAATAATTATTTCGGGAAAAAAGTATATAATGAAGGGATTATGAATAAAAGTGAATTTCTCATTATGAAGCTGACTATCCCATTTTTTCTCATTTTCGGGGCTTATTTTGTTGCGGTACTTATAAATATGTTAATATCACGGGGATGATGTTTTTTCAAATGGTATAACAGAACCGCGGGTTTCGGGCCGAAATCTGCGTCACATGTCCTCCCACTTTTCCTCCCTGAAGACGCTTTTGTCGATGCTTGCAGATGACAGGTTTACAATGGTGATCCTTGCCTTCCCGCACCTGGCGCACCTGGCAATTTCCCTGAGAGCCTGCACTTTCAGAATTTCAATATAGGGGTATTTCTGAACTTTCTTTGTCCACTTATGAACAAGGCTGTATTTGCCTGAAATTTTGTCTTTGCAGAGCATATGCATGTATCATGCATATGCATCGAGGTTGTGTCAACAAAAAAACTTTAACCGCTGCTCCTATTAAATTCTTGACACTGTTCATATGACGATGATTATACAGGAAAATTCTTTTCTGATAGGATGCCATGAGCGGTGTAAAAATATTTTTAAGCAACAGGCTGGAAGCTCTTGCCCGGGAACTGGCGTCAGTTGTCAGGAGCCCCCTCCCTTCGCCCATGGACGGTGAAGTGATAATTGTTCAGAACATACCGATGGCCAGGTGGCTTTCCCTTGAGCTGGCAGGGGAGCTCGGCATATGGGGAAACGGCAGGTTTATTCTCCCCAATTCCTTTATCCAGGGCATGTTTGAATTGACAGGCTGTGGTACTGCTGATTCCAGGTTTATCGATGCCGATGTAATGTCCTGGAAGCTCATGGGGCTTCTCCCTGAATACATGGACAGGCCGGGTTTTGAAATTATAAAAAAATATCTCTCCATGAACAGGAGTGGAAAAAAAGAGTACCAGCTCTCCCTGGTGCTCGCCGAGCTTTTCGACCAGTACCTGACCTACAGGCCTGAAATGATTTTGAAATGGGATACCGGCGGAAAAGGAGACTGGCAGCAGGTACTATGGGACAGGATCGCCGGTGATAGAAAAAACAGCCACCCCCCTGCGCTGAAAAAAAGGTTTGTTGAAATTCTCTCAGGGGGCGGGGCCGGCATCACCGGGGGTTTGCCGCCCAGGATATCTCTCTTCGGAATATCGAGCCTGCCGCCGTTTCACATCGATACGATCCTCGCCCTGTCATCAGTTATAGATGTGAACATGTTCCTCGTCAGCCCGAGCAGCGAATACTGGTTTGATATCAGGTCCGACAGGGAGATAACCGGGGCCATGCGGAAGCGGAAAGGGAAAGCCGCTGACCGGGATGCACTCCACCTGTACCGGGGCAACAGCCTCCTTTCCTCCCTCGGGAAAACAGGAAAGGAGTTCTTCAACCTTGTCATGGAGGGCGACTGGGAACAGGAATTGTTATTTCATGAACCCGGCAGCGGCTGCCTGCTTCATATTGTCCAGGGCGACATACTGAACCTGAGGGAGAGGGGAAAGGCAGGCGGGGAGGATGGGGACAGGATCGCCATGACCGGAGAGTCTCTTGTGGCAGATGATTCAATCAGGATACACTCCTGCCATAATCCCCTGAGGGAGGTTGAAGTACTGAGGGAGTTCCTCATCGATCTCTTTAACAGGGACCCGTCCATGAAACCCGGCGACATAGCGGTCATCTGCCCCGACCTTGAAGCCTATGCCCCCTATGTCGAATCGGTCTTCACCGCCTGCGAGGATGAACGGATGAAGATCCCCTTTTCCATTACAGGCCGGAGGGCCGGAGGGCGCGGGGGGATCATCGATGCTTTTTTATCGATCCTGGATATTTCAGAGAAGAGGTTCAGGACGGGATCGGTTATAAAAATCCTGGAATGTCCCGATGTCATGAGGGCTTTTGACCTGTCGCCTTCAGACATGCCCCTTGTGAGCAAATGGGTGAGGGAGACGAATATCAGGTGGGGGTATGATGGGAAGAGCAAGGAGAAACTCGGACTCCCTATAGAAGATGAAAATACCTGGGAGTCCGCCTTTGCCAGGCTTGTCCTGGGAGTTGCAATGCAGGGCGGCGGTGAGAGGTTTTTTAACGGGATTCTCCCCTATGACGATATTGAAGGGCCCGGCACCAGGGTTCTTGGCAGGTTCATTGATTTTTTCAGAAAACTGGCAGGGCATGCCGATGCCCTTTCCGCGCCGGGAACACTCCTTGAATGGATGGACCGGCTGAACGGCATATGCCGCGGGATGTTCGCCCCGGACGGCAATTCGGAAAAAGATTTTCTGCTGCTCTCATCTGTCATGGATGGAATCGGAAAAACCGGAGACGCATCAGCCTATGCCGGAAAAGTAACCCTGGATGTAATGAAAATATGGATACAGAGGGGGCTCATGGACCATGGCGAACACGGCAGGTTTTTCACCGGGGCCGTGACCATTACATCAATGAAACCGCTCCGGTCAATACCCTTCAGGGTCATCTGCATGACAGGCCTGAATGAGGGGGTATTCCCCAGGAGAGACAGGGAGCTTGCCTTTGACCTCATGGCTGCAGAAAAAAAGCCGGGCGACAGGTCCTATAGAAACGAGGACAGGTACTTCTTCCTGGAGACCCTTATCTCGGCAAGGGATAAGCTCTTCATAAGCTACACCGGGCAGAGCGCCTATGACAACAGTCGTATGCCGCCGTCCCCGGTGGTTGATGAACTGGCTGATTACATCGAAGAGTCCATTGATTCCGGCGGATTGCGCGCGAGGGACCATATTGTCATTCATCATCCTCTGCAGGCTTTCAGCAGAAAATATTTCACCGGCGCGGATACATTTTACAGCTATTCAGAGGAAAACTGCAGTGCTGCCGGCCTGGTGAACAGCAGCAGGCGTACGACAAGGGATTTTACCGGAATACTTCCCGGTGGAGAAGACCTCACACCGGAGATATCCGTCGAACAGCTTCTGAATTTTTTCAGCAATCCGGCAAGGTATCTCATTGCCAATGTGTGTAAAATCAGGCTCGGGAATAAACCGGACGCCTGGGATGAGAGGGAGCCCTTTGAGCTTTCCGGCCTGGAGAGTTTTTTTATTAAAAGCAGAATATCCGACAGCATCATCAACGGCAGGCCTGCCGGCAATTACCTTGATATTCTGAAAGCCACCGGCAGCCTTCCCCATGGAAGAGCCGGCGATGCTGTTTACCGGGGTGCGGCACGGGAGGCGGAAATATTTTCATCCAGGGTTAAGAAAAATATAGCCGGGAACAGGCTTGACGACATTGACGTTGACCTGGCACTAACCTCTGCAGTCATCAGGGGGAGGGTCGCCAATATCTGGGAGAACCGTCACATTGTATACAGACCTTCGAAAACAAAGGCAAGGGACAGGCTCCATGCCTGGATCCTTCACCTTCTCCTTAATGCGGTACAGGAGTCATCGGCATCGGCCCGCGGGATCCCTGCTGAAAGCCTTTTCATTTCAAATGAGGATACCTATTCCATGCCCTGCACCCGTGATTCCATGGAATTTCTTGAAGGTCTTGTTTCAATCTACAAAAGGGGATGCCGGGAACTGGTCCCCTTTTTTCCAGAGACATCCTACTGTTATGCGGAAAAGTACCAGGGGAATGATCGCATATATGTCATGGAAAAATGTTCGGGGGCATGGCTTGGCCGGAATTTCATGGACGGCGAATACGATGACATCTACAATTACCGCTGCTACAGGAATTCCATCCCCCATGAAAGCCGGGAATTCATGGAGACCGCGGTCAGGGTCTACGAACCCATGATCCTGAACCAGGTGAAATCGGCGAATTGATATGATAAAGGATTTCAGCATACTCCGGTGCCCCCTTGAAGGATCAAACATTATCGAGGCGAGCGCAGGCACCGGGAAAACTCATGCCATCGCCGGGCTCTTTCTCCGCCTGGTACTGGAAAAGGGATATAAAGCCGAGGAGATACTGGTTGTCTCCTTTACCGTGGCTGCAACAGGGGAGTTGCGGGAGAGGATACGGAGGCTCCTTTCCGAAACTTCCGGCGTCATGAAAGGGGCCGGCAGCTATTCAAAAGAGAATGAAGTGTACCGGGATCTGGCTGAGAAGTTCAGCGGTGACCCGCTTGCGCTCCTGATCGTGGAAGATTCAATACGAAATTTCGATATGGCATCGATTTCCACCATTCACGGCTTCTGCCAGCGAATGCTTCTGGAAAATGCCTTTGAAAGCATGCAGATGTTCGGCACTGATCTGGTCCCGGACCAGAGCGGGCTCACACTGGAAATTGCCGAGGATTTCTGGAGGATGCATATCCCCGGGCTGCCGGAACTTGTGATACAGCATCTCATGAAGAAGGGCTGCACGCCCGGGTATTTTGCAGGGCTCCTGGGCATACGGGCCAACAAGCCGGGATTCAGGGTGATCCCGGACCCCGGGCCGGTTGATATAGATGAGCGGGAAAAAACTGTTACATCGATGTTTAAAGCACTGGGGCATGCATGGAAAAATTCCCGGGAAGAACTGTCGGAAATATTTAATTCATCGGGAGATTCACTTAACAGGACTAAATACAAGCAGGGGAACATATCTATCTACTTTTTCGAAGCTGATACCTATGTCAATGAAACATCTCTCCTGGATGCGCCTAAATCCCTTGTCAAGTTCACAGGCAGTTATATTGAAGAGGCAGTTAAGAAGGGGCGCGCTTTTCCGCAGCACAGCTTTTTTCAGCTCTGCGGGGATTTTCTTGCTGAGCTGAACGGTTTTATCATCATCCTGGACGAATATTTCAAGGGGCTCCTCATTGAACTCATGGAATTCGGCGAAAAGGAGTGGGCAGAGAGAAACAGGGCCCGGAATACAAGGTCCTACAGGGACATACTCAGCGACATGGACAATGCCCTGTCCAGGGACCCGGAATCGCCGCTTGCGCGGGCGGTGAGAAAAAGATACAGGGCCGCCCTCGTTGATGAATTCCAGGATACGGACCCGGTGCAGTTCAGCATATTTTCCACCATATTCAGGCATGATGATTCAATCCTCTTTCTCATCGGCGATCCGAAGCAGGCAATCTACAGGTTCAGGGGAGGGGATATCTTCGCGTATATGAAAGCTCTCGAGGACATGGGGAACATCTATACCCTGAAGGCAAACTGGCGGTCTGATCCCGGCCTGATACATGCGGTGAATACAATTTTTTCAGGCGTAACGAATCCCTTCGTCTATGAAAAAATCGGCTTCACACCGGCAATCCACGGGCCCGGGAAAGGTGAACAGAAGCTGGTGCTTCCAGAAGATGAATCAGCGCCCTTTACCCTCTGTTTTATCGGGAAGAGCCACTACGGGGTTGAAAGTAAAAAAAGAATTTCCAAGTGGAGGGCTGAGGAGCTGGCTTCTGAGTCCGTGGCCGCAGAGATCTCCAGGCTGGTGGACATGGGGAAAAAAGGAAAGGCGCACATCTCAGGCGTTCCTGTTGCCCCCGGGCACATGGCTGTGCTTGTGAGAAAAAAAACCCAGGCCCTGAAGGTCCGGGACAGGCTGGGCGTCCAGGGAATCCCCGCTGTCCTTTACGGTTCGGAAAGCGTATTCCAGACTGATGAGGCCGGGGATATTCTTGATGTCATGTCTGCCGTTGCCGGACCGGAAAATGAAATGCTCGTCAAGGCTGCACTGGTAACCGATGTCTTCGGCCGTTCAATCGGAAGCCTCCTCAGGGAAATGGAGGATGAGGCCCGGTGGGATGAGACTGCCGCGCTTTTCTCCTATTACCGGGAGCTCTGGGGCAGGCATAATTTCATCACCATGCTCAGCAGCATACTCATAAAGGAAAAGGCCAGGAGCAGGATGATGCAGTACCGCGACGGCGAGAGGAGGATAACAAACATCCTTCACTGCGCAGAGATCATACAGAAGGCCGAGGACGATCATGCCCTGGGTCATGAGGCCCTTATCGCGTGGCTCTCTGAAAAAATCATTGAGGATAGTTCCGCCGAGAACCAGATACGGCTTGAGTCCGATGAAACGGCGGTAAAGATAGTGACCATACACCGCAGCAAGGGCCTCGACTTCCCCATTGTATTCTGCCCGTTCATGTGGGAGGGTTCGGAGATAGATGAAAGGGATTTCAGAAACAGGAGGATCCCCTTTTTCCTTGAATTTCATGATAAAAAAAATGGCTGGGCCCCTGTCCTTGATCTCGGCTCAGGGGACAAAGAAAATCTGATGAATGCCGGGAAGGAGGAACTTGCCGAGAATATCAGGCTGCTGTATGTCGGGCTAACCAGGGCAAGGCACCGCTGTTACCTCTATCATGGGATGGTCAACGATTCCGGAACTTCGGCCCTCTCCTATCTCATGCACAGGCCGGCAGGCCTTGACGGTGAGGACGTGATATCGGGCCTGAAATTTCATTGGGAAAATCTTGGAGTCGACAACATGCTGCGCGACCTTGGGAAAATAACAACGGCATCACAGGGCGTCATTGATATACGATTAATTGATGATATTGATAAGACGGCAACTTCCCCATTCACTCCCGGCGGGAATGGAGCCGGCCAGGCTTCGGGATGCAGAAAATTTACCGGGGCCATTGACCGGGCATGGGGACTGTCGAGCTATTCCTCCATCACTGCCGGGATTGATCATGGAGCGCATCACGATCAGCTGGGGGAGCACGGAACAGGGGATTCAGTCAATTCAGATGTCTTCGATGCCGGGATTCTATCCTTTCCAGGCGGAACAGTATCGGGAAGCCTCATCCATGAAATATTTGAAGCTGCTGATTTTGCGGATAAAAAAGAAGGCGCACTTGAAGCCCTGGTAGCAGAAAAAATCGTGAAGTACGGATTTGAGGAGAGGTGGAGGGATGTACTCTGCGCCATGGTACGGAACGTGCTCAATGCCGGGCTCGATGACGCCCTCCCGGATCTCAGGCTCGGGAATATCAGAAGGGGCGAAAGGCTGAGCGAGCTGGAATTTTATTTTCCCGTGGGGCCTGTTACGAGGGAAGGCCTGGTAAAGGTATTCAGGGAAATTATTTCAGGGGGCCTTGCCGGAGAGTTTTCATCATACCTTGACAGGCTCAATTTCAGGGAGACCAGGGGTTTCATGCACGGATTTATTGATCTTGTCTTCATCCATGGCGGGAAATATTATATTGTGGACTGGAAATCAAACAGGCTCGGCAGTTCAATTGACGATTTCGGAGAGCAGGGAGTTCTCAAGGAGATGATGACCGGCTATTATATCATCCAGTACTATTTTTATACTGCGGCGCTTCACCGGTACCTTGCGCTCAGGCTGCCGGGGTACGACTATGAAACCCACTTCGGTGGTGTCTACTATATTTTTATCCGGGGCATAAGCCCGGACAGGGGTCCGGGACACGGAATTTTCAGGGACAGGCCAGGGAAAGATAAGGTGGAGATGCTCCTGCAGTACCTGAACGGCGGAGGTGATTGATCCATGGGGACCGGAGATCTGAACAGGATTTTTGACAGTCTGGCTTTCAGCGCGATGGATCTCAGCTTTGCCAGGCTCATGTTTTCACTATCGGATGGGGAGAGCCATGCAGTAGCCATTGCTTCGGCCCTGGCCGGTTATTTCACGCAGAAGGGGGACGTGTGCCTTAATGTACATGCAATAGCAGGAAGGCGCCTTTCCGGGATTCTTGATGAACCTGTTTCCATAGATGATGATATCGAAGTGCCGGAATACGGTACATTGATCCATGAACTCCTAACTTCGGGGGTAACCGGAAAGCCCGGCGAGTTTAAACCCCTCATACTCGATGACAACGGGAGGCTCTATCTCCACCGGTACTGGGAGTATGAACATTCCCTTGCCGGGAATATTCTCTCAAGGCTCGGCCCCCATGGCAATATCGATATGGATTGGCTGGACAGCAGGATCAAACACTATTTTCCCGGATATGGAACCGGGGAACCTGACAGGCAGAGAGAGGCTGTCTTCAACGCGCTGCAGAAGAAATTTTATGTCATATCAGGCGGCCCAGGAACCGGAAAGACAAGGGCTGCTGCATGGATACTCACACTCATCATGGAACAGGCAGTGTCCCGGGGCAGGAAAATACAGGTTGCCCTGGCAGCCCCCACGGGCAAGGCTGCGGCAAGGCTGAAGGATTCCATCATGAACTCCCTAAGTTCAATGGATATCCCGGAACATATCAGATCCTCCATCCCTGTTGATGCAGGCACGCTCCACAGGCTCATGGAACCTGTGTACATGTCGAATTTTTTCCGGCATGATTCATCAAACCCCCTTCCCCATGACGCCTTCATTATTGACGAGTCATCCATGATAGACCTTCCTCTCATGTCTAAATTTTTCCAGGCCGCGCGCCCTGATTCCAGGATAATCCTGCTTGGCGACAGGGACCAGCTTTCATCAATAGAGAGCGGAGCGGTATTTGCCGATATATGCGGTTCCGGACCGGGACGGAAATCCGTCCCGGGGCACATCACGTTCCTGGATAAAAACTGGCGTTTCGGAAAGGAGAGCGGAATAGGCCGTTTCAGCAGAGCGGTTCGCGAGGGGAATCGGAAAAGGGCTGTTGAAATCCTCACCTCGGGAAGATATGATGATCTGATTTTCAGGCCGGTGAAATCCATGCAAAGGATGATGCCTGAACTCAAAGAAATCATCCTTGACAGGTACACCAGGCACTTCAAGGCCGGCAGCCCTGACCGGGGCCTTGAAATTTTTTCAGGTTTCAGAGTCCTGAGCCCGGTGAGGAAGGGGTTTTCCGGGACTGAATATCTGAATGATTTTGCCGAAGATGTTCTCCATGCCTCTGGATGGACAGGGGAGAGGAGAGGATGGTACCAGGGACGTCCTGTCATCATCAATAAAAACCGATATGACCTGAAGCTCTTCAACGGCGATACCGGGATGGCATGGAAGGGGATCCATGAGGACGGCAGGCTGAGGGCCTACTTCCATGCCCATGGCGGAGGGGAGGGTGTTCTTCATGGATTCATGCCGGCGAAACTCCCTGACCATGAACCGGCATACGCCATGACTGTACATAAAAGCCAGGGCTCGGAATTCGATGAAATTCTGATCATCCTTCCGGACCGGATGTCGCCTGTTCTCAGCCGCGAGCTCCTTTTTACGGCTGTGACCAGGGCAAGAAAAAGGGCTGAGATATGGGGCCTGGAGGATCTCGTGGGACAGATGGTTGATAACCCCATGAGCAGGAGTTCGGGTCTTGCTGATATGTTACAGGGCATGCCTGTTAAGTAAAAAATGTATATGAGGATAACAAAAAAACCCTCCTGGTCAGCGAGGGTTTTAATCATACATCTATTGAATATTAATAACTTTTTGGTTTCGCAATGTTAACTTTTATGTTTCTCCCTTTCATTTCAGTCCCGTTGAGGCCCTGAATTGCATCATTCGCATTTGATTCATTTGCCATTTCAACAAATCCAAATCCCTTTGACCTCCCGGTCCTCTTGTCATTGATGACTTTTGCTGAAACAACCTCACCGAATTTTTCAAAAGTCTGATGAAGACTCTCATTTGTTACTTCATAAGGAAGATTTCCTACATAAATATTAGCTGACATATAAACCTCATTAAAAAAAATATTTCAATTTTCATACATAAGCAATATTTAGATAAAAATCTGTTTTTTATTTTTTTGTATTTGGTAAGATTGAATAACTAATATGAGCAAGTTGTATGAGCAGGATTCAATAACGTTGCCAGACAGCTATAAAAAAAGATTTTTCTCCATATACCATTATGTATAAAAAATTGATTTCAATAAACATAGAAAATAGATATTTAAAATAGTCAAGCGTAAATTATCAATGAGTAAAATTTTTATGCCTGTATGCAATGGTATATTGTTTATGTTCATTGGAATTTGATGAAAAAATATTTTGGTTAAACATTCATTTGATGTATAAGCGATTTAATTAAATTTTACAAAAATATTTATATTGACAGCATAAATTTATTTTTTTCTATTATATTACATGAGATGTGATTGCCAAGATTAGTATTTTTCTCTGATTAAAGGGCATTTATTGGATTTCTTTCTAACACTGATTATAATTTTTCAGCTATATTTTTAAATATGTTCTTAAAAGGATTCAGAGTATTTATGATTTTCAGCAAGAAAAAAAAATATTCATCAATCCTGTATGCCCTTATTTTTATCCTTATTCCCTTTGCCGGTTCCGCCGTTGACGGTTCCGATATATCTAATATTGAATCTCCCACTATAGGAATAACAGCAGGGCATTCTGTATTAAGAGGTTATTATGATGCATATCTTGACAATGGGAATTTTTTCGCTTTAAATGCCTCTTTCCCTTTCAGTTTTTTAAAGAGCACTGTATCTGCTGATATTGAATTTTTTTATGAAAAATTACTCTTTAGCGAAAACAGAGATTACAGCCTTACTTTTTATTCTTTTCGCGCGGGCCCGCTTTTCACTTATCCCCTGAATCAAAATGCATACCCGTTTTTTGCACTATACTTTCAGGAATCCGCCATTTATTTTGCAACTGTCGGGAGCGGCATAAGAGGTCATTCCTATAAACCGGGGTATGCACTAAAGGCTGGAGTCATATTCCCACTGTACCGGGGGATCGGATTGAAAATAGCTGCTGAATACAGCTCCATGTCAATTTCGGAAAGGACTTTCCGCCAGGCTGTATACACCGGATCTATTGTCTTTAATTTTACAGGATTTGCCGTAAGGAAAATCATGCCCGGCAGAGATGTCGATGGTATGGCAAAAGAGATTGAGTCCCTGCTCTCACAAGGAAGGAAGAATTTCAATGAAAATGAAATCCTGGAAGCTAAAAGTATTTTTTTAAAAATTGTGAAGCTCGACAGCGGGAACATGGATGGGAAAAATTACCTTGCCCGCATTGCAGTTTTTGAAAACAAGCTCAATGCCGCTCATGGCCTTATTGAAAGCAGAAAGTTATATGAAGCCATACCTGTACTTGTTGAACTCAAGCCCTATCTGAAAAAGGCCGGAGAAGACCTTCTGTATGTAAGGGGCCTGCTGTCTCCTGAAATCCCGGAACTTGAAAAAACAGGCATCACCGCCTATGAGACAAAAAATTATGACCTGAGCATTTATTACATGGAAAGGCTGCTCCTCATTGACCCGGACAACAATGCCGCAAAAATATATCTTCCCAGATCCAGGAATAGAAAAGAAGCCCTGGACAAACTGAAATAAACCGGTGATAGATTGAGCGTAAAATATAAACTCATCATACTATTCATTTTTATCATTATTGCAGCCTCGCTCCCCCTGGCTCTTTTTATGCTGGACAGGCATGAAAAGGTGAATCTAACCAGGATAATCCATGAGAACAGAACAATTTCTGAAATTCTCACAAGATCCACTCTGAACATCCTTCTCATGAACGGGGCTGATATCAACGCCTCAACCGTTGACGTAAAGGAAATGATCTCCATCCTCATTCCCCTTTTCAAGGAGGGCCTGGTTTATGCCGATACAATCCTCCTCTCGTCCGATAAAAAATTAAACGGAATAATTCTCGGATCCATAGGCGGTGAAAATATCCGTGAAAATGCTATGTTCAGAAGCGGCAGGATCTCTGAAAGCGAGATAAAGAGGCTGGAAAATATATCCGGCGGATACCGGGAACAGGACGGGGCCATGGCCGGTGGCGGGGGCGGAGGCGTAACGGATACATACACAGACCTCCTCGTCCTTAAAACAGGCAGCCAGCCGTACTTTGAGTTTGTGAATGCAGGCAGGATATCGGGCAATAATCCCGTTTGCATTGCCAGGCTTGTAATATCAAAATCAGCTGTTCTTGATCCGATAAAAGGGTTAAGGAAATATGTTTATTTCTCTACTGTGGCTGCAATATTCATTGTAAGCATCATAGGGTACATCTTCAGCATGCTCATATCAAAACCTATTGAGGCATTGACACATGGAGTCCAGAAGATAGAATCAGGAGAGTATGATTTTCAGCTTGCGATAAATTCCCGGGACGAGATCGGGAGGCTTGCCGGCATGTTCAACGGAATGGCAAAGATGATTAATCTGAAAATTTACGAACTGGAATCTACAAACAGAAGGCTGTCCGAATTGGACAGGTACAAGGACCAGTTTCTGGCCAATACGTCCCATGAGCTCAAGACTCCAATCCACGGCATAATCGGCATTGCCGATTCGCTCATAGACGGGGCCGCAGGGATTATGAACGAAACTGCCCGGCACAACCTTTCGATGATCGTAACAAGCGGCAGGAGGCTTGCCAGCCTTATCAATGACCTCCTCGATTTCTCCAGGCTCAAGTTCAGCGAAATAGATTTAAAGACCAGGCCCGTAAATGCCTTTATGACTGCCCAGCAGGTACTGTCAATCTTGAAGCCATTGACACTGAATAAAAAAATTATCTTAAAGAACGTAATAGACCATGACTTGCCCCATGTCTTCGGAGATGAGGCAAGGGTCCAGCAGATTTTTATAAACCTGGTTGGGAATGCGATAAAGTTCACCGACCGGGGAGAGGTTGTCATATCTGCATCCATAGATCCCGATACATCAGGGATGGTGAGGTTTGCCGTAACCGATACCGGGATCGGGATACCGGATGATAAGCGGGAAATAATTTTTGAATCCTTTGAACAGGCCGATGGGACCATATCAAGGAGTTACGGAGGCACGGGCCTTGGACTTGCTATAACAAGAAAGCTCGTGGAGCTCCATGAAGGCAGGGTATGGGCAGAGCCGGCGCAGGGGAAAGGGACGGTTTTTTATTTTACCCTCCCTGTCTGGGGTGGAGCGAAAATCATTGCCGGGAACAGCCCTGTTTATAATCGGGAAAATGTAAACGGCGGCATGACCCTGCCCCTGGACGGCGGGATTCCCGAAGAATCCCCCGGGGCAGGCAGGCCAACTGAAAAAATTATTATGATAGTCGATGATGAGCCTGTGAATCTGCAGGTGCTGATAAACCACCTCAGCCTCGCTGGATACGGCATATTGCTTGCCGGAAACGCCGGGGAGGCCATGAAGATAATTGATTCAAAAAAAATACCGGACCTGCTGCTTCTTGATGTCATGATGCCCGGAATATCGGGCTTTGATCTATGTGTTCAGCTCAGAAGCAGGTTTTCCCGCTACGATCTTCCCATAATCATGCTCACTGCCAGGAACAGCAGTGATGACATCTTAAAAGGGTTTGAAGCAGGGGCCAATGACTACATAACAAAGCCCTTTGACAGGCGCGAACTCCTTATAAGAGTAAAAAATTACCTTGACCTGAAAACCGCGGCGGATGAGCGGAAAGAGCTATCCCTTATCAACCAGGAGCTCTCATTGGCCCGGGACATCCAGCGCCACCTGATCGTGAGGGAAATGCCCCGGCTTGATACTATTACTGTAAAAGCGCTTTATAAGCCCGCCGGTGCGATCGGGGGGGATTTTTATGATTTTCATGAAATCGATAAAGAGAGGCTGGGGATTTTTATTGCCGATGTTACAGGGCACGGGGTGCCTGCTGCGCTCATAGGGGCTATGCTGAAAGCTGTATTTTCAATGCTCAGGGAGGATGCCCTGATTCCGTCATTACTCATTCAAAGGATTAATTCAATATTCTGCGGCCATCCATACGGGCTTTTCATATCTGCAAACTATACGCTCATAGATTCACGGGAGAAGAAGATAATCTCCACGAACGCCGGCCACTGGCCCCCGGTGATTATCAGCAATAACGGCACTGGCCTCAGGAAAGTTTTCAACAAGGGCAAGGTGCTCGGCTTTGACCCTGATGCAGTTTATTCAGAGGTTGAGGCCGATTTTAATACGGGAGACAGGATCGTCTTTTTCACTGATGGCCTCATGGAGTCAAGAGACAGGAGCGGCGTCATATACGGTGAAGAAAATTTTTACAGCGCCCTGGACAGGTTAAAGCACCTGGAGGCCGGGGAGTTTATCGATGCCCTTTACCGCGAGGTTGTAACATGGGCAGGGTCGGAACACATGAACGACGATATTGCAGTCATAGTTGCAGATATGGAAGGGTGACGGATGGGGAATTGATGCGCGTATCGAACTGGCCGGTAAACCGGCATTGTGAGAGATACGGTTATTCAGGCCCGGAAACACACCGGACATAGAATTCATTTTCAATGCTGGATGCAGGAATGACCCTCTCCTGGAAGGTGACATTACCATAATGAAAATCAATGGTCCAGGCCATGTTCGGGTTATTTTTATGCGTAGTAGATGACCAGTAATGGTTGAGCATCGTCCCGGGAAATACCTGTTCGTTGAAGCCCACGATATCAAATGTAGTTTCATTGTACTTCGCGATGCTGTGCAGTTCCTTGATATTCGGAAGTCTCCAATTATTTCTCCCGGCGAAGTTAAGCCTTGAACATGAAGTAATGGCGTCATTCCACCGGTACCTCTGAATATGACCCTGGCAGTTAATTCCATCTGATGGAATACCATTGATGCTTATAGAACACCTGGTCCAGTAGAGGCCTGTTGAATTATCCATAACCAGGCCTGTGCTTTCGAATATTGTATAGGATCCGCCGCCATGCAGGACTGATGACCCTGCTGCTGCCACTATCAATATAATCAAGGCCTTTTTCATCATCATTTTCCTGTATATTATTAAACCGGATACCACCATGTTATTTGCCCCGCACACACCTCAGGTATAACCTGTCGAAACTGTTGCTTATATTGACAAACATCAACGCTGAATAATTCGGACCGTCAACCGTGTTGAAGTTTATATGCCATTTCAGGTTAGTCGTAGTATCTTTATACGATGTAGTGCCCCAGTACATCCCGTCATTTCCGGGGGTCCCCTCGGTATTCGGGAAGACGGCACTGTCAATTGCCGGTGCCGTATAATCGAAATTCACCAGGGAAAAAAGCTCCGTCAATGTCGGCATTCTCCAGTCATCATATCCTCCATACACAAGGCTGGTGCATAAAGACATGCCTTCATCCCATGTGTAGAGCTCATGGGTGCCGCCCAGACACTGGTCATCGGTATCCATGATATTATTTTCCAGGGCGGTACATTTCGTCCATATAAGGTTTGATATATGATCCGCTACGATATCATCATTGTTAAAAATATTATTTTTTATCTCCAGGGTTATGGGATATGGCGTATTCGGATAATCACCGTCATCAAATCTCGTCTGGACATTACTCTGCCCTGAATCAGATATTTTATAGTAGACGGACCGTTCAGGCTGATCCTCTGTTATGGTATATGTTGATGTTTTGATGTTTTCCATTTTCATGGTATCGAGGAAATTGTCACTCGTGCACTTCATGAAAGATAATGAAGTAACCAGGGATATAAATAGCAAAAATTTCATGTAGCCCATGCCCATCCAGTTGTATGTATCTGTCTCATTCGTATTGAAATTAACTCTTGCACCGGAAATGTATAATTACGTTTAATATATGAAAAGAATGAATAAAATGCAAATATTTTTTTATTTAATTTGAATATTTAATAATCATTTATATATTCAAATTTAGATATTCGTGATGCACTGCCCCGGGGCCCAGCAAATCTGAAGAAATTATTAACACTATATTTTATGCCTTATTGCAATTACTGCTGGAATAATTAATAGTACCAGGCAGAGGTATATTATCCAGTTTCCAAATGAGGCATAAAGTGTTTTCCTGTGATCCTTTAATTTCAAAAGCTTTGCTGTCAGACTTCCTTTGCTGAAGGCCGGGATCTCTTTAACTGTTCTTCCATGGGGGTCTATTACAGAACTTATGCCGCCGTTTCCGCAGCGGTAATAGGGGAGCCTGCTTTCTACGGCCCTGAAGACGCCAAAAAGGGCATGCTGACGCAGTGCAGCATTGCTCTGTGTCCACCTGTCGCTGGTTATGTTGACAAAGAAGTCAGCTTTTTTCAATGCATACTCCCTGAGGAGCTCTGCATCGGTCCCTTCAAAGCAAATGACAGTGCCGAAACTGAATTCAGTGCCGGCACGGTTTGTCACTTTCATGATTTTAGCATTTGAACCGCTGGAAAGCCTTATCGCCCCTGTTTCACTGAGGAGTAGAGTGTCCACTATGGGAAAAAATTTTCCCAGGGGGTTAACCTCCCCGAAGGGGACCAGGATCCTTTTTCTATATCTCCCTGAGATGTTGCCTTCCCTGTCAAAGAGGAATGCCGAGTTGTACCTGGCTATCTGCCCCTCCTTCATGTCAGCTTCAAGGCCGCCGAAATGGAGATACACCCTGTTCGACCTGGACATGGATGACAGCCTGTTGAGGATATCTGTACTTTTTTCGGGCTGAAAATTTTTATCCAGGGAAAGGTATGTTTTTACTGAGTTTTCCGGGAGCACCGCGAGATCAATCCCGGCAGCCGGTGAGCCTGATATGTCTGCGCTGTATTCCTCGAGGTATGCGTCCATCCTGCTCATCCAGGGGACATTGGTTTCATGGTTTGTCTGAATTAAATTGATGGTGAAGTCATCTTCGACGATGACGCTGCCCAGTTTTATGGTGCCGTAGATCACGGTGGAAATGATGATAAGGGACAATGCTGATACGGGGAGGATGATCTTCTTTGCGCGCCCTGTTTTATCCCCGCCCGTTAAACACTGGAATATATAAAAACCCAGGTAATTAATAAGAATGATTAAAAAGGATATACCGTAGACACCGAAAATATCCGCCCCCTGTATGAATGTAAGATTATTGTGCTGGCTGTACCCGATGATGCCGAAGGCAAAGGAGAGCGGGCCTTTTGTCTTCAGATATTCCGACAGGACCCAGAGTGACGGGAGAACGGGGAAACCCCATTCAAGGCCTGCACGGTCAATAATTTTTCTGCTGAGCCACAGGGGCACAGCAAAAAAAAGCAGGCCTGATACCATAGATATAAAGGGTACCGAAAGATAATGAAATTTCCCTGTCCATTCCAGTACAAGGGAATAGTAGAGAATACCTGCTGCATAAGAACATAACAGCGGGTAGTGGAATCGTTTTATGAATAGTAAGTAATAAAACGGTACAAAGGCCACAAAAATCATGAGGGACAGGTTATACGGTGGAAAGGAGAGCCATAGCATGATAGAAGTTGAAACTGTTGAGGCAGCTGCAATTATCAAATTTATAAGGCTGAAGCTGCCTAAAATTTTTAAATATCTCTTAAACACCTGACTTTACTTTGATCCTTATTAAAAGAACTTGGCAACAATAAATAATAAGGCAAATAAACTGCCCTATTCCATGGCAAAAAATAAAAAATCTATGTTTTGAATAATATTATTATTGACATATCAAAATTAAATACATTTTTGTTATGATATTAAATAATTTATTAAATGTGCAAGAATAAATTGTTTTATTATAAATACATTAAAAGATATCATTAAGGAAATTACAATGAGGAAAATAATTATTTGTTTATATTTTCTGTTTTTAAGCGCATCATTTTTTTTAAGCGGGTGTTTTACTTTTATTGATAAGAAAACGAATGACAACGCTGAAACATCCATTACAAAGACATTTCCTTACATTGAAGGATCACTTGCCCTTGGTACGGGAATTAAGATTTCCGATATCAAGGTCGGCCTTTTTTTCAGGTCAAAGGCTGAAGGACAATATGGCAATTCCGGACCCAAACTTGAGTTTGACGGCAACAAAGGGAGGCTCTATTACCTGAACAATACAGCTTCCGGGACACTTTGTATGTTTACGCCTGCTATCCTGGGCAATGTTGACAGTAATGGATTATACTTTATCAACATGCCTAATGTAACACCCCTTGTAAACGGCGACCTGTATTACCTTGTTGCCTGGAACGATGCAGATAATGACGTGAAACTGAGCCTCACAGCAGAAGGCACCCAGACAGATCCTACCCGGCCTGTGCTGACATATGCAGGTGCCGGGGAATACAACCGGGTTCCTGTTATCAACGTCCTGGTCGGCACTAGTACGAAAGCAGCCTATGTTGGATATTTTGATAAATCTGGTTCTGGTTATGAATTTAAATATTATGGCGTAAATCCGTTTTTTGATAATCAAACTATACCTGCATTAACAAACACAAATAACAGCAATTTCAACTTTACCATCAGTAATACGGTGGACACAAATTAAAAAACTTCTAATAATCAGAATTTTATAAATGTATTATTCTAATTTTAAAATTCTGATTATTTTCAGCATGTATAATATCAAGGGAACTTCCTGTTTCAGTTATTCATGGTTCCCTGCTGTTCAAATCTGTTTTTATAATGAATAAACGATCAACAAAATATTCGATTTTTCTGTTCCTGGCAATTTTTTTATTTTCCCTGCCCTATTATGCATATTCCGTCAAAGACAATACATCAATTAATATTGATGAAAAAAAATTATATGAGCTCCCCCAGGTGTGGCTCTCCAGGGCCGATGACAATCCCGAAAACAGGAAGTTCACTATTGATCTCAAACTCTGGAGCTATTCCAATATCGCTATGTCCTGGAGTCAGTTAGAAGGGTACGGTGAATACGATGGAAATTCATGGCACAGGATAAACCTGCGTATCAACGAAAATATCAAAGAACTCTCCTTATTTATCCCTGTCCATGGAAGGGACGCTCAATATTATTTTAATGAACAAGTAGTACATGAAACAGGGCGTTTTGCATTAAAAGGTAAAACAGAGGCGATCAGCTGGAGGCCTGGAATTTTTTCAATACCTGCGCGCCTGATTCAACCGGGCAACAACCTGCTGTGCGTCAGGACAGGTCCGCCGGAAGGAAGAGGTTTGGGTTCCGATAAATTTTATATAGGCCCGAATACGGTAATTGAACAAAAATGGATTTCATATATCCTCTGGAGCGCCATTCCCGCCGCGGGATATATCTTTTTAGCGCTGTATTTCTTTTTTTATTTTCTTGTCAGGAAAAGCGACATCTTCTCTCTTTATTATTCCGGCCTTGCCCTGTCACTTGGAATGGTTATCCTCGGATACAAGGGTTTGATTTTATGGTTTCTTGATTTCAAGTTTATGTATCTAGGGTTAACCTATGCAGGACTTTTATTATTTCCCCCTTTTCTGTTATTATTCCTTAAATCATTTTTGCATTTCCCGGATAACAGGATACCCGGGATTATAGCGGCAATCTATTTCATGGTGACAGTATCAGTGTTTGGCGAATTCATTGTTACCGGCGGCATTTACTATTTTTTACGATATACCTATGAACCATGCCTGATCAGCCTGGTACCTGTCTCTTTCTATGGCGTATATATCTGCAGCATGGCTGTAAAAGTAAAAAAACCCTTTGCATACGCCATGCTGGCAGGCGTTTTATTAGTATCAGTGACCTTGATTATCAGCGCCGTCTCCATTGCCGGGTTGATACAATTTGAGCCTCCGGTAGCTGAAGCCTTCTCCTCTGCAGTAATAATCTATGCAATTGCCCTGGCATACCGCACTGCCAGAGTTCATATTGATCTTGAAAAGTCCCATGAAATGCTGTTATCACAGAATAGGATGAAGGATGATATTCCGGCCGCGGCATCTAAGGTGTTGGAAACACGCCTCCAGGGCATTGAAGGAATTGCTGATGTCATCATCAGTGGCGGCAGGGGAATTATGGCGGCCGGGAAAATTCCCGATATGTATGCGTGGGACAACGGGAACGAAAGTAAAAAAGCTTCAGTCCTTGTTGTTGATGATGATCCGGTTAATCAGCGAGTTATTGAAAATCAGCTTCGACAGGCAGGATACAGCGTAATGTCCGTGCCGAGCGGCCCCATGGCCCTGGAATATCTTGAAAAATCAAAGGTTCCAGATATCATCCTCCTCGATGTTATGATGCCCGGGATGTCGGGATACGAGGCGTGCGGAATTATCAGGAGCAGGTTTTCCCTCCATGAACTCCCTATTATCATGGTCACGGCCAGAAACCAGATACCCGATCTTGTAACCGCCTTTGAGTACGGCGCGAACGATTACCTGTCCAAGCCCTTTGACAAAAGGGAGCTCCTCTCCAGGGTCAACACCCTCGTGACCCTCAGGCGCACGGTAAAAAAATATGAAGAGTCGAGTTACAGGATATTACAGGACAGGACAAACCCCCATTTCCTTTTTAACGCAATCAATACGATACACTCCTTTCTTAGCAAGGACAGGGACACGGAAAAGGCCGATAAAGCGATCCTCATGCTTGCAGACATCCTCAGATATTTAATGGACATGTCTTTCCATGCACTTGTCCCCTTTGAAAAAGAGTGGGAATTTATCAACAATTACCTGAAATTTGAATGCCTCAGGTTTCCTGAAACCGTACGGTTTCACATTGAAAAAACAGGTGATTTCAGCGATGTAGTGATACCTCCTCTGACGATTCAGCCCATCGCTGAAAATTCAATCAAGCATGGTATAAGAAATAAACCCGGGGGCGGGAAAGTCAGCATAAAGGCGGTAAACGACGGGACATTTGTCAGGATTATGATAGAGGATGATGGTTCCGGCCTGCAGAAGGAGGATATTTTTTCCAGGACCCTGGGGAATATACGGAACATGCTGAAATATCATTTTAAAATATCCGATGTATCTGTGAATAACCGCGCTGAAGGGGGGGTCCTGGCTGAAATATTCTTTGCTCTTGAGAAAAGGGGTTAGTCCCGAAACCATGAGTAGTTTAAATCCTTTGCTTCCATTTGATAATACCTACCGGGTAATCTCCGGCATGTTTTTAGCCGGATGTGTCCCGGAGACAGCAATCCCGGGCGGGGTTCACGATGATATTGACCGTTCCATTAATGAAAAGAGGCCTGTCTATGTTCACTGCCGTGGAGGCATCGGGCGCACCGGCACCGTGTGTGAGTCACTGCAGACTGATGAGCAGAGGGACATGGTTGTTTCATGGGAAATACATCAGGAGGATAAAAGATTTGTAACGGGAATATCCTGGTGAAGGATTTCAATCCCTCACCAGGTGATACCGGGATGCTATTCCCCGGGGCTCTTCACGGCGGATTCAACCCTCTTTACATATTCCTCGAAGGCTTTGCATCCCTCATCTCTCCAGAAATCCTTATAGTACTGTTTGTTTTCACGGGGAATATTCCAATCCCGGTATTCATTGCAGCCCTGATGTGGCCATGTACGCCACCTGCTGCGCCCATGATGGCCGAAGTGTGAACCAAAGGCGCCGAATAGAATTTTTAAAAGGATCACAAGTGCGAAGGCCTGCCAGTAGGTGATTGCCTTCAAACCGAACAAGTCGGGTATGAGGTAATTCCAAAGATGCTGAACAACTAGCCCGAAGGCAAATGCAAACAATACTGCAAATCCAATCCCGGCAAAAACCATTCCGGCTATTTTGAATAATTTTCGTCCATGTAATTTTTCCATTTTATCCTCCATTATTCTTTGAACAGGTAAGCAAGTTTTTTCTCGATTTTTTTGATCGCCCGGGACTTCCTTGACAGGAGAGTTCCAACAGGTTCTCCCGTGTTTTCCGATATCTCCCTGAAAGACCTTCCCTCGAAGTCAGTCATGATGATAATCATCTGTTCATCTTCTTTAAGAGTGGCGATGGCTTCCATGATCCGCTGCCTGATTTCATCTTTTTCGAAATCTGAAACCGTATCATAGCGCGCATCGGAAAGAATATCGGCCAGGGACACTCCCTCTTCTCCGGCAACCGGCGCATCGATTGAAACATCGAAGCGCCGCTTTCGCAATAGATCGATAACTCTGTTCCTCAACGCGCCATAAACGTACGATGAAAGATTCTGAATCGGCCTTGTTACATCAGTTGCGCTAAAGATATTCAGCATAACATCCTGGATGATATCTTCGGCATCCCTGTCTGCTTCATTGTCAATAAGGCCGGTTACGAATCTCTGCATTCTGCCGTATTCTGTTTTAAAAAACTCGGCGATTGTTTTCAAAAGCTACCTTCACTGTTCATAAATATGTAGACGTACTGGATTGAAAATTATTGCACTAATTTTATATTTTTTTACCGGCTGTTTTTTTTATCACAGGTATTCAATATACTATATGGATGCAGACGAAGGCGCAACTATCGGAGAAGACCAGAATTTTTGATATCGTAATATTGAAAATTCTAAATTTTAGAGCTGCCTTTAATTCTTTTCCCGTTATAGCAGCGCAGAGGGGCAATGGACAGATAATGGATGCAATGGTTGCAGTGAATGCATCTGGAGATTTCTCTGCTCCCTTCCTTTATTTTTCCAGGGAAGCCGGGATCTCTAATCAATGCCCTGGATAGTGAAATATAATCAGCCCCGCCATTCTCAATGATATCCTCCATGCTTATGCACATGGTACTCCCAGGATATTCTAAAGTCAAGGGGAAAATTAATAGAGGTGAGGCTGATATGTACACAAGATTTTATGGTATTGACCCTCACAAGCAGTACACGATATTTTCGGCCTTACTGTGACCTTAAAATTTCAATTTTTGCTTGACAATAAATTTTATATTATTAATATTAAGAATCATTATCAATATGAAACGAATCAGAAAAAAAAGCAATCAGCGTGAAAGGATTTTCGAACTAATACAAAAAAGTTCGGAGCATCCAACTGCACAAAATATATATGAAATTTTAAAAAATGAAATTAAATCACTAAGCATTGGAAATGTATATAGAAATATCCGCATATTAATAGAACAGGGATTTATTATAGGCCGTGATTTTGGCGACAGGATTGAACATTTTGATGCAATGATACAAATACACTATCATATTATATGTGAAAAATGCAATACCGTAAGTGATTTTATCATGCCCGTTCAGGAATCAATAACAAAGAACGCTCAAAAAATATCAAAGCACACCATAACGAGTCATACGATTCAATTTTATGGTATTTGTGAAAAATGTAAAAAGAATAAGAAGGCTTAATTTTTTTTATTTAACATTACTCAGCCAATAGGGTTAAATTCGGCTGGGGTGGTTCATTCACAAAATATTTAAAGGAGGACACGTATGAGCGACGAGAGCAAAGAAAACAAATGCCCGGTAACGGGTGCAATGAGTACAAGCGTCGGCGGTCGTGGAACGTCGAACCGTGACTGGTGGCCAAACCAGATAAACCTGGGTATACTCCACCAGCACACACCGGCCTCCAATCCAATGGACACCGGCTTCAACTACACCGAAGAGTTCAAGAAGCTTGACCTGGCCGCCTTGAAGAAGGACCTTACCCGGTTAATGACAGACTCACAGGAATGGTGGCCTGCCGACTGGGGGCATTATGGCGGTCTTATGATCCGGATGGCCTGGCACAGCGCGGGCACGTACCGCACGGCTGATGGCCGCGGCGGGGGCGGAACCGGCAACCAGCGTTTTGCGCCGCTCAGCAGCTGGCCGGACAATGTCAACCTGGACAAGGCACGCCGCCTTCTTTGGCCGGTAAAGAAGAAATATGGAACCAGGATCTCCTGGGCAGACCTCATGATCCTTGCCGGCAACTGCGCGCTTGAATCGATGGGATTCAAGACATTCGGTTTCGCCGGCGGGCGCGTGGACATTTGGGAGCCAGAGGAAGACATTTACTGGGGGGCCGAGAGCGAGTGGCGCGGTGAGAAGCGCTACTCTGGAGACCGGGAACTGGAGAATCCTCTCGCCGCAGTAGAGATGGGTCTGATCTACGTGAACCCGGAAGGCCCGAATGGCAACCCGGACCCGGTCGCCTCAGGCCGTGACGTTCGAGAAACCTTCGCACGCATGGCCATGAACGACGAAGAGACCGTCGCGCTTGTCGCCGGCGGGCATACATTCGGCAAGGCGCACGGAGCCGGGGACCCGAAACTTGTAGGCCCGGAACCGGAGGCCGCCCCCATCGAAGAGCAGGGGCTGGGCTGGATAAACCGGTTTGGCACGGGGAAGGGCGAGCATACAACATCCAGCGGCATCGAAGGCGCCTGGAAGCCGGAACCGACAAAATGGGACAACGGTTATTTCGATATGCTGTTCAGTTACGAATGGGAGCTGGTCAAAAGCCCTTCCGGGGCCAATCAGTGGTTGGCGAAAAATGTCAAGGAAGAACACATGATCCCGGATGCCCACAACCCGTCAAAAAAAAGCCGTCCCATGATGACCACGGCAGACCTGTCGCTGCGATTCGACCCGATCTATGAACCGATATCGCGTCGTTTCCACAAAGATCCTCAAGCATTCGCCGACGCATTCGCCCGAGCCTGGTTCAAGTTGACCCACCGCGACATGGGACCGCGCTCCCGCTATCTCGGCCCGGAAGTGCCGTCAGAGGAGCTGATATGGCAAGATCCGGTTCCGGCTGTAAATCACGAATTGATCACTGCGAAGGACATCGCGAGCCTTAAGGAAAAGATTCTCGCCTCAGGGCTGTCGGTCTCCGAACTTGTTTCAACCGCCTGGGCTTCGGCGTCGACTTTTCGCGGATCTGACAAACGCGGCGGAGCGAACGGTGCACGTATCCGTCTTGCTCCTCAGAAAGATTGGGAAGTCAATCAGCCTGCTCAGTTAAAGAAGGTGCTGCAGATTCTTGAAGGGATACACGGTGAGTTCAACAAGGCGCAGTCGGGAGGCAAAAAGGTATCGCTTGCTGATTTAATCGTTCTCGGCGGATGCGCCGGTGTAGAAAAGGCCGCGAAAGATGCCGGCAGCGAGCTGAAGGTCCCCTTTGCACCGGGACGGATGGATGCATCACAGGGGCAAACCGATGTAAGATCATTCGCTGTTCTCGAACCGTATGCCGACGGATTTCGCAACTACCTTAAAACAAAATACGCCGTAACGGCTGAAGAACTATTGATTGATCGGTCGCAGCTGCTGACCTTGACCGCACCCGAAATGACGGTTCTCATCGGCGGTATGCGCGGCTTGAATGCCAACTACGGAAAGACCCGGCACGGCATCTTTACCAAACGCCCTGAGACGCTTACCAATGACTTCTTTGTTAATCTGCTCGAGATGAGTACGGTTTGGAAGCCGACAGCGGAAGATGCGGATATATTCGAAGGACGTGACCGTGCAACAGGTGAACTGAAGTGGACCGGTACCCGTGTCGATCTCATCTTTGGTACCAACTCGCAACTCCGGGCACTTGCGGAAGTCTATGCCTCTGATGACTCCAGGGAGAAGTTCATGCAGGACTTCGCGGCAGCATGGAACAAGGTGATGAACGCTGATCGTTCCGACCTTGACCGTTTATAAAAAAAGGGGTTTCGAGAGTTTCTGGATCGTAATTCAATGAATGGGATGACTTGTTGACACAGTACTTTCACAACATGTTCCCAGCAGGCGATACAAGGGCAAACAGCGTCGCACAACACAACGCAGCCGTTTCGTCGCTGTCGCTTCTCGGGCTTTGCACATCGCGCCCTAAAAAAGGGCGCGATGTGCAAAGCTGGGGACGATTGAAGCTATAAATTTTTTATTCCATAATTTTTTGACATCTTTAAAATATTAAAATTTTCAATAATAGACTATTAAATGAGAAAATGTGATCTGGAAAATCGAAAAAAAATCAGAATGTATTTTTTTAATTTCGAATATCCCTCCCATGAATCTTAATGTTTAATTTTTTCTTCTTGACGTAAACATCTCAGATTAAATCTTTCATCGTGAAGCGCTATTCTGCTCAAAACCAGCTCAGGTATAGATGGCTAATCGGTGAATTTACTTTTAAACGCATAGAAGGAAAAAAATTGGCACTGTTAAATATACAAAATCTTGTTCTGCATTTTGGTTCTGCGCCTCTGTTCGACGGGATAAACATCCAGATACACGAGGGTGAAAAGATATGCCTCCTCGGCAGAAACGGGGCAGGAAAATCCACCATGATGAAAATGATAAATGGAGAAATTGAACCTGACTCCGGGGACATCATCCGCGAAAAGGGAGTGGTGACATCCATACTCCGGCAGGAGGTCCCTTCTGATCTTAAGGGCACGATTCATGAAGTGATAGCAGCGGGTTTGATGAACCGGGGTTATCCCGGAAATTCCCCTGACCATAACCAAACTCATGAAATTGACAGGATCTGCTCTATTCTGAAACTCGATGAAACTCTCTCCTTCGAAAATCTTTCAGCCGGGATGAAACGGAAGGTTCTCCTTGGAAGGGCAATTGTCTGCGATCCTGATATCCTCCTGCTCGATGAGCCGACGAATCATCTCGATATAGATTCGATTCTATGGCTCGAGGATTTTCTGCTGCGGTACAGGAAAACAATATTTTTTGTGACTCACGACAGGTCATTTCTGCAGAAGATCGCCAACAGGATCATTGAACTGGACCGCGGTAAGCTCTACGACTGGAAGTGCAATTACAAGACTTTTCTTGAAAGAAAAGAGGCATGGCTCGAATCTGAACAGACTCTCAATGCCTTATTCGACAAAAAACTGGCTGCAGAGGAGGTCTGGATTCGCAAGGGGATCAAAGCAAGGCGTACCAGGAATGAAGGGCGGGTGAGCGCTTTAAAGAAAATGAGAAATGAAAGGTCAGAGCGGCGTGAAGTCCCTGGCAGTGTAAGAATGCAGCTCCAGAGAGCCGATATATCCGGTAAAATGATTATCGAGGCTGAAGATATTTTTTTCGGTTATGATTCGGTAAAAATAATCCGGAATTTTTCAGCCAGAATTGTCCGGGGCGCAAAAATTGGAATTATCGGGCCCAATGGTTGCGGCAAAAGCACGCTCATAAAGCTTCTTCTGAATGATTTGCAGCCCGATTCCGGTACTGTTAAAACAGGTTCCGGCATACAGATTGTGTATTATGACCAGCTGCGGAATCAAATTGATCCGAAACTTTCTGTGAAAGAAAATGTCATGGGAGGTAGGGAAATCATAGATTTCAATGGAAAGAAAAAACATATCATAGGGTACCTCCAGGATTTTCTTATTCCTCCATCCATGGCTGATATGAAAGCGGAAACTTTTTCCGGAGGTGAAAAAAACAGGATCATGCTTGCGAAGCTTTTCACGCGGCCGTTTAACTTTCTCGTGATGGATGAGCCCACGAATGATCTTGATATAGAAACAATTGAACTTCTTGAAGAACTTCTTCTTGATTATGAAGGCACACTTCTGCTCGTGAGCCACGATAGAACATTTGTCAATAATATAGTAAATTCTGTTTTTGCCTTTGATGCAGATGGAAGTGTTAATGAATACGCAGGCGGATATGATGAGTGGCTTGCCAGTAGAAGTCCGGATCAAAAGAAAAACAGTAATTCCCCGGTTGATAAGGGGAAAAAGGAAGTTCAGAAAGTTAAAACAAAACTCTCCATGAAGGAAAAAAATGAACTTAAGGAAATTCCGGGCATCATTGAGGTAATGGAAAACAGGAAAAGGGAAATATTTGAAACTCTTTCCGACCCTACTTTTTATCAGAAAAGGGGTTCCGATGCTTCAATGCTGAAAAATGAAATCAATAGTATCAATGGTGCAATAGAAAAAATATTCTCCAGGTGGGAGATCCTTGATGCTTATGAAAAGGAAAATAAATAGCATACTATTTATTTTTCATTCTCCCTGATGCCGCAGAGCCTCTTCGCAACTTTCTGCTTTTCCCTGATATTCACCTCCCTGGATATCATGATCCTCTGGGCCTGGGGAGACCCTGCGCCATGCATTGACTCAGTCAGGTAGCCTACGGCTGCCGAGCCCAGCGTTATATTTTCAATAAGCCGCAGAATCCTCATCCTGTTTTCCGTTGAGGTGTTCTCATTCCCTTTCAGATATTTATCAATCAATGCGCCGGTTACGGGAGATTTTAAATCTTTTTCCGACGGCAGGGTAACCATCAGCCCGCCGGAAATGTCCTGGGCAAGCCTTGCAATCTCGTAGGGGAACCTTGTGACATTCTGTTTGTGAACATTGGCCAGAAGGGTATTCACCATGTATGTACCGCTTGGCTCCCTGTGGCCTTCAGCTGCGCAGGCTATGCTGCCGCAGAAAATGGTCTCGTTCAGATGGTTCATTTCGATGATCTTGTCCTTTATGTGGGATGCCTTTTCAGCGCCGTTATATTCAGCAATTGTCTGGGCTGCTCCAATGAGGACATCGCCTACGCCTGCCTTGCATGCATAGCTCTGCCTGTGGTATGAGGCAAACTTTTCAACAAGCTCACCGGAAAAATCAAATTCCCTGAGCATAAAAATTCTTTCATTGGGGACAAAGACATCATCGAAAATTATCATTGCCTCATGACCGCCGAAGAAGAGATTGCCCTGGTCCATAAGGCCGCCTTCCATCTTCCGGGTGTCGCACGACTGGCGGCCTATGATATAGGTAATCCCCTTCGTATCGCTCGGCACGGCAAATGCCACGGCATAATCCCTGTCCTCTTCGCGCATCGAGATGGTAGGCATGACAATAATTTCATGGGAATTCACCGCGCCGGTCTGGTGGACCTTTGCTCCCCGTACAAAAATGCCATCTTTATTTTCATCAACAATCCGGAGGTACATATCCGGATCCTTCTGCCTGTGCGGGGGGAGGGACCTGTCTCCCTTGGGGTCAGTCATGGCGCCGTCGCATACAAGGTCATGTTCCTGGACATATTCAAGAAACTTTAAAAACCGCCTGTTATATTCCGTCCCATGCTTTTTGTCGGTATTATAGGTAGTGATTGAGAGGGCGTTCAGGGCATCCATTCCGACGCACCTCTGAAAGCAGCACCCTGTCTGCGAGCCAATCAATCTCCCCATTTTGCTTTTTTTTACAAGGTCTTCAGAATTCTGATGGATGTGGGTGAAACGATTAATTTTTTTCCCGGTTATGTGTGATGTTGCCGTAAGTAAATCCTCAAAATCGCTGTTTTGCGCCAATGAATATGTGGCTGCAACAGCATTCAAGGATGGCCTGAGAACCGGGTCTTCAGTTATGTTCTCCAGGCGCCTGCCGGACATGTACACGGTGAGATCAAGTTTCTTTATACTATCAATGTATTCTTTTGGAGTCATCATAATTTTTTATCCTCCCCCGGGGTGTTCGCAATGAATCTTCACATGCCGCATCCAGGGACCATTTGTTCCTTCATTCCTATGTGAAGGTATATCTATTCGTGCCTTCATAGCTCCTGAGGATCCGCTTTGCAACTGACATCTTATGGACTTCATCGGCGCCGTCATAAATCCTCGCAGCCCTTTCGTGGCGGTAGAAAAATGCCAGGATTGCATCATCGGTCATCCCCAGGCCCCCATGGACCTGGAGCGCCCTGTCTATGACATGCTGAAGGGTATTGGCAACGGTGAATTTTATCATGGAAATATCGTCCCTTGCCGTTTTGGCCCCTTCCTTTTCTATCATCCATGCTGCATGGAGGGTCATGAGCCTGGCAGCCTGGATCTCTGCTGCGGAATCCGCTATCCACGACTGGATGATCTGCTTTGACGCAAGGGTTTTCCCGTCCGGTGATATGACCCGGCTGTTGGCCCTGGTGCACAGGAGGTCAAAGGACCTCTTGCAGATGCCGAGCCATCTCATGCAGTGGTGGATCCTGCCGGGGCCAAGACGATCCTGTGCTATGACAAAACCCTGGCCTTCCGGGCCGAGAAGATTTTCTACCGGCACCCGGCATGACTGGAATAAAATTTCACTGTGGCTGAAGTATCCGCTCCCTTCATGGCCCATGACCGGGATATTCCTGACGCGGTTGAATCCGGGGGTTGATGAGGGGACGATAATCATGCTGGCCCGCAGGTACTGCTGGGCATCTGGATTTGTTACGGCCATGACAATTGAAAAGTCTGCCCCGTCGGCGGCCGTGGAATACCATTTCTGCCCGTTGATCACATAGTCATTGCCCTCCCTGACTGCCGTTGTCTCCAGCATAACAGGGTTGGAGCCCGGCATATCAACCTCGGTCATGGAAAAACAGCTCCGGATTTTCCCGTCAATAAGGGGCCTCAGGTATTTTTCCTTTTGTTTGCCGGTGCCGTATTTATGAATAATTTCAACGTTCCCTGCATCGGGGGCCTGGCATCCGAAAACATAATGCCCCATCGGTGACCTCCCCAGCGCCTCTGAGACCAGAGCATGGTCCATGAGGTCAAGGCCCATGCCGCCATATTCAACCGGGTGATTGGGCGCCCAGAGTTCCATTTTTTTCACCAAATTCCGTTTTTCATCAAGTACGGGGATCAATTTTTCATAGGAACCGGTGAGATATTCCCTTTCAAGGGGTATCAGTTCATTTTCCACGAATTCATCTATCATCTCTATTATAATTGTAATTTTATCTGATAAAGAAAAATCCATACCATTCTCCTTGTAATGTATTATGAATCAAATTCACTGCAGACACCTATCAATCACACTGCAGAAATACCATAGATATGCCTGTATTTAAATTAATTCTCTGAATAAAAAGGTCAACTATTAATTTGATTATTATGCTCATTCCGAAATGTTTGGAAGCAATATATTTTCATTCTTATAAAACTGATGCCCTCACCCGCGCTCCGCGCACCCTCTCCCATTAGGGCGATGGTTTTTATATATATCTGTAATACTTTTTAATAATCATCTTTTTCTAAAACATTTAACAATAAACAGTTTCTACCCTGAAGAAGTGGCATCAAGAGGTCATACAAATATATAATTAATGAATTATAAATATAAATAGCACCCCTCTCCCTGTTCCGGGAGAGGGGCCGGGGGTGAGGGCAATATTTCCAAAGATAAGTCTATAAATATCTATATTTCCCAACATTCCGGAAAGAGCTGAATATTATATAAAGAATAAACGGGTTGACAGCATAAGAGTTTGTGGTATACATATTTTTATAAAACCAGTAAAAATTCAGATCTGATGTACAAGTTGAAAATAGAATGATAAAAATTCTTGTCTGTGTAAAAGAGGTAGTGTGCAGCGGCACCCAGCCGGAAATTGACTTCGATAATACTTGGGTAAGGCCATCCGGCGGCCATGGGTTCCGCATGAACATGTATGACGAATATGCCCTGGAAGAGGCTGTGAAGATTAAAGAAGAGAATCCCGGAACCGTAGTGGACATCCTCTCCGCGGGGCCTGAAAGGGCAGGGGCAATATTAAAAAAAGGCCTTGAAAAAGGGGCTGATTCCGCTTTCCGCTTTCATGTTGAGAATGGCGGATATATTACGCCCTTTCAGAAAGCTTCAATTTTATCTTCCTTTGCTGCCCCAAGGGGGTACAGCCTTATTTTTACCGGGGTCATGTCAGAAGACCTCATGAACGGGCAGGTGGGCCCCATGACCGCAGCCCTGTTGAATATCCCCTTTGCCGCATCTGTTGTAAGGGAGGCGCTGGATATACGGGGGGCCTGCATAGATGTTGAATCTGAAATTGAAGGCGGAATGAGGGCCCTCTACAGGCTCAAACTCCCGGCGCTCCTGGCCATTCAGTCAGGGATAAACATGCCGAGATATCCATCCCTCTCCAACAAGCTGCGCGCGAAATATCAGAAAATTGAAATTGTCAATGATGAAGGAACATCAATCGCGGCGGCCCGTGAAAGGATTCATTCGATCTGCTATCCGGAAAAGATTTCCCGGGGGATTGTCATAGAAGGGACAAGGAGCGAAAAGGCGGAGAAGCTGCTGCAAATCCTCCATGAGAAATCTTTTTTATGATATATGATATACTCCTGATAGCTGAAACGTTCAACGGCAGGATATTGCAGTCGGCCTATGAACTGCTGGAATTCGGGAGGCAGTTCATCAGCACAGGATTTCACCGCATGGCCCTTGTTGTTCCAGGGAGCGGAATATCTCCTGAGGCGGAATCCATTGGTAAAAATTACGGGATAGATATCATAGCCGTTGAAAACAAATACCTCGGGCTGATGAACCCCGAGGTATTGCAGAAGGCGGTAAAGGAAGTGATAAACAGGTTCGAACCGTTATTTATCTGCTTTATCCATTCGGTTACCGGAAGTGCTGTTGCTTCAGCCCTGGCAGCTGAAACAGGGGCTTCGTGCATAACCGGAATCGAATCATTCACCGATAACGGCGGAATGCTTTCATTCAGACGGAATATTTTCGGCGGCAGGGTAACCGTGGAGGTTTCATCCCTTGAGAAACGGTGTGTCCTTACCATGCTCCCGGGGTCATATGCGCAATGCGAAGAGACAGGGAAATGCATACCAGACTCTGCAGCGGTGACGGTGATAAAATTTGATTATGAGCCTTCCGGCTTATTTTTAAATGATATCATCAGTGAAGAGGCCGGGTCATTTAAACTCGATGAGGCTGAAGTAATCATATCCGCAGGGAGGGGCATCGGGAATATTGAACATATCGGCCTGATTGAAAGAATTTCGGGAATTTTCATGAAATCAGCAGTGGGGGCGTCAAGGCCGGTTTGCGATATGGGCTGGCTCCCTTACGGGCGCCAGGTCGGGATAACAGGCAAAACCGTGTCGCCGAAGCTCTATGTGGCATGCGGCATATCAGGCTCTCCCCAGCATGTGGCCGGCATGAAAAATTCCGGTATCATTGTTGCGATAAACACAGACCCCGGGGCTGCTATTGTATCCCTGGCTCATTATATTATAATTGAAGACCTTGTCCCGTTTTTAATCCTATTAGAAGAGAAGTATAATGAGTCTTACAGGGATACATCATTTCAATAATATTTAACAGGTGATTGTATGATAAAAAAAGAAAATTATATTCCGGCATTGATAAAAAATGATTGAAATTAAATTAATTGCAGATACCATAAAGATTGTGCATACAATAAATTTTAATCCTGACGGTATGACATGCGACTAGTTCTGATTTTTAGAGGGGCCTTTACATAAGTTAGAATATTATATAAAAGTGAGGTTCTGCATGAATGTAAAAGAGGTAAAAAAAATTGCAGTTCTTGGTTCCGGCGCCATGGGTCACGGCATAGCGCAGGTATGCGCTGCTGCGGGATTCGAAGTGACAATAAGGGACATTAAGCAGGAATTTCTTGATAAAGGGCTGGATAAAATCAGAGAGAGCCTGGGGATACTGTCAGGAAAGGGGAAAATAACAAAGGATGAGGCTGCCGGGACATTGGGCAGGATAAAGACAGCCACTGACATAAAGGAGGCTGTCAGGGGCGCCCATATTGTTATTGAAGCAATCCCCGAGATAATGGATCTGAAAAAAACTATATTTAAGGAAGTGTCCGACAATGTGCCGGAGGATACTGTTCTTGCAACCAATACATCCACAATGAGCATTACGGAAATAGGATCCGTGGTCAGGAATCCATCCAGGTTTGCAGGGATGCATTTTTTCAATCCGCCCAACAGGATGAGGCTTGTGGAGGTCATCTTCGGCCGGGAAACATCCGGTGAAACTGTGGACCTCCTTTATGAAATTACAAAGATAATAAAAAAAATTCCCGTCAGGGTTCTGAAAGACAGGCCCGGGTTCATCGTAAACAGGATAAACGGGCCGGTGCAGCCGCTGTTAAGCGCCATTCTTGACGAGGGGAAAATTAAGCCCGATGCCATAGATGCGGTACAGAAAAAACTGGGCATGCCCATGGGTGTTTTTGAGCTCCTTGATTATGTGGGTCTTGATATCGTATATCACGGGATGAAGTACTATGAGAAGACCCTTTCTCCGGAATACAGGCCCGGCAGGTACCTGGATGAACGGATGGAGAAAAAAGAGCTTGGCATGAAGACCGGCAGGGGAATATACGACTGGTCTTCGGGCAAGGCATTAATAGATATGACCCTGGAAACTTCGGAAATAACACCTGGAGATTTCATTGCGGTTATTCTGAATGAAGCCGTAAAGGTCTTCAAGGAAGGGATTGCAGAATCGGCACAGGACATTGACCAGGCTCAGGTTGCGGGAATGAATGCGCTGGCAGGGCCCTTTGCCCTTGCCTCGGGAATGGACCCCGGGTCGCTCAGTTCCTCCCTGGATAAACTCTCAAAAAGATACGGGCTTTCCATACTGAAACCGGAACCTGAAATAGCGGACGGTTCATTTAAAAAAATGCTCAAGAAATAATGTATGAATAACGCCCTGGTTATGGAACTGGAGCAGGAATTCAAGGGGAAGCTATGAAGATAGACGGCAGGGTAGTGGTTGTAACCGGCGGAGCAAAGGGCATAGGGGAGGCCATGTGCAGGCGATTTGTGCAGGAAAAGGCGAGGGCGGTTGTCATCGCCGATATAGACGTACAGAAGGCCGGCGCACTGGCAGCAGAGATAGGCGGGATGGCTCTCAAGGCAGATGTAGCTTCTGAGCCTGATATCATGAATATTGTCGCTGAGACAGAGAGGCATTTCGGCCCCATTGATATCTTCTGTTCAAATGCCGGCATATTATCGGCAGACGGACCCGGTGGTACGGCTGCATCATGTAATAATGACACCTGGCAGAGGTCCTGGGAGATCCATGTCATGGCCCATGTCTATGCGGCAAGGGCTGTCCTCCCCGGGATGATTAAAAGGGGCGGGGGATATCTCCTGAACATGGTCTCGGCCGCAGGTCTCCTGAACCAGATTGGAAGCGCCCCCTATTCCACGACAAAACATGCCGCAATCGGATTTGCCGAGTCCCTGGCCATAACCCATGGCGATGACGGAATCAAGGTGTCCGTAGTATGCCCCATGGCAGTAAGGACCGGAATGCTCGCAGGAAACGAGGACGGTTCTGCAAGCATCGACGGCATTCTTGATCCTGAAGATGTTGCCGGGTCGATAGTGCGGGGAATCGACGAGGAGAAGTTTCTCATCCTTCCCCACCCGACGGTGCTGGAGTACATGCAGAGGAAGGCCGCCGATTACGACCGCTGGATTAAAGGTATGCGGCGCTTAAGGCGGCAGTTGCATGATCCAGTGAAGCAGTGATTATATTTAATGAATGGAATTATACCATGAGTGATATGTTATCTGAAACTACGGAAATTCGTGAACAGCACCGGTTTGACCTGGCATCCCTTCAGAAATATATGGAGGGTAATGTAAAGGGTTTTTCAGGCCCTCTTACCGTGCGCCAGTTTCTCCACGGCCAGTCGAACCCGACATTTATATTAAGCGGTGCCGGAACCAGATATGTCATGAGAAAGAAGCCCCCGGGAAAACTCCTCCCGTCGGCACATGCCGTTGACAGGGAATTCAGAATTATTTCTGCACTCAAAACAAGGGGAGTGCCGGTCCCCGATGCATATACCTTCTGCCGTGATGAATCTCTCCTGGGAACCCCCTTCTATATCATGGAATATGTTGAGGGCCGCATCTTCCGTACGCCCTTTGCCGTGGAGGCGGCAGGGGCCGGGGAAAGGGGAGCCATATATGACTCAATGAACGAGACGCTTGCCGGAATCCACATGGTGGACTGGAATGAGGCCGGGCTCACTGATTACGGGAAACCCGGAAATTACATGGCACGGCAGGTGGACAGGTGGGCAAGGCAGTACGAGGCCTCTCGGACGGAAAAGATTGAGAATATGGAGAGCCTCATCACGTGGCTCCATGACAATATACCTTCCGGTGAATCCATATCCATTGTCCACGGTGATTACCGCCTGGATAACGTGATCATACACCCCGTGGAGCCCAGGGTCATTGCCGTCCTCGACTGGGAGATATCGACGCTGGGGCATCCCCTGGCTGACCTGGCGTATAACTGTATGCCTTATCATGTACCCGATTTCAACAATATAAAAATGAGCCTGCTTGGCCAGGATTTAAAGGTACTGGGAATTCCCGGTGAACAGGAGTACCTCGATGCCTACTGCCGGCGTACGGGAATACATGCGATCCCTGACTGGGAGTTTTTTCTTGCCTTCAGTATATTCAGGCTTGCTTCAATTGTCCAGGGCGTGTATAAGCGGGGGATTGACGGGAATGCCAGCTCACAGAATGCGCGCATATATGGCGAGTATGCGCGTTTCCTTGCCGATACCGGATGGAGCCTTGCAAGGGACGGGTTGAGCCATTGAGCCGTGCCATACTTCCTGTCCTCATGCCTCTGCTCTGTTTTTGAAAATTATTTCTCCGGGAAGGGTGATATGAAACTTTTCACCTTCAAGCTTTTTTGATTGACATTTTATGGCTGTTTAAATAATTTTATGTCGATTCGATATTTAAAAATATAAGGTGATCCCGGATAAATAAAGTCCGTGATATCCTATAAGGCACATCCTCTGGAAAACTTCAATTTCAAGGGTGCCTGTAAATAATAGAGTTTCGCGTATACCAAAGGAGGTGTCATGATGAAAAAAAGAGTATTACTTTCCCTGTCGATGGTGTGTATTGCCGGTTTATTTTTTTTCGGTTTGCCTACGGGATGTTCACCCGCTGCCCAAAACACGATAAAGGTCGGCATAGTTGATACCTACACCGGGCCCGCAACGACATTTACCATGGATGTCCAGGACGGCTTCAAGCTCGCCGTCAATGAAATAAATGCAAAGGGCGGTGTCCTGGGGAAAAAGATTGAATTTGCCACGCGCGATGAGAAATTTAAACCTGACATCGGTCTGGCCATGGCAAAGGAGCTTGTTTTAAATGAGAAAGTTGACATTCTCATGGGCACCATCAACAGCGCAACAGCCCTTGCCGTATCCGATTTCGCCAAAAAAGAGAAGATCCCGTTTTTTGTGACATTTTCCAAAAGCGAGAAGATCATAGGTGAAAAGGGACACCAGTATGTATTCAATATGAATGAAAATACCGCTATGATAGGAAAGGCTGCAGCCATTTCACTTGCAAAAAAACCGTACGTTAAATACTGGATCGCCGGCGACGATTATGAATACGGCCATGCCATTGCCGAGACGTTATGGAATAACCTGAAAAAAATAAAGCCCCAGGTGCAGAAGGCTGGAGAATCGTGGTGGAAGGTGGGAGAATCCGATTTTACCCCCTATATTACCCAGATCCTTGCAGCAAAACCTGATTTCATCATAGTAGCCACCGGCGGTTCCGGCATGGTCAATTTTCAAAAGGCAGCCAAGGCAACAGGATTAAGCCAGAAAATCCCGTTCTATCAGCATACGGCCATCGAGCTTTCTGTCCTGAAACCCCAGGAAATGAATGCTCCCGAAGGCGTCTTCGGAACGGCCAACTATTTCTTCTACTATCCTGATACGCCGTCGAACAAGGCATTTGTCAATGAATTCAAGACGGCATATAACAGGGAACCGAGGATAGGGGCACTTTCCGGGTACATGACAGCCAAATTCATAGCTGAAGGGTATAAAAAGGCAGGCAAGCTTGATAAAGAAGCCCTCATCAAGGCACTGGAAAACATGTCGCTCGAGAGCCCTGTGGGCCCCATGGCAATCAGGGGGTGTGACCACCAGCTTGAGCTTCCCATGTATTTCGGCGTAACAGCGAAGAATCCCAAGTATGGTTATCTTGTAGCAGGTGATATCCAGGTAATACAGGCAAAAGATTATATGCCTACCTGTGAAGAGGTGCTCAAGGTCCGTAAGTGAGGTTCCTCTCCAGGGAGATCTATAGATGGATGCCGTCTACTCGATAATTCCAGCCGGGGTTTTTTCCCAGGTTTTCGTGGGTTTGAGCCGAACCACCATACTCTTTATCGTGGCCTCAGGCCTGACCCTCATCCTGGGGGTACTCAGGATACCCAATGTGGCGCACGGCTCGCTCTATATGATCGGGGCATTCACCGCCTTCAGCGTGACGAAACTCACCGGCGGCGGCTCTGAAGGTTTCTGGCTTGCCCTCGTCATCGCCCCCCTGGCAGTGGCATGTATAAGCCTTATTGCGGAAAGGGGGATGTTTCAGTTCCTCTATGAACGGGAGCACCTCATGCTCCTCCTCCTTACCTTTGCCATTTCACTTATATTCGGTGATCTGGTAAAACTCGTGTGGGGAAGTGAATATAAATCGGTCCCGGTGCCCCATATGTTCCAGGGCTTTGTTCCGCTCTTCGGAGGCCTTCCCTTTCCCCTCTATAACCTCTTCCTCCTCGCTGCCGGCCCCGTTGTGGCAATACTTCTCTGGCTTCTTACGAATAAGACAAAGATGGGGAAGATAGCGCGCGCTGCGGCTGTGGACAGGGAGATGGTGGGCGCGGTAGGCATCAACGTAAGCCGGGTTTTTGCCATCGTTTTTGTCATCGGCTGCTACCTGGCCGGGCTCGGGGGAGTCCTCGTTGCGCCAACGGTGAGCGTTACCCTGGGTATGGACCATAACCTCATCATGGAGGCATTTCTCATTGTCATCATGGGAGGATTGGGGAACATCTGGGGGGCGCTGCTCGGCGCCCTGATATTCGGCCTTACGCAGTCGCTGGGCATTCTCATCTGGCCGAAATTCGGAATTATTTTCCCCTATCTCGCCGTGGTTGCCGTACTGCTGTTCAGGCCGACCGGGCTCCTCAAGTCAACCTGGTGATGGAGAGCGCATGAGCAGGAAAACAATTTCGGGGATGGGTGCGGGCATCATCATTCTTCTCCTGTTCCCCGTATTTCTTCCGCGGTTTTACGTTTATCTTGCATCGGTCATTCTGCTCTACGGCCTTCTTGCCACCAGCCTGAACCTTGTTCTTGGATACGGAGGGATATTCCAGTTTCACCATGCCGTATTCTACGGTGTCGGGGCTTATGGGACAACGCTTATGCTGACGAAGTCAGGGCTGCCCGCGATTTTCGCGTTCATTACCGGCCCCCTGGTATCAGCCGCATTCGGACTTGTACTCGGCATCATCTGCATCCGCCTTTCCAGGCTTTACTTCGGTATGCTGCAGATATCTCTCGGCTCACTGGTCTGGGCCATTGTCTACCGCTGGTATGCTTTTACCGGAGGTGATGACGGGATACACGGCATACCCATGCCGGAGATGATATCATCACCGAAGAGCGCCTTCTATTTTACATTCATCATCACCATTATATCGCTTTACATCATGTGGAAGATTATCCGTTCTCCCTTCGGGAGCGTCCTCCAGGGCATCAGGGACAATCCGGTGAGAAGCGGGATGATCGGGATAAACGTCAGGAGGCATCAGCTCCTGGCTCTGGTCCTTGCAGGATTTTTTGCAGGCGTTGCAGGTTCACTTTTTGTTGTCGTTGATAATTCGGTTTTTCCCGACATGCTTTTCTGGACCCTGTCCATGGAAATTGTCATCATGTGCCTGCTGGGGGGGTGGTTTACATTCCTGGGGCCCATGCTCGGCGCTGCAGTCATTGTGGGGCTCAGGACCTTTGTGAGTATGTATACAGTCTACTGGGCCCTTGTCCTCGGCATCATCATGGTGCTCGTCATCTTCTTCCTGCCCAGCGGAATCCTCGGCTATGCAGTGGAAAAATTTGAAAGGGGATTCAGAAAACCGGAAGGCGGGGAGCAATAAATGCTGGAGGTAACATCCATATCAAAGACCTTTGCCGGATTCAAAGCGGTAAACAGCGCGAACCTTACCGTGAGAAAAGGCGAAATCGTCGCGGTCATCGGGCCCAACGGCGCGGGAAAGACGACCCTTTTCAACCTCATTACCGGGATTGTAAAACCTGATTCCGGCAGGGTGCTCTTTAAGAATGAGGACATCACCGGGCTCCAGCCCCATGAAATATCGAGAAAACGCATCTCCCGATCCTTCCAGGTGGTCAATGTGTTCCAGAGGCTGACCGTTTTTGAGAATGTGCAGATATCTGTATTGTCCCGCGAGAGAATGACCTGGAACATCTTTACCCCGTCGGCAGGCCTGGCAGTGAAAGAAACCGATACGATCCTTGAAAGCGTCGGCCTCCTGGATAAAAAAAACCGGACAACGGCGCTGCTCTCACACGGCGACCGGAAAGTCCTTGAGATCGCGATGGCGCTGGGGGGGGACCCGGAGTTCCTTATTCTCGATGAACCCACCGCCGGCATGGCTGCCGAAGAGACCTCCCGCTGCATTGAACTCATTAAAATGCTCTCCCGCACCATGGGGCTCACCATCCTTTTTTGCGAACATGACATGGAGATTGTCTTCGGGATTGCCAGCCGCATCATGGTAATGGTGAGAGGCTGTACAGTGATCCAGGGGTCCTGCGATGAGGTGAGATGCAACGAGGCTGTACAGGATGCCTATCTGGGCGGGAGTGACGTATGCTTGTAGTGAACGGGATTGATACCTATTACGGACTGAGCCATATCCTCTTCGGCGTATCCATAACCGTCAACAGAGGCGAGGTGGTAGGGCTCCTGGGGAGAAACGGCGCCGGTAAAAGCACCACCATGCGGAGCATTATGGGCCTCACTCCTCCAAAGGAAGGGAGCATATCATTTAACAATGAAGACATTACCGGCCGCAAACCATACCAGCTTTTCCGTAAAGGGATTGCTTATGTCCCTGACGACCGGAGGGTATTTGCAGATTTAAGCGTTGATGACAATCTTGAAATCGTGTTCCGCGGCGGCCCCGGGTGGGACAAAGAGAGGGTATACGGGCTCTTCCCGGCACTTGGCGACATAAAAACGAGAAGGGCAGGGAACCTGAGCGGCGGCGAACAGCAGATGCTCACCATTGCGCGGGGACTCATGGGGGGGCCGAAACTCCTTCTCCTCGATGAACCGACGGAAGGCCTGGCGCCGCTTATTGTCCGTGAACTTGAAGGGCAGATTCTCAAACTCCGCGATGCAGGCATCAGCATCCTTCTGTCGGAACAGAATGTACGGTCGGCCCTGAAGATGATCAGCAGGGCATATGTCATTGATAACGGCAGAATCCGTTTTGAGGGTACCGTTGAAGAGCTTGAAGCGGACGTAGAGGTGAAAAAGAAGTATTTAATGGTATAACAGGAAATGGTAAATGACTAAAGAAGTATCCATGTTCATTCCGTGCATTGTTAATCTCTTTCATCCCGAAATCGGGGAGTCGGCAGTGTCCCTGCTGCGGCAGGCAGGGGTAAATCCAATCTATCACCGCGGGCAGACCTGCTGCGGCCAGCCTGCGATGAATTCCGGCTATCGAAGGGAGGCGAAAAAGGCGGCGAAACATTTTATTAAACTTTTCGGCAATGATGATGTTATCGTGAGCCCTTCGGGCTCATGTGTATGCATGGTGAAATACCATTATCCGGAACTTCTCGAAGACGAACCGGAATGGTCCAGGCGCGCCGCCGAGCTCGCCCCGCGGGTGTACGAGTTGTCGCAATACCTTGTGGATGTGCTTAACGTGACCGATACCGGGGCCGCTTTCAAGGGGACGGTGGCATACCATGAATCATGCCATATTTTACGGGGGCTGGGAGTTTCGGCCCAGCCCAGGAAGCTGATATCCTCAGTGAAAGGCGCGGAACTGGTTCCCATGAACCAGGATGATTTCTGCTGCGGGTTCGGGGGTGCATTCGCTAACTCCTATCCCGATATTTCCGGGGCAATGGTGCAGGATAAGGTTCAAAATTTCCTGGACTCCGGGGCCGATCTCCTGGTCCTCTGCGAGCCGGGATGTTTACTAAACATTGGCGGTTTTCTCAGCCGCCATCATCCTGAAAAAAAGGCAATGCACCTGGCAAGTTTCCTGGCACAGAAGGGAAGCGGGGATCGGCAATGAAGATCTTAACAGATGCATTTAACGATTTGGCCCGCAAGGGCGTGGAAAAGGCCCGGGCGCGGCCCTTTCTGAAAACGGTGCCCCATTTCCTATACCAGAAGCGCGAAATAGGCCTTGCATCCCTTCCCGATGTTGCGGAAGCGCATGCGCGGGGCGCAGGGATCAGGGCTGATGTGCTCGACCGGCTCCCGGAGCTCCTGGAGGAATTTGAGAAAAATGCAATGGCAAACGGGGCTAAGGTTTTCTGGGCCCGCACGGCAGAAGAGGCCAATGAATATATCGTGAACCTTGCCAGGGAGCGGGGAGCCGAATTCGTGATCAAGGGGAAGTCCATGGTGACAGAGGAGATCGGACTGAACGATCTCCTGTCGGAAAACGGCATAAAACCATGGGAATGCGATCTTGGCGAATTTATCATCCAGCTGATGGACAGCACACCCTATCACATCATTGTACCGGCCCTCAATGTAACGGTTGAAGAGATACGGGATCTTTTCATGGCCAAAGCAGGCATGAAAGAGCCGACACTGGATCCGGTAGAGCTTGGATACGCGGCCCGGCTCTTTCTCCGGGAGAAATTTCACCGGGCGGAATTCGGCGTGACAGGCGTAAACATGGCGGTTGCTGAAACCGGGACCATCATCAACCTTGAGAATGAGGGGAACATCCGGTTTGCAAAATCATCGCCTCGGACCCAGGTATCGGTAATGACCCTGGAAAAAGTTGTCCCCACCATGAAGGATGCAATGCACATCATGAGGCTTTTGAGCCGCAACTGCAGCGGGCAGAAAATTTCCGCCTATGTATCCATGGACAGCGGCCCGCGGAAAGAGGGCGAGATAGACGGGCCCGATGAACTGGTCATCGTAATCATCGATAACGGCCGTTCCCGGATTTACCAGGACCCGCAGGCCCGCGGCGCACTGCGCTGCATCCGCTGTTCCGCGTGCCTGAATGTATGCCCGGTATACCGGCAGATCGGAGGGCATGCATACGGCTGGATATATTCAGGCCCCATGGGCCAGGTCCTCATGCCGCCGCTCCTGGGATTGGACAGGACTCAGGATATCTACCGCGCCAGCACCCTGTGCGGCGCATGTAAAAGCGTCTGTCCGGCCGGGATCGACCATCCCGGTTTATTTCTCTATTACCGGTCTCTCGATGTTTCTGCGGATCAAGAGTTCAGGGGGAAAAAACGCCCCTGGAGAGAGGCGCTTTTTTTCAAATTGTGGGCCCTTGCTGTCAAAAACCCATGGATGTGGAATTCAGGCATTTCGTTGACCAGGCCTTTTATTAATAAAAATTCTCATGATGGAGTGATGCGTAGAATGACAGGCGCTTTCGGAGGGTGGTTTAAAACGAGGGACCTTCCCCCGGTGGCCCGGAAGACATTTCATGAAAAATGGAAAGAGACAAAGAAGAAACATTGAAAAGTATTTTTGAAAATATCTGAAACAGGGGAGGAACTGGGATTGCAGAGCGCACGGGATGAAATTTTAGGAAGGCTGAAGGCTGCCCGCAAGACGAAACCCCGGGACATGCCCGATGTACAGCAGTCACGAGATCCGGTGCAGGGTAAAGAAGAGATGATACGTGCATTTACCGGAATGCTCAGGCTTGAGACCGGCATAGTTCACAGGGTTGAAAACAGTTCCCGGGCAAAGGAAAAGCTGACTGAGATCGCCAAGGAGGAGGGACTGAAAAGGGTCATGGTTTCCACCGACGATGTGGTGGCTCCCCTGGATCTTCCGGCATGGGGGAATTCAATCGGCGTACAAGTCATGCGCTCCGGAGATTTCGCCGGACGGGATGATTATAAAGATGCTGTCTTTGACATTGCCGATGCTGGAATAACCGGCGCGGATTTTGCCGTTGCCGAATCAGGAACGCTGGGCCTGATTCTTGACAGGGATCAGCCCCGGTTAATATCACTGGCGCCGATTCTGCATATCGCTATCGTTCCCGTGGATAGGATATTTTCTGTGTATGAGCAGGTTATGGAAAGAGTTTTTAAAAAAGATACATATCCCGGCCAGTTTGTTTTTATTACCGGCCCCAGCATGACCGGTGACATCCAGGGGCATCTCTTTAAAGGAATACACGGACCAAGGAAAGTAATCGTAATTCTTGTCGGGTAAAGAGTGCCGTGGAGGCAGTGAAATAACGGAATTTCTGCTTGCACAGGGGGCGGAAGCGAATAAATTGGTTTCCAATGGATATCTTCCCATCCATGCTGCCTCGGAAAACGGAGAGACGGAAGTGCTTAAGATTCTTCTTAAAAATGGGGCGGATTTAGCCGTAAAAAACAGGCACGGGAATACTGCGCTGCATGCAGCCGTCATTGGTCATATACTGCCGGATTATCAGGCAAACCGGAATCCTTTTGGAATAAAAAAAATTGAAAAAAACGGACAACCTTTTTCAGAAAAACAGAAAAAAAAGGAATCAGGCGCTCAGTATAAAGATTTTTAATGCAAATTATATGAAATGCTACAAGGAGTAATTTTTAATGAAATTGGAAAGCTGTTTAAAATGTGAATTTCACGCTGATTACATCAAGGGACAAATCCTCTGTAAATACAGCAGTAATATCAACAGCATGGCGACATATGCGGAAGAAAAATCAGCAGCGGTATTTGTCATAGGGTGCCCAAAGGATGAATAGATTTAATCAAAGAAAATATTTTGGCTAAAATGATAATGAATGACAACGAGAAGGTTATACTATTGCGGGTATAGATTGTATGGATACAAGTAATTTATTAAAACTGGCCCGATATAAAATGCCTTTTGGAAAATTCAAAGATCGTCTATTAATAGACCTTCCTGAGCCCTATGTTGTATGGCTTCACCGGAAAGGATTTCCTCCGGGAGAACTTGGTGAAATGCTTGCTGCAGTCTATGAAATCAAACTCAATGGATTGGAGTATTTATTTGATAAAATACGGAAAAAATAAATCAGGCTCAGATGTCACCCCGATTCACCTTCCACGCACACCCGGTTGCGTCCTGACTGCTTTGCATGATAAAGAGCCCTATCGGCCTCTTCGATAACCGACTCAATCGTAATATCCCTTGCATTGCGTACGGCCACACCAATACTGATGGTCACTGCGCAGTCCCCGGTATCTATTGATAACTTCCGGGCCGCTATCCTTTCGCGAAGCTGCTCCGCCATGACCTGGGCCCCTTCTTTCGAAGTGTGCGGCAGCAGGCAGACAAACTCCTCCCCGCCGTAACGGCACAGGATATCTTCAATACGCATTGTTGCCGTCAGACTGCTGGCAACCGCAGTGAGCACATGATCGCCGACAGCATGCCCATGCTGATCATTGAGTAGTTTGAAATGATCGATATCGATCATCAGGCAGGAAACCGGGTATTTGTGACGCATGCTGCGCGACCACTCGCGGCCGGCGGCGCGGGTGAACGCACGCCGGTTCAGGAGACCGGTAAGCGGATCGGTACTGGCAAGATGCTCAAGCTTATCCTGGAGCTGCTGATTGGTGATCAGAACGAGCAGCGTTGCGCTGGCAAGCTGATAACAGATGTAATAAGAGATAAAGATAATCTGCTCACTCGTAGACGCCAGTAACGAGGAGGTTCCCTGAGAGACGCTTGCCGCTCCACGCCACAATGAGAGCAGTGCAAGAGGGACGCTGATTGCGGCAAAAACGCGGAAGCTCGAAGCCCGGCTGCTGTCCGAATAGCGTAAACATACAAAAATGACATGGGCGAAATAGATTGCATTTGCCAATGAAAAGGCAAGTATACGGATGCTCGTGGATTCATCAATCATGCTCTTCCAGAAAAGCACCGCAATGGCTGCGGCAAAGACAATCCACCCGGCCTTCCAGGGAGGGGTCCGCCCGGCCGCTTGCGCCACGCCAAAATTGACAACCATCAGGCCGGACATCAGCAATCCGTTGCCGATGATGATAGTGATGAACGGCGGAATGATATCACGGAAGCTGATCAGGAAAAGCCCTGCCGCACTGGAGATAGCGCCGAGAGCCCAGAGGCGCGCAGGCGCATAGTCTTTCTGGGCATGACTCACAAATACCAGAACCAGAGCCTTGGTCGCTGTCACAAGGGACCAGATAAGAATTAACGTACGGATATCAATGGAATAAGTGGCCTGCATGTTTTTTCAAAAATTCATTTTAAAATAAAAAATGGTATTATAAACTTTTTATTGTTCATAATGCAGAGTGAATACTATCTGCTCTATTTCCATCAATTATAATCCTTATTTTAGGAAAGTCAAGTTAAATACATCTCAAATAATATGTTGATTTGAAAAATGAAAAAATCTTTATTATGCATTAGGCGTTGCAGGGATCGAACCTGCGATCCTCTGTTTGGAAGTGATTTGCAAGCAGATTATTCCATCAATCTGTATCAAACAGTACTGATGATTTCAAACAAAGCGAGGGAATGAAATCAATCCCATCTTTTCCTGCCGGGAATGAGCATGGGGACTTTTTTCTGGTAATCCCGGTACTCCTCACCGTATGCCGAAACGAGATCCCTCTCTTCCAGGAAGGTTCCAATTATTATCCACAGTGTCCATAATATGTTTAAAAGGAGCCTGTCTGCTGTGAGGCTCGGATTGGACCAGATCAAGATCAAAAAAAATAAATAGAGGGGATGGCGAACGTATCGGTAAGGGCCTTTCACGGTAAAGGGTATCATCAGGGTGGTTTTCCCTTTCATGGCGCGCCTTATGCTTCCCAGGCCATAGGGATCAAAGCTGCCTAGCGACCGGATTCCCCAGATAAATCCGCATATTGAGAGTAGAAATATTATTCTTGAAAACCAGGTAAGCCAGTCAGGAGGTGCGAGGATGATAATATCCGATGTCTGCCACAGGAAAACCATTAAAAACAGAGATATCCCGGAGAAGATGGAATATACCGCGCTGTAATAAACAGGATTTATCAGCCTGGAGATCCATTCCTTGAAACCTTTCCTCACCATGAAGCTGTGCTGAATGAAGAACATCAGGGAGAGGGCGCAGTCAAAAGCCAGTAATGTAATTCCTTCCATCCCCGTGTCCACGGGAAATATCTTTCCTGTATAAAGGAAAAGCAGGAATGCAAGCAGCGATCCCACACCCAGAATGATTGAGGCTGTGATGATTAGATAACCCGTGATTCTATTTGTATCTTGCATTTTCAACTCCTATTGTATCTGTATATCGTCAATTTGTAAGGAGCCATGTAATTAAGCAGCCTTACTGAACAAAATCGTCATATAGCGTTATCGAAGAGATTAACATCGAAAACATGGTTTGGCGTAATTATCATTTAAACAACTGGTTTTTTTCTGCCATGTCTGCAAGCAGTTCAGGCTGCGAAAAACTCTTTCCATATTTTTTTTCCAATTCCCCGGCCCTCCTGAGAAATTCCCGGACGCCATAGGAGTTTACGAACTGGATCGTCCCCCCCCGGAAGGGCGGGAAACCCCAGCCGAAGATGCTTCCAATATTTGCATCAGCAACAGACCTCAGGACTTTTTCTTCAAGGCAGCGTATTGTTTCAAGGGACTGGACAAAAATCAGCCTGTCAATTATTTCATTGATGGGGAGCTGCTCCCTGCTCTGCGGGAATATTTTATAAAGCTCATTCCACAGGGTTTTTCCGCCCTCATGGTAATCATAAAATCCCTTGCCCTCCTTCTTCCCTGTCCGTTTATGCTCATCAACCATTAAACCCACTGCCTTTTCTATCGGCCTGACAGGCAGGGTTTTCCCTTCGCCCTCAAGGTCTTTTCTTGTCTGATCGATGATGTGCTTCATGAGCGACAGGCTAATCTCGTCGCTCAGCGCAAGGGGCCCCACGGGCATGCCTGCCTTGAGGCCTGCTGACTCTATCAAAGACGGGTTCTGCCCCTCTGACAGAAGGGCAATCCCCTCGGCAAGATAGGTGGTAAAAACCCTGGAAGTGTAGAAGCCCCTGCTGTCATTTGCCACAATGGGGGTTTTTTTTATCTGGAGAACATAATCAAAAGCCCTTGCAAGGGTTTCGTCATCGGTCTCTTTGCCGACTATGATTTCAACAAGGGGCATCTTGTCTGCGGGCGAAAAAAAGTGGAGGCCGATGAATTTTGACGGCCGTGAAGATTTCCCGGCAAGCCCGGTGATGGGAAGGGTGGATGTGTTTGATGCAAATATGCCGCTGGGGTCCATCTGTTCCTCTGCCTCTTTTGTCACTCTCCCTTTCAGTTCCCTCTCTTCGAATACCGCTTCAATGACAAGGTCGCATCCCTTCAGATCCCCCGCGCTTGCAGTGGGCCTTATCCTGGACAATATCCCGTCCCTTTTATCCTTTGACATCTTCCCCTGGCTCACCCGCTTATCCAGAATTTTTTCAGAATAGGCCTTCCCGCGTTCCGCTGCCTCCATGTTTACATCCTTGAGAATGACATCAATGCCTGCAGAGGCGGAGACATAGGCTATACCTGCGCCCATCATCCCTGCGCCCAGGACACCCACTTTTTTTGCCTGGTATTTTTCAAATCCTGCCGGGCGGCTCTGGCCCTTCCTGATGCTGTTGAGCTGGAACCAGAGTGATTCCATGAGATTTTTTGCCTCCCTGCTCACTGCAAGGTTTGCAAAATACCGTGATTCTATACGCAGGCCGGTGTCGATATCCACCAGGGCCCCTTCATAGAGGCAGGAGAGTATGTTTCTCACTGCAGGGTAGTTCCCCTTTGCCTTTTTATTCACCATGGAAGGCGCTATCGCCCAGAGTTCCCCCATCCTGGGGTTTCTGGGATCCCCCCCGGGCCATTTGAATTCTTTTTTATCCCAGGGCTGCTTTGCTTCAGGGTTATTTTTAATCCATGCCTCTGCTTTTTCCAGGAGATCCTTTTCATCGGAGGCAAGTTCATTGACGAGTCCTGCCTTGATGGCCTCCTCGGGCCTTACCCGTTTCCCCTCCACCAGGAAGGAGAAGGCGTTCTGGATGCCGATGAGCCTCGGAAGCCTCTGCGTCCCGCCGCCTCCAGGGAGGAGACCCAGAGTCACCTCGGGGAATCCGATTTCAATAGACGGGCTGCCAAGGGCTATCCTCCAGTGGCATGCAAGGGAGAGTTCGTAGCCTCCGCCCAGGGCTGTGCCGTTTATGGCGGCAACAACCGGCCTGCCGAGGGTTTCCAGCCTCCGGAGCTGTTTTTTGTAGAAATCAACCATTTCCATGGCTGAAGCGGTGTCCTGTATCGCATAGAGCCCGTCAATGTCCGCCCCTGCGAGGAAATCCTTCTTTTTCGCCGATGTTAAAATAACGCCTGTTATGCTTTTATCCGTTTCAAGCCTGTCAAGTGAATCCTTGAGTGATGAAACCAGGGCTGCATCCACCAGGTTCACCGGGCTGCCGGGCTTGTCAAGGAGCAGGGTTACGATATTGTTCTGGCCTTTTTTATATTCTATGCTCATGGGGTCCCTCACTTACTGAATGTCTGTTTGATATAATTCTTTTTTCATATCAGCATGCCCCTGGATAAAGTGCATGTCCGTCATTGCGTTTAAATCCTTTCGATGATGGTGGTGATGCCCATGCCGCCGCCGACGCAAAGCGTGCAGAGGCCGATGGATTTATCCCTTCTCTCCAGTTCATCCAGGACTGTACTCATGAGCATTGCACCGGTGGCCCCGAGGGGATGCCCCATTGCTATTGCGCCGCCGTTTACATTGACCCTGCCGGGATCTATCCCGAGGTCCCGTATGATCTTCAAAACAACGGCGGCAAAGGCCTCATTGATCTCAAAAAGATCTATATCCGATATCTTCATGCCCGCTTTCTTCAGTGCCTTCCGGGTTGACGCAATCGGCCCGGTGAGCATGATTGTCGGTTCGGAACCGGTGACGGCAACGCTCAGGAACCGGGCACGGGGTTTAAGCCCCTGGTCTTTCCCTGCCTTTTTGTTTCCCACTAGAACCAGTGCTGCGCCGTCCACTATCCCTGAAGAATTTCCCGCGTGGTGGACATGGTCAATCGCCTCCACCTGGGGATATTTAAGCTGTGCCGAGGAATCAAAACCCAGGTCACCCATCATTTTAAAAGAGGGCTTGAGCCCTGCCAGGATTTCAGCAGTGGTCTCCGCCCGTATCGTTTCGTCATGGTCCAGGATGAGGTTTCCGTTAAGGTCATTGACAGGGACAATGGACTTGAAGTGTCCGTTCCCGGCCGCTGCCGCAGCCCTGGAGTGGGAAAGTACGGCAAAGGCGTCCACGTCCTTCCTCGTGAACCCGTCTATGGTGGCAAGGAGATCCGCCGAAATGCCCTGGGGAATGAAGTTGATGGCCTCGTTTACCCTGGGGTCCAGGTACAGGGCGCCGCCGTCGGAACCCATGGGAATCCTCGACATGGATTCAACGCCGCCGCCCACCACGAGGTCCTCGGCCCCGGACTGTATCTTCATGGCCGCCATGTTGATCGCCTCAAGGCCCGATGCGCAGAAACGGTTCAGGGTAACCCCGGCAACCGATTCATCCCAGCCGCTGTAGAGTACGGCGGTTCGGGCAATATCTGCGCCCTGGTCCCCGATGGCTGTAACGCAGCCCAGGACCACGTCGTCCACCTTTGATGTGTCAAGGCTGTTCCTTTCCTGGAGCGCAATGAAGAGCGTTTTCAGAAGATCAACCGGTTTTACCTCGTAGAGGGCACCGTCATTTTTTCCTTTGCCCCGCGGTGTCCGAATGGTATCGTATATGAATGTGTCTTTCATGATACTCCCCCTGTCATGTTTTTATTAAATTGTAACCTCAATTGCTCAAAAATTTAAGCAGTCTTTGGTAGATTTTCAATTTTATCAACTATAATTCAATTTCCTCATATTTATTTTTTTTCAAATAGGAATGTACTCACAAGCCTGTCTCTTGTTTTAAATAAAAATGTATTTAAAACAGACGGAGCATGGGCAAGAACGGTTCCCGCAATTTTCCCTTTCGGCGATGTCAATAGGTCCTCCTTGGCCCCGCCAAGGTGATGCTGCATGAGGGCTGAGAAATTATTATTCGCAAACAACCCGCTCCTTGCCACATCATAGTCCATGTGAACCTTCAGCCTGAAGTTATTATCACTGAACAACTTCATCACAATTTCATCGGATGGGATAAAATTGTGATAGGGCGCGTGAATGGCGAACTGCTGAAATGGATCCTCGGGATCAAGTTTTGTTATCCTTGATGAACTTGGCGTGATTATCAGCACTTTCCCATTTTCTATAGAGTACCTCTTTATATCAGAAAAAAATACATTAAAATCAGCAAGGTGCTCAAAGACATGGATAAGATATATCAGGGTATATTTTACCCCGGGCTCCAGGGCATTATATTCATCATTGAAGGGCTCATACCCCTTTACATTCCTGAATCCCAGGTCTTTCAAGGTTAGTAAAAAGGAACCATTTCCGCAGCCATAATCGAGGATAGAATCATCCATTGATACATTCAGGAGACTAAAAAATTTTATCAGCCTTTTTGCCTTCACGGTCTGGAGATTTTTTGAAGTGATATAGCCGGAATAATCAACAGAAATGTCTGTAAGCCTCATGATGGATTTGCAGTTCTCGCAGCGCCCGTATATAAAATCGTAAACATATCTCCTTGAAGTCCCCTTGAATGGGGTTCTTTCTGAAAATCTGCCTCCGCCGCAAAGATTGCATGTTATTGTATTTTTCATTTTTTGTATACTGCCGGAATTTAATCGATTAAGTCAATATGAAAAAATAAAAGGATAATATATTGTTATCAGGGCATGATAAATTCAGGAACAGTCAGCACACTTTATTTTTGTTATAAAAACAGTATCCTGAAAATCAGGCTTCGCAGCACCAAAATAAAATAGAAGCAATTATATCTGTTTCCTGAAAAATGAAGAGAGGACTTTCATAATTTCCAGGATTACTTCAATCAGGATATTATCCGATTCAGAAACGGGCAATGGTTCCGCAATGGGTTGGTAAAATATTCTTAACAGCGATTTATTTACGGGCCTTCAGGATAGGCATGCTAAGAACAGCTTAAAGCAGTTTCTCCTTGTAAGAAGTCCTTCCGGAAGATATCCCTCTCTTTTTTATCCAATCCTTTTCGTTTGCCGGAACCTCCAGGATATCATTATCATCCCTTAACTGAATGGTAACGGCCTCTTCAGGACAGGTTGTTACGCACAGGCTGCATCCAATACATTTTTCATTAACCTCGGCATACGTACCAACCTTAATTCCATCCACATGGCATCTCTCTTCACAGTTTCCGCAGGCAATACATTTATCCACATCCACTACCGCCACGTAATCGGAATGTGCTACCGATTGCTTCACACCCATCAAATTTGCGGCACGAAGGACACCGCAGCAGCAGGAACAGCAATTGCATATATAGATGTGTCCCTTCTGGATGTTTGATGTTAGATGTACCAGGCCGGCTTTTTCGGACATATCAAGGACTGCATAGGCCTCATCCCTTGAAATCTGCTTTCCCCAGTTAGATGTCTTAAAATAATCCTCAATAGGTGCAAAACCGAGACAGACCTCCTTGGGAAAAGAGCATTCATGTCCCAGCAGTCCCTTTTCCTTCTTGCAAATGCATTCATCAACAGCCCAGTCCTTGGCATTGGTGATAATCTCTTTAACGCTTTCATAGGTTTTTACAACCGAGTGGGAAGGGATGGTCTTTTCGATTGGAATGACCTTCATCATTGGAGGATTTTGGGAGAAAAAATCCTTGGCAAACACTTCCTTGCTATATCTTTCATTAAGTTCTGCAAATTCTCTATCCATTCTTTTAATCTGAAATTCATATATCCCATAGACATAAGGCATCAACTTGTAAATTTCTACTTCATTTATTTTAGCTCCGAAAATTTCCCCTCGTTGATGCATTTTCCTTAGTTTTTCTTTTAAAATATCCTTGTCCCTGCCAGTCCTGGCTGCAATGGTTTCCGGTGTCTCCCAGTTCATTTTTAGATCACTGGCAATACTTGCCTCCTCCTCGGTAAATATCTTTTTGAGAATCTGGATATCGAGGCCTTCCCTGGATTTTGGAAAGCCGTTTGGAATTGTATCAAGCACATCCTGCAGTCTTTCAAAAACACTATTTGCCATAACATCCTCCGGGAAATTCATAATTTAATAAATGAACAGCAGCCATGAAAACGAAAATAATGATGATTGAAAAATATCAGGATATAAAGTCAATTAAAATATTTTTTAGAATTCAATAGAGCAACCTGAGCTTTTTAGTCTATCTGGCTGTTGATATTGTTTTTGAACATCCTGAAAAAGTTGGGCATATTGATAAACTTGAATCGCATGTGCAGTCAATCCATCATTTCAAATGCCGTTTCCATTAACCTGTAGGCGTCTTCCGGTAAATGTTTTATCATGGTATCGATCCTTTTATCTCCCAGGCGGACCACCACTGCGTTCTTCCGGGGTATGATAAAAATATACTGCCCCTTGATCCCCTTTGCCAGGAGTATCATCATCCCCTTGAAATGCATGATCCAGAACTGGTATCCATAGAAATCAACTGATTTGTTTTCAATAATCAAGAATAAAATAATAATTGACTGCTGTGAATGCCCATATTAAATTTACAATTATGGGAACCGTTATAATCTCAAAGAAGGTAGAATCATTGATTGCCATGCCGGCACAAACTGAATTTGTAAGTATTATTACCGGTAATATTCCCGATGAAATAGACAGACTGATATCAGAAATTAATGATATTCCTGTTAAAACAGTAATTTTTATATCGCATGATGAATACCTTCCTCTCAATAAATATTTAAACATTATACCCTACCAGAAGATTTATTATCAGCTTGTTATCTTCGGTACTGAAGATGACCTTTTAGGCCAGAACCTCACAAGACTTTACCATATTTCTGATTATAAAATAAATAAAATTCAGGAATATGAATTCATATTCCTGACACTCAAATCCTTTTCACTGATAGAGGAATTTTATGATAATGAAGCTCTAAATAATAAATACATGTCGAAGCTTCTCGATATGCATCAGGATCAGGAAGATCTTATCAACATAGGGAAATCACTTTCAAGTGAAAAGGATCCGGACAAGTTGTTGCGGCTTATCCTTTTTTTAAGCAAAAAAATAACAGGCGCCGATGCAGGCAGTCTTTATCTTGTTGAGGATGACGAAAATAACGGCAAGAAACTAAGATTCAAATACTCGCATACTTTTTCCAGGGATATCCCGCTTGAAGAATTTGTCATGGATCTCGATAAAACATCAATAGCTGGATATGTCGCAGTTACCGGAGAAATTCTTAACATTCCGGATGCCTACCAGATATCAAAATTTTCCTCTTATTCATTTAATTCTTTCTTTGATAAAACTCACAGTTATATCTGCAGATCAATGCTTGTTGTGCCTATGAAAAATCATCTTGATGAAATCATTGGAGTCATCCAGCTGATAAACAGCAAAAAAGACAAGTCGAATAAAGGCGAGAGTGAAAATGAGGCTTTTACTATAAAGCTGATAAACAAAGAGGACTTCGATACATATGTTATTACATTTGATAAAAAATATAACAACCTTCTCCAGGCAATTGCGGGTCAGGCCGCAGTTTCCATTGAAAATAACAGACTGATAAATCAAATCCAGAATCAGTTTGAAGAATTCGTCAAGGCTTCGGTAACTGCTATTGAATCACGGGACCCGGCAACATCGGGACATTCATTCAGGGTCGCTGAAATCTGCAAATATATGGCACATGCCATCAACGACAGCAGCAATTTTGGTAAAATCAGATTCAATGAAAATAATTTAAGAGAACTGGAATTTGCAGCTCTACTGCACGACTTCGGAAAAGTTTACATTGACCTCAATATATTTAAAAAGGCCAAAAAGTTATTCCCTGAAGATATGGAAAATTTACAGATGAGACTCGATTATCTATACAGATATGTTGAGCTATCTTATTTTAACAAAAAAATGGAATTATTTGATACCGATACAGATATTTCTGAAAAGAAAATCAGATCTGATACATTCAAGAATGAAAAAAATTCGACGCTTAATAGAATAATTGAAATTAAAAATAAAATCAGCATGCTGAACGAACCAACAATTTTGGATGAAGATCCTGTAGCCAGGCTTACCTCCATAATTAGTGATATTGAAAATATTGAATGCAGGGATTTAAACGGCAACTCGATCGATGTAATTACAGATTCAAACAAGGCCAACCTCACAATAAAAAGAGGCAGCCTCAATCCGGAAGAAAGGAAAGAGATCGAAACCCATGTAGTTCATACGTATAAATTTGTAAGTAAAATTCCATGGCCTTCTGAATATAAAAATATTCCGGAAATAGCTTTAAGACACCATGAGTTTCTCGACGGCTCCGGGTATCCCGACGGCCTTAAAGGCATGGACAGCATTTCTATTCAGTCCAGGATGATGGCAGTAGCGGATATTTATGATGCCCTTTCAGCCAAAGACAGGCCATATAAAAAGCCAGTGCCATTGAATATTGTGCTGAAAATACTCACTGAAGAAGCTGATAAAGGCAGGCTTGACAAATCCCTTGTTGATCTGTTCATAAATGAAAAAATATACGAGAAGATAGATTCCGAAGCTTTCAAATGAAATAGGAATCTTTTTTGAAAATAAAAAAATACACCAAAATCTGGGAAAAGCATGAAAAACGGTTTCTATTCAAAATCACGTATAACATTCCTTTTCATAATGCTATTGTTGAATTACGATAACAGCAAAGCAGATGATACCTGTTCACATGTGGATCAGGAATTCATTCAATCACATATTCAGATACGTAAATTTGAAATTCTTTCAAAAAAAACCGTAAAAGACCTTTGCGAGGTCATTATAAAAATGAGCGGGAGACTGATTCCAGTATATTGCGGGAAAGACTACATAGTATCCGGAAATCTTTACAGCAAAGGGATTATACTTTCACAGGAGGCTGTGAATAAAATTTATTCGGATAATATTTTTTATCATATCGTTCAAATAAAACAAGCAGTTGCTTTTAACTATATACCTGAAAAAATTAATGGTAAAGAAATCTATATGATTACGGATCCTCTGTGCCGATTTTGCAATGAAGCGGTCAGCAAGATCAAGCCCCTGGCAGATAAATTCGGTACGGTTGTAAATTTTATTGTAATATCATATAACGGAAAACGGGGAAAAGCGAAAAGCATTGAAGCCGTTTGCAGAAATTTTGGATTGTCTGAATACAGTTTAGAACAATGGAAAAAAAACGATGATTTTAATAAATATCAATGCGAAAAAGGGAAGGAAAAAATTTCGCGTGCAGAATCAATTTCGGAAATACTCGGCATCGATGCAGTTCCGGCCTTTTTTTTGAATGACGGATCCTTTATGAGCGGTGCAGATTTAAACAATCTCGAGAACCTTTTATCAAAATAACAATATGATAATGAGATATAAAATTATTGCTCTCCTGTCACTTTTTCTTTACATGTTATTAATGAAAACTGATGCAACTGAAATGATTGAAAAAAAAAAATCTGAAGAATCCTTAAATAAATTCATGAATTCCTATGGCGTATCAGGGAGTGTCGAGGCTCTTGATATGGAGCCAAAATATTTCATTTTTGCCAGCAAGAATGTTCAGAAAGAATTGTTTTTAACCACTCTGCAGATTAAAAATGAGATGAATGCCTTTATTCGATCAGTAATTTTGAATTGTGAAAATTGCAGCATGAGTAATATTCTCAAACGGGAAAAACTTGAAGATTTTATTAAATATGTAAGATTAAATGGAGATATCTACAAATTAAAAAAAAATTCCGAGATGATTAATATTGCATCAGGAAGTATATATTATTCAAATGTGAACGATAAAAAAAATATAATAAATAATTTTTTGAAACATATAAAAAATGAAAAAAATTACAGATTAGCTAAGGAGGTCGCTGCTGTATCTCCCTACCTTATTCCCGATACGAAAAATGAAATAAAAAATGGCAGGCAGTTACTACTGATAAAACATAATGTATCTGATCTATTTTTTCTTTGGGAAATCGGCCATAACTATCAGGAAATATTTTTTAACAGAGAAGGAATTTCCTTTCCCGGTGAGTTGAAGAAAATTGCTGAATATAAAAAAATCAGGAGCAATTTATTTACCGTTAATAATTTCATCATACAGGAAATTATGAATAATGAAGGCCTATTAAAAAAAATCGGCTCAGTTGACGGGTTGTCGGATTTTTCTAAAAGTTATTATGCACTCGCCGCATCTGCATTAACGAGAGAACAGGATTCATCAAAGTTTTATGATGAAATCGATGAGTTACATCGTAAGGCGGAACTTCTCCTGAAAAAAATATTTTTGAAAGCAGATGGCGCCAAATGGTTTGTTGAAAACATACCGCTTTTTTCCCTCTTTCCAGAAGAAAAAAAAGGATTATTGCGATAATTGATATTATTTTCACATAAAATATTTCTTGTTAATGAATTTCACCGTATGTGCATTCAAGATCATAACTTATGAATGATATTTTTTTTTGATTCCCGCTGATACGGTAATCGATGGTAATCGTTCCAAGATCTCCCTTTAAAATATGACCATCCAATTTGCCAAATAGTTTCGTGCCGCTGGCATCCCCGCCGATATACTCAATCTGATATACAGCAGTACTTATTTTTTTCAAGGCAATCGCCGTTGCAACCCTGTTGTTCGATGCTGGATTTTTTAATTCGGCATTAAAACAATTCTCACGTATATATCTTCCGCTCAAGTCTTCGGTAATTCTTATATTTTTACACTGTCCGAAAATCAGTACTAAGGGAACTATCAGAAAAGAGATAATTTTATTCATAATTAATTTCTCCAGTTACTATCGCTCCAGCATGAAAAACACATGTATATTTTCGGGCATTTAATAAGGAAAGTATAATTAAAATATTTACGAGCATAATTTAACAATGATCAAATATTTGATTTTACAAATATCAAAAGTATTTTATACCTGTAATAATCAGGTTTTATGTTGAAATTAAATATGAAAAACACTCGTTTAAAAAAATATTTTTATCCTCTCGCATTAATTTTAATAACAATACCATTTTCCTTCTGGATTGCCAGACATCCTCAAAATCCCGATGGCGCAGAGATGTTTATGAATGCCCTTTATGGCGGGGTTTTGCACCCTCCCGGGTTTCCACTCCAGGCGTGGATCAACAGGTTGTTATTTTCAATCACATCATCGAATAGTCCAATTACGCTCAGTTTTTTCTCATTTTTTTGTCATACCATTAGTGTAGTATTAATATATTGCATATCCTTACGTTTTAAAAACAGTGAAATATCTTCCTTTATCAGCGGATTGATTTATTCAACCTATCCTCTTATCATGGGTATGGCACTCCAACCGGAAAAATACGCACTGGCGCAGACCATGATGCTTTGTGTGATATTATTCAGTATTTCGAGTTATGAGGATATTCATTACAGGAAATCAATAATCCTGATGAGTATATTTTCCGGCCTTGCAATTGCTCAACATCCGGTTATCATAACTGCTTTCCCATTCTGGATGTCCGCTATTTTTTATAATCTGTATCAAAAAAGAATCACAGCATCATTTTTTGGTTTAAACGTGCTGATATCACTTTTTCTTATCGCCTTCTTTTATGCGTCACTCCCTTTATTAAGAAATGATTCTACTGTATGGCCTGACTGGGGCAATCTAAAAACAATTTCAGATTCGATGCATCATCTTTTAAGAAAAGATCTTGGGGGCCTGAGCCTGTATATCGGCACGCATGAAGAAAAGTATTTTTCAGGCATTGCTTTCTTATGTCTTGATTTCCCCAGATCTTTTCATGTTTATTCTGTACTGTTTTTATGCGTGATTGTTTCAATTTGGAAAAAGCATAAAACTCAGGCAGTTATCATTGCTGTTTCTCTTATGATACAAATGGCTTTATTGTTTCTTTTGAAAAATTTTGTTTCCGATGTTTCCTATGGCGTCATGGAGAGGTATCTGATTTTTATCTATCTTTTACTTTTCATTACTCTGGGTTCAGGCATTGAATTGATTATTGAATTATCAAAATCAAAAAAAGTTAAATTAATAATGATTGCATTATTGTTAATAATTGTTACAGTTAATACTGCCCGACATGGTTCTTTCTTCAGAGCAATGACAAATGATTTTGTTCCTATATATCTGAATAATATCGCACATGCATTAACGCAGGATGACATATATATATCCGGAAGTGATTTTGAAACATTATATGGGGTCCCGGGGATTAATAAAACAAGGTTCCCGGTAGTTAACCTGTTTCAATTCCCATGGTATATGTCACATGTTTTACCGGAATTGGATTACAGGTTTAAACCAATTTTGTATTCAATGCAAATGACTATTCAGGGTAATTTTTTTTACTTTTTAAAATATATAAGCAAAAATAATTATCCCGTTGTCTGTACCTCTGGCACGGTGTTAAAAAATCTAAACAGGGAAATACTGCGACGCGGTTTGCTTTTCGTTATTAACGAAAATAACAAAAAATCATTCAACCTGGATTTAGCGGTAAGATTATGCAGCGATTTACAAAAAATTGAGATCAATATTCCGAATAAGAGCCATTATTTTATTAAGGATTTAATTGAAAGATTATCGTTGGTATTTTATGATGTATCAAGAAATAATTCATATTCAATGAATCTTAGATCAATTGCAGATGATGTTTTCACAAGTCTAAAACCAGGAATTGATGCTGATGTTATTCGAAATACCTGTACAGCTTTCATTCAAGAAGTAAACCGGCATCAATAACAATTTCAATATCAGAAAAATGTTTATTTCCTTTAAAATTCAGGAGGTTTTCCTATGTTCATCTCAAGATATTTTTTCTTCTTAGTTTCAATAATCATTCTCTGCGGAATTCCATTTAATACCATTATTGCATATGATGCGGATTCTAAGAAAGAAGGCAACTCGTATGCGCTTATCGGAAATGATGATTGCAAATGCGAAAGGGGAGAAAAAGGCGAGAAAGGTGAGAAGGGAGATCGGAGCCCAAGAGGCGAGAATGGAGAGAAAGGTGAAAAGGGTGATCAGGGTCAAAGAGGCGAAAAAGGCGAGAAAGGTGAGAAAGGTGAGAAGGGAGACCTGAGCCCAAGAGGCGAAAGAGGAGAAAAGGGAGAGAAGGGAGAGAAGGGTGATCAGGGCCTAAGAGGCGAGAATGGAGAGAAAGGCGAAAAGGGTGATCAGGGCCCAAGAAGCGAAAAAGGAGAGAAAGGCGAAAAGGGTGATCAGGGCCTAAGAGGCGAAAAAGGTGAGAAAGGAGAAAAGGGAGACCTGAGCCCAAGAGGCGAAAAAGGCGAAAAGGGAGAGAAGGGTGAAAAAGGTGATAGTCTGGAACAAAAGGAGATTGATTTCATCATAAATAATATTAAAGAAATGAATGCAATTATCAAAAAAAATGTTATAAATTTTGAAAATATTTTGGGGAAAATACGGGATCATTCTTTAGAATTAAGAAAAGTTGAAAAAATTAATTATGAACAAACTGATCAAATCTATAAAAATACAAAGACATCGGAAAAAAATGAACGAAATATTTTCAGGATTGAAGTCCTGAATAAAATCCGTGACCAAAAAATCAGGGAACATAATGAAAAATTGAATAAGCAGTTGAAGAGCATACAAACGAAAGAACTCGATGTTACTTCCAGTACAAAAACAGGGTCACTCATTTTAAAAAATGTATTAATGAAAAACAGAGACATAACTGATTTTGATGTTTCCGGTATTACGGTAATTTTTGCAGATGGTACCGACACCATAAAGGGATTTTCAAATGGAATTATGGGGCAGATTTTGTACGTCATCAATACCGGGGATAAGGAATTAATTTTTGAGAGTGGTTATAAATTATCTAAACAAATGTTTATATTTTCTACAAAAAAAATTGTTATCGGAGCTAATAAGGGAGTAACTATGATTTTTGATGGGCATTTCTGGCGCATCATGAATTATTAATTTGAAGATTTAATGAATATACTCTCTTTATCCGTGTTGATATAAAACTGCTTGTAATCATCATTGAAAATAATGTTTGAAACCCAGCCAAAATTCAATATTTTATTCTCAAATTTTCCCATTGTCATTAATTTTTTTATTTCATGATCAAAAGCTGATATTGTAAATTCTTCATTGGATTTTTTTTCTATGACAATGGTATCGTATCTGTAATTTCCTTTAATTTTTTTATATGTTCCGGATATATCCGGATTTTTTTTACATCCGACGAAAGTAATTAAAATAATTAATGCTGAATATGAAATTTTTTTTACCATTTTTCACACCTTACTATTTTTTCTGCAATATAAAAGTATTGATTATAAATTATCAAGAATATTTTTCATATTTACCGGGTTTGCAAATGTCTCCCGGGCACTTTTTTTCTTTGCTTTATATTTTCACAAATACCACATTAAAATGGGTTTGGCAATGTATTGCATTTTTGATATTTTCCACTTTATTTATGGGACAGTAATGTGCCAATATATTTTTATTTTGATAGTTTATTATTACCAGATTGTGATTATTTTAAAAAAAGTTCTTGAAATTAATAATTATCACTATACTATATTGACATATTTCAATAAATTCATTAAAAAGCATGTACATATATGGCTTATGGGGGTTCATGAAAAAGCAAATTTGCAGCGTAATTACTGTTATTGTCATTTTTGTTACCGTTAGTGCCGTTGCAGCACCGACTATTATTCGAGATAAAAGGATTACCGACATCGCATTAACGCCAACCCTCGGCAGGGGATACACTATCGTTACCAATACATTTCAATCAAAATGTCTTGATGATATTGCCGTAACAGATCCTTCGTATGACTTCCAATATAAATTTGAATCCGTTGAATCAACAAAATCAACCGATACAAGTACATCAATGGAACGTGGAGCAAATGCAGGTTATGCGGGAATTTCGATGGATCTCAGTGCAAAGTTTACCTTTGCAAGCGGGAAAAAGGAATTTTACCATCATATTTTTGTTGAAATAAATATGGATACTTACTACGCATCGGTTGATGAAGCAAAAACAAAAATGAGTGCGTCTGCGGCAAATCTTTTAACCAGTGACGATATTCCAGGTTTTTTCAGCAGCTGTGGTTCTTATTACGTGAGGTCCCTGGGGAGAAATGCAAAATTCATATCGATTTTTACCTATACGGATGAAACCGACACAAAAGATGCGGCTTTTGAAGCTGCACTGGAAATGTCAGTCAAAGCCTTTGGTGTTGAAGCCGGCGCGAAAAGCAGCATCAGCCAGACAGTTTCAACCCAGGCATCCAATAAGAAACTTACCATAACAACCAATGCATTTGGCCTTGGTAAAAATGAAGGCGCCACTCTGATATCCTATGATCTTGAGAGCTTTAAAGCCGCGATCAAAGATGCCTTTATTTCCATGCAGAATCCCATGACCGGCAAAGTAACAACAATGGAGGTGGTCCCCTGGGTTGAGAACACTGAATTTCAGAGTTTGGTAAAGCTCGAAAAAGAAGTTCCGGATCCGGATAAGGGCGGCAAGCCGATGCTGCTGTATAAAAAGAAACACATATTGAACCAGAATGCAGAATTTCTTGCAGAAGTTGAACGAGCTGACAGGAATTATATGAATATTTTTTATAAGGCAAAAATCTGTCAACAGACGATCCGTGCAACCTGGTATAAAGGAGATAAATTACATCCGTCTGCGAAAGATTTGACAATTGTTAATAATAAATTTCCCAATGAAACTATGCTCCTAGGCGAACTTGATTCATTACTTACCGATCAGAATGTTGACATTCTTCTCGACAATGAGGAAGCATTCATGTATGGCGGGAAAGTAGGTGAAAAAAAGGGGAGTGGCGACAAGACAGCTGGAAAGACGGGCGGCGGAGACAAAGCCAGTGCTGTTATGTGCATCGATAAATTACTGGAATCAGGCATGTTTGTTACAAGCTGGCGTCAGATAAAGGAATGTGTTGAAATAAGGGGGAAATTATCAGCAGTGATCGGCGAGAAGGTAGACGATTATTGCATGCCCCAAATAGCAAAGCCAGTTGCGAAATCAGGGAAATAACGGTTAAGTGAAATGAAATATATCACATCTCTTGCGGTTATTGTTTTGATGACCGCAACGCTCGCCACTGGAAGGTATAATCCAAAATATGGACAAAATCCGACGAAAGAGGATCTAGTCAATTTTATGAAAGAAGCCGCTGGCTTTGTTAATATTTACGGTAAAAAAACTGCTCTCAAGGAATTCAGCGATCCAAATGGACTTTTTACCCGCGGTGAATTGTATATTTTTGCCTATGATTTTAAATGCATTGTATTAGCCCATGGCGCTAATCCAAAATGGGTGGGAAATGATTTTAAACAGTTAAAGGATCCGAATGGCATTCTTATTATACAGGAGATGTCGGCAATTGCAAGGAATTCCGGGAAAGGGTGGATGAAGTACAAGTGGTTTCACCCTGAAACAAAAAAAATCACTCCAAAGTTGAGTTACGTGCATAAAATTGATAATGACTGGTGGATAGGATCCGGAATTTATAATCCAGAAAATGAATAACTATCTGATACCTTCATTTCCAGATGTATTCATTGTGATGACATTCCAATCTTTAAAACGATAACCTTTTCTGAACAACTAATCTTGAATTTTAAAAAATATTACTTCAAATCCTGGAATGATGAATGGATTATACAAATAAAACAATCACGATAATAATACTTGGATTTTGTATAATTATCATATTGAATCTATTTATTTTCATTTCTGATCTTCCTGGATCTCCATCAGTTATAAAAGATAATAGAATTGAAAATCTTAACGGATTCCCAACAATCGGAAGAGGTTATTCGATTTACAGCAACCGCCTTCAATCAATGTGTTTTGAAAAAGTTTATAAAACCAAACCAACTTTTGACCTTGATTATGAATTAACGGAAGTCACGGGAGAGTTTTTCCGTAAAATTTCGGTTTCCCCCAGGGACAGGCTCAGTGTCGAAAATTTAAACAATTTTGTGAAAAAATATTATCAACCAAAAGAAACTGAAGGAACAAAAGATTATAATTTAAAAAACATTATTGTTAATCTGGAAATTAAGAGTTATAATTATTCTCTTGATGAGACCAGATCAATCCTCAGTAAAAGTGCAAAACAGCTTCTGGAAAAAAAGCAGTATGTTGCTTTTTTTAACAGCTGCGGTCATCATTATGTTAGAGCTGTAGGAAGTTTTTCAACATATCTCGCCCTTCTTCAGTATCGATCTTCTGATAATGAAAAAAGTGATGCAGAATTCAAAAAAAATCTGGAAAAGGGATTATTCAATTTCAATACTAAGAATAATTCAGCAAAAAATCTTATGGACGATGCAAGTTATCGGGGGCTCAGGGTTTATATAAAAGGAGTCGGACTCTCCAAGGGGAACATGGTTAACCTCATACCTGTTGATATTGACCAGTTCAGGCAGACAATTCAGGACGCAGTCAAACTGATGCAGGACCCGAATTCCGGAGTGATCAGCAGCATGGAAATCGTCCCTTGGATAGAAAATCCTGAATTGGTAATTTTCATCGGGAAAGATTTAAAAGAAGGTGATCAGCAATTTGTCAGACAGCAGAGACTTGAATCGAATTCCGGAATAATAACGGAAATTAACCGTGTCAGTACCCAGCAGGTTGAACAGTATTACAAGGCAAATATGTGCAGAAAGCATTTATATGAAAACTATGTAGATAAGGAGAGCAGGATTAAATATGACCAGTGGCTCGGCATTACATCGGATGAAACAAAAAAGTTTCAATCGTTAACTGAACTGATTGAGCTTAAGGTTGTGAAATTTGACATGGATAAAACTCTTTTTTATAATTCGGCAAATGAAAATGATCCTGATCTCTATATTTCAATAGATGAATTTATCCGGTACTTCGCCCAGAATCCCCCGGATGACATGTTAAAAACAAACAAGGATTTTTTGTATGGAACAGAAGACGGGAGTGCAGGGGCATTGGATTGTGCCGATAAATTATATAAAATCGGCCTCGAAGTGGCCGATTACAGGACTATCCCCAGTTGTGTGAACTTCTTGAAATATAACCGTCTTGGAACAAATTTTCTCGACCAGTATTGTATGCCAAAGCCGGCAAGGCTCACTTATAAGAAAGATACAATTATTAAAAAATCTGATTCTGATAAAATTAAAAAAAATGATGATATCAAAGACATTAAAGACAAAAATGAAAAAATTGATAAACCCAGGGATTTAAAAGATTTAATGGATAAAAATGAACCTGATAAAAAAAGTATTCCGGAAAAAAAGAACCCTTTTAAAATTTTAGATGATATCAAGGATTGATTTACACGTGAGTTTTATTGCGGGCAAATATATATTTATCGGATTTGCGATCCTTTTCATGAACTGTTCGTCAGTTGCATGGAGAAATATCGAACCGGACACGACACAGCTTCCTTATATCTTTGATCAATCAAATTTGATTGGTACTGGATTGAAATATTCTAACGGCGGGTATTATGGAAAATCATGCCTCAGCGACATAAAAACGATATCCCAGGGTGGTATTCTTGAAATTGAGTTTTATAAAATTGGAAATGATTTTTTTTCAAATGACAGGCTGCTGAATACTTTTGTTCATGTTAACCAAGCGCGGGTTAGTAATTTTAATTTACAGAAAGGGAAGCCTGTTTCATTTGTTGTGTCAATAAAAATTAAGGACCGCCATGCAATACTCGATGAAGAAACGTTAAAATTCAAAAATAACATTGTAAAAATCATTGAATCAGATGATATTTATCAATTTTATGACGCATGTGGGACTGATTTGATTTATTCAATAAGATATGAATCAGCCATCAACCTTTTTATTTCATATTATATCACCAATGATAGAGAAATTAATAAAATTGAAGAGATAATTAAAAAAAGAATAAGCAATATTCCCGGCAACACTTTTCAGATAAATATATTTAATGATCTTATATTTACCGATGATACATATTACTCACTACAAATCGGCACGGATTCCTTATTTAATCCTATTGAATTTCCCTTTGCCAGAATCCACGGTAAGAGTATCAACGATCTATTAAACAGATCCATACATTCGATTCTCAATTCACATAAGGGCACGGTTATGGGTTATGAAAAAATGGCATGGAAAAACCTGGGCCCGTTAAAATCAAAATTAAAAGATCAGGATTTTATCAATCTGTCGGAATCGTCACATGACCAGCTATATAAAACAATAAATGTGATGGAACAATCAGTAAGGGATTTCAATATAAAATATATACAGGCAAAAGAAATACTCGGTATGATAGATGATAAATATCAGAAGCTTTTTGTCAACAGCTGTATTAATGATATCATTGAAAATAAGGCTTTTGTAAATTGGGATAATCTGAATGTGTGCAGGAATTCGATTCGTAAAATTAAATCATTAACTCTTTCGGATATTCCTGAGTGCAAATCAATAATTAACGCTATTGAAGCGGTGAATAGCAATGATTATTGCAGCCATTTACCGGATTTTTCCAATGAAAAAAATCCATATCTTAATAAAAAGTCATATATGCCGCTGGTCTTGTCTGACTGGGAGGGATTTGATCTAAAAAAAAAAAATCTGATTTGATTGATTATCGCTTTCATGACGAAAGCCAGGTGGTAAGAATTCCATCAGCAATCAAACTGGGACAGACAATTGATTTTAATGGGAAATTGTATTCAAATGATTGCATTGATAAAAAATCATTTGTTATTACCGAGACTCATGAAAGAAGAGATAACGCGATTACAAATGATTATTATCCCTATTCTTTCAAAGAATGGGCTTTGTGGAAGAGAATGATATTTTTCTGGGAGCAACCCCCTCCAAAAAGAATATTATACAGGGGGTCTTTTGAGATTTCCGGGTATTCAAAAGTTGTTTCTGCTGATTTTAAATTAACAGAAAAGGCAAGGGATCTGGCAATAAAAAATATCTATGAATTTTACAAGATATATGGGAGTCATTATGTAAAGCAGATTAAAAACAGGAGAGGGTTTGTCTATTATTTTTTTTATAATACAGACAAGGATCAATTTATTGATATTATTCCCTTTGGCCTGTCAGACAATGGGAAAAAAAAGGAGCTTCCTGTGAGTATGAATGATGTTGGAAACAATAAAATAAATACAAGCTGTTTGCCGAATTTTTCTCTGTCTTCTCATTTCCCAAATCTTCTTAAACCAAAAAATGTTAAGGAATTCTTTGAAAATAAAGAAAGAATGATTGAGTTATTCAACGATGACAGCAGCGCGATCCCTATTAAACTGAGTATTGAACCATGGAGCGAATATTTCAAGGCGAATGGAATTAGCGCCCCGTCTCATTACGATTTCAGACAAAGCGGTGATACATTCGGCCATATTGAAACAAATGAGAAATCAAAATATTCAGGCCAACTGGAGAACAATGTTCCAAATGGAGAAGGCATTCTTTCTTATAGTGATGGAGCAAAGTATTCAGGAAGTTTCAGAAACGGGAGCAGGCATGGCATTGGTACAATAAAATGGAATAATGGTGATAAATTTATAGGTGCCTGGATCAATGATAAAAGGGAAGGTTTCGGTATTTACTACTGGAATAATGGGGATAAATATCTTGGGGAATACGCTGGCGGGGAAAAAAACGGGAATGGTAAAATTTACTGGAAAAATGGAGAAATTTACTCGGGAGGATGGAGAAATAATACAAAAAATGGCATTGGTGTCTTGACAAAACAGGATGGTATGATATATAATACAATTTATCAGAATGATAATCTTATAAAAATTGAAGAAATTGCAAAAAATGAAAAAAAAGGCAAATAATATTTTCGACTGTATATTCCAGGATGGTTCCATATAAAATGCATTACGATTAATAGGTTAAATATGAAAAATAAAAAAATTGTTCTATTCACAATTGTCACTATTACATTAACGATCATGATCGCTTACCTGCAACTTATTGCTGGCCCTACAATAATCCGTGATAACAGGATTACTGATCTGGCAACAACTCCATTATTGGGGCGTGGTTATTCGATAGGAACAAATACCTATCAATCATCATGCTTAAATAAAGTTGTTATAACTGAACCATCCTATGATATGCAATATTTTTTTGATTCAGGAACTGAAACAGGCAAGGAAACGAGTGAATCTACACGGGAGACATCCAGTAAAAGTTCAAGCTCCTACGAGAGTTCCAGCAGAAGGTCATTTTTTGGTTTTGGCAGGGAATCATCAGAGGGTTCGAGGAATGATGTTGAGGCGTCAGCAAAAACCACGGTAATTGACGGCAAAACATGGTTTAATCAAGATGTGTATGTCACACTGGATATTTATACCTATTATGCTTCGCTCGATGAAGGCAGATCAAAATTAAGTGACTCCGCTGTTACCCTGCTCCGAAACAAGGATCTTCCCGGCTTCTTCAGCAGCTGCGGCCCCTATTACATAAGATCTATTGGCAGAAAAGCAAGATTTGTTTCGAAATTTACCTATAAAACGGAAACCGTATCGAAAGACATATCATTTGAATCAAAACTCAAAACTGCAATCCAGACATTTTCTGCATCAAGCAGGTGGGGCTGGGGGACCGGGAGTTCAAATTCAAGTTCCAATACGAATACGGCAACTGACGAAAGAAGTGAAAAATTCAACAGAGAAACTACCAATATGAGACTGACCATAACTACTTCTGCCTTTGGTCTTGGTAAAAATGAAAAGGCGACATTGATCGCTTATGATCTTGATACGTTTAAGGCAGCTGTTAAAGATGCCTTTTTATCGATGCAGAATCCAATGACCGGTAAAGTTGTGAGTGTTGAAGTCATTCCCTGGGTTGAGAATACTGAATTTCAGGCATTAATTGAACTGGATAAGGCGGATGATGTTTATGAAAATGAATTGGATGTGAAGGGAAAACCAGTACTTGATGATGCGGGGAGTCCCAAAAAAAAGGTAATCAAGGGACAGTTATTGTATGAAAAGAAATTTATTCTAAATCTTAATGCTGAATTTATAATGGAAATTGAAAGGGTTGATAGAAATCTTATCAATATGTATTATAAAGCGAAGTTATGCAGAAAAAACATAGATAGCAACTGGAAAAATGAAGGAACTATATCCGATCAGGACAAGAAACTATTATTAACTAATCATAAATCCGGAAAAACAATGAAACTGTTCGACCTTGATATCAGGCTCACTGAAGAAAAAATAAACATCCTTCTCGAAAAGGAAAGGTGTTATATGTATGGTCCCGGTGATACATCAAAATCGGGCCAGGAGAAAGCGAATGTTGAATGCAAAATACCAAAGGGGGGTGCATCTGCATGCATTAAAACAATACTGGATAAAGGAATTTATAAACAAAGTTACCGGGAGCACGAAACTTGCAAAGCCATGGCTCCCTATATGGGAGAAGTGGAGGATGAATTCATTGATTATTACTGTATGCCCGTTGTCAGTGAAAAATAATAAAAGATATGAAAACAATACTTTTTAGTTTCTGTACTATACTAATCACCAGCGTAATTTTTGCAGGGCCAACGATAATTCAGGATAACCGGATTACGAATATTGCTGCAACTCCTGTCCTGGGCAGAGGGTATTCAATCGCGACTAATACCTTTCAGTCCACATGTTTGACCGGTATAAAAATTACAGAGCCATCCTACGATTTCACCTATACCTTTAATTCGCTGGAAAAAGAGAGTGATATGAGTAGCATTGACACGAAGTCATTCAGTAAGGAATTCCGTGACCAGTTGAAGAATAAAATTTTCAAGGACACCGGTGAAGAGGAAACTCAACAGGATAAGACCTCAAAAAAAAGTGTAAAAAGTGAAGTTAAATCTGAGACGAAATTGACGAGTCACCATATTTTTGTAATAATAAACCTTAATTCTTATTATGCTTCTGTAGATGAAAGTGAAACAAAGGTTAGCAATTCCGCTTCCCAGCTCCTGCTTAACAGGGATTTCCCGGGATTTTTTAGCAGTTGTGGATCATACTATATACGATCAATCGGAAGAAATGCCAAATTTGTATCGATATTTACTTACAAAACCAGATCGACGAAAAAAGATGTGACGCTTGAAACGCAAATTGAAGAGCAGATTAAAGGTTTTGGAAGGCGGTTGGAAAAATCCGTGAAGGAGGGAAACGGTGACGGTACGAAAAAAAATGAATCAGAAAAAAACAATGAACAGGATGTAAAAACAATCAATCACGCAAGTTATGAGTTCAGGAAAAATGCCTCATCAAAACAGCTGACTATCACTGTCGCAGCCTTTGGTCTTGGAAAAAATGAAAACGCCACTCTCATTTCCTATGATATCGATACATTCAAAGCTGCAATTAAAGATGCATTTTTATCCATGCAGAATCCCATGACAGGCAAGGTATCCAGTATGGAAGTTGTTCCCTGGGTAGAAAATACGGAATTCCAGAACCTCATCAAGCTTCAGGAAGAGGTTTCCGTAGAAACCGAAGAAGAAGAAAAAAATATCAGCGAAGATGAAAAGACACTAAAAAAAGCCGTCAATGAACGCAAATTACTTTTATATGAAAAAAAACAGATTTTAAATCAGAATGCAGAATTTCTTGCGGAAATTGAACGAGCTGACCGGAATATGATGAACATCTATTACAAGGCAAAAATGTGCAAAATGAGTATAGATATGAATTATAAAAATAATGGAATCTTAAAACCGGATTTCAAGGATAGCATTATTTTGAATAACAGAACAGGGGAGACAATGAAATTAAATACCCTGGACCAGATGCTTACCAATGAAAAGATTGACGGGTACCTGCAGCGTGAAAAGCAGTTTATGTACGGCAGTGCGGGAGTCCCGGGGAAGTCTCAGGAAAAAGGCGATGGTGCCGCTGTCTGCATGAAAAGGATAATGTCTATAGGAATTTTTAAAGTAACGTATCACGAGATCAAGGTATGTACTGATCTAGTTCAAAAGATGGCAAATGTTGAAGATGAATTTGTGGAAAATTACTGTATGCCAACTATAACAAGAGATGAAAGATAAGAATGTATGCGGGTCAGTAAATCTTAATGAAATAGAAAAGTGGAATATTCAATGAAAATTTTTCAAAAAATATTTTTTTTAACGACAGGTCTTACATTATTTTGTTCACTGATGCTGATTGCAGGTCCCACAATAATCCGTGACAATAGAATTTTTGATCTGGCTACAACTCCAGTTCTTGGCAGGGGATATTCCCTTGCTACAAACACTTTCCAATCCACATGCATGAATGATATTAAAATTACCAAACCCTCATATGATTTTAACTATGATTTCAAATCAATGGAAAAGGAAACTTCAGAGAAAAAATCAACCAGCGTTGGAAGTAAAATTGATTTAAGTTATCTCGCCTTCGAATTAAAAACCAGTGGTTCTGCAACTACTGTTGAAGGAATGACATCTTATTATCATAATGTGAGAGTCGACATTAATGTCGACACCTATTATGCCTCGGTTGATGAAAGCAATACACGGCTCAGTGATGCTGCAAAGACTCTTCTCTTAAATAGTGATATTCCTGGTTTTTTTCACAGTTGCGGTTCTTACTATATAAGATCTCTTGGCAGAAATGCAAAATTTGTTTCCATATTCACCTATCTTGATGAAAGTTCGACAAGGAATAAGGAATTTGAAATGCAGTTGGAACTTGCAATAAAAGGTTTTGGCAGCGCCTTGGGGGCACATCTCCCGGGAAGTGCGGGTGCTGATTTATCATTAAATGTAAAATCATCGTTTGAATCGATGGCAAGAAAAAAAAGATTAACCATTACCACAAAAGCATGGGGATTGGGAAAAAATGCAAATGCTACACTCATTGCCTATGACCTTCCAACCTATAAGGCTGCTATAAAAGACGCATTTATATCAATGCAGGATCCCATGACAGGCCGGGTAACAACGATGGAGATTGTGCCATGGGTTGAAAATGCGGAATTTCAGAATTTTATAAAACTTGAAGAGGATACGCCAGATGAAAAAAAGGGAAAGCTTCTTCTCTTTGAAAAAAAACATATATTAAATCTTAATGCAGAATATTTAGCCCGCATCGACAGGACAGCCCGTCTTTATACGGATCTATATTATAAAGCCCTGATATGCAAACAGATAATCGATTCTGAGTGGAAAAGGGAAGGATCTTTTTTACCTGGACTCGCGAATGCTGAGATTCAGAATAACAGATATCCCAGGACGATAAAAATCAAGGATTTAGATGATGTATTAACCAATGAAAATATTGAAAAGATGTACAAGGAAGAAGAAACTTTTATGTATGGAGAAAACGGCGCGGCTGAATGCATAAAACAGATAATGAAAGAAGGAATTTTCAAAAAGAGCTGGAGAGACATAGAAGTTTGCAAAAACTTGCGTACAAAGTTTGTTCCGGAACAAAACAATGTAATCGATGATTACTGCATGCCAACTCAAGCAAGACCAAAAGAGGAATAGATTTAGAAACATTTTCAATCAACAAAATAATAGGTGAAAAATGGAAAACAGGAAACTGCATATAATATCTGGACTCATATTCACATTCTTGTTAAGTATTGGAATAATGGCATCCCCAACAATAATTCAGGACAGTAGAATCAGAGATACTGCAGCTACTCCAGTTTTAGGGCGGGGTTACTCAATCGCCACAAACACTTTTCAGTCAACTTGTATGGATAATGTTATTACCACACCCCCCTCCTATGATTTTACTTATTCATTTAAGTCCCTCGAAGAGGAAGATGAGACGACAAGCACGAAGATCGGAACCGGGGAAAAATCACTGGGAGGTCCCAAGACGGTGAGTGACACAGTGAAAGGCAGCTGGGAATTGAAGGGGTGGTCACAGTGGAGCGGCTCAGCGGAATACCGGGAGATAATTCAGGAACAGAAAAAGAAGATAGGGAAAGAGACAGTAAAAGAGGGGAAAAAGTATTACAGCCATGTTGTAAATGTGACAATTGATATTCACAGCTATTATGCATCGGTGGATGAAAGCAAGTCAAAACTCAGTGAGACCGCTGGGAGTCTCCTTAATAATAATGATATCCCGGGATTTTTCAGCAGCTGCGGACCCTATTATGTACGGTCCATTGGTCGGAAGGCGACATTTAAGTCCTTTTTTGAATATAAAACTGAGTCAACAAAAAAGGATACTTCCTTTGAAGGCCAGCTTGAAACTATGATAAAAAGTTTCGGGCAGTATAAATACCAGCAAAAATATGGGAATCAATATTCCGGCGGAGGCACCACTACATCGGAACTGGGTGCAAAAACGAAAAACGACGAGTTAAAAGAACAATTCAGCGAAGAGGCTTCTTCAAAAAGTCTAATGATTACCTCAATCGCTTTCGGTCTTGGTAAAAATGAAAAAGCTTCAATTATCTCCTATGATCTTGATTCCTTTAAAGTAGCAATCAAGGATGCCTTCATGTCCATGCAGGATGTGATGACGGGCAAGGTCTCAAGCATTGAAGTCGTCCCTTGGGTTGAGAATACTCACTTTCAGAATCTTGTTAAGATTTCCCAGCCAACATTCATTGTTTATACAAAACCGGATGGATCAAAGGATCAAAGAGAAATGTCACTGTACGAAAAGAAACATATCCTTAACCTAAATGCTGAGTTTTTAATAGAAATCGACAGGGCTGATAGAAATTTCATGAATATGTATTACAAGGCGAATCTATGCAAAAAAAATATCCGGGTCAACTGGTTTAAAAAAGATGAAGCTACCGGCAATATCCTGAATGAACTGGCCGATCAATATAAGAATAGTGAAATCTATAACAATTATAATCTAAATAAAACAATAAAGTTATCACAGTTTCTTTTAATTCTTTCAGATGATAATATTGAAAAAATTCTTAAAACGGAGAGATCCTTCATGTATGGGGATCCATCGAAAAAATTCTCTATTAGTTCACTCTCGGGGACAAGGGAGGTGGTATATCAGGGGGCGGTAAAGTGCATGAGGGATATCATGAATGAAGGAATATATAAAAAGGAATACCGTGAAATTGAATCCTGCATACCGGTCAACCAATGGATAGGGGAAATTTTGAATGATACGATTGATTCATATTGTATGCCGCAATTGAAGGAATAGTGATTATCGTATAACCATTAGCTGATATATTGGACGATATTTCATTCTTCTATCTCTTTTTCCATTCATGCCTTTTTTCATCATAAAATTTTGTGAATTTAAATACATCACTGGAGATTGAATCAAACTGTTTCCACCAGTATTTAAGATTATCTCTCCATTGCTTTTCTTTTTTTTGTTTTATATATTCAGCGGCTTCCTCCTCTTTTACGTCAATATCTGATCTGAATTTTAACATAGCTTGATGCACGAGAAAAAAATTAGGTTTGCTTTGCTGAATCTTGATCATCTCTGAATTAATTTTTTTTAATTCATCATAAATTGATTTTATCCTGCTGTTTGTTTTTCTCTCTTCTTCGCGGTCTTCGCTATCCATATATTGTTTATTATTCGATCCGCCATTTCCGTAAATATTTGTTGAACTTTTTCTTTCCTTTTTTTCTTTTTCTGCGGCCTCTTTCTCTTTCTTTTTTCTTTCCGCTGTATCCCTATCATCTTCAAATATATTCAGATCTTTGTTTTCTGAAAGTTTATCGAAGCCTTTGATTTTTTTTGAAAGGAATTCCTCCAATCCGTTAAAGTTAACCAAATAATTTCTGTAATCCTGATCAATTTTATTGATTGTAGCAAGCCAATGGTGACTGACTTTTTCAAGGTTGTATATTTCACTCGATATTTTTGACGATGTTATAGACATTTTTAAAGATTGTTCTGCTGCAGTTAAACTGCTTGATTTTATTTTAAGATCAGAATAGCCTTTTGACCATTCATTGAAGATTTCAACATTTTCCTTTACAAGATCAATCAGTTCGGGTTCACGGAAACTCATTTTTTTGGTTCCAGGGGCGGTATAATTAATTGCACTAAATCTTACCAGCTCACTCCGTGTATGCTTTACCTTTCCCGTTATGAATTCGGGGAAATTTTTGGCAGCGATTGATTTATCAAGATTTTTTTCAATCAGCTCATTTAAAAGTGCTTTGTTTAATTTATTTATCAGATTTTCGTAACTCTGATTCAGATCATAGACAGATCTGCTTATTAGTCCCCTGCTGTTCATGTTTAAGGCGCGTATAATTTTTACCTTATGATCAATTATTAACAGGTTCATTTTATTTTTGTATTCGGTGTATATATCTCCCGCTTGTCTAATAAATTCATCTGATTCTATAATTTCTTTGATCTCCTTTACATGATAATGCTTAATCCCGAATATGTGATGTTCAAGGGGCTGGTAGATTTCCGGAATGAAATTTTCATCATTAATCAGATCGAAACTAAAATAATAATATTTCTGCTTACAATAAATATTGATACCCTGGACTATACGGGACTCTCCATCCTTCATTAATTTTTGCCGTGTTTTGTTTTGTGGAAGAACAATTGATTGATTTGCAAGCGTAATGACAAACAAGAGAATGGCAGAAATTTTAATGATTTTCACTTCTTTGATTTTTTATTTTTTTTCATTTCTTGTTTTTCCAGCTCTATCAACCTTTCGGCCATATCCCTGAACAGTTTATAGAAATCTTTAAAATCATCCTTTGATCTCAGGTCCCTCATATCTGGAAATTTTTTATTCAGAATATCATTGATATAGCCGCTCATTTTAAAAATTGGCCCTGAAATCCTATGCGTATGCTTTACCAGAAGAACAAACAGGATCAACATCCCGAGTACCGAGATAGCAAAAATACCGGCTATCAGGAAACTGCTTTTTTTTATGATATCAATATTTGAATTCATCATCTTCTCATTGGAAGTTATCGCAGTGTTCAATGAGTCAATGCTGCTGTTGTAGTTATTTGCCAATTTTTGCGTCATTCCCACATAACGCTTGTTCCCCGTTTCTACTGGAATCAAAGAAAAATTCAAAATAATATTCTGCTGTATGTCTATGGCTTTTCTGATACTTGTAATATTCTCTGTCATTCCTGAATTATTTACACTGATTTTTCTATTATTGAGGCCTATCACTACACCGACAGAAATAATTAAAAAAATGATGATGACGGATACAAAGCCAATAACCAAAAAAATTTTTTTAAACTGAAATTTCTTGTCAATGATATACTGTCTTTTTTTCATATTATTCCTCAAGGAGAATAAAATTTAATTATGCTTTTTTAAAGAAATATCTAAACCTTTAGAATTAAAATTCACCGGCTAAAAAAATTTGTAAACTTATCATTCACCACAAGAGTAGGTTATATATATTTTAACATAGGTAACCTGCGTTTTCACATTTACCAAAAATTATTCCAGCACAGATCAATTTTAAAAAGATTAGAATGTGATTTGCACAATTTTATTCGGCAATGATAAAATTCTGTAAATATGCATCTTTCATGATGAAAATATTGATATAATTCAATATGTTATATGTCAAGTTTTTTATTTTGATGAATATGGTACTGAGTGAGGCTCTTAGAATAAAATCAATGACAAATCACAGGAAATTGAATTTTCGTAAAACAAGGGAATTCAACTGAATACTTACCCAACATCATTATGGAGATGACATGGGGTAAGTATCACGATGATGAATTATTTTGGTACAGGAACCTCTGCACTGACAGGTTTGCCGGTCATACGGCGGTCCCGTGCATCATCGGCAAGCGCCCTAAGATATGAATAAAATTTTGGCTGCTTTGTGCATTCGAGATAATGACAGAAAACCATCATCTGATTGATAACCGTATCATATTCTTTGTGAGGACTCTGTGAACCATAATCGATTTTTGTTATAAATACCGTTTTTTTATCCCAATTCGAAGGGACAAAGCTTTTTAGTTTTTTCAGATTTTTACTGAGAGTATCGACTGCAATTTTATTTTTTGGATCTTTAAACATTTTGAGCTGGAGCGCTTCCTCATTGCTGAGAAAACCGAATTCAGTAATAAGCGCTTTGTCCAAAGGTTTTGCTACATTTGAATAATTATAAAAAAAACGGTCATATTTTTTGTGAACATAACAATGCGTCAACTCATGCACAAGGTTGGCCAATCGTTCATACTCGACTTTTGAGCTTTCCTGATAGCGAACAACATATCCGCCCAACTGCCCATCACCATCGTATTTGGCGATACAGTTCCCTGATGTTGGAATAGGCTCATACCGGATAACGCTCTTCCCGATGTTTATTGATTCTGCGAGGGTCGCAGCCAGCGACCGGCTTTCATTTGTATTCATTGTGGATGCTTCACGTCTCAACTGGTCTAGTTTGGCCATATCTTCATCCGACCCAGCCATAACAACATTAAAAATTGTACCAGTACCGATGCCAATTATCAAAGCATTGATAACTGTTAAAAAAAGTACAATCTTGAATGATTGAAAAAGATTTCTTTGATGTTTCCTCATTGATTCACCTTTTCAGAAATAATTATAATTTGTTCAATTCTTATCACAATCTTATGTTTTGTCAAGTGATTTTGGTACCTTTCCATAATGGAACCGTTATTTGTATCTAACCGGCCCTGATATACGGAAGATTGATATTTCATCAAAGTTTTGAAAACATTGCGACTTCAATGATTGAAATAGATCGAAGACATACCATCAACCGGATAAATGAAAATCAGCTCGATTGAACAGATGTCAGCATCCGTTTATTCAGCGGTATTAGTATTTTCTGTATATGAGCTCCCGGTCCACGTACTCCTTCACCAGCTGTGAAACGGAACGGATGAGATAGAACCCGAACTTGGGATTCTGATAGAAAAGCTCCAGCACCTTGTCCTTGTGGATTTCATATATTACCGAGTCTTCCACGCACCGGGCCCCGGAGACCCTCCGGTTGTCGGGTGTGAAAATCCCCACCTCCCCAAGGACGGTCCCCCGGGGAAGAGTCTTCCCTAATTCCGTCAGCTGCACGCTTCCTACCTGGATATAGAATATCTTGTCGGCAATGTCGTCCTTCCTGAAGAGCTCCTCACCTGAGGAATAGGTCATTTTCTTCATGTAGGGGATGAGGATTTCTACGGGCGATCCATTGCGATCCGATGCCTCCTTGACCTTTTTTATCAGGGTCAGCATCTGGTAAAGGCGCACGATATTGAGAGGCAGAAGGAGCACGTGGAGTATGAAGATGGCGATCAGTTTTTCAAATATCCCGTAATTGATTCCCATAAGAGTGTATGCGATAAATGTCACATTGCTCACAATGGCCATGATCCTGAGCGGTATGATGGTCTTCATGAAGAAGGCCAGGAATACAAAAAGCGATGCCACCCATGCCATGATCTGCATTTCCATGATAAGCCCCCTGTGATATATATGGTACCTGGGGAATGTATGGAGAGATAAAATGGAATTGTCAACGAAATATTCGGCGGAAAATTCAGGCCAATGAAAAATTATGATTTTTCTTGAATATGGGCAGTAATGGCTGATTCTATCGCCATATATTCCCTTCCCGGGAATTTCTACCTGAATTTTTCATGAACAATACCTTCCAGATTAGTTCAGGTTTTAAAAGCCTCTGCCGAGAGGCTTTCATTATTTTAGCCCTTTAACTGAATCTGTTTATTTCATTAAATTTTAGTGAAATTCATACAGTGTTACTAAGTGAAGAATACAATGTAGGGGAGTTCTTCGTTCTGTTTCATCATCTGATAGTCTTTCTCAGTTCAAATTGTAACATCAACCTAAAAAAAAGGTTGCATATAATTATGCAACCTTACTAAACCAAATCGCCATATCAATCAAGCTATTTGATAAATGAGTTGTTGGACTACCATGCTCCCCCGGCAGGACTCGAACCTGCGACCAATTGGTTAACAGCCAACTGCTCTACCGACTGAGCTACAGAGGAATATACTGACTTTGTTCATATAAATTATGACTAAAAAGTGTCAATAATTTTTTATCAAAATAACTTTATTTTTCATTATATCAGATTTTATCATTGATAATCCTCAAAATATGAAATATTTTTAATCTACCCGGAAATTATATTGTTCTTGCTTAATTTGTATTAAGGAAAAATACTACAAAAAATTATTATTCAGGTTATTATCATGGATATCAGCAGTGAAATAAAAAGGATTGCCAGAGAAAAAAATGCCCTGATCCTGGCCCACAATTACCAGAGCGGCGAGATCCAGGACATTGCAGATATTTCAGGCGATTCCCTTGAGCTTGCACAGAAGGCTTCAAAAAATGATGCAGATATCATTGTATTCTGCGGTGTTCATTTCATGGCCGAATCGGCATCAATTTTATCACCAGAAAAAAAGGTTATACTTCCCGATCCAGATGCCGGATGCCCCATGGCCGATATGGTTGATGCGGAAGGCCTCATGGAGCTGAAGCAGGAGCATCCCGATGCCGTTGTTGTAACTTATATAAATTCTTCGGCCGAAGTAAAAGCCCTGTCCGATATAATCTGCACATCATCAAATGCGCTGAAGATCGTTGAACGGGCTGAGTCGAACAAAATAATTTTTGTCCCGGATAGAAACCTTGCTGCTTATGTCCAGCGGTTTACCGGAAAAAAAATCATCCCCTGGAAAGGTTTTTGCCCCACGCATGAGAAGTTCACCATTGCTGACCTGGAGGCTGTAAGGGAAAAAAATCCCGGCGCCTTAGTCATTGTACACCCTGAGTGCAGGCCGGAAGTTATTGATGCTGCGGACAAAGTCCTTTCTACGGGCCAGATGGTAAAATTTGTCCAGGAAACAGACGCATTGAAGATTATCGTAGGTACGGAAATAGGAATGATCCACAGGCTCAGTAAGGCTGCTCCCCATATTGAATTTATACCTGCCTCGGAATCATTCATCTGCCCTAATATGAAAAAAATAAATCTTGAAAAGCTCTATCATTCTCTTGTTAATGAAATGCCGGTTATTACCGTTAATGATGATATAAGGGTGAAAGCTTTGAAATCCCTTGAAAGAATGCTGGAACTCTCATATTGATGAGTTATAAAATTGGAATGATAAGCAGCTATGGATAAATCAATGGAACACATCGGCCAGGAACCTGTAATATCCGGCGATTTTGCTGATGATTTCCCGGTAAATATACTCCGTGAAAAGACCTTTAATCCCGACTTAAAAAATCTGTTGGATAAAATTGAGGCGAATGAACAAATAGATCTTCCTGCCGATCAGACTGATGAATGCGATGATATCCCTGACGACAGGCTTTTAATGAAACTTCACCAGCTCTTTTATATGGTAAAAAATCTGGACAATACTCATGAGATCAATTATTCCTTTGATCCCTATGCGTTTAATCATCCAGATACTAATCTTCATGACAAAATTCTTGAATATATAAAAAACAGCCTGGGCAAGAACTGTTTTATGCTCCATTCCATTCTAACATTCAGCAATTTCCATAAATGCTATGTCAGGGCTGTCACCGGGGGCGGGAAGGAAGGCTATTTAATCATCAATCCTCGGGACAAATTCTACCATGATATAAAGATGAGTTCTTATGGATATTTGCTGAACAGGCATGATATCGAGGAGAATTCATTTCTGGCAAAAAATTTTACCGATTTTCTCAGAAGCAAAGATGCCAGATCGCTCTATTTTATTGAAATGAACCGGATCACATCTGTCTTATATAAAGAGATTAGCAATATCAATGATTATCCGGCGCTCAATGACCTGCTTCCTCCGGTTATTATTATTGAGATACACAATGATTCATCAGAAAAGGAGATTTTCGATTTTTTATGTGAAAAATTGCCGGTACATTTCTTTATATTAAAAGAAAACAGCGCCCTGAATCTTGAAAGCAGAAATTTTGAAACTTTCTCAGATTTACTGAGCACTGCTGAAAATTTTTTAATCCTGCATCAGAACCTGTCAGGTTTTTCTGCTCTTATTATCAGCAGCAGGGAGAATATCAATTATAACAGCCTGTATAAGATGAGATATATTTACTCCAGGCTGATGCGGATTCTTCCGGGAAATTCAATTGTTATGAGGATATCAAATAATAAAATTATTGTTCTATCAGATACCATTTTCATATCCCTGATAAAACAGATGATTGACGATTATAACTCAATTGATGACAATTCTTATACCATAGTAAATATTCCAAAGACAGATAATAATAACTTTAACGAAAATCTGAAAATGATCTGCCTGTAGAATATCGAAAAAAAAATTGTCATTTTATTCATTAATCTGAGATATAATCCTGATAGTACAAAGAAAAATGTTATTATTTCCATTTCACAAATATTCTTATATATATATGATAATTTGTATGTTTAAATTATTTCATCAAACTATGTTGAAAGGTAATATGATATTTATTATATTTGTCTGATATGATTGAAAAATTGAAGTATCTCTATACATATATATTTTTGAGCTTTAGCCGGCTGATAATCTTTATCACCTTTTTTGCTATATTAGAAACGGGTACGCCTGTTTATTCAGCTGATTCAATCGGCAGGTCCGGCGCAGCTTTTCTCGAAATCGGTGTGGGAAGCAGGCCGATAGCAATGGGCGAGGCTTTTACAGCAGAAACGGGAGATATAAATTCAATATATTATAATCCGGCAGGCCTGGGGACCCTGAGATATCCTGAAATTTCAATTTTACATCAGCAGCTTATCCTTGATTCCAGATTTGAAAATATTAGTTATTCCATGCCCCTGTACAATGGTTTCCTGGGCCTTTCAAATTCCATTTTCTGGGTGCCGCCATTTGATAAGATTGATATTAACGGAAATAAAACCGGTGATGTCATATTCTTTAACGGGGCTTTTACTGCAGCCTACGGTTATAATTTAGGACTCGTCAATGTGGGAGGTTCAATTAAGTACATTTACCAGAAAATTGACACCCTCTTTGTCAGTTCCGGGGCAATTGATGTGGGAGTGCTCAAGGGCCTGTATATGTACTCGCCATTCGATGCCCCGATCAGGAATTTTTTTATCGGCCTCTCTATTCAGAATATGGGAACAAAAGCCAAGGATGACCCGCTCCCCAGATTGTTCAGGTTCGGCATATCCTACAAATTAACGAAGTGGGTCGGCTTCAACATGGATATAACGGAAAATTTCATATATGCTTCCGACATTTACGATTTCACATCCGGCTTTGATGAAAGCTTCAGGGTTAATACAGGAATTGAATTCAAGTATCTCGACATTCTTGCCCTGCGGATGGGATACAAATTCAACGACGGCAATACATTTTCCATAGGGCTTGGATTTAACTATGCCATTGAAAACGTTTCCTTTCAGATCGACACGGCTTTCAGGGATTCAGGAATTTTTGGGCCGTCCTTTTCCATTAACCTCTCATTTAAATTGATCCCCATGATAGTTACCGTGGAACAGAAAAAGCTGGCCTCCGATTATTACATGAAAGGAATTAAGTATTTCATAAACAACGATATTGAAGGCGCCCTTAGGGAATTCAAGTCCTGCAAAAAGTTTAACCCGTACTATCCAAATATTGACAGGAAAATAAAAGAAATAGAAGAAATTATAGAATTAAAAAAAGCTAACCAGGATTTGGATGAGGAACTCAAGAAAATTCAATGAAATAAGGGAAGTCAGGATTACCAGGGATTTTTGCGCCAGTGCAAGCGGATCGGTGCTCATTGAGATGGGAAATACAAGGGTAATCTGTGCTGTCAGCATATCAACCGATGTTCCGGATTTTGCAGTTACTAAAGGCATGGGCTGGATAACGGCTGAATATACCATGCTCCCTTATTCAACAAGCCCCAGGGTAAAAAGGGAATTCATGAAGCGGGATGGAAGATCAGTTGAGATCCAGAGGCTCATCGGAAGGTCTCTGAGGACAGTCACTGATCTGGTTAAAATGCCCGGACTTTCAGCTTCAGTGGACTGCGATGTCCTCAATGCCGATGGAGGGACAAGGACTGCATCAATTACCGGGGCCTCCATAGCCCTTCAGCTGGCCTTTGACAGGCTTGTAAGGGATGGTAGAATTGAATCGAGCCCCATGATATCGAAAATTGCTGCTATTTCAGTAGGTTCGGTACATGGGGAGCTGCTGCTCGATCTTGATTACAGTGAGGACTCCAAAGCGGATATTGACATGAACCTGGTCATGGATGAAAATTTCAATCTCATAGAAATTCAGGGTACAGGGGAGGGCATATCCTTTCCTCTGGAGAGTCTTTATGAAATGATTGGCCTGGCAAAGAATGGAATAAAGGAGCTTTTTGAGATCCAAAACCTTCATTTTCACGATAAATAAATTATCTTATCTAAAAATACTGCCGATACGATTAATAGTAAAAATTCAGGAATGATAAAAGATTGTAATATGAAAATGATACATGCCATCATACTGCCTGCGCTCTTTTTTTTCATGGTAAAAGAGCTGTACCCCCAGGCAAAAAGCACCATGGGTATAGATACTCCCACGGCATACACCATTCAGAGGGGCCTTTACCAGGTGCAGTTCCTGGGATATGACAATGGCGGCATGGAACTTAAGACCCTTATAGGGCTTCATGACTCCCTGTTCCTGGGCCTGTCACTGGACATGCAGAACGCCATAGGAAAGGATAAGCCCGACCCCAATATCCCGGGTGTGATAGCCAGGCTGAAGATCACCGATGGATGGCCGACTTTTCCCATAGCCGTTGCAATCGGTTATGATTCCTTTTACATCGGAAGCATTGGAAAAACCTCCAATAAATACAACAAGCTGAACAGGATGATTTACGGGCCATACCTTGCGATTACAAGTCCCATATACCTCTTTGATTCAGAACAGTATATAAGCTATGGAGTGAGGCTTCCCACCCAGCCCGATTATGTTCCAGGTGATACCTCTTATTTCCTCTGCTTTGATGTGCCCCTGAATCAGTCTTTCCGCATAAAGGCAGAGTCTGAAAGGGTCTATTATAATTTCAAAAGGCATGAGGACTGGCTTACCAACTTCGGCATCAGGTACACGTACCTCAACCAGTTAGGCGTGGAATTCGATGTCATGCTCCAGAAAAATGAAAAACCCAACAGAGTTATCAGAATAATTTTTAATGATGAATTTTAGTCTCAGACTGCTATTGCTTCTCCAGTTTTTTTCAGCATCGGCCGTGCTATCCCAGGTCGGTGATTATTGTGAAATAGCCATAGTCAACAGGTATGAAAGGAAGGTACGCCTCACGGCTGAAATTGCAGATACTGAAGAAAAGCGGATGACCGGATTGATGTACAGGAGATTCCTGCCGAAAGATACGGGAATGCTGTTCATCTTCCAAAAGGAGGAGATTCTGAATTTCTGGATGAAAAATACCTTCATTCCCCTGGATATCGCCTATATAAGCGGTACCGGGATTATTAATGAAATCTATTACATGAAACCCCTTGATACATCAGTTACATATCCCTCAAGGAAGCCTGCAAAATTTGCACTGGAGGTAAATTATGGCTGGTTCAGGAACAGCGGCATTGCTGAGGGAAACAGGATAGTATTTAATGGATGCCTCGGTAAATAGAATAAAATCCTCTAAAGATGAGCGGTCACTCATCATCGGTTTAAAAATGCCCGAGGCAGACCTGGAGCAGATCCGTCATTCCCTTGACGAGCTCAGGCTCCTGGTAAGTACAGCCGGAGGTATCGTTGTCGACAGCATGGTCATCAGGCGCGACAAAATTGACCCGGGGTATATACTGGGGAAAGGGTACATCGATACTATTAAAAAGTTTATTGAGGAAAAAAATATCAAGCTCGTTGCCTTTGACATGAATAATATCAGGCCTGCACAGATCAGGAATCTTGAAGATGTGTTGAAGTGCCGGGTTATCGGAAGGAACGAGGTTATCATAGATATTTTTGTAAAAAGGGCAAAGAGCACCGAGGCCAGGGTCCAGGTGGAGATGGCACAGCTCCAGTATATCCTTCCCCGTCTCAAGGGCCTTGGAGGCGTCCTGTCGAGGCTGGGAGGCGGAATCGGGACAAGGGGCCCGGGCGAAAAAATGCTTGAGACCGATAAAAGGCATATCTCGCGCAGGCTTATCAAGCTCAAAAAAGAGCTGAAAAAAATTCAGGCCGGACGCGAGGGGAGGCGGAAATCGCGGTCTAATGAGCTCCTTGGCGCAGTCGTGGGATATACCAATGCGGGGAAATCCACTCTTATTAACTCTCTTACAAAAGACGACCTCTTTGTTGAAGACAGGCTATTCGCAACCCTGGAATCCTATACCAGGAGGCTCTATCTGGATGAAGGAAAATTCACCCTGCTCACCGATACCGTAGGTTTTATCACAAACCTGCCTGCAACCCTTATTGAATCATTCAGGTCAACCCTCGAAGAGATAAAAAGTGCCGATTATATCATCCATGTAATTGACATCAGTTCAAAAAATGCGGCAAATAACATTTCCACCGTTGAAAATGAACTGAAAAATCTGGAATGCCATAACAAGCCAAGGTTAAATTTTTTCAATAAAATAGATCTTATTAAAGATGAAATAACAATTAATCAGATTTCCGCAAAATATCCCGGTTCCATAATCGGTTCTGCACTGGACAGGAACACCCTTTCTCCCCTCAAAGAAAAAATCATCAATATTTATGATTCAAACAAAAAATTAAGTTGATAAATAAAAATCGGCATAAATTCTTGTAAAATAATCAGGTTATAATATTTGTGGTTCAGCATCCTGGATGAACAAATTTTGAAATATCATAAAGATTTTAAAAATCCGGGCAGGGGATTATTATATTATATAGCAATTATTAACCGGTGAAAATGATTAATGTAAGGAAAAACTATGATAGATAAGGCATTGGGGCTGATATTCGGGACAAAACACGAAAGGGACATCAAGAAACTGAAACCCTTTGTTTCTCTGATTAATTCTTTTGAACCTGAAATTAAAAAACTGACAGATGCAGAACTCACTGCAAAGACCATGGAATTCAGGGGAAGACTGGAAAAGGGGGAATCCCTTGACAATATCCTTCCCGAAGCCTTTGCGCTGGTCAGAGAAGCATCGGTAAGAACACTGGGTATGCGTCATTTTGATGCCCAGATGATAGGCGGTATTGTTCTCCACCAGGGGAAGATATCGGAGATGAAAACCGGAGAAGGGAAGACCCTTGCCGCGACACTTCCGCTATATCTTAACGCACTGTCGGGGAAAGGCGCCCATCTGGTGACGGTGAACGACTACCTGGCAAGAAGGGATGCCGACTGGATGTCACCCATTTACAATCTCCTGGGGCTCACCGTGGGCGTTATCCAGCATAACATATCACCCAACGACAGGCAGGATTCCTACAGGTGCGATATAACCTACGGTACGAATAATGAATTCGGCTTTGACTATCTGAGGGACAACATGGTGGAGCACAAGAGCCTGAAAGTCCAGCGGGAACTCAATTTCTGCATAGTGGATGAGGTCGACTCAATTCTTATCGATGAAGCCAGGACTCCTCTTATCATTTCGGGTTCCACGGAGGAATCGACCAAGAAATATTCCCTCCTGAATAAAATAATACCGGGCCTCAAGGAAAAAGAGGATTACGAAGTCAATGAAAAGGACAGAAATGTCACCCTTACGGAAACCGGCGTCAAGCATGTGGAAAGGCTGTTGAAGATAGATAACCTCTATGACAACAAGCATATTGACACCATACACCATATCAACCAGGCGCTGAAGGCCCACACTCTTTTTCATAGGGATGTAGATTACATTGTCAAGGATGGCGAGGTCATCATTGTTGATGAGTTTACCGGAAGGCTCATGCCCGGGAGACGCTACTCCGACGGCCTGCACCAGGCCCTGGAGGCAAAAGAAAATGTTACCGTGGCACGCGAAAGCCAGACCCTTGCCACGGTAACATTCCAGAATTTTTTCAGAATGTACAAAAAACTTGCCGGTATGACAGGAACTGCCGATACCGAGGCAATGGAATTCAGGAAAATTTACAAACTCGATGTGGTTGTAATACCTACCAACAGGAACATGATACGCAAGGATCACCCCGACAGAATTTACCGGACGGAAAAGGAGAAGTACAAGGCAATTACCGATGAGATTGCCGAGCTGAGCGGCAAAGGCCAGCCCATCCTCGTGGGTACAATATCAATTGAAAAATCTGAAAAGTTATCAGACATCCTCAAATCCAGGGGTGTATTCCACAATGTTCTCAATGCCAAGTACCATGAGAAAGAGGCGCAGATCATAGCCGAGGCGGGTAGGCCCGGCGCGGTCACCATTGCCACCAACATGGCAGGAAGGGGGACCGACATTGTACTGGGGGGAAGAAGGTTCTATGTTGATGATTTAGAAAACCATATCCCTGTCCATGACCATGAAGTCTGGGAAAAATTCAGGCTCAGTATTCTTGTCGATAATTTTGATGAAGGGTCAAGGCTTTCCGGGGCAATGACAGGGCAGGACAGTAATAAGGCCAGGGCCATAATAAGAAACGGCTCCGAATGGCTTGCAAACCATAATAAGGTGGTCGATGCAGGCGGCCTCCACATACTCGGCACTGAGAGGCATGAGGCGCGAAGGATTGACAACCAGCTCAGGGGACGTTCCGGAAGGCAGGGGGATCCCGGCTCATCACGGTTTTATCTCTCCCTTGAGGATGACCTTATGAGGCTCTTTGCCTCTGACAGGATATCAGCCATCATGCAGAGGCTCGGGATGGACGAGGGGCAGGAGATTGAGAGCCCCATGGTATCCAAGGCAATTGCAGGCGCTCAGAAAAGGGTAGAAGGGAGAAACTTCGAAATACGGAAACACCTTCTCGAATACGACGACGTTATGAATTCCCAGAGGGAATTCATTTATTCTGAAAGAAACGAAATTCTTGAAGGAGAAGATATATCACAAAAAATCAAAGGTTATATTGATGATGTGATAAAATCAGAGATTGAATATTTTACCGGCGGCGCCGGGCACCACGAGGAATGGAACCTTGAAGGGATTAAAAGCTGGATGGGGATGAAATTTACCGTGAACCTTGATTATGAACAGGTTGATCCATCAAATCTTTCCATCAATGAATTCATAATTGAACTTGGTATGAGGTTCAATGAATCCTATCTGAAGAAAGAAAATGATACCAGTCCCGGCGATATGAGGGTTCTGGAAAGGCTCATTTCACTGCAGGTTATTGACAATAAGTGGAGGGAGCATCTTCTTGCCATGGACCAGCTCCGGGATGGAATATGGACCTTGGGATACGGGGAGAAGAACCCTCTTGTAGAATATAAAATCCAGGGATTCAGGCTGTTCAAAGAGATGATGCATTTATTAAAACAGGATATACTTGAATACATGATGAAGGTGCAGATCGAAAGGGTTGTGGATTCACCGGAATATGAGCATAAGGCCGTTGGAAATGAGCTCCATGCCGAGGTTGAACAATTCGGCTCAGGCGGTATCCCGGTTTACAATACAGCCAGGCAGATTTCAGGAAAAGACAGGGATGATAATATGCCGACAGAGGGCGGAGTAAAAAGAAAAAAAACCAGGCGGGACAGGAGAAGATGACCATGGCTTCGGCATTGATGAAGAGCATTTCAGGGATACGGGGGATTGTTGGAGAAACGGTAACGCCGGATCTGATTGTAAAAGTAGGTTCCGCCTTTGCCAGGTATACAAAAAAAGGGAAAATTATTATCGGCCGGGATTCTCGGCCTTCAGGCGAAGCCATCTCCGACGGAATGAAATCGGTGCTTTCACTATCGGGATGCAGCGTTATAGACATAGGGATAGTTCCGACGCCCACTGTACAGATCATAGTCGAGGAATTCAAGGCTGCGGGAGGGATAGTCATATCCGCGTCACATAATCCCATAGAATGGAATGCCTTCAAGCTGATTACGTCATCGGGCCTTTTTTTGAATTCAAAAGAGATGAAAAAATTTTTTGAATTAATGGATGGAAATCCGGAATTCGTTAAATGGGACAGGATTGGAAGAATAGACCGCAATAATTCAGCCGGTGAGATTCATATCAACAGGGTGCTTGAAGTTCTTGACAGGGCCAGTATTAGGAATAAAAAATTCAAAATAGTTCTCGATTCGGTCAATGGCGCAGGCTCTGTTGTAACACAGAACCTCCTTCATGAACTTGGTTGTGAGACCGTCCCCCTCTATTGTGACATGAACGGAGAATTCCCGAGAGGCGCAGAACCGCTTGCTGAAAATCTGAAGGACCTGGCGCAGGCAGTTATCAAACATGGAGCCGATATCGGATTTGCCCAGGATCCCGATGCAGACAGGCTTGCAATCGTTGATGAGAAGGGGAGGCCTATCGGCGAGGAATATACTCTGGCACTGGTCACCGAGCATATGCTTTCAATGGAGAAGGGGAGGGTTGTGACAAATCTTTCCACTACCCGCGCAATAGACGACATTGCAGCAAGATATGATGTCCAGGTGAAAAGAACGCAGGTCGGCGAGATCAATGTGGCAGATGAGATGAAAAAAAGGGGCGCCAGGATAGGCGGAGAAGGAAATGGAGGAGTTATATCTCCCGAGGTCCATCTTGGAAGGGACAGCCTTGTGGGTATAGGATATATTCTGCAGATGATGGCCGACAGAGACAAATCCCTTTCCATGCTTATGTCGGAACTCCCGCAATATGTCATGAAAAAAGGGAAGATCAAGTTTGATAAAAAAAAGAGTTTGGCGCCACTCCTTTCCGGAATACAGAAGACCTGGAAAATGGAAAAGATTTCTTCAATAGACGGTTTACGAATTGATTTCAAAAAGCATCCTGAATTCAAGGGGGGCTGGGTTCATCTCAGACCATCAAACACTGAGCCTGTATTCAGGATAATTTCAGAGGGGAAAGACCCGGCTCATGCAGAAGCAATATATAAACATTTTGAAAAAATGATAATTTTAAAATAATATTATACCCTGATCATGGGATCGGTCAGTTTATTGTGCTCTTCAAGGGCGAAACGGTCTGTCATGCCTGCAATATAATCGGCAGCAGTGAGAACGATGCCGTCTTTTTTGCTCCTTTCAAGATAGCTTGCGGGCATGGTATCGGGATGCCCGGTGTATATTTCAAACAGGTCCCTGATGACTTTGCGGGCCTTTACCGTCATCCTGGCAACCCGGTAATGCTGATAGAGCCTCTCCCTGAGAAATTTCTTAAGCTCCCTGCTGGCACCTGCTATTTCCGGTGAAAATCCTGCTATTCTTGATGCGTATCGCCTGATGTCCCCGTACTCCCTGATTCCGTGATTTTTCATAGTCACTGAAATAACATCAATTAAATCAGTAACAAGAATGTTGATAATTGATCGGATCATTTCATTGGCTCTCTCCCTGGGTTCATCAGGGAGGCCGGCGCCATAATTTTTTTTTGCAATTTTCCAGATAATCAGATCTTCAACTTCATGGATATTAAGAAGCCCCGAGGCAAGGCCGTCATCAAGGTCGTGATTGTTATAGGCTATCTCATCGGCAAAATCAATGATCTGCGCTTCAAGGGACGGCTGTTCCTCTGGAAGATATTCCATCACCTTGGGATGATCATAATCGGATGAGTGTTTGATAATACCTTCCCTGGTTTCCCAGGTCAGGTTAAGGCCATCAAATCTGCTGTATCGTTTTTCAAGAAATTCAACTATCCTCAGGCTTTGCCTGTTGTGTTCAAAGCCTCCATGAACAGCAAGCAGATCGTTGAGCTCTTTTTCTCCTGCATGTCCGAAAGGGGTATGGCCAAGGTCGTGGGCAAGGGCAACTGCTTCGGCCAGGTCTTCATTAAGATTTATTGCCCTGGCAACTGTCCTTGCAATCTGAGCAACCTCGATTGTGTGGGTGAGCCTTGTCCGGTAATGGTCGCCTTCATGATTTATGAATACCTGTGTCTTGTATTCAAGCCTCCTGAAAGCCCTGGAATGTATAATTCTCTCCCTGTCCCGCTGAAACTCCAGCCTGTAGGGATGGGATGGCTCGTCTATTTTCCGGCCCCGGGAATTCAGGGAGGATGCCGCATAGGGGGCAAGGTGTGATTCATAATTACTTACATTCGGCATGTTGCTGGTTTTACTGCCTTTCTTTTCCAAGTTCACTTTCGTAGGCCTGCATTGCGGACTTTCTGTTCATTCTCATCTGTTCATTGGATGGATCTTCATCTATGCCTCTTGTGAATGCCTGCATGGCTTTTTTGTAAAGCTTCTTCTTGTAATAGGTCTTGCCGATGTTATTATATATTTCAGCAATGAGCTTGCTGTCATTTGAGTTTTTCAATGCCTGATAAAATGCGTCAACTGCCTGGTCGTGCATCTCTTTCGCCGACAGGATCAGGCCCATGGTCAGGAGCGCGTCAGGGTCGCCCGGCTTTATGAGCAGGGCCCTGTTCAGCATATTCACGGCCTCCTTCATAGTCTCTTCATCGGTTTTGAGTTTAATCGATATGATGGCCATGTTCACATAGGATTTCCTTGCGAGGTCGTTATTGTCATTGATACCCAGTACACGGCGGTAGGCGTCAAGGGCATACTCAAGGCTGTTTCTCTTGTAATAGATTGTAGCAATCTTAAAATGAACGTCCTGTTGATTTGGGAACCGTGCGAGTATGTTCTGGTACTCCTTTTCAGCGAGGTCGTAGAAGCCCTTTTCATAGTAATAATCCCCAATGGCAATGGTGGCATTGGGGCTCTTGTCGTCAAGGGATGAGGACTCTTTCCAGGACTGTATCGCGAGCTCCGGTTTGCCTGCATGCCTGTAAGCGATACCGATGTTGTGCAGGGCTGCAGAATCTTTAGGGCTTATGGCCAGAGCCTTCTGATAGGCCCTGATCGCATCCTCGAACATCTGGGCGTCATCCATGATATTACCCATGTTAAGGTAGGCTATCCTGGCATTCTCCGTTGCAGGTTCGACTTCTGTAATTTTCCGGTATGATTCGTAGGCTTTATCGAGATCACCTTTTTTATAATATATTTCACCAATCCGTGACAATATCTTGATATTTCTTTTCGATGTTGCGAGGAGCCTGTTGTAGATGCCAAGGCTCTTTTCATACTGGTTCATCGACAGGTAGGCTTCTCCGACATTTTCCTGTACCTGGGAATCCTTCTCCCCCAGTTTTTCTGCGTTTTCGAACATCTCCAGGGCCTTATCGGTTTTTTTCATTTTAAGATAGGCTATGCCGAGATTGTAGTTGTTCACCGCGTCCTGCGGCCTGATTGCCAGTGCAAGTTCAAGAAATTTTTCCGCGATAAGATAATCATGCCGCTCGGTATACAGTACACCGAGCCTTGAATAGGCCCTGTGTGCAATTTCACCGATTCTGTCTGAAGTCCCGGCTTTCTTGAAATATTCGATTGCAGAAAATTCATCCCCTGTCTTTAAGAGTGCCGATCCCATATTGAAAAAAATGGATGGATTGTCAGGGTTTATCTCCAGCGCTTTCCCGTATATCCTTATGGCTTCCTTGTATTTCCCCATTTCATAGTAGATATTGCCCAACAACAGCATGGAGTTGACATCTTTCGGGTCTATGGAAAGGGACTTCTCGGCATATTCAACAGATCTATCATAATCTTTTTTATATCTGTGCGACAGGGATAGGTTTTTGTAGATTTCAATGCTGTTTTTTTCATACTTGAGCGCCCTGTTGTAAAAGTCAATGGCCTTATCGTGGTTCCCCCTGTCGTCGCTGATAATGCCAAGATAGGTCAGGGCTATTGCCTTATCGCTCTCCTGCGAATCGGATTCAACGACCTCATTAAATTCAGAAACCGCATCATTAAGATAACCCTTTGTGTAGCTTTCCATTCCCCTCTTGATATGGATGTTATCTGATTTACCGGCAGAACTTTTCCGGACATTATCAAAGGGGATGTTCTCAGGTTTTTTTTCAAGGGTAAAAGGTTTTGGAGTATTGTAAAAGAATTTTATCAGAATCAATACGGCGATAATGGCAGTTACCCCTATCACCGAAACAATAATTATCGGTTTTTTTATTCCTGGAAATTTTTTACCCACCGGTGATATGGCATTGATTCTGTTTTTTTTCAGAAGTTCTTCATCATCATCACCGGGGAAAATCCTTGATTGTTTCGTATCATCGGACATGGCTGGTTTAAATCCTTATCGAAAATTAAGGGAGCCTCACATATTTAAGGATGACGGTTCCCATCATATTAATTATCGGTATTTTCCTGCTTCATCATCTCTTTATTTACCGCATCAAGTATGCCATTTATAAACTGGCTGGAATTTTCTCCGCCATAAATTTTGCCAAGTTCTATGCCCTCGTTGATTGTAACTACAGATGGGATCCCATCCAGGAAAATCATTTCACAAATGGATTGCCTCAGTATCGACTTATCAACATGGGCGATCCGTTCAAATTTCCAGTTGGTTGCATACCTGGTTATTATGGTATCAATGGCTTCTATGTTTTCAAGGCATTTTGTGAGCAGCGTCACCGTGAATTTCCTGATATCCTCAGGTATTTCCCGGTCCACCCAGTCAAGTTTCACCAGTTCCTCTATCGGGAGCTGCCGTACTTCAAAAATATACAGGCCCTGAAGGGCATATTCCCTTGCTTTTCTTCTATGCCCCATTATACCTGTTTATAAAGATTTGACATTTCTATGGCCGAAAATGCCGCATCTGACCCCTTGTTTCCGGACTTGGTTCCGGCCCTTTCAATGGCCTGTTCAAGTGTATCAGTTGTGAGTACGCCGTATATTACCGGAATTCCAGAACTAAGGCTGAGTGATGCAATCCCTTTTGATACCTCGGCCGAGACATATTCAAAATGCGGCGTTGCCCCCCGTATTACCGCTCCAAGGCAGATAACTGCGTCATAGGCTTCGGAATCGGCAAGTTTTTTAGCCATGGCCGGAATTTCAAAGGAGCCCGGGACCCATACAACGGTAATGTTATTGTCTTCTGCATTATTTCTTCTCAGCGTGTCCAGGGCCCCGCCTAAAAGTTTATTTGTGATAAATTCATTAAACCTTGAGACAACTATTCCGAATTTTAATCCTGTAGCATCGAGTTTCCCTTCAATTATTTTCATATGATTCCCTTCTATTATTATATAAATATCAGTGCGTTAATAATTTTAACTACCCGGTTCCCTGATTATCAATGTTACTATCGGCAATAGTGATACTGAATAATAGAGCCGGATGTTATTCTGATCTGGATATTTTTCTTGCCGATTACAGTTAATAATCGAATATTTCCACTGATAGTATTTGACCAAAATTGTATATTCAGTCAAGCTTTTTTTAAGTATATATACGGGCATACTATTCATGATAAAGATATGATTATTAAAAAATAATGTACTGTGATTCGGTTTCATGCCTGATTTTAAGCGATTATTGGATAATAAATTATTGAATGATGCAATAATCAGATACTGTGGAGAACCTTTATTAAAGAGAAAAAATAGTTGACAATGACCATCATTAAAACTTATTGAACGTAAAGTGAAAATCATTTTCCGCTTTAGTGGGCGATTAGCTCAGTTGGTTAGAGCGCCTGCTCGACACGCAGGAGGTCGTTGGTTCAACTCCAATATCGCCCACATCAATATCGCGAAGATTGCCTGCAGACCTGCCGGCTTTCGAGCAATGGACCGGAGCATATAATTGAACAGTGAAGTAAAAATCAAACTGCCTGATTCCAGGGAGATCCTGGCAGAGAAAGGCGCATCCCTGTATGATATTATCGGGAAAATCGGCAAATCACTCCAGAAAGCTGCAATTTCAGCCAGGGTTAATGAAATACCCGTCGACCTTTCTTCAACGGTTCACGAGAATTCATCGCTTCAGGTAATTACTTTTGACACTGCCGAAGGAAAGGATATATTCTGGCATTCCGCATCACACCTCATGGCGCAGGCAGTAAAAAGAATCTATCCCGGCGTCAGGCTTGCCATCGGCCCTTCAATTGACAATGGATTCTATTATGATTTCGAATTGGATGACAAGATCACCATAGATGATTTTGATACAATTGAAAAAGAGATGGAAAAAATAGTCAATGAAGCTCTTGATATCAAACGGGAAGTGCTTTCTCTTGATGATGCCCTCAAAATTTTCAGGGACTCGGGGGAGTCGTATAAAGTGGAACTAATCCAGGATCTGAAAGATAATGAAATTTCGGTATACCGGCAGGGTGATTTCATTGATCTCTGCAGGGGGCCCCATGTCAGGTCTACCTCTTGCATAAAATCATTCAAACTCCTGTCAGTGGCCGGGGCATACTGGCGCGGTGATGAAAAAAATAAAATGCTGCAGCGGATTTACGGAACTGCCTTTCCTGATAAAAAAGATCTCGCCAGGTACCTGGAACTTCTGGAGGAGGCAAAAAAGCGGGACCACAGAACACTGGGCAGGGAACTGGAACTTTTTTCCTTTGACAATGAAGTAGGGGCCGGGCTTCCCCTCTGGCATCCCAATGGAGCCATACTCAGGTTCATCATAGATAAGTTCACAACAATTGAGCATCTGAAAAGGGGCTATAATCTTTTTGTTGTGCCCCACATAGCCAAATCGGATCTCTATAAAACTTCAGGCCACCTGGAATTCTACAAAGAAAACATGTATTCCCCTATAAAAATAGATGATCAGGATTACATTCTCAAGCCAATGAACTGCCCTTCCCAGATAAAAATATTTACCAGCACAATGAGAAGCTACAGGGATCTTCCCTTCAGGGGATTTGAAATGGGTACCGTATACAGATATGAAAGATCCGGTGTGCTCCATGGCCTTACCCGTGTCCGCGGCTTCACCCAGGATGACGCCCATATATTCTGCCGCGAAGATCAGATCGAAGAGGAGATACAGGGCGTTCTGGAATTTACCCTTGACATGCTCAAGGTCTTCGGATTTGAAGAGAAAAGCATATACCTGTCAACACGGCCCGAGAAGTCTGTCGGATCGGACAGAAACTGGGAAATTGCTACCAGTACCTTGAAGAATTCCCTTGAAAAATTAAAAATTCCATACAAGGTCGATCCCGGTGAAGGTGTGTTTTACGGCCCTAAAATTGATATAAAGATTAAAGACGCCATTGGCAGGGAGTGGCAGTGCAGCACAATCCAGGTTGACTTCAATCTGCCCGAGAGGTTTGATATTACCTACATAGGCAACGACGGCCAGAAGCACAGGCCCATAATGATTCACCGGGCGCTCCTCGGGTCGCTTGAGAGATTTATAGGCATACTCATTGAACATTACAGCGGAAAATTCCCGACATGGCTCGCCCCTGTACAGGTTATCCTCATGAATGTAACAGAAAATGAAGCAGACTATGTCAGGGACCTGAAAAAATTACTTGTTTCCCAGGAGTTCAGAGCAGAAGCTGATGCAAGAAATGAATCTGTTGGGTATAAAATCAGGGATGCCATATCAAAGAAAGTCCCGTTTATCGCAGTTATAGGGGCGAAGGAAGTTAATGATAAAACTATTTCAATCAGAAGAAGAGGTGAAAATAAATCCATCACAATGACCATAGATGAATTTAAAAAGATTGTCGTGGTTGAGATGAATGCAAAAGCATAATACATAGTAACAAAACATACACTGCGTACTTAACATTTCATTTAATTATCTATCAGGATAATTAACATGGGTTGTTCTATAACATAATTTTTTCGATAAATTCCTATGAAAAACTGAATTTTTAAAGAAAATTGATTGATTTTAATCCGTATGATATTTCAATCGACATAATATTTAATATTACATATTAATTCTGGGGGTTACTTGTATTTTGATGAGTAAATGGAATAAGTCCGATAGTGACAGAATGGATAAGCACAGGATAAACGAAGAGATTAGCGCTGCATCTGTCAGGCTTGTAGGAGAAGAAGGTGAACCGGTAGTAATGTCAATTAAAAGTGCTCTTCAGATTGCCGGTGAAAAAGGCCTGGATCTTGTAGAGATTTCTCCAAATCAGGATCCCCCTGTAGTTAAAATTATTGATTATACTAAATTCAAGTTTGAGCAATTAAAACAGGCAAAGGCGGCAAAGAAAAAGCAGAAAATCATCCATGTAAAAGAAATTAAAATGCGCCCTTCTATTGACAGTCATGATTTTGAACACAAAGTAAAACATGCCAGAGAATTTCTTCATAAAGGGGATAAGGTTAAATTTACTCTCATGTTCAAGGGCAGGGAGATGATGCATCCTGAACTTGGTTTTAAGGTTATGGAAAGGATACAGGAAAACCTTGAGGATGTAGCACTGATTGAAAAAAATCCCATAAAAGAAGGGAGAAATATAATAATGTACATGACTCAAAAAGGCGGAAGCAAAGCTAAAAAATAGTAGCAGTTTTATTTATTTATTGAGAGGGGAAAATGCCAAAATTAAAAACTAACAGCGGGGCAAAAAAAAGATTCCGCATAACAAAAAATGGATTAGTAAAAAAAGCAAATGGTTTTAAAAGCCATCTTCTGGAAAAAAAATCCTCAAAAAGAAAAAGGCATTTGAAAGGAACTTCAACAGCAAGTGCCGTTGAAGCTAACAAAATTAAAAAAATGCTTCCTTATGGCTGATTTTTTTGTTATGTTTTTTTTCAAAGAAAAACATGTATTAAACTGTTACTAAAAAATGGATACTACATTAAAGGAATTGTAAAATGGCTAGATCAACAACAGGGAAAATTCATCATAAGAGAAGTAAGCGAATACTTAAAGACGTAAAAGGATTTATCGGAGGCAGAAGCAAACTTTTCAGAACCGCAAAGGATGCAAGAAGAAGGGCATTGCAGAACTCCTATATTCACAGGAAACTGAAAAAAAGGGATTTCAGGGCACTCTGGATAGTACGGATAAGCGCTGCAGCAAAGATGAATAATTATTCTTATAGCAGGTTTATTTCTGACCTGGCTGCATCCAATGTTATCATCAATAGAAAAATACTGGCCGATCTGGCAGTTACTGATATTAACGCCTTCAATAAAATCATTGAGAAAGTTAAAAGATAGATTACCTTTCCTTTAACAGATGATTCTGCTGAAAAAAATAAGCATTATTTTCCAAATAATGCTTATTTTAATATTTTTATCCCAGGTACATATTCACCCTCTCCCCCTGACAGAAACCTGCTACATTATACCGGACGGTGAGATTGAATTTTTATTTCAAGAACAGCTTCATAAACTGAATAATTTTTACAGGGCAGAACAGATTAGCCTTGGTTTCGGAATAATACAGAATTTATCCATGACCCTTTATTCCCAACTTCTGCATCAGGGCTCCTACACAAACGGGAATAAGACCGCTATTGGTGATTCATTTATGAAAATATCCTATTTTCTTGGCAGATATTATCATGAAATTATTAATCTCGGCCTGATTATAAAATTCAGATTCCCGACAGGTGAAGATTCCTATATTGACAACCGATGGGGGGATATAAATTTCGGAAAAAATGAATTGAAAATAGGTCCTGTGGCAAGGCTAAAATTGAACAGGGCTTTGAATATTCATATGTCCCTCTTTTATCTTATGAGAGAAAGTGAAAATGAGTCTTTCTATTCCGGATTCAAGGTGAATTTAATTAGATTGGAGAGTTATAAATCATTTTTTGGCTTTAACCCCTATGCTGAAGGCGCTTTTTTCGAAAAAAAACGACTTATGAATGATTATTTCATTTTTAACATTGCTATCAATACAGAGTTCCTTCTCCCGGTATTGCCATTTATTGAAATTCAATTTTCCAGACGGGTTCGTGAAACAAGCAGACCAGCCCATGAACATGAACCCTTGCCTCTGAACAGTGAACCAATTCTAATTTCAGCCGGCAGCAGATACTTTTTCTCCCTGTCGAACTACCTTGGTCTTTATGGTTTAATTAATCCTGCTGACAGCAAAAAAAATTTGAAATGGCTCATTGGAATCGAAGGCGGGCTATTATTTTAGTTTATGAAAATATCTGAATTTCCATCTTATTATATTGAAATTTTCATAAAAATCATAAAAAATATGCGGCCTCATCCAATCAGGGTGCCTTTGTCTGATAAACCATCTTGTATTTGAAAAATATTGGTTATACTGCATTATTATATACTTGACTTAATGATTTACATGTTATTAACTTGAATTTATATATAAGTATTAAGATATTTAATATATAATTAATATGAAATAACAAATCTGCCGAAAATGTATATAGCAGATATTTTTTCAGCATGGATTTGGAGGACGAAATATGATTTCAATGCAGCAGCTTGAGGAACTGGAGAATAGAATAGTTAAAGCTCTTCAGCTTATCACGGATTTGAGAAGTGAAAATGCAACTTATGAGAATGAAAATGAAACCCTGAGAAGTGAAGTTGAAGAAGCCAGGCTTAGCCTTGAGGAAAAAGACCAGGAAATACAGAGACTCAAAGCTGAAGTTGAACAGGCATCCAGGGAACTTCGTGAAATAAGGGAAAGAGAGGAAGTACTCGAGAAAAAGGTTATTGGCTTACTCGGAAAACTTGATATTCTTCAATCCGGTACCGGTTCTCTTCCAGCAGGCATTAAACCGGTTATTTCTGACAAAGTTGAAGTAAAAAAAGACACGGTTAAAACTGTATCGACAGAATCTACCCCGTTAAAAACCGGAATCACCGTGCCCCCGGTCGTAATTTCTGATATCAAAACTGAGCCGCTTTTATCTTCAGGTATATCTGCGAAAGAGGATAAAAAGCATGATCCCGGAACTGATAAAGATTTTGAAGTCAGGGTGGATGATGTAAATATTGAAACTGTTGATTCATCAGAGACAATGGATGATGATGACGATGATGATATTATTATTATAGACGAAGATTCCAATGTTATGGATGATGATATCGTCATAGAAACCGGGCCTGATGATGATGACGATATTGTTCTTCTGGACGATGATGATGATGACATCATTATTGATGATGTTGATGATGAAATTATTATTATTGATGACCAGGAATCGCCAAAGGATAAAAAGTCAAAAACCATCAAAACTGAGACCCTGAATAAAAAAAGTAAAGTCGATGATGATGATGAATTCCTGATAATTGAGGATGATGATAAGTAAAATTTTCAGGAGGGCATGAGGTGGAGACCCAGAGCGTCAAAGTTAACATTTTTGGACATACCTATTCAATCAACGGCGATGCTTCCCCGGAATATATTCTCAATCTGGCAGATTATATTAACAAAAAAATGGAGGAGGTGAGCATTGGTATATCCAATAGTAATCCTGCACAGGTGGCCATCCTGGTCGCCCTTAATATTGCTGATGAGTACTTTCAGTTAAAAAAAATTAAAACCGGAAATGAAGCCGCTTTAGAAGAAAAGACTAAGAATCTAATATCCATGCTCGATGAAGGAATCATCGGAGATGTATTTGTAAAATCAAATTTGCGGTTTGAATGAAAATTGCCCGCTTCATAATAAATTCTTCAATTCAACCAACTAAGTTTAAAAAATATTTAACTTTTAACATATTTTTTGCACTTTTATAAACAATAAGGGTATAATTTAACAGTAAATGGATGATATAAAATCATCAAAGGATGAAGATCTTGTAGTTCATTATAAAGCAGGCAAGGAAAGGGCTTTTGATGAATTATTTTTAAGATACGCGGTCCGGATAAAAAGGCTGATATATTTTTATATTGGCGACATGGAAAGCGCAGAAGATATTTTTCAAGAGGTTTTCATAAGGGTTTACAGACATATTGATAAATTTAACATCCATATGACATTTTCATCTTGGATATATCAAATAGCTATAAACTGCAGTAAAAATTATATTAAAAAAAACAAACAATTTGATGCAATAATTGATAGAGAAAAATTCAGAGTCAAAGATATTGAAAACACGATAGATACTCCTGAAGAACAAATTATAAAGGAGATGGATATAAAAGAATTTAACAGGGCTATAGAAACACTCGGTATTAAATTTAAGGATGTATTTGTGTTGCGTTTTGATCAAAAAATGAAGTATCAGGAAATAGCAGATATACTGAATTGCTCAGAGAGAACTGCTAAATGGAGAATGAAAAAGTCCATTCAAATTATCGTTCAGCATTTGAAGGATAAGAGCATTATATGAATCCCAAATCCGAATTACTTGCTATCATTGATAATTTACTAGCCAAAAAAAGGTTCCGTCATACCCGCAGCAGCAAACTGCACCTTATGTTTGACAGATCAGAACTTCATTTTGACGAAAAAGATTTCTCCCCTGAAGAGGAACTTGTAAGGTTTAGAAAGGAATTAACCGTAACCGCTCTGAATAAAAGGATTGCCTGGTGGAAATTTAAATTGAGCCCCTTTGGATTAATGATACCCTCTTTTGCAATTCTACTAATAATGATATCAGTGACATTGAAAAATTTTCAACAACCCGGCAATACCGGGAAAGGAATCATTGAAAATTTAACTGGAAGAGTCTCTGTTTTCAGAAATGACAAACAATTCAATCCGGATAACGGCAGCAGTCTGTCCCAGGGGGATATTATCAATACTGATGAAAAATCTAATATACAATTTTCTGTTGGCAATAATTCTATCATCAAAATCATTGAGGGAAGCAGCGTTAGTATCAGCCGTATCATTGATAGCAGTGATGGGAAAGTATTAAACTTATCTATTACAAGGGGCGGGATGCTCCTGATAATTAAAAAGCTTGCTATCAATGACAGTATAGAGATAAAAACTCCATCTTCCATGGCAACTGTCCGCGGCACTGTTTTCGGCATAAATCTGAATGATAAGAAGGAGACTCTTTTTGAGGTATATGACGGGAAAATACAGGTTAAAAGAACCATCCCCGATGAAATCAGCATTAAAGATAAAATGCTGAAAAATAAACTGGATATGTATTTCAGTGAAAATGCAGTTATCATTGAAAAAAATAACGCATACAGAATCCCCCTTGATGAAAAGACTTTACATAGCATCAATATACATAATTTCAATGAACATGTGAAAGAACTCAAACAGCCGGGCATAGTGGTAATATCCGACAGCAATTTTCTTATGAAAAATGAAATTCTCGATTTTATCAAGACTGCCCAAAAAAAAGATGAAAGCAGCAGGCCCTACCTATCCCTTGTGGCAAAAAGTTTTACAGCATCTTCAACCCTTGAGATGCCTGATCCATTATTCAATGACTGGAAAAACAGGGTAAGAGCCTCTTTTATAGAATTTATTCCAGAACTTAACTTACTTATCAATATTTCTGAATTCGGCCTTATTGAAGCTACCGATTTATCAAAGTTGAAATGGTCAAACAAAATTACCGGCAGGCTGACAACTGGTCCAGTCATTATCGGTAAAAAAATATTACTTACAAATTCTGAACAGATGCTGTACTGCATTGATGCCATGACCGGCAGAATTCTCTGGGGAAGAGGGATTGAAGGTGCGCCAAATGGTCATATCTGGTTAATTAAAGAAGGAAATACCGTATATGCAGCAACGGCTAACGGTTCATTATACAAAATTGGAATTAACGGCGAGATGCTCTGGAAATCAACTCTGAGTAATGAAATTTCATCCCCCCCTCTCCCGGGAAAGGACATGGTATTTGTATCGATTAAAAACGGGATTATCATCGGCCTGGATAAAACAAACGGCATTAAAATCATAAAACATAAATTTAATTCACCCATAATTTCAATGACATTATCAGGTAATCATATTTTTGCCGCCTCTCTGTATGGCGTCCTCTATTGTTACAATCCTCAAAGGGATGAAGTCCAATGGAGGTTTAATATTGCAGTCAAATCAATTTATAATATTTATACCTATGATGAGCATGTCTATATCTTCAATACAGATGGCAAAATTACAAAATTGAATACTAACGGGCTTCTTATATGGAAAATCGATCTGGGAAATGCTATTTCAAAAAAACCAGTTTTTGATGAAAAAAATCTTATAATAGCTACTGACAGGACCATGTTTATTATTGATAAAAAAAATGGGGGAATCAGCTGGTCTGTAGTAATTCCCAATATAGTATCAAAAAATATTACTGTAAATAAAAATAGTGTTTATTTTATTTCAGATACAAAAGGGATTACTGTCTTAAAAAAATAGCATCTATTAGCCGTTCATTATTATTGCCAAATATCCTGCCCAAATATTTATTGAACAAGTCAAATTAAGATTATTTTCCACTTCATTTTAAACGATAATATAATCAGATTTTATAATAAATTTGCAATTATTAAAAATTTAATAAATTTATTTTATTATATCAGTATTATATAAAAATTGAACTTTAAATTTGTGAATATTTATGTAAAAAAGTACTTGTATTGTAAGTATATTTAAATTTATATTAAACATAATGTATATAGTGAAATGTAATAATTTAAATTCATAGATGAGAAACTACTTTAAAGGGAAGTAGTTTCTGGAATAATTACATAAATATACATGAGCAATTAAATTTAGAACAGGAAATTATTATGGATATAAACAGGTTAATGAACAAACAAAAGGGTTCAAAGGGATACACTAATCATGACCTGGAATTAGAAAAAAATGAGACTATTGAAGAAGAGCCTTATACTGATAATGACATATTACAGCTGGTCAGCTTTTTGATAGATGATGTTGAATATGGTGTAGATATTCTTGTGGTTCACGAAATTCTGAAAATTCCTGACATTACCAGGCTGCCCAATACACCTAATTTTATAAAAGGCGTTATCAACCTCAGGGGGAATGTCATTCCTGTGGTGGATGCAAGAAGACGTTTTGGTTTCCCTGACGGGAAGATTGATGATTTAACCAGAATTATAGTGCTTCAGAATGAAGAGAAAAAAATAGGCTTGATGGTGGATAATGTCTATCAGGTTGTCAGAATCCCAAAAGTCAATGTTGATACTCCTTCAGAGCTTATCGAGGGAGTATCTGAGGAATTTATCAGCGGCATTGGAAGACTCAAAGACAGGTTGATTATAATTCTGAATATTGCAAATATAATTTTCCTGGAAGAAGAGATGAGCCGTATGGATAGCGCAGGTTGATTCGGTTAAAAAATAATTATTTTCCGGAGATAAAAAATGTCATTTTCGTTAGGTGAATACCAGGATATATTTCTTGAAGAGGCTGATGAACAGCTCCAGGAACTTAACAGTAACCTGCTCAAACTGGAAAAAGATCCGAATAATATTGAAATAATTAACGATATTTTCAGAACTGCGCATTCTCTAAAAAGTTCCGCAGGATTCGTCGGCTTAAATGAACTGAGTAACCTTGCGCATAAAATGGAAAATCTGCTTCAGGGAATCAGAGATGGAATGCTCAGAGTTACGCCAGAAATTATTAATATAATTTTTAAATGTTTTGATGTTATTAATTCTATCATTGAAACTGTAGCGTCAGGAGAACAGCCTACGCATGATCTAAGCAGGATTATTGAAGAAATACAAAGGCTTGGAAACCCCGGACAGTCAGTGAAAGAAACGAAACCCGTCAAGCAAAAAGAAAAAACACCCGGAATAATAAAAACCAATGTACATCTGTTAGATCTGAATGATAATGATAAAAATGAAATATTTAACCGTCTTTCAGAAGGCGGCAGATGCTGCATACTGAATATTTCTATTGATAAAACAGCTCAGATGAAGTGGGTTAAAGCACAGTTAATTTTAGGGAATCTCGGCAGAATCGGGAAGGTCATTAAAACAGAACCATCCCCGGGGGATTTAAGCGATGATGATCCCGACAGCAAAATGAAGATTATATTCTGTACCGACAGAAATAATGAATTTATAAAAAATGCCTGCGACATTGACCTGATAAACAGGGTAGAATGCATAAATATTATTACCTCAAGAACCGGTAATGCGATCACCCTCCAGGTTGCCGATTCTCTTGTGTTCATTGGGACTGCAGAGCCGTCAACCGAAATAGTCAGCTTCCCCGGGATTGTTTATGAACCAGTCCAAATTGCAGAAGACAAGGCATTACATTCTGATGAATCTGATGAATCTGATGATTATGACATAAGTGAAATTCAATTCGGAAGAAGGATGACTGACAGGGCTGATACCGATAAGAAAAAGGCTGCAGCAACAAAAACGGTGAAAGTTTCTATTGAAAAACTGGATCAGCTCCTCAACAATGTCGGCGAACTTGTAATAGCCAATTCCGGATTTTTCAGAATTTATGAAGAACTTAGAAAAATTACCGGAGATAAATCGATTGTCAATGAATTCAAAAATAGAATGGAAGGTATGTCGAGAATAGCCAAGGATCTTCAAACCGGCATTATGAAAACAAGAATGGTTCAGATAGGTCAGATATTTAACAGATTTAAGAGGCTGGTCAGGGATCTGACAAAAGAGTTCAAAAAGGAGATTGAGCTTGTAATAAAGGGTGAGGATACAGAGCTTGATAAAAAGGTTATAGACGCCATAGGCGAACCCCTTTTGCACCTGATTCGCAATGCTGTTGACCACGGTGTAGAAACAACAGCCATGAGAAAAGAAATGGGGAAATCGGAGACGGCAAAAATTACACTTAATGCATATCAGGGCGGGAATCATATATTAGTTGAAGTCAGCGATGACGGGAAAGGCCTTGATATTGAAAAGATTAAAAAAAAGGCGATAGACAGGGGGCTTGTAAACATTGAAACAGTAGCCAACATGGACTCGTCTGAAATATTTAATTTTATTTTTTCTCCCGGATTTTCCACAGCTGATAAGGTTACTGACCTTTCAGGCAGGGGGGTGGGTATGACTGTGGTTAAACAAATTGTATCTGAACTAAATGGAGCGGTTACTATTGAAACTGAACCAGGAATGGGGACAAGGTTTATACTAACCTTTCCGCTAACACTTGCAATTATTCCTGCTATCATGGTGCGCGTACAAAAAGAGCTATATGCGATACCCCTGTCAGATGTGGTTGAAACTATTAAAATATCTACCTCTGATATTACAACCATAGAGGGGCATGAAGTGATAAACTTAAGAGGAGAAATATTATCCCTGCTGAGATTGAATCAGTTTATAAAAATAAAAAGCAGCTTAAAAACAGATTCAAAAATTCCTGTTGTGGTAGTAGGGTATGGAAACAGAAAAATTGGACTTATTGTAGATTTTCTAGAAGGAAAACTTGAAATTGTTATTAAATCCCTGGAACAGAATTATAAAACTATTGAAGGCCTTGCAGGCGCATCAATCCTTGGCGACGGCAGTATTTGCCTCATCCTTGATATAGCCACAATGATAAATAAGGTTATCTTTGATCAGGAAAAGTTGACCCGGGTAGAAAGAAGACAGTTAAGTGAAAAAAAATCTAATGAAGGTTATGAGTTAGCGGAAAGCAGCGACTATGATCCCGGAGAATTATCCATTGCTGATATAAGTGAAAATTTTAAGAGCTCAAAACCGATTATTTTTGATGTTGAAAAAAATGAAGAAAAACCTGATGCTGTTGCTAAAGAAATTGACTATACGCAGGGTCCCAGAGCAATAATGTTTGATGAACCTGAACAGATCTCATCTGATAAAAATATACATGATGATTCGTTATTACACTCGGAAAAACCGCCCATGGAAGGCAGTAAACCCCAAGTTCTCAGCGATATTGAAATAAATAAAAAAATAAAGGATACCCTGAGTGATTTCAGGAATGATTTGAAAGAGAGGGTCAGTTCAACCCTCCAGGGCGGAGATATTGGTGATCATATAAAATCCAAATTAAATATTTCAAAAGAAGACCTGAATGAATTTCAGATCATTGCCAACATTGGAGCAACCAATGCAGCAGAATCAATGTCCCAGATTCTTAAAAAAAGAATTGAACTTTCCATCCCGATGGTCGAAATAAAACCGATTGAAAAAATACCTGAATATATCGGCTCTATTGAGTCATCCTATATCGGTGTTATGATGACTATCCATGGTGAGATTAAAGGAACAATATTATTCCTGCTTAATGATGTTTCAGGTTTTGATATGGTTGATCTTCTTTATGGTACAACAAGCAGGGAAAAAATGGAACTTGATGAAGATGGAAAATCAGCATTAAGTGAAATAACAAATATTATCGGATCTTCGGTTATCAATGTAATAGCAGAAAAGACAGGCATGGTTATAAAACCCGATGTCCCGGTCATTGTTCACGATTATTTGTTATCAATAATTGATACAATACTGGCAACTCAGAGTATACAGAATGATTATGCCATAATTATGGATACGACATTCTTTTTTCAGGATGATAAACTTATAGGGAATCTACTCTATTTTCCTGATTCAGATTCATTAAAAACAATTGTCGAAGGATTAAGAGCAAATGTCGGATCAAATTAAAGTTCTCGTTGTTGATGATTCTTCTCTGGTAAGAAAAATTATTACTGATATTCTGGAAAGCGATCCAATGATAAAAGTCATTGGGACTGCCAATAATGGCAAGACAGCTATTTACAGGAATAAAGAACTCAATCCCGATGTGATTACCATGGATATTGAGATGCCAATACTTGACGGGCTTTCAGCATTGCAGGAAATTATTGCAACAAATCCCAAGCCTGTCATAATGATGAGTGTATTAACACAGCATGGTGCTGAAGCAACTTTCAAAGCCCTGGATCTTGGAGCCGTGGATTTTATTCCTAAACCTTCTTCAGTCCTTTCAATGACTGTTGATGATATTGGTGAACTGCTGATATCGAAAGTAAAATCTGTTTATAAATCAAAAATTCTGATATCAAAGAGAGAAGAACCAAGGTACAGTCCAGAAGTGAATAAACCTGAACAGAATATAATTTTTCATGAAGATATGACTTCGAAAAAATTCAAAAATCCGAAGATTGTTGGAATTGGCACATCAACAGGAGGACCGGCAGCTTTAATAAATGTTTTTAAGGAATTTCCGGATAATTTTCCATCCCCAGTGCTTATTGTCCAGCATATGCCCGAGGGGTTTACCCGGGCATTTTCAGAAAGGCTGAATTCTTATTCCGCACTTAATGTTAAGGAAGCTGAGCATAATGACCTGGTAAAACCTGGGAATGCTTACCTTGCCCCAGGGCATTCGCATATGTATTTAGAGAAAAGGGGGGGCGAATTGAGGATTTCTCTGAATAAGAACGAAAAGAGATCAGGCCACAGGCCATCTATTGATGTATTATTTGATTCCATTGCAGAAATCGGTGATGGCAATTCCATTGGCGTTATCATGACTGGTATGGGTAAAGACGGTTCAGAAGGTATATTAAGGATAAAAAAATCAGGTGGTCATACAATTGCACAGGATGAGAATAGTTCTGTCGTTTTTGGGATGAACAAGGTTGCTGTTGAAATTAATGCAATTGATGAAGTTGTACCGCTAACAGAAATAACTAAAAAAATTGTTGAAAATCTATGAAAATTGCCTATATTATTAGAATGAGAATTTTAATTTTATTTTTCGGTATATAATTAAAGTTATTTTTAATTTATTGATTTCAATAGAATGTCAATTTTTTAAGTTTTTTCCATATAATAATAATTTTAATTGATTTTTTTATTAAACAGGATAAAATTGACAATTCAATATAAGTAATAATCAAGAAATGAATTTTGTAGTTAAAAAATACAGAATATAAAGTGGAGATTCATCATGGCTAGGATTTTAATTGTTGATGATGCAAAATTTATGAGAACCCTTGTAAAAGATGCCCTTATTCCGATCGGCCATGAAATTATTGGTGAAGCAGAAAATGGGAATGAAGCAGTGGAATTATATAAAAAACTTAGACCAGATCTTGTGACAATGGATATTACCATGAGGGAAAAAGATGGAATTGAAGCTGCAGAGGAAATATTGACATTAAATCCACAGGCAAAGATAATTATGGTAACTGCGCTCGGGCAGGAAAATCTCCTGACAAAGGCTATAAAATTAGGTGTTAAAGATTTTGTTGTTAAACCATTTCCGCCTGAAAGGCTACAGAAAGCTGCAGAAAAAGCATTATCCAATTAGATATATATTTTCAGAACCAATCTATTCCCTGCATACAAAATTCATGCCTAAATTTGATTGACTATAAATTATATCGTGATGAAACAAAAAAATTATGAATCCTAATATTCAGGAAAATGTACTTCATTCAGGAGCAGACAAATACAGCATTCATATTGATAATTTTGACGGGCCTCTTGATGTGTTATGGGACCTTATAAAAAAATCTAAAATCGATATCACCGAAATTTCTATATCAAGCATTACCGCACAATACATAGAATACCTCAAATTAATGGAATCGATGAATGTTAAGATCGCAATCGAATTTACATGGATGGCATCGGAATTATTATATTACAAAAGCAAAGCACTTCTGCCAGTAAATGATCTTGATGATGAATATTTTGTACCGCCACTCCCCCCGGAGCTTGTTGCCAGACTTCTTGAATTTAAAAAATTTCAGAAAGCATCGATGGACCTTTTTGAAAAATATGAGAATCAGTCCAATATTTTCACCAGGAGCAACATCACCATTGAAGTAATAGACAATGAAGAATATTTTGAAGTCTCCCTCTTCGATCTCCTGAAAGCATTCGCCAATGTACTTGAATCTCAGACAGAAATTGACGAAAGAGATATTGTAATAAATGAAATTCTTGTGAGCGATAAAATAGAATTCATCAGGGGCCTTCTCATGTCAAATGAGATGATTCTTTTTTCTGATGTCATCCAGTCCTTTTCAAATAAATCCGACATACTCACATCCTTTCTCGCAATCCTGGAAATGGCCAAAATGCAGGCTTTAAAAGTGCTACAGCACAGGATATTCGGTGAAATCCGGCTTTTAAGAAATTTTCAGCTTCCAGTCAATAAACCGGTTTAACAAATAACAATACTATTCAAACAAGGGTACAGATAAACAATGTCTTTAAAAAAAAATTTGATCCAGAAATTTTTCGGATATATTCTGCTTTTTTTTGGAATATTCCTTCTCGTAGTAGGATTTGGCATGCTTGTCGACCGTGAACAGAAGGATAGGGACAAGGCGCCATCTATAATGATATTTTCCACTGCTTTTATTATTCCCGGAAGCATTTTAGTGTTTTTCGCGAAAAAAAACAATAAAATTGAAGAACAGATTCAATCCCTCACTGCATTAGTTAAAACATACCGGAGAATAACCATTGATGAATTGGCTTTGAAACTTGGAACTACACCACCAAGGGCAGAACTTCTATTGACCAGGGCAATTTCTATGAACCTCGTAGATGGAAATTTTGACAGGACAACCAGTGAATTTTATACCCAGGCATCGGTAGATGAAAAGGCATCCATGCGATTTTGCCCTTCATGCGGCGCGTCCTTTGATCGGATATTCCTGGCAGGTGAGACAATTAAATGCAGCAAATGTGGAATGATATCTTCATAAATTTGTTTGAAGGCTATTTTTATTCGAAATAATGTCATTGTTTAAATCAATCCTGTTCAGCTTCTGGCGAAAATTGGTGCTCTCATTCTCAATTATCCTGTCAAGATAATTCATCTGCTTTTCCATTGCATCAATATAGAGGTTCCTGTCTATTGAATACCTTATTCTAAAATGAGCCCTGGCATATTTTACAATATCCATGTTTTTTTCATTTATATGTTCCATCACGGATTTATAAAAATACTTTGTCTTCCTTAGAATGTCAAACTCTGTATCAAATCCTGATATACCGGCTTCCTTGTATTCATAATATAAAAAAAGCAATTTTTCAAGGTATGCCCTGTTCGACATCTGGCCGATAAGATCAGCAGTACTCATGATGGCACAGGCATGGGAGAGATTATCCGGATGTTTACTGACACTTTTTAAATTGCTGTCGAGCCTGGTCGATCTGATTATTTCTCCAATTTCGTCAACATCAGCAGAATCTAGTGAAAAGGCAGCGAAATTTGTTTTCAGAAAATCTACACTTCTTTCAACATGGGATATGGTAAATTTTGCCCCTGTACCCTGATTATCCCATGAGTACTGGAGGTAACCAGTATCATGGAAAAGAGCTGCAGTAAGAATATTTCTGGCAGTACCATCGTTAAGAGCAAAGTTTTCTGAATTATATCCATCAATCAGCCTTGATGCGGTAAGAAAAACTTCCAGTGTGTGTTCAAAATTATGGTAATCTGTATTGCATGACCTGTATCCAGCAAAATTTCCTTTGAATAATTCATTGATTAATTTTAAAGAATTCTCAATAGGCAGATAGGCACTTCCGGGGTAGTTGTCTGAATAAATCTTTTTTACTTCATCACTAATTGTATCACATTTATTATCATTTAATAACTGTGATAATTGTCTGTTATCTGAACAATCCATGTTATGCAGCCGGTTTTATGATTTTTTAATAATCATAGAGATGATGCATATTAAACATCATCGTGATTATAAGGATATTACAATATTATTCTTTAAAAAGGGCAATAAAAATTTGAATGAAAAGCTCTTCCACGATAAAATATTTTTTAATATTTATAATGATAACAATTTTCAGCTGTATTAATTAATATGACCTGTAAGATGTTTCATTAAATGAAATGCAAGTTATAAGACAATGGGATGGGGAATGTGTATATTATTTTGAGCTTGCCAGTTCCATTCCGCGTTTTATTGCGTTAAGATTATCCGGGATAGATTCAGCGTGATGTGCCGGTAATACTTCATGCATTATTCGGGAAATGTCATCAATATCTAAAAAATCAATTTCATGTATATAGCATCCAAGAAGAATCATATTAGCCATTTTCTGGTTACCAATACGCAGTGCCTCTTCATTGCATTTAATTTTCAGAATATTTAAATCATCCCTCTTTATCCTGTCATCAGGAATAAGATCGGCATTTACAATAAGCAGACCGTTCCTGGCAACAATGGGCTGATAGAATTCAAGGCCAATCAGATCCATGGCGATCAGTCCCGATGGTGTATTTGTAATTGGTGAGCCAATTTCCTCATCGGAAATAACCAGGGTAACATTTGTTCTCCCGCCTCTTTTCTCAACACCATATGACGGGAGATAAGTTATATTGAGTCCCTTTTTTATCGAAGCTACAGCCACGAGCTGGCTAATCATCTGTATGCCCTGGCCGCCGAATCCTGTCATAATCACATCGTGGTACATATTTGTATCCTTTTTTACAGGAAATCCTTACCCTTCCGCTCCTTGTAAACGCCAAGGGGGAAATATGGAATCATTTCCCTGTCCACTGTTTCCAGGGCTTCGGTTGGGGACACCCTCCAGTTTGTAGGGCATGTGGACAGCATTTCAACTACAGAGAACCCCATCTCATTGATCTGCATCTCAAGTGCTTTCTGGATTGCTTTTGATGCCTGATTAATATGTTTCGGTGAATGGAGTGACACCCTTGATGAGTAGGCCACCCCTTCAAGGGTTGCGAGCATTTCTGCCATTTTAATCGGGTATCCTTCGGTCTTGAAATCTCTCCCGTAAGGCGATGTAGTGGTCTGCTGCCCGAGAAGGGTTGTTGGAGCCATCTGGCCTCCTGTCATTCCATATACCGAGTTATTAATAAAAAAAACAGATATATTTTCACCCCTGTTTGCTGCATGTATTATTTCCGATGTCCCTATGGCTGCCATATCTCCGTCACCCTGATATGAAAAGATAATTTTATCAGGCTGCGCTCTTTTCATGCCGGTGGCACAAGCCGGAGCCCGGCCGTGCGGTGCTTCCAGTACATCAATATTAAAATATTTATAGAGAAAAACGCAGCAGCCAACACCTGGTATGCCTATTGTTTTTTCCCTTATGTTCAGTTTATCAATTGCGTCAGCTATAAGCCTGTGTGCAACACCATGAGTGCATCCCGGGCAGAAATGTGTATTCGTATATTTTAAACTTTTAGGATGCTCAAAAATCCTATTCATGGAATTCCTCTTTATAATAATTTCATTGCGTGGCTGATAATTTCATCAGGATAAGGGATTCCTCCGCCCGGCCGTCCGAAGAATGATACAGTTGAATTTCTATCAGATGCAATTATTACGTCATTAAGCATCTGGCCGGTATTCATCTCAACGACCAGTATTTTCCCGGTTTTTTTTGAGTATTCATGTATTTCTTTTTTCGGAAATGGGAAAAGTGTGATTGGCCTGAAAAGACCGGCCTTTATTCCATTTTTTCTTAATTCCTTAATAGCTGTTTTTGCAACCCGGGAAGGCGTCCCGAAAGCAATTATCATTACTTCTGCGTCCTCAAGGCCTATGGACTCATATAATACTTCATGTTCCTCCATTGTTCTGTACTTTTTTTGAAGATCAAGATTATGAGTTTCCTGTTCGCCCGGCCCCAGATACAGGGATTTCAGGAGCCTTGGTTCCCTGCTTTCACAACCCAGGAGGGACCAGTTTTTATCATAACTTTTCACAGGATGTTCAGGGATAAGCCTGCATGCTTCCTGAAACTGGCCAATCATGGCATCAGCTATGATCATGGCCGGATTCCTGTATTTATCAGCAAGCTCAAATGCTTTTATTGTTAGGTCGAACATCTCCTGAACCGATGCAGGGGCAAGGACAATATTGCTGTAATCACCATGGCCGCCGCCATGAACAGCCTGGTTGTAGTCACCCTGTGTCGGATCTATGCCGCCAAGCCCCGGGCCGCTGCGCATAATATTTACTATTACACAGGGAATTTCTGAACCGGCCATGTATGAAATCCCTTCCTGCATCAGAGAGATTCCAGGTCCCGAGGATGAAGTCATGGCCCTTTTTCCTGAAGCTGCCGCACCCATGACCATGTTTATTGAAGCAATTTCACTTTCTGCAGGAACGAACGTACCGCCGATTTTTGGAAGATTTTTAGCAAAGTATTCAGGTATATCATTCTGAGGGGTTATCGGATAACCGAAATAGAACATGCATCCGGCCTGTATAGCCCCTTCAGCAAGTGCTATATTACCTTTCGTCAATTTTCTATCCAACATTTACCTGTACCAGTTATATATTATCAGAATCATTTATAAACTTCAATGGCAACATCAGGGCACATTACTGCGCAGGTCTTACAGCCGTTGCATTCCTCAGCCTGTTCAGAGATAAATTCCGCGGGGAAATAACCTGTATTGTTATACATGAGGGAAATTTTTATGATATTTTTCGGACAGAATTCTATACAGAAATAGCATCCTTTACATTTATTTCTATCAATTACTATATGTGCCATCTGATATTTCCAATTATTTTTTTATTCATCATATTTAAAAGTTACTGTAATTTAGTCAACAAAAACAAGTTGAAAAAAAAATAGATATATAATAATTTACATAAAATTCTGCCGCTATTAAATTCAATTATTCAGGGAGGATACATAATTACATGGAAGAAAATAATGTAAAAGTCGGTGAAAAAATTAAACAGGTCCGTGAATCCATGAACATCAGCCTCCAGGTACTTTCTGATCTTACCGGTTTTTCACCTGCATTTTTGTCTCAAATAGAAAATCATCTTATTTCTCCGCCTCTTGGAGCCATATTGACCATAGCCACTGCATTGAATGTTGAAATTGGCAGGCTCTTTGACCAGTCCGGAAAGGCTCCGTTTACAATTGTGAAAAAGGACAACAGGCAAATAACCTCAAGGGTTGCATCCAAAGAAGGAGTAAGATACGGCTATTCCTATGAATCACTTGCTCCAAATAAAATAAACAGAAAAATGGAGCCCTTCCTTGTTACCCTTGAGCATGTATCAAAAAAAGGTGTCCCCTATGAACATAATGGCGAAGAATTCCTGTTTGTACTTGAAGGGAAAGTAGATATTCAACTGGGTGAGTTCAGAGATATTCTTGAGCCCGGAGACAGCATCTATTATGATTCAACAATAGCTCATAAGGTTTCATGCGCAGAAGGGGAATATGCAAAAATAATTGCTGTTCTCTATACGTGAGTGTTACGTATCTTTAAAAAGCATCAGTTGTTCAATGCAGCCGGATTTATCCTTTTTCGGCTCCCTTTTATTTCAGCAGTGAGCATGAAGTGCGGTTCAGAAAATTTTTTATCGGAGAAAAGCCTTGATGCCTCTTCCAGCATGTATTCCTTTGAGGCCGGCCCAGTAATGGAGATGTTCCGGTGTAAGATTTCTGCTTGTGGCTATTGAAAAATGTGAATGGATATGAAAATCAACAGTAAACTGCATAGGGATTGTATTTCCATTAATTCCGGAATTATATTACTGTTCATCGGGCAATACCCTGACCGCGCCCCTGTCAGCAGATGATACCAGAAGCGAATAAGCCTTCAGGGCTTTGGAAATGTTTCTTATCCTCCCTGCAGGCCTGAAGCCCTGGTCTCCTTTTCCTGTTTCCCTGGCTCTTCTTGCCTCAAGCTCATCGGCTGAAATAAGCAGATTAATTTTTCTCCGTGGAATATCAATTTCGATGATGTCACCGTCATCGATGAGGGCGATGTTGCCGCCTGCAGCTGCTTCCGGGGATATATGCCCTATGGAAAGGCCCGATGTGCCTCCGGAAAAGCGCCCGTCTGTGATCAGCGCACATTTGCTTCCAAGGTTAATCGATTTAATATATGAAGTCGGATAAAGCATCTCCTGCATGCCAGGGCCGCCCTTAGGCCCTTCATATCGTATTACAATTACATCCCCAGCTTTTATTTTCCCGTTTAATATTCCGTCACAAGCTGTATCCTGGGAGTTAAAAACCCTGGCTTCCCCCCTGAATGTAAATATCGAAGGATCCACACCTGCAGTCTTCACAATACAGCCGTTTAATGCGATATTCCCGTACAGGACTGCCAGTCCGCCATCGGGAGAATAGCAGTTTTTTACATTCCTTATACAACCCATTTCCCTGTCCCTGTCGAGGTCGGGATAACTCGTCTCGTTTGCCCCCATGACCAGGTTCCTTCCTGAAAATCCAGGGGAACTGAGTGAATTACGTATCGCATCATCAGAGACCGAATCCCTCATAATGTCATACCTGCCGATTATATCTCCCAGTGTTTGGGAATCAATCCGGCTGACATTCAGATCCATGAGCCCGGCCCTGTCGAGTTCACCCATGATTGACATAATTCCTCCAGCCCGGTTCACGTCCTCAACATGATAATGGGAACTTGGCGCAACCTTATTTATGCATGGAACTTTTTTTGAAAGATGGTCTATGTCTGAAAGGGTAAAATCTACTCCTGCTTCGTTTGCGATTGCCAGCAGATGCAGGATTGTATTTGTTGAGCCTCCCATTGCTATATCCAGGGACATGGCATTCATAAAGGCCGCCTTTGATGCGATACTCCTGGGAAGGACCGTTTCATCATTATTATCATAATACTTAATTGAATTCTCCACAATAATCCTGGCTGCCTTTTCAAATAGCCTCATCCTGTTTTTATGGGTGGCTATAATAGTGCCGTTCCCGGGAAGCGCGAGGCCCAGGGCTTCGGCAAGGCAATTCATTGAATTGGCTGTGAACATGCCGGAACATGAACCGCATGTCGGGCATGCAGACTCTTCTATTTTACTAATCATCTCATCAGTTACTTTTTTATCAGCTGCCATAACCATTGCGTCTATGAGGTCATATTTTTTTCCGTCCACGATTCCCGATTCCATGGGGCCTCCGGATACAAAAACTGCGGGGATATTGAGCCGCATGGCAGCCATCAGCATGCCAGGAGTTATCTTATCGCAGTTGGAGATGCAGATCATAGCGTCGGCCATGTGGGCATTGCACATATATTCTACGCTGTCAGCTATCAGTTCCCTTGATGGAAGCGAGTAGAGCATGCCGTCATGGCCCATTGCAATTCCGTCATCTATGGCTATTGTATTAAATTCAGCTGCAAAATATCCAAGACCTTCTATTATCGATTTGACATGCTGGCCTATATGATGGAGATGCATATGTCCCGGGACGAATTGGGTAAAGGAATTTACAACAGCAATCAAAGGCTTACCGAAATGGCTCTCTTTCATGCCGTTTGCCCGCCACAGGCTCCTTGCCCCTGCCATTTTTCTGCCTTCAGTAGTAGTTGAGCTCCTTAATTTTATTGTCATATGTATCGTCTCCTGAGAACAAGATTCATGTTGATGCTTTTTTTATATAAAGAGGTTCGATATAACTAATCTTATATAAGTCTGATTCTTCCGTAAAGTATAAATTTCAGACTTCTGCCAATATTTAATACCAGAGTTCGATTTTGAAATTTTTGTCTATCATTTTTTAATACCGGCAGGTTTCAGAACATTTTAATAATTCAAAAAAACTTTTATCATAAAAATTTTTAAAATTTTATAACTTGACTCTGTAACAGTTCCATTAAAAAATTCTTCCCTGGAGTTTTATTGGTTTGTTTTGATAAAGAAACCAGATAATGAATGAATGCAAGTGTTCTTTTAATAAAAACAAAGAACTTAACATTTAAAATTTACCTATATTTATGTTTTTTGGAGCAGCAGGATATGAGGACTGATATTAAAGAAATACTGAGCAGGGAAGGGGACAGCGGTATTACTGAAGTTGAAGGCTGGATTAGAACAAAAAGGGAATCAAAGGGCCTTGCCTTTCTGGAACTCAATGATGGATCGACAATAAAAAATCTTCAGATCGTTGTTAACGAATCTTTAAAGAATTTTCATGAAATCATTCATCACCTCAATAATGGATGCAGTATAAAAGCAAAAGGAAATCTTGTGCCGTCAATGGGGAGCGGGCAGAGTGTAGAACTCCAGGCATTGGAAATTGAAATATATGGCGACGCTCCCGTGGACGAATACCCGCTGCAAAAAAAGAGACATACCTTTGAATTTTTAAGGGAGATATCCCATCTCAGGCCGAGGACAAACACCTTTGGCGCTATCATGAGGATAAGAAACACCATGAGTTTCGCAATACATAAATTTTTCCAGGAGAGGGGTTTCCTCTATGTACATACCCCGATAATAACCGGAAACGACTGCGAAGGGGCAGGGGAGATGTTTCAGGTTACAACGCTCTCTGATAAACCCCAAATTTCCGATGAAGGAATAATAAATCATGAAAATGATTTTTTCGGGAAAAAGGCATTTCTCACGGTAAGCGGCCAGCTGGAAGGTGAGGTTTTTGCCTGTGCCCTTAAAAATATTTATACCTTCGGGCCAACCTTCCGGGCTGAAAATTCAAATACATCAAGACATCTTGCCGAATTCTGGATGATTGAGCCTGAAATGGCATTCTGCGATATCCGCTTAAATATGGACACCGCCGAGGAATTTCTAAAGTATACAATGAAATACCTCATAGATAATTCTCTCGATGACCTTGAATTTTTCAATAGCAGGATTGATAAAAATACCCTGGGGCGTATTAGTTCTATTTTTGAATCCGATTTTGCCAGAATAACCTACACTGAAGCAATGAATATTCTGAAAAAGTCAAAAAAAGAATTCGAATACCCGCCCCACTGGGGCATTGATCTTCAGAGCGAGCATGAAAAATTTCTTGCAGAAGAGGAATTCAAAAAACCAGTTATCGTTACCGATTACCCCAGGGAAATAAAGGCATTTTACATGAAAATAAATGATGATGGTAAAACGGTACGGGCAATGGATATCATTTTCCCCAGGCTGGGTGAAATCGTCGGGGGAAGCGAACGTGAGAGCGATTACAAAAAACTCTTTGACAGGATATCAGAATCAGGCTTAAATCCAGAGCTCTACTGGTGGTATCTTGAGTTGAGAAAATACGGCACAGTTCCCCATTCAGGTTTCGGACTTGGCTTTGAAAGGCTGATCCAGTTTGTTACCGGGATGCAGAATATCAGGGATGTAATACCCTTTCCCCGTTGTGCCGGATATCTGGAGTTTTAATTAAAAAGCAATGTGGTTTTTTTCACCTGATTTCCAAAAACTCGGCAAAGAGAATGATATACTGGCTCTTTTTTTTCTTCTCAAAAACAGAAATTCCGGAGTTAGGCTCAAATCATTTAATCTATTATCAAAAAAAATCGATAGGGAGGAGTTGTTCAGCAAAGCCGGTCATCTGCTTCATGATCCAAGCTGGGAGGTAAGATGCAATGTCATTCTGAAATTCAATGAACTTGAATATCCCGGGATATTAAAACATATCAGTTACATTTTACAATTCGGCAAACCGGAAGAAAAAATCAGGGCGCTGCAGTCTGCAAGCGGATTAACGGTGGATGATATATCAACAAAAGAAAACATCCTTCTCCAGGCGCTCAATGATGACAGGCTGATTGTTCAGGTTGCGGCAATTAAAGAACTCGCTAAATATAACTCCTCTCTTGTAATAGAAAGGATTATGGAAAGGCTCCACAGCCGGCACTACCAGCTTCGCATGGAAGCGGTAAAGTCCCTGAGTCTAATAGACCCTGATTTCGCAATTGACCACATTATAGGAGCTATGGTTGACAGCCATCCCGACGTACGTTATACAGCCGGGAAACTCCTTGAAAATATTGATAGTGTAAAAGCGAAAATTGCCATTGATAACGAAAAATTCATCAAACTGGTCCGCTCCATGAATGACAACTATTCCATAAGAAGAAAAACGGCAATGGCGATCGGAGAACATCTTATGAAAGAAGGGGTTCCTCTCCTCATCAAGACATGCAATGACCGTTACAAGGGAGTGAGGATTGAATCGGTGAAGTCACTTGGGAATTTTCAAAATCCAGACCATACAGAAATTATAATAAAAATGCTCAGGGATGAATACTGGGATATCCGTCTTGAGGCTGTCCTTGCCCTTGAGAAGATAGGCGGGAAAAAGGCTTTCCATGCCATGACTGTTGTCATGAAAGATAAAAACTTTAATGTGAGAAAGGAGGCGGAACGTGTATCCGCAAGGTTATATGCATATGCATAAAAAAAGAATCCTTGGGGCTGTATCCGTTTACCTTGCACTTTTCATGCTGCTGGTTCTTTTGAGTTTCATTGGTGACAACGACAAGGAATCTGTGGATAATGCTCTGAAATATTTCTCTGAATCGGATATCAAAACAGGGAAGTTATTTTTTCTGCATGGATTAATACCCTCGGCAATCAATAAAATAGTATCTTTACTCATCCTTCTATTCATCATTTTTAAAAAATCCCATGAACGGGTCGCAGAATTTCTCTCAAAAAAGATAAGGAATGAATTCCTAATCTGTTTCTTCTCATTCTTCATCCTTTTTTTAATCCTGGCTGCGGTAAAAATTCCATTGAATATATATTCAGGCTTTTATCGGGACAGGTTATTCAGCCTCTCTGAAATTAATTTTACAACCTGGCTGCAAAGGTATACCGGTTTTATGATATTAGGTGTCATGGTGATGACAATTACGGTCGGAGTGATTATTCTGCTCATAAGGAATACAAGAAGGTATATGATCTATATCCCTGCTGCATTTTTACTATTGAGCATGGCAGGCGCTGTTCTCTATCCGAGGCTTATCACTCCCCTGTTTTATAAAACAACACCCGTATCCGATGGGCACCTGAGAGGGAAAATTGTTGAATTGGCTGGGAAGGAAGGTGTTATGATTAATGATATCATGATCATTAATCAGAGTGCCTACAGGATGACGGCTAATGCATATCTGGCAGGGGTAGGGGGGGAGAGAAAAATTTTCCTGTATGATACTCTGCTTAAAAAATTCAGTAGTGATGAGATTCTTTCCATTGTTGGACATGAGATGGCGCACTATGTTGAAGAGCACGTGCTCATTGGTATCATTCTAGGTACACTGAGTATGTTCATTGTGATCCCGCTATTCAGAATACTATCAATATTTCTCTTCGGAAAAAATGAAAAGGAGATGACCGGTGCACGTAATCACCCTGCTGTTTTATTAACTTTACTTTTGATCACATTTATCAGCACCCCGGTAGAAAACTCCATATCCCGGTACATGGAATCAAGAGCCGACAATTATTCAATTGCTATCACAGAAAATCCAGAGGTATTTATTAAAATGGAAAAAGGACTTGCACAGGCCAACAGATCACACATACTTATTCACCCGGTTTATTCCTGGTTTTATGGCTCCCATCCGTCAATTCTTAACAGGATTAAAGCTGCAGAAAAATTTGTCAGGTAATGATTATCTGAAGACATTTCCCAGGCTGAGCCTGAAAACTTCATCATACAGGCTCTGTGCTTCCCTGCCGGAGAGGAGCCTGGGTTGTGAACAGTTGTATATCATGTAAGGTATCAATTCAGTCTGAACATGCCTGGCATTGTAAATAAAATGCCTCGCGATGATGCCTCTCCTGTAATCAATCGTATGCATCTGGTCAAATAAAAAATTTCCGAAGCCATATGAAATAAATTTTCCATTATAAAACTCCATCCCCATGGCCCTGTGAGCGGAAGAAGAAACAATTATTGTGGCTCCAAGTTCTGCTGCTCTTCTGAAATATTCCTTTTGTACCCGATCCGGCCTGGGTTCATTTTCATTTCCCCATTGAATAGAGAGAAATACCACATCGGCTTGCCCGGCAGCTTCTTTCACACTTTCATAAAGTTTTTCTTTTTTCAAAACAGCGGCCCCTGGCTCACTCTCTGTAGCCCAGGCAAGTTTAGGCCCAATTTCATTAAATCCGATGAAGGCAATTTTTATCCCTTTTACTGTCAGGTAAAGAATTTTTTCAGCTTCAGCCCTGTTCTTGCCTCCTCCAAAGTAATTCATCCCTGCATCAAGGATCATATTCATTGAATCGGTATTGTACTTCCTTCCGAAATCATTATTATGGTTTCCAGTCAGTTCTATGACATTAAAGCCGGAATCTTTCAGGATGTTGAAGAAATTTTTCGGAGTACAGAAGGTTAAATTATCTTTTAGAGGATAGGTGCACGGATCCAGGAAAGACACTTCATTTGATGTCATGGCAATGTCTGCTCGTGATATTATATTTTTTGTATATCTGACAGGATAGGAAAGATCTTTTTCATTGTTCACTGCCGGTATGAATGACCTTGTCATGGCAGTTACACCTGTTTGGACAACTGATATTAATTTTTCATTAATCCATGGCATTGCCCATTCACCCATGAACCGGTAATTGACATTCCTGTCAAGGGAGTAGTCATCGTTTAACCTGCCCCAGGGGAGCTTTTTGTCTATATATAATATTTTGAGTCCCGGCATTAATCCTCCGGCATCACTGATTCCAAAAAAACTTCTGTTCTCCTGAAGTTTAAGGTTTGTCCTGAAACGATCTTCAACCATCCTGGCCCTTGGATATTTCTCCCTGATTATGCCGCACACAGGGCTGTCGCAAAATAACTTTATCTCTCCGCCGCTGCCGCCAACCTGGCTGTAATTTGAGATTCTGCCATTTAAAATGTCGAACAGCTGGGATGAGGAGATGTTGGTTATCCTGCTGGTATAATGAAGTTGAATAAATAATGGCCCCCGGGGCATATATGTTACAATGGAATCACGAAACATCATTCCTGAAACTGCAGCAAATATCAGAATTGCTGAAATTTTTTTTATTATCAAGGTTATTCCCCTATGCATTAATATTATGAATAAAAAAATAGGGTAATAATTATGTCAAATACTATGCAGTTAATTTTCTTAATATTCAGCTGATGAATTATTTAAATGATATTTTACAATTTTTTAATTGTAAAATATCTTATTTTTTGTTATCATATATAATAGAGATGAAAATCATAGCTTTTCAGGAGAATATCATGATTAATTCATTCAGCAGGGAAGAAAAAATAGCTTTGATAGCAATCATTAAATTTGTGGCAGGGTGTGACGGCGACCTGACAGATGCTGAGCTCGCTAAGTTTAATGAAATAGCTGAGGAAGAGGGGTTTGAGGATTTTAATGAAATTTTCGATGAGGTTGATAGAAAAGTTCATGATATAGATGATATTTCAGGCCTGATGAAAAATATTACAGAAAAAGTCCGCAGGATGGAAATAATCAGGTATGCAGTAGAGACAGCAGTATCCGACGGTGAGATTAATTCCGATGAAGCCGATGTTCTGGACATGATTTCCGGGGAATGGGATATAGATTTAGAGACCATAACAGGAGAACTCTGATCCAGGTTACGAATGTTCAAGTGATATCGATATTTCTCCGCTGTTCCTGATGACAATATCCAAGATTTTATCATTGTCATGAAGATGGGTATTTATGAATTTAAGAAGGGTTTCCTTCCAGTCTCTGGAATTTATTGAAGCAGTTTTAAACTTTTCCTGGAACTGTCTTTCAAATTCAAGATATATGATTTGGCAAATGTAATCAGCATTATCAACTTTGCTCCAGAATTCCTGAAAAATATAGTCTATCCTGTTGTATATAGTATGAAGTTTTTTATTATTGTCTATATAAAACTCCAGAGTAATGGTTTTTCCGAATAATGGATTTTCCATTTATTTCATTCCACCTTGATAAAATATTCAATTCCTTTGCATAAGACAAATGAAATCAAACTATAAAATATAGCGATTCCTGATAATGATTGTTCCTGAATATATCACGGATTATTTTTTAAACACCAATTCATCTTGTAATTATAATAAATTTTTAATTGTCTACTATACTCAATTCGTTGAATAAAATTTAATATTAGTCAGGCAGAAAACTCCATAGATAGATAAAAAGCAAATAATATTAAACAGTGCTGAATGAGTAAACAATAAATTTTTATCTTCTTACCATCAGATTTTAGGCAACAGTATGGATTTGGGGTACTATTTACGATGAGGCAACATGTAGCTTCCGATAAGATATATTATGTCGCATTAAAATTTTTAACTCTTTAGATTGCACATCTATTTATTGATCTCTATAAGCGATACTGTATGGACATATATTCCTTCCCCCCTGCCTGCATACCCGAGCCCCTCAGAGGTCTTCCCCTTGATACTAATCCTGTCAATGTCAAGATTTTCCAGGGCTGCTGATATATTCCTTTTCATTCTGACGACATATGGAAGGATTTTCGGCTTTTCGCAAATAATTGTTGAATCAATGTTTATTATAACAATTCCGGCTTTTGTGAGCTTCTCATTAACGAAATTCAGTAGTTTGATACTATATATATTCTTGAAATCATCATTATCGTCGGGAAAATTACTGCCGATATCCCCGAGATTTGATGCGCCCAGCAGGGAATCAATTATAGAATGGATTAGCGCATCGGCATCGGAATGCCCGGCAAGGCCCATGTGAAAATCGATTTTTTCACCACCAAGAGTGAGGTCCCGGCCGGAACTAAATTTGTGGACATCAAAACCTTGTCCAACCCTAAAATTACAACTGCTTTTAATCATTAGAATATTGATAAAACGGAGAGAAATTTGATATTATAATTTGAAAACATCAGACAGGGAGCTGAGTTTAAGTATATTCAGGACTTTAGGACTGACTTTATTAATGGATAATGTTTTTCCTTTCTGCTTTTGAAGCTTTAACAAACTGATTAAGACCCCTACACCTGAAGAGTCGATATAATCAACATCAGATAGGTCAATTTCAATATCCTTATTGACATTTTCACCTATCTCAAAAAGCTTTTGTTTAAAGCTTTTAATAGTCATCATTTCAATATCTCCTTTTACAGAGATATTCACTAGTTCAATGTTTTCATTTATATCAATATCCATATTTCAAACCTGTATAATATATTTTAAAATAAATATGTAATATACGCAATAACAAGTCAAATATAAATTTATAATAAATCAAATAAAATTTTAATTTGTATTCAATTTAATAAAAATAAGTACTTTCTTTAACATTTCTATACCGGAGAATATTCATTATGCACTGAGATTAAATATATTATTAATTTTAAAAATGAATTGACGGTATAAATAAAAAAATAATATATATTTAATTTACATATTACAATTTTATTGAATTTCAATAATTGAGGAAAATACTGAAATGCAAGTAATGGTTTTAAAAGTATCTGTATTAGTTGTTTTATTTTGTTTTTCACAGATTTCTATCTGCTTTGCTGATGAACAATTGGAGGAAGTTAATAATTTAAAATTAACTGCCCTGAACAAGCTTGATAAGATAAAATCAGCAACATCAATTCAGATAATTGCAAATGAGATAAAAGCCATTCAAGATTTAATTGAGAACTCGAATAATCTCATCAAAGAAGGGGATTATGAAAAAGCCTCTTATGTTATAAGCATTGCCATGGTTTATTTTAATCTGATTGAAGCGAAAATTGATTATAACAATTCTGAAAATGAAATTAAAGACATAAAAAATAAGATGGATTAATTCCACGAATCCTATGAAAAAAATATTTATTCTAATTTTAATTACTTTCGCTATTCCCAAAATAGTATTTTCATGGGATAAAGAAAAAACTCTGGAAGTAATAAAAAAATCCGAGATTCTTATGATGGAACTGGATAATGACATAAACCTTCAGGAGCACATTCCCTATAATTTTTATACAGAGGCTATTATTAATATAAGAAATTCAAGGACACATCTGGATAACAAAGAATACAATCTTGCATATTTTTACTCCAGCATTTCCATTATTAAACTCGAAACAGCATCATTCTTCGCGAAAGCAAGAAAAAACCGAATTCAGAAAATTATTTTAGAAAACAATTACTATAAAAAAAATGCTCAGAAGGGAAAAGTTACTGAGGATAAATATGAGCCTGGTAATTATAAATTTATAACATATGCAAATCTTTTCAGAAAAGATAATATATATAGAAATGAAATACTCGATAATGATCTTTTCAATAAAACAAGCTATTTAATAAACAATAAAGGAAAAATGTATCTAGATAAAACAATTGAAGTAATGAAAAAATTTTCAAATACTAAAATCAAAATTATCGGGCATTCCAGTTTTAATGACTACAATAAAAATTCTGAAAAGAAATCCCTTGCAATCAAAAATTACTTTATATATAATGGAATAGAGGCTATCCGAATTGAAACAATAGGAGCCGGAAACAGGATCCCAATGAATACTCCTATAGGATTCAGGAGAATAGACCGGATCGAGATGATCATATCAGGAATTGATTAAAAAGCAATTATTAATTATCATCCAAATCAAGAAGAATTAATTGAGTAGTTTCTATCCCTTTGAAACTATTTTTTTCAACTTTATAAATTATATCAATTGGTTTTCCTTTTTTATAATACTCAGCCATTTTTTCAGCAAGGTTCCAGCCTAAGGCATTTATAGGAGTTCTGCTTCTCAGTATAAATTTCCCATGATTATTTTTTACTCCAATTTTATGAAAACTGTCAATTACAACATCTTTTGATAAAAAAAGTGGCGATTCATTGCCCTTTCCGAAAGGTTCAAGCATAAATAGTTCTCTGATGAATTTTTTGTCGAGCCGGCTGATATCTATTTCAAGATCTATTTTAAGCTTGTTTTCATAACAGAAATTCTTGTTTAATTCTGCTCTTATTTTTTCAATAACATCATTTAATTTTTCAAGTTTAATTGTAAATCCGAAAGCCTGAGAATGGCCTCCAACTTTTTCAAACATATTTGAAAATGGAATTATATAGTTAAAAAAATTAAAATCGCCAATACATCTTCCTGAACCTTTAATTGTACCATTTTTCCCCGGGAGCGATGCAATGATAACAGGTCTATGCAATTGATGGGTAAGTCTCCCGGCTATTAAACCGGCAAGTCCCTCTGGAATTTCACTGGACATATGAAAAAATAGACTCGAATCTGGAACGTCTTCTTCTATCAAGGTACCGGACAATATTTCATTTAATATCTTATCAACAAGGTTTTTTCGATAGTCGTTTATGCTTTTAATCTTGCTGATAACCGAATTTACCTTATCGATATCATTACTGATAAAAAAATCTGCTGTTAAATCCGTCTGTCCGAATCTGCCTGGAGAATTAAGAATCGGTGCTATGTCCCAGCCGATAAATTTCGAATCAACGCTATTTTTTTTAATAATTGCGCTTAAACCCATATGCTCGGATTTATTAAGGTGTTTAATGCCATTATGGACAAGGATCCTATTTTCATTTATCAGCGGCATAACATCCGCGATACTTCCAATTGCTACAAGCTCAAGTATCGAATGCAGGAAAGATTGAATTTTCTTTGAGCTGTTAAGTTGTATTTCAAAAAATATCGCATCAACAAGGTCTATTTTTTTATCAAAAAGCATTATATTTATATTGAAAAATTCAACAAGAAATTCTAAATTCATGTTTTCATGAATAGCGGAAGGGTTTATCTCCTTGATTAAATCAGAAATATTCAGGACACATTTATTTTCGTTAATAAACACATTAAGGAGTTCATCAGCATCAAATAATAATATCTTATCAGACGCATTAATGGATTCAGAAATGCTCATGATATCATCATAGGATCTATTTGATTCAGTCTTCTCAAGGATGCAGTCTCTCATAAGCGAATAAGCGTACGATCCATCTTCACCGGTTATAAGTAAAAAATAACGATTGTAGCTTGGGAGATAAGTCAACAGCAGAGCGTGGCATATTTTATATGCCACGCCTACACCGGCCAGATCTTTAAATGGATAGGTACATTCTTTTTTTCTTGGATTAATTATTATTGCGTCAGGGAGGATAATATCCTGCTCATGATGGTCTGAAATAATTACATCAATTCCATTTTTTCTGGCATATTCAATTTCATTAACATCCCGTATGCCCGAATCTACCGTTATTATAACATCTACATCATTTCTAATAAAATCATCAATAATTGTATTTGTCAAACCGTATGATTCATCATCTACCGGATATCTGTAAAAAATTTCTATCCCGAACCTGTGAAACAGCTTGTGCAATATTGCCAAAGATGTCAGTCCATCTATATCAGAATCGGAGAAAACACCTATTTTTTCATTAGCCTGAATTGCTTTTCTTAATCTGGTCACAGCATCATACATTCCATTCAATTTAAATGGACTATGCGCCATAGACAGACGGGGATTTATAAAATCATACACTTCTCTGGGGGTTCTTATATTTCTTGAATAGAGAATGGAAATTATTGACTCATCCAAATTCAGAAGCTTCGAAATGTCATTCGAAGTATCAAATTCTAAATCGTTCGTAATCCAGTTTTTTTTCATGCAAAATTCTTTTTATCGGCCCCTAAATTTGACAGGTACTTTGCTTTTTCATGTAAATTCCCAGTTACATGTTCTATTTTACAGTTTTTAATATTTTTTTTCAACAGGACAATTTCAGTATGCATTTTTTTTATGCTGCTTTTATCAATCTTTATCTCTCCATTTAACTCCTTGATAACTGTCTCCGAGTTAATTCTCAACTTTAATTCTTTTGTTTGAAAAAATTCAGCTATTTCAAGAGCCCTTAAAATACCATTGTAAATTGCTTCTATAACAGTCATCTTGCCGATATAATAGGACAATTTTCCAACCTGCCGGTTCCCCCTGTCATAGATAAGGATGCCTATTCCAGACGGCCCTGGCGAACCATGGGAGGTTCCATCTACATACATGACCAATGATGATTCAACCGGTACTGTTGATAATTCGGAGCCTTTGAACATCTTATTTATTTTTTTTTCCCTTGCTTCATTATCAGCAGAAATATCATTATCATTTTTTTTCTTAAAAATTATTTTTTTTCTTGTGACCTGCCTGTCCTGACTGTTTAATATATTTCTTGCCTCTTTTATAACTTCTATGACATTTGACTCATCGCACTTTGCCAGCTCAGCAATCTTTGAAACAGTCTTCCCATCTGATAGTAACTGCAGAACCCTGTCGATACTTAATAACATTTGTGCTCCTATTATATATACTGGTGATATTGGATCTTAAGATAAAAAAATCTTATACAAAATCAGATTTTATAGATAAATTTTCCACAGTTGGAACATGTGACCGGATCGTTGTTCATGCCGGCTTCTTTTGCAAGATATGGAGGTACCTGAAAATTACAGCTGCTGCATACTTCGCCGGTCAATACCCCTACTGCAATTCCTGTTTTTGACAGGAGTAGTTTTGTGAATTTTGACCTGAATTGAGGCTGAATATTCACGATCAGTTCATCAAATTTTTTCTGATTTTCATCAATCCTTCCCTGGTATTGTTCGATCATGTTCTGTAAATTTATAGAGTCTTCAGCTGCAGTTTTTTCTGATGCATGTAATTCACTTTCAGAGATTGAGAACTTTTCCTCATATTTCTCAAGATCATCAAAAAATTGAAGGATCGCAGTTTCCAGTTCGTCACGATAATGTTGGACATTGACAAGTTCACTGCTCAAGGCATCAAGTTCTCTTTCTGATTTAACAAGCTCCTTCCTTTCAAGCAGCTTTTTATTTTTTGTATCCTTGTCTAAAAGATCAGTTTCGTGACTTTTTATGGAATTCTTCAATTTCTTGATATATTCTCCGAGTTTGTTTATTTCATCTCTCTTTTTTTTGAGGTCATCCTCCATTTTAATTAATTTACCCTGGCATCTGCTGATATTATCCCTGTTTTTCAGAATATTATCCCAGATTTGTTGTAGCTCAATCATTATTTTTATCTGCTCATTCATATCATATTAACAATAGAGATTAAATGGATTTTTTTCTTTTACTGACTTTAAAATCCTTATATTTTCAAAACTATGTATTGTGGATATATACTCATGTAACTGGCTGCTCAAAAAATCAAGGAGAACTCTCTCAGTACTGAAATGTCCGGCATCGATCAGCATAACAGGATAATCCATTGCAAATTTCGCATCATGGTATCCGATATCCCCGGTCACAATGCAGTCAACATGATTATTTTTTATAATCTTTTCTATTGATTTCCCTCCTGCACCATTTAAAAATGCAATACTGGTTATTTTCCTGCTCCGATCACCGGCGTAAAGAATAAAATCTATTTTTAATTTATCTTTCAGTAAAAAAAGAAGGGCTTCCGCTGATATTTCATTCTTTAAGATTGATATCGATCCATATCCAACCGGTTGGCCATCCAAAATCTCTTTTTCAATCAATAGCGATGCATTCATAAATCCAAGGTATAGGCTTAACTTCTTATGGAAAATCTTGTCAAGATTTGTATGAACTGAATATATACTGATTTTTCTTTCAATCAGTTTGATAATCATTTGTGATATAGGTTCAGAGGCATCGATTCTTGAAAGAGGCTGAAAGAATAAGGGGTGATGGGTAATTATCAGGTTGCAGCTGCTGTCCCGGGCTTCATTTAATACTTCACTGCTCATGTCCAGGGAGATGAGGATCGATGATATATCTGAATCCGGGAAAAGTATCTGGCTGCCGGAGTTGTCATATGACTCCTGAAGAGTAAGAGGAAAAGCACGTTCCATATATTGAATAATTTCTTTAATTTTCATAATGTATCTGGATCTCTATTATCAATTAAGTATTCCCGTCATCAACGGTATGTCAATAATCTTTTTATACAATCAGCATTGAATCGCCATAGGAATAAAATCTGTATTTTAATGTTACAGCTTCACGGTACGCATTCATGATATTATCGTATCCTGCAAAAGCAGATACAAGCATAAGGAGAGTGGAACGGGGTGTATGAAAATTAGTAATCAAACCGTTAACCGATTTAATTTCATATGGAGGATATATGAAAATATCAGTTTCTCCTTTTCCCGGGATGTTTGTTCCATCCTTGAACGTCGCCTCGATCACCCTTAGTGAGGTAGTACCCACCGGTATGACCCTTCTCCCTTCCTTCCTGGCAGAATTAATTTTTCCTGCACTTTCTTCAGAAAGTTCATATTCTTCAGAATGCATGATATGTTCATCTAAATTTTTGGATCTGACCGGCTGGAATGTTCCCCATGATATATGAAGTGTTAAAAAAGCTGATTCAACACCTTTTGTTTCAAGGGTTTCCAATAATTTCCCGGTAAAATGGAGCCCGGCAGTTGGTGCTGCAACAGAACCGTAACTGTCCGAGTATATTGTCTGGTATCTCTGATCATCAGATACATCGGCAATTCTTTTTATATATGGAGGAAGGGGAATTACTCCGACTCTTTTGAGTAAATCCGCAGTTATTTCTACATCCGATTCAATTTCAAGAAAGCCCTCTACCCTATTCAGGATTTTAATTTTAAAACCTTTATCAACCGATGAATAAATTATCTCACCAATTCTAAGACGGTTCGTCCTGTTTGATATGGCAAGCCATACTCTTTCGCTTTTTTTTTTATTAAAATAATTTCTACCTTGCCGCCCGTCTCCCTGATGAAGTAAAGACGGCCATTCAGTACCCTTGCATTATTGAATACAAGGAGGTCACCGCTGGTTAACATGGTAACAAGATCGCTAAAGATGAAATGGCCGGTTTTTCCGGTAAACCTTTCAACTAACATTAATTTCGATCGGTCCCTTTCATCCATTGGAAATTGCGAAACCAGATTTTCCGGAAGGTTAAAATAAAAATTGTCCAGGGAATAATTCGAATTTCTCATATTAACATCTGTAAAAAATAATTATTTTAGCACAATGAATCATATTGTTGCAGATTAGAGTTAAATAAAAAATAGTCAATAGAATTTTTTAGTGAAGCCCGGCGATATTTTTATTCTGTTTCCGATCAACTTTGACAATTTTAATATTGCTGTAATAAAATTTAAGTATTTCTGAGTACTTTGAACCTTTTTCTGCCATCCCCTTTGCACCCCATTGGCACATGCCAACTCCATGTCCCCATCCGCGACCATGGATCCTCAACCCGTTTTTTGTTTTTTCAGAAGTAAAATAGGAACTCTTGAGTTTTTTAGAAGGAAATAACAGCCTGAAATCATTGCCGCTCATTTCGATGTTGCCGAATTTGTGCTTTATTTTAACCTTTACGGTTATATCATTCTGTCTGAAAAATGTGATATTCTGGATATCTCCGATACTTTGGTATGTTTTAATAAGATACTTTTTAATTTCAAGTAACGGTAAATCCACTGACCATTTGTACTCAGGGGAACTCTTACAAAAGGTGCAGTTCTTCCCTTCAAGATATTGATGTCCCTTTCCACCCCAAACATATTTGTCTGATAATGTTTTTCCACCGCATGTTGAATGAAAAAATGATAATATCAATTCATCATTACTGGAAATAATTTCACCCGATGATTCCATGACCGCTGCCGTTGTTGAAGGATTTTCAACTGATGAACCCCTGTATACCTGAAATTTTGTGGATGAATCCAAGTCATACAAGCTATTTCCTTTATTCGTCTGGATATGATAATAAGTATATGTCCTTGCTGCTATTGCCTGTGCCTTGAGGGCCTGCATATTCCATGATGCAGGGATTTCACTCGGAACAACGCTCAGAAGGTATTCATCAACTGCGAGTAAATTTATTATATTCAATTTACCAATAATATTATGTATCTCAAAGGATCCCCGGAATGGGATATCATTAATTGAAATATTGGAATTCCATGATTCTACATACAGAGGGGTTACAACCTTACTTAGAGGCATAACAACTGTTGTATTGCTTGAGTCGAATATGACCTTACCGGAAATTTTTTCTGTAATCCTCAACCTGGTTCTGGATGAAATTCTGACTTCAGAATCATATTTTCCAATAAGAACCCTTATCCTGTCACTTCCCTTATTATCCGGGATATTTTTTTTTATCAGATAATTCCTTGATGGAGTACAGGCAATAAATATAACAAAAAAGGCGGATACTATATAACATATTCTATACTTCATCAGCAACTTACCGTTATCCGCTCTATCCCTTCGGATGATATTTCTTATGAATTTTCTGGAGTTTATCCCTTACAAGATGAGTGTAAACCTGTGTAGTTGAAATATCAGTATGTCCGAGAAGTTCCTGAACTGACCTTAAATCTGCACCGTTCTCAATCAGGTGAGTTGCAAATGAATGTCTGAGAGTATGCGGAGTTATGTTTTTTTCAATCTTCGTCCTGACAACATAATTTTTAAGAAGCCTCCAAACCGATTTTCTGTTTAATTTTGATCCTTTCTTACTTATGAAAAGATAACCGCTCTCACGTTTTCCCAGTATGTAATTTCGGGAATTGTCTATATATTTTTTTAGAAGCCTTATCGCTTCCTCTCCCATCGGGATCAGTCTCTCTCTGCTTCCCTTTCCGGTTACTGTAATAAAATGGTTCTCAAAATCAATATCACCTGAATTCAATTCAATTGCTTCAGTAATTCTTAGTCCACAAGAATAAAGAAGCTCAAAAATTGCTTTGTCTCTAAGTTCGAATAAATCGTTTTCTGAAACGGAATTGAAGAGCTTGTTAATTTCATTCATTGTCAAAAAATCTGGCAGCGTTTTTTCAATATGCGGTGTCTCAATCCTGACAGTCGGATTTTCAATTTCTTCAAAATTGTGAGATATAAAATTGTAGAATTGACGAATTGCAGCCAGGGATCTAGCCAGAGTCCTGGATGAATTTTTTTTCTTGTTCTTTTCATATTTTAAGAACTGCTGTATATCCTCATGGGTTGCAGATAAAATATTTTTGTTTATTGATGTTAAAAAATCATAAAATTTTTTTAAATCATACGTATAAGAATAAATAGAATTCAGAGATAAGCCTTTTTCAACCTGCAAAAATTTTTTAAACCGTTTAATTGCCTGGATCTCCTTCACAATTGAGCTCCTTTATTTTGATATTATCTCCTAAATTATGTATTTTTTGTACCAGGGTTTTACATCTTTGATTAATATGTTTTATGTATCGGATATTTAAGATTATGTCTTAATAGAAAATATTTTAATTTGAAAAAAACAAAATAATTGAAAAAAATTTGAGTGAAGAGGAATTAAGAGGGAATTTTTTTTGTTTTTTGTATTTTGATCTTTTTCTTTTTTACAGGGGAATCATCTATTATCACGCCATCTTTAAAAACAATTCTCCTGTCTGTAAATTCTGAAACTTCATTTTCATGCGTCACCATGATTATTGTGATATTTTTCTCCCTGTTCAACCTTGTAAAAAGATTCAGTATATCAACTGTATTTTTTGAATCAAGATTTCCAGTGGGTTCATCGGCAAGTATTATTGTGGGATCATTAATAAGTGAACGCGCGATAGCAACACGCTGCTGCTCACCGCCTGATAGTTTGTTGGGATGATGTGTCTCCCTGCCGGATAGACCAACCTCAGCCAGTAATTTTCTGGCTCTTTCCTTAAGTTCCCCTGATTTTAATCCTCCCATGTAGAATAACGGCAACTCAACATTTTCCAGGGCCGATGTTCTGGCAAGCAGATTGTATGATTGAAATACAAAACCAATTTTTGTGTTTCTAATTTCAGCCTTCTGGTCTGAGTCGAGTTCGCTTTCTGTTATACCGTCAAGTATATATATTCCTGAAGTGGGAGTATCAAGAAAACCAAGAATATTCATGAGTGTAGATTTACCGGATCCGGAGGCACCCATTATTGAAATATATTCACCTTTATGAATATCAAGCGATACATTATTCAATGCTCTGACACTGACTTCGTTGCTCAGAGTAAAAATTTTAAATAATTTTTTAATTTCTATAATTTTTTTTGTCATCTATTTCTTTATTTCATCAATCCGAATGAGAACCTCGTCATCCGTTGTTATATTCGCAAGAATTTCAGTATACATGTCTCCCACAAGCCCGGCCTTAACATCAATTTTATCCAGATCCCTGGAGATCAATGCTGATTTTTTTTTAATCCAGACTATTTTTTTACCTGGATTAAATTGAATCTTCTGAGGTGATACAAGAAAAGCCTGGTTTAAAACACGAAGCACATTTTCCTTCTTGGCAATCAGGATTGATGCTGTAGCAGTCATCCCGGGTTTTAATAGAAGTTCATCGTTATTACACTCGACAAGAGATTCATATGTCACCAATCCACCAACCTGAATGGGATTCATCCTGACCTGTGTGATTACACCGCTGAAAACCTTATCGGGATAGGCGCTTATGGTAAATGAAACATTCTGACCATTTTTAACATTTCCAATGTCTGCCTCGTCAACACTGATGATAAGACGCATTTTTTTTAAATCGGGTGCTATTACAAATACAAGTGTACCATTCACAACACCAACATTCTCTTCAATATTTCTTGAGAGGATGAAGCCTGCAACAGGCGCTCGTACACTTGTATCTTCTTTCTGTTTCAGCAGATCATTATATGCAACTTCACTATATTTATAGGAAATTTTAGTTGAATTATAATTAATTTCTGAATTTTTTATAGCGGAACTTGAAATAAGGTTCTCCTGGAACATCTTTTTATCAGCCTCATACTGCCTTTCAGTAAGTAGAAGTCTCTGTTTTAAAGTTTCATTATTGTCTTTGGTCTGATTAATTGACCTGTCCAGGTCAGGGTTATCAATTTTCAGGAGTAACTGACCTTTTTGCACTGTATTATTATAGTCAACATGTATTTTACTTACAAATCCTGCCACCTTGCATAAGACCCTCTCTGGATTGATTATCTCAAGTTTACCGGTTACTGAAATTGTCCTGATTACATCACCCATGGAAATTTTTTCAAACTTATATTCAAATTTTGATTCCTTGTTGCAGCCACGCTGAAAAAGAAAAATTATTAATATACCAATGATTATCGATATGGTAATAATAATTTTTTTCCTGTCGAAGATTATTTTTTGCATAGATACTCCTCGTCAACTCCGGTAAGGTTAGAAATAGCAGCCAGATATTTCTGATAACTAATGGCAATATTAAGACTGTTTAACTCAGCCTGTATGAAGCCCAGTTCAGCTGAATCCAGTTCTGCCTGGGAAGCCAATCCGCTGTCAAAGTTATTTTTTAACATCTGGTGTTGTTTTTTTGATTGCTCAATAAACATTCTGGAAAGATCAAATTGCCTTTTTATATCTGAAAGGCCTTCAATGTGAGCATTAATTGAATTTTTAATTGAAATTATGGAATTACGCTCATTATAAATGCTCTTATTGTAATCTATAATTGCAATTTCAACAGAAGCTGATATGGCCCCGCCGGAATACAACGGGAGACCGGCTGAAATGACGCCTCCGAATGTAGGATTCCAATTATTCATATTATAATTCTCTTGCAATTTATTCGTTTCAAGCTTAGAGTTCAAATATCCTAGAGAAAGGATCATATGCAGAGTAGGTTCATGCTGAGCCCTTCTTGATGCTATAGCAAGCTTTGCTATTTGTTTACTAAGCCTGTTAATGATTATCTGCGGATTATATATTTCTGAGATCTTATAAAGATCTTCCAGCGAATATTTTATTTCCTTTATTTCTTTCAAGCTGCCCGGTAGAATTTTCAATATATTGCTGGATTTGATTCCCATAACATTCAATAAATCATTTAATCTTAAGCGCTCAGTATATTTTGATCTTTCAAAATCCATATTCATCTGGATTAAATCAAGGTCTACTTTTGTATATTCAAGAATTGATATAGCACCATTATCATATTGGATTTTAGCCTGATTTTTTCGAAATATATATTGAGAATATCTTGTTTTATAAAAAGAGGTGGTTTCTATACTTGCATAGTAATCATAGTAGGCATTTTTAACATTATTAAGGATTCTACCTCTGGTTACAATGGAATTCAATTTAGTGATATCCATTGAAATTCTTGTGCCCTCTTCTCTAAAATATTTTTGAGGATCATACAGGCTGTATGTTGCGGATAAACCTGCGAAGAGTCCTACATCTGTATCCTTTCCCGGTATTTTTATTATTCTTTCAGTGGTTGTATCTTTTGGAATCTCTCGTGTATATATCCCGCTGTTAACCTGAACACCAGATTGTGCTTTTGAAATTTTATATTGATAAATGGATTTGGTGAAATCCTCATGTGAAGCAAAAATATCAGGATTGTTTTGCATTGTAATATTTAGGCATTCGTTGATATTTACAATCAATGTTTCCTTTTCCCCCTGAGCAAAAGAAACATGACTATTCAGCATAATGAACAGTAAAGATGTTAAATAAAATATTTTCATTTTTATATATAATTTTGTACCTTATGTATTTTCATAATGCTTGATTTTGTAATAATGACCCTATATGTCAACAAAATAAAAACAATATGTAATATGAAATTTTAATAAATAAAAAACTGAATTAATATTTTTTGATTAGGAACATTTTTTATTTATAACAAAATGATCTTCGAATTTCAATTACAACTTTAAGATCATTTAAAACAGATTTAATATAATGAAAATAAGGTCAAAATAAGAAAAATTTAAAAAAAGATAAAAAGTATTGACAGTACCAAGGCTATCTTTTTTAAAGTTAGATGTTTAGCATTGCTGGCGTAGCTCAATCGGTAGAGCAGCTGATTTGTAATCAGCTTGTTGGGGGTTCAATTCCTCTCGCCAGCTTAAAACATGGAGAGGTTCCCGAGTGGCCAAAGGGATCAGACTGTAAATCTGCCGGCGAAGCCTTCGGAGGTTCGAATCCTCCCCTCTCCAAACTTCAACTGTTATAACTAATGCTCACAGAAAGAGAACTTCACCGTTACCATAGAAATATTATCCATGAATCCTGGGGCAAGCCCACTCAGGATAATCTTAAAAGTAAGATAGTTTTTGTGGCAGGCACCGGAGGCCTTGGCAGTCCTCTCCTCTACTACCTGGCTGCAGCTGGTGTGGGGAACATCTTCATAGCCGATTATGACAAACTTGATATTTCAAACCTGAATCGTCAAATTCTCCATAATGAGAACAGATTAGGATTTATGAAAGTTGATTCTGCCTATGAGTCTCTGAACGCGTTCAATAGTGAGATAAATATTCAAAGAATATACGAAAAGATCACCATGAGAAATGCATTTAAACTTACTTCCGGTGTAGATCTTATTATTGACTGCGTGGATAATTTTAAAACGAGGCACATATTAAACAGGGTTTCTGTTGAAGCAAAAGTCCCGTTGATCCATGCAGGTGTTTCAAAATTCCAGGGGCAGATGACCTTTATATCCCCGCCTGATACGGCATGCCTGTCCTGTTTTCTTCCTGTGAAAGACAAGAAGGGGGTATTCCCGATCATTGGCGCAACAGCAGGTGTATTCGGGTCATTGCAGGCAATAGAAGCAATAAAATTTTTGACAGGTATTGGGACCTGTCTAAAAAATGTATTATTATTCTGGGATGGGCTTGAGATGAGATTCGAAAAAATTAATCTTTCAAAAAATCCCAGATGCAGGGTATGTAAATAAAAAAATATTGGAGGTAAGTTATGAGTTCAAAATTTAAAGTAGTTGTCTTTTTGCTTATTATTGCAGGTATTTTCAGTGGCTACATCTATTTCAAATTTTATTTCAAACCAGGTAAGGAGAATGAAACGAGATATGCCATAGATTCAATTACCGGACAGAATCTCACGGTAACTGTCTTCAGCATAGATGGCAAAGTGTTAAGAAAATGGAACAATGTAAAAATAATTACAACAATAAAGGATAAAGGCAACTTTTCCTATTTTTATACAAAAGATAAAAAGTATGTTCAAATACCTGAATCAGTTACCTACATAGCTGAAGAGGAATAGTTTGCTTGACCGAAACATCCTCGAATTAAAGGGTATTGGTCCTAAAAAAGCAAAAATATTAAAAGATGAGTCCTCTATCGAAACGATAGAGGACTTGTTGTATTACACGCCCCGCCGGTATGTTGACAGATCGACATTTAAAATGATAAAGGATTGTTTTTTAAATGAGATAGTAACTGTTGCCGGGACAATTGAAAATATAAAAGTTATATCTGCAAAAAAAAAATTTATCGAAGTGGAAATTCATGACGGAACCGATACCCTTTCGGGTATTTTTTTCGGTAGTACCGGTATTTTAAAAAGAATTTTTAAAATCGGCGATTTTGTAATATTTTCCGGAAAAATACAGTTCTACAAATCAAAACAGATTATCCACCCTGAATTTGACTTTCTCGATTCTAACTCAAAAAAACAGCCAGTTAATACCGGGAGGATAATCCCGCTCTACCGATCAACAGAAAAACTCAAGCAGAAAGGATTTGACTCGAGGGGATTCAGAAGAATCATCAGATCTGCCATTGACAATTTTCTCGATTATTTTATCGAGTTTCTGGATGGAGAGACACTCCAGAGATACAATCTCCCCGGTATAAAAGAATCTATCTCAGCAATTCATTTCCCCGATTCATTTGAACAGGCCGAACATGCAAAAAAAAGACTCGCATTCAATGAAATATTTTTTCTTCAGTACTATCTGTATATATCCAAAAAATATTTCAGAAATATGTATACAAGAAAACGGGATATTGGCAGAGACCGTCTGGATACATTCATTTTATCAGTTCCATTTAACCTGACCGATGACCAGCAAAAGGCGATTGAAGATATAAGGGACGATATGCTGGCAGATTTCCCGATGAGCAGACTGATTCAGGGTGATGTGGGTTCCGGCAAGACAATTGTTGCAATGGCCGCATCAATAATGGCCAGTTCCATGGGGTTGCAGACGGCAATAATGGCACCTACTGAAATTCTTGCTTCTCAGCATTTTGAAAATTTCAAAAAAATGATGCCGGACAATATATCACTATCGTTGCTAACGGGCAGCCTTAATAAATCCTTCAAAAACACTATTTACAGGGACTTGAAGCTGGGTAATATTCATATTCTTATAGGGACGCATGCACTTATTGAAGATAGCGTTGAATTTAATAATCTTGGACTTGTAATTATTGATGAGCAGCAGAGATTCGGTGTAGGGCAGAGGGCAAAATTACGAAGCAAGGGTGCTAATATAGATCTCCTTGTAATGACAGCTACCCCTATTCCGCGGTCATTGTCCCTGACCCTTTATGGAGATCTTGATATATCATACCTGAGGGAAAAGCCGGCTGGCAGAGATGAGATAAAAACTATTGCCTTACCTGCAGCCAGGCTGAAATCGATTTATAATTCCCTGGAAAAATATATAAGCCAGGGCAGGCAGGTATATTATATACTGCCACTTATTGAAGAATCTGAAAATATTGATCTTAAATCTGCCACCGAGGTGTATAAAAATTTAAAAGATAATATTTTTCCGCACAGAATTGTCGAACTAATTCATGGAAGATTAAAACAGGATGTAAAAAAGAGTGTCATGGAAAAATTTAAATCTGGTTCTATAGATATTCTAGTTTCAACAACTGTCATAGAAGTCGGCATCGATATACATAATGCAAATATAATTGTTATTGAACACGCAGAAAGATTCGGGTTGGCTCAACTCCACCAGTTGAGAGGAAGAATAGGCCGGGGAAAACATGAATCTTTCTGCGTCCTGGTCTATCCTGAAAACATCAGCGGAGATAGCATGCTGAGGATTCAGACTCTGGTAAATATTAATGATGGATTCCGCATATCAGAAGAAGATTTAAAGTTAAGGGGAGCAGGCGAACTCATCGGAACAAGGCAGCATGGTTATGAAAGTTCATTCGAATTTCTGGATCTCGTCAATGATAGTGAACTCATTATAAATGCAAGAGCCTTTGCAGCTGAAATAGCAGAGAGGGTTAATGATATTTCACTGGCTTTTCATGAGATGGAATCAGGTAATGGTGCAACTTTCCATAACAGGATAAGGACAAAAAAAATATTATCCCTCCTGTCATGATTATCAGAAAATTGTCCTGTCCAGGAATCTCCTGTATATTATGATATTCTGTATACCGAACCATTTATTTCCTTTTAACTTCAAAAGATCTTTGCTCGATATTTTTTTCCCTGGAGCAAGTTTATTGTTCAGTTCATCAAGCCTGATTAAAAAGTTACGCTTAACAATCGAGTAACTTTTTTCGATAATCCTGAAAACCTTATCAAAGTTCTGGATACTGTCAAAAGGGAGGTGGAGTGAATTAATATTGTCTTCATACCAGGTTAAGACTTTTTCCTTTATAAATTCGTCAGGCATGAATCTAATCACCTTGGCAGAGTGAAGATCATACTTATAACAATATCCAAACTTGCCTATGATAAATTTCTCATTTACTATTTTATATATTGATAATGATCCGATATGATAGATAAAAATATTTCTTATATCATCATTAATTCCGAAATATGCGGCAAGATCATTGTTAATTGATGTAATGATTTTGTAGATAAACTCCTGATACTGACTAGTTATGTCATGGCCTGATTTTCTCATGTATCTTGCCAATGATGATTTCATATCATCCTTATTTGCTTCTTTTTCATTGGTTGCCGGTGTAAAATAAAAGGAATTTTTTAAATTATTGCAGTCTGTTTCCAGACGGTTCCCATCCAATTGTATTATATAGGGCTCTTTTCTGTTCCAGGCTTTGGTTCCAACAATGGTAAACCTGCTCTGGAACAAATTCTCATTGCTCTCCTTTGCAGGGGATGGTTCATCAGACCTTTTTTCCTCCAACGGCTCACTCTTAATTTCCGGTTCTTCCGTAATTCCGGATTCATCACCACTGATATCCGATGAGTCATTAAGTATTGCCTCAAGATTTGCTTTTTCTTCAATTGCAGATTCAGATTGTGACTCATCAGTTACATGTGCTGAAGAGATTTTAAGAGCGTCGTTCTCAATTTCTATAAATTCTATTTCATTTAAAACTTCTCGTTTAATTTGAGTTTGATCAACCTGCTGTTCATCTTCGTCTATCTCAGATAAAATTTTATCAATATTAAATTCTTCAGTGGCCATAATTTTTATCTATTGAATTACAGTCTCTTCCTCATTAATTGCTTTATGATTTTTTCCTTTACTGCCGTCATTAACGGGCGGGAGATTTTCGCCGTTCATAATCATTTTCATCTCTTCTGAATTCAGAGATTCTCTTTCAATAAGATATTTTGCTATAATATTGAATTTATCTACATTCTCATCTAATTTCAATTTAGCCTGATTTAAACAGGTGGTGATTATAAGATTTACTTCTTCATCGATTATTTTGGCAGTGGATTCACTGAAGTCCCTGTGCTGTGAAATTTCCCTTCCAAGGAAAATTGGTTCATTGGTTTTGCCGTAGGTTATGGGCCCAAGTTTTTCGCTCATCCCCCATTCACACACCATTTTTCTTGCAATTGCCGATGCCCTTTCGAGATCGTTGCCTGAACCTGTTGTCAACTCATTGAACTTCAGCTTTTCAGCCAGATAGCCTCCCATGAGAATTTTAATCTGGTTGACCCAATGATTCTTTGAATATATATGCTTATCCTCTTTGGGAAGCTGCATGGTCAATCCCAGCGCTCTCCCTCTCGGAATGATTGTGACCTTATGGATCGGATCTGAACCCGTTGTCATGCCTATAATGGTATGGCCGGCCTCATGGTATGCAATAATCTCTTTCTCCTCATCGGAAATCAGCATGGACCTTCTCTCCGGTCCCATGAGTACCTTGTCCTTGGCCATCTCCATATCAGGCATGGACACCCTCTTCTTGTTGTATCTTGCAGCAAGAAGAGCAGCCTCATTGACCAGATTGGCAAGATCAGCTCCGGTAAATCCCGGGGTTCCCCTTGCGATAACTTTAAGATCCACATCCCGTGATAATGGTATTTTTTTAGAATGAACGGCAAGGATTTTTTCCCTGCCGCGGATATCAGGTATATCCACAATGACCTGCCTGTCAAACCTGCCCGGCCTCAGGAGCGCCGGGTCAAGAACATCAGGCCTGTTCGTCGCGGCAATTATTATTACACCCTCATTTGTTTCAAATCCATCCATCTCCACCAGGAGCTGGTTTAACGTCTGCTCTCTCTCGTCATGCCCTCCGCCCAGGCCAGCCCCACGTAATCTTCCAACAGCATCTATTTCATCGATAAAAACAATGCAGGGGGCACTTTTTTTCCCCTGATCAAAAAGATCACGAACCCTTGATGCACCTACTCCTACAAACATTTCAACAAAATCTGAGCCGCTTATAGAAAAAAACGGCACGTCGGCTTCCCCTGCAATCGCCCTGGCAAGAAGTGTCTTCCCTGTGCCCGGAGGGCCCATGAGAAGAACACCTGTGGGTATTTTCGCCCCTATATTGATGAATTTCTTGGGTTCTTTTAAAAAATCAATTATTTCTTTTAACTCCTCTTTGGCTTCATCCACACCGGCAACATCGGAAAAGGTGATCTTATTCTTTGTTTCGGCATTCAATTTTGCCTTACTTTTTCCGAATGAAAGAGCCTTATTGCCAGTTGACTGTATCTGTCTAATCATGATAAACCAGATGAATCCGAAAAAGAGCAGCCAGGGGAGGAAGCTTATAAGACCTTTTAAAAGAAAATTCTCTTCATTGTCCTTCCCCTCAACCATAATTTCGCTCTTCAGAAGAGTACTGATCAGGGTTGAATCTTCATAGGGGATAATTGTCCAGAAATCGATATTCTCAGGGGTAATTTTTTTTCCCTGGGGCGCTTTTTCAGTGATCTGGCTGCTTCCATCACGGTAAAGGCCATATATTTTTTTATTATCCTCTATAACCACTTTAAATATTTTTTTATCCTTCACTTTATTCATGAAGTCGCTGTAATTAATTATCCTGGTGTCCACACCTTTCTGGCTGACCTGCGTAATTGCCAGGATGATTAAACCAATCAGCAGGAACAGTGCTATTTGTTTGATAGTTTTATTCATTCTTAAACTCCTGAAATATTAGGCCATGTATAAATCACTATATAAGGAGGACGATTATTAGGCCGACATCCTGAAGGGATAGTGTCAATATCCCAGATTTGCAAATTTTTAAATAAAATGAAATAAAATTCAATAAGTTATTTGCTGCACAGAAGTATCTAATTTTAATCTGATTATAATATAATATAAAAAAAACAATAATCAAATATATTTATCTCAGCTTATTCCCCATTAAGTCAAATAAGTCAAAATTAGAAGCTATAGCACTTTTTGTAAATAATTTAATTTGATTTTGACATAACAACTATTTTTTTAGTATTTCCAGATACTTTATGATTAATTGATACCCTGTTGCCCTGTATTCCCAATAGTCCAGGCATAAAAGCAGCTATTTCAGAACCAATAACCAGTAAAGGGACTTTATTTTTATCAACATTGTCAAGCTTCTTTTCAATTAATAAGTCCTTTATTTTTTTTGTCCCGAATTCCAGCTTGATCCTGTCGCCAGCCCTCCGGTTTCTTATAACTATAGTTTCGCCCCTGTCAAATGATACATGAATATTTTCATTAATTTGATTTTTTTCAAAAAAATCACTGTCATAAACCGTCACGTCTAAAATAATTCCCAGCTCTTTTATGAGGATATTTTTTGTTAGTGAATATTCAGGTGAAAATTCATACTCCCATTGACCTGACCTCTCTATTTCCTGATTTGGCCTTAACCTTATTATGCCCCTCCCTCTATAAATTTTTTCTATAATAACATAACTGTTTTTATAGAGGATTGAATTTGATTTTCCGTTAAGAAAATTCTTTATTATTTCCTCATGGACCGCATGGCTTATCAAGGATCTGAATTTTTTTTTCAGCACCCTGCTTAATATGTATTTTAACATTATTTCATCATCACGGATTTTTTCAAAATCAATTAATACTTCATTCACCGACTCGGTCACCGAACTGCAATAATACGCATTAAACATTCTCTCAAATACAACAGACGATTCCATGGCATGAATTGATACATTGGCAATGTTTTTATGGAACGATGGAAATTGTTTCTTTATTGCAGGGATGATTATATTTCGTGTATAATTGCGCTGATATTTGTTGTCGGTGTTTGAAAGGTCTTCGCGCCATTTAAGATTATTCTCTTCAAGATAATATATAATTTCATGAGCGGCCAGGCATAATATAGGGCGGATAATCCCGTTACTGGAAACCGGTATTCCCATTAATCCGTTCATACCGGTTCCTGTAAAAATCCTCATCAGTACTGTTTCTACGTTATCATCATAATTGTGCGCGGTGGCAGTCTTGCTGTAACCGTATGTTCCTGCATAATTTGTCAGAAGAGCATACCTTATCTCCCTTGCATGCTCCTGAAAAGATTTTCCCTTGTCGTTATGTTTTTTGAAATCATACTGCTCTCCAAAAAATCTGAATCCCAGGCCTGCCGCTATGCCTGCGATAAACTCCTCATCAAGGTCTGATTCCCTTTCTCTTGTCAGATGATTAAGATGGAATATGCCGATATCAAGGTTACATTCGCCTGACAGACGGGAGAAAAGATGGAGCATTGCCATGGAATCCTTGCCTGCAGATAGCGAAAGGAGGATCCTGTCATTACAGGATACAAGATTGTTTTTGAGGATAAAATCCCTGGTTTTCCTGAAAATATCAGATTCTTTTTTACTCTTTTTCAATAAACTCTGCCGTAAAAAAATTATTCAGTATTGTTTACTGTTAATGTAACTTAATATTTTTTTCTCAGTCCGTTTCATCAAAACGGATTTTGATTCTGATTTTTCATGGTCATAGCCAGCCAGATGAAGAATCCCATGAACCAGGAGGACTTTTATTTCCTCCGGCAGCGTAATACATTTCTCATCAGCCTGCGTTATTGCTTTTTCTATCGATATATATATATCACCCATATTTTCCAGTCCGATGCCTGTCGCGGGAAAGGGATTTTCCATATAAGCGAAGCTTATGACATCAGTTGGATGATTTTTATTCCTGTATTTTCTATTTATCTCCTGCATATACTGGTTATCTGTGACAATGAGAGTGATTATCTTTCCTGTTAGCCCCAGATATTCAGCAACATCAAGTGCGATTCTATTAAGAATTTTTTTTGAAATTTTCCTGCAAGGAAGTCTGGCCGCACCTTCTGTGAATACCTCAACCTTCATTGAAATTTTCAATCTGCCTTTATCAGAATTAACTTTTTTTTCCATTCTCAAATACTTTCTTTTCAAGCTCTCTTACATTGTCCAGTTCAGGATATTCTATCCTTGTATGGAAAATACCGGTGAGAATCTTTAAAAAGGCCTTCTCAATCAGTTTCAATTCCGACATGGACAGTTCTGATGACTCCATCTCACCTTCATTCAGTTTATTGAAAATAATTTTTTTTACCAGCTCTTCCATTGATGCCATGGTGGGCTTGTGCAGAGATCTTGATGCTGCTTCAACAGCATCAGCGAGCATAACAACAGCCGTTTCCTTGCTATGGGGCTTGGGCCCGGGGTACTGGTAATCAGCCCTGCTGACTTCTTCGGGATGTTCCGATTTATCAGCATTTTCAAGAGCCTGATGATAAAAAAAAGTTGTAAGCGATGTACCGTGATGTTCACGAATAAATTTTATCACTGTATCCGGCAGCTTGTTTTTCTTTGCCAGGGCAACTCCCTTTTCAACATGAGATATTATCTGCATTGAGTATTCCTTGGTATTCATTCTCTCCGATCTCGGATCGGTAAGCTTGTTTTCTATATAAATGCCTGAATCCTCAATTTTACCTATATCATGGTAATATGCCCCTACCCTTGCCAGCAGATGGTTCGCCTTTATGTCATTGCAGGCCGTTTCCGACATGATTGAAACAATCAGGGAGTGATTATAGGTGCCCGGAGCCTGGACAAGCATCATTTTAAATATATCGGCATTGAGATCGGACAATTCATAAAGTTTGAACTTTGTAGTAATTCCAAATACACTTTCATATAACGGGAATATACCGAGTACAAGAATGGAATTAATGATGCCGCTTGCGAAAGGAATGTGAATATATTTTATCAAATCTGTCATGAAAAGGCCTTTCATCATGCCGACTGAAAAAATTATCAGGCTGTTGATTAAACCTATGATCACCCCACCCCTGAGTACATCGGTTCTCTTTTCAATATCACCGCCTACAAGAACACCAAGTATTGCAGAACTGAATGCCAGGATGATTACAACAAAATCGCCTCCGGTCATAACGGCCGTAAAAAAAATCAGGTAGATGCCGACGAGAATCCCAAGATAAATATTATACAGTATTGATAAAATCATGGTAATGAATGATATGGGAAGGAGAAAAGGGAACCGGAACTCCATCAGAAAACTGCTTTGTGCCCTTGCAATAAAAAAAGTATAGATAATAAATACCAGAATAAGTGAAAAAATAATGATGGAAGTTTCTCTGTCAACAATGAAGATGGACTTGAATTTAATGATGAAAAATCCGAAAATCATAAAAAAAATAACGTGGAGAAGAAAGACCCCTGCGAGATAGAATATATTTGATTTTTCAGCGCTTTGGTTAAGGACATTGATTTTATTCTGTATTTCCGTTGTGATTGTATCACCTTCCCTGACGATGCTCTGACCTTTTTTTAACATTCCCATGACAGCTTTGACGCTTATGATCTTTTCGTTTATCCGCCTTTTTGTTTCTTCAGGGTTGAATGAGATGTTCGGGGTTAAATTTGCCGAGGTCAGTGTAATAACCGCATTCAATGTTTTTACCGGAAGATTAGGATTCGTGGAATAGCAGATATTGTACAGTTTCCCTGCAAGGGATTCAAGTGTTATAAAGTTAAATTTATTTTTGGAGATTTCATTTTTATTTTCAATATCATTATTAATAATGATTCTGATTGTTATATTGGTGTTCCTTTCATAGGGATTTTGAAATTCCTTGTCAACAATTCCCATCTCATTATTATCATAAATATAAATCAGGATATTATATATTGATTTTTGAAGCTCGTCTTTGTTCTGATATTTTAAAAGTTCAAGGAGAACATTATCGCTGTATTGCAGATACTGGGGCAGGCTTTTTTTTAATGAAAAAAGCTGAAAAGTCATGTCATCGGTGCCAATGGGCGGATTATCTTCGATGGTTTTCTTTACATGGGCGAATAACATCCCTACAATTTTTAATTTTTCAAGAAGAACAGAGGCATCCTTGTCAAAAACAAGCGGGACAGAATCTGCGGCTCTTTTTTTTTCCATCTCTGTTTCCGATTCATTTATATAATGAATATCATTATATACCCTGATATCCTCCCTGGCGATCTCACCCAGTTTATATTCATAGGCCGTACCTATAGTATTAATAGAAAGAAGCTGAGTAGCTACGGCTATGATGATAAACATCAGAACAATGGAAAACCTGATATTCCTGTCATCATAAATATGCCTAATGCTGTTGCGTATGATATGGGGAAATGATTTCATTCTTTAATTTTCCGGATCATGCTTGGATTCATAGGCGCCAACAATTTTTTCAACGATCGGGTGCCTTGATATGTCACTTTTCATAAATGTGATAAACCCGATTTCCCTGACATTTTTAAGGATCTTGATGGCATGAAGAAGGCCCGATTCCCTCGGCTTATCCAGGTCTATCTGAGTAATGTCGCCGGTTACCACCATCTTTGAATTGTTGCCGAGCCTGGTGAGAAACATTTTCATCTGGGTCCTGGAGGTATTCTGTGCTTCATCCATGATAATAAAAGCGTTGCTCAATGTCCTTCCCCTCATATATGCTATTGGCGCGATTTCAATGATCTCCTTTTCCATAAGTTTATTGACTTTTTCAAATGAAAGTACATCAAACAACCCGTCATACAGGGGCCTCAGGTATGGATTGATCTTCTGTTTCAGATCGCCTGGAAGAAACCCCAGGCTTTCCCCTGCTTCTACGGCCGGCCTTGTAAGAATAATCCTGTCAACTTTTCCCTTCTGGAGATAATCCACTGCGACTACAACGGACAGATATGTCTTGCCTGTCCCGGCGGGGCCAGTGCTGAAAGTGATAGGGTTATCATGGATCAGTGTAATATATCTTGCCTGGTTATATGTTTTCGGAACAACAGTCTTGCCGGTATCGGAGATTGTGATTCTCAGTTTTTTTATATCATCGGGCTTAACTTTTACACCGGCGCTGATTGAATCAGTCAGATATTTTATGTCGAATTCGTCAAATTCATAGGTACTGTTATTCATGTGCAGAAAATCACTCATAAGATGCAGGAGTTCAGCAGCTATATCATTTTTTGATTTTTCGGCTTTAATGAGGAGTGTGTTTCCCCGGGGAATAATATGTATGCCGAGGATCTTCTCAATCTTCTTTAAGTTTTTATCGTTGCTTCCGCATATTTTCCTGAAAATTGACATATCGTCAATTTCGAATTTGCTCTCTACCATGCTATTTTGTGATTACCTTAATGGAAAGTTCCTTGAGCTGTTCATCGGTTACCCCGGACGGGGCATTGCTCATGAGACATTGCCCGCTCTGGGTCTTCGGAAAGGCAATGACATCGCGAATGGAGTTCCTCTTTAACAGAATCATAAGGATCCTGTCCAGGCCCAGGGCAATCCCGCCATGCGGAGGGGCGCCGTATTTAAGGGCTTCCAGGAGAAATGAGAATTTTTCCCGGGCCTCCTCTTCCGAAATGCCAAGGATGGAAAATATCCTGCTCTGGAGCTCAGTGGTATTAATACGAATGGACCCGCCTCCAATTTCAGTACCATTCAGTACTATATCATAGGCCTGTGATTTTATTTCATCAACATTCTTAATTGTCATATTACCGAGTTTTTCAATATCCCCCTGGACAGGGGCGGTAAACGGGTGATGCTTTGACTGGAACCTTTTATTCGTCTGGTCATACTCAAACAGGGGAAATTCAGTGACCCACAGAAAGCAGAATTTATCCCTGTCCAGGAGTCCGGCATCCTCTGCAATTTTAATCCTCATGTGTGACAGGGTATTATTCACAATATTTTCATCATCCACGGAAAAAAAGATGAGCGCCTGGCCCGTAAGCCTGAACCTCTGCACAATTTCATTTTTTTCCTTTTCACTTATAAACTTTGAAATACCCCCTTCAAGTACCCCATTGTTATACTTGAACATGGGAAACCCCTTTGCTCCATATACCCTGACATGGGCCGTATAATCATCGATCATCTTCCTGGAAATTCTGCCATTGTCCTGCACGGCCAGCCCCTTGATGATACCGCCCTTTGCCAGGGCCGACTTGAAAACATTGAATTCCGAATCTCTGAATATATCACTGCACTCCACAAGTTCAACATCGGTCCTTGTGTCAGGCGCATCGCATCCGTATTTTGACATGGCTTCGGTGTAGCTTATTCTTTTAAAGGGTGTTGCCGCATCTAAGCCGGTAATTTCCTTCACGGCTATTTTTAGAAGGCCTTCAATTATTTCTATTATCATGTCAGGTGTGACAAATGAGAGTTCCATGTCCACCTGGGTAAATTCGGGCTGCCGGTCATTTCTCAGATCTTCGTCCCTGAAGCATTTGACAATCTGGAAATACCTGTCGAAACCCGCCACCATGAGGATCTGCTTAAAGAGCTGGGGCGACTGGGGAAGCGCATAAAATTCCCCTTTGCTCAGCCTGCTTGGTACAATGAAATCCCTTGCCCCTTCGGGAGTTGACTTGTTGAGAAAGGGGGTTTCTATTTCATGAAATCTATTTTCAACAAGGTACTTCCTTATTGCCTGCATGAGCAGGTGTCTTTTAATAATAGCATCTCTCAACGTCACCCTTCTCATGTCAAGATATCTGAATTTAAGACTGACTTCTTCGCTGATGTTATCCCGTATATCAATGGGAAATGGCGGGACAAGGGATTTATTCAAAATTTCGATATAATGGGCTTCTACTTCGATATCGCCTGTCGGGAGGTTGGGATTGATGGTATCAGCTGATCTTTTTCTGACAGTGCCCTTCACATATATAATGTATTCGCTTTTTGCCGCATCGGCGATTTTAGCATTTTCTGCGGATTTTGAAGAATCAAAAACAACCTGCACTATTCCGGTTATATCACGGAGTTCTATGAATATGATACCTCCAAGGTCCCTTTTTCTGTCAACCCAGCCGGCCAGTGAAACTTCTTTGGATTGTCCATCCATTATAATTTCACCACAGTAAGTTTTCTCTTTGAACATCCAAATCCTCGCATTGTTTTGATATAAATAATGGAGTTTTTTTGAACGGTAATATTTGTCAAGAGGAAAAAATCAATCATATATGTTAATTTATATATATTAATTTATCAAATAATGAGATTTGCATTATTTGCAATATTGTTTGACAATTTGACTAATTTAATATAAATTTGTTTATGAAATATTTAAACCATGGAGGCTCTATGAGAAGATTAACTCTGGCTGCTGCTGTTATTGGAATTATGTTATTTTCAACAGCAATAATGGCTCAGAAAACAACAAAAGACGGCAAAGAGATAAAAAAAACTATCGTTGCTGTTATGAACTTTGCAAGCTACGGCGATCCAAATATAGCGCAATACGCGAAATCACTGCCTGAAACAATTTCATCGTCAATGGCAAGTTTGAAGGAAATACGCCTCGTTGAAAGGACCCAACTGGGCCAGATTGTAAATGAACTCACCCTTGAGCAGACAGGCCTTGTCGATACCGGCGGCATAGAAAGGGTCGGGAAAATCGCAAAGGCCGATGTACTTATCCTCGGATCGGTATCGGGGAGTTCGGGCAATATTACGGTGACGATCAAGGCTGTGGAAGTTGCCACCGGTAAACTCGTCAGTGGAAAAGTTATTAACGGAACAAATGAAAATATCGTTGATCGGACAAATCAGGCATCCAGGGTCATCGGTGCAATAATTTCCGGCGTAGGAGTCGGCATGATATCAGTCTCCACAACCCCGTCTCAGGGCGATGTGTATATCGACGGCATCCTTGTCGGAAAATCGCCCGTTGTTGAATACAAGGTAACTGCAGGCGAGCACAGCGTGAAGGCCGTAAAGGACGGTTACATGGAGTATGATACCACGGTAAATCTTGCTATAGACAAACATGAAAAACTGACCCCCTTCCTTGCAGAGCATAAATTCTTTAATAGAACTGAATTCGCAGCAGGCGCAGGATATCTCATTCCCATGTCAAAGGATCTGCAGAATTCAAAATATTATTATGCCCAGGCCGGCCAGTCCTTTGACAAGGTAATCATTTCCTTTGAACTGGGATACAGCAACATCAGGCACGACCAGGAGATCGATATGGCCCTCCTGGGAAAAATTACCCAGGAGAGGTATTATGACCTCTGGATAGCGCAGCTCCATTTCAAATACAGGCTTGCACCCAGCTGGAAATACTTCTCCCCCTATGCCGGCGGCATCATAGGAATGACCAGATTATACGACAACAGGATCATCAGGGATGATGCGACAGAAGAGATTAAAAGCTACAAGCTCTGGGCCCTGGGCCTCACCGGCGGGTTTATCGCGCTCCCCTACTCTAGATTTTCTGTGTACGTTGACTGCAGGTACTACTATCACCCCCAGAGTGTTGACAGGCTTGAATATACCCAGACCACCCCGGGAAAACTGGATTCTAAAGCGGTGAGCTATAAGCTTAATTTCCTGACCATAGGCGGCGGCGCTACTTACTACTTTTAAATATAAGAGGGATACAAGATGAAAACCAAAAAATTTTATTTTAGATATATTTTTTCAGCATTAATTTCAGGGATGATAATGATAGCAGCCCAGGGCTGCAGCACCTCGAGTGGAGAGAAAGTTCCATCCCAGGTAGCAGTAATTTCAGGCCTTGATCTAATTACTTTGACACAACCTATTGACGGCGGTACAAATGTCGATCCAACGATTGCCGCTTTTGGATATTCTGCCGGAAGTGATATTAAACATATGATACTTTTCCTCTGCAGTGGTTCAGGTGCTTCATCTGTTGCTATATCAGCTGATTCATGCGCAGGTATCATATCCGGAGCTACAATTAATTTGAAAAGTCCCCTTGTCGCAGGCAATTCAACATCGAAATCCATGGGAGCATCAGCTACCGCAATGAAAAATGTTTATACAATAAATGGAACATCATTTTCAACTGCCCCATTTACAACGAGTACAATTGGATTTTACTCATGGTTCATCGTAGGATATGATTCCGGCGGACTGATGATAGGTGCCAGTGATGTGTTTACATTTACATCAATTGCGGCATGGTAGCAGGCTGAACAGGGGATCTCAGAAAGTTACTTATCCTGGGGTCCCCCGTACATTTCTTTAATCTTCATCCTGTCCGGTGTCTTGTTATCAAGAAGGGGGAAGTCCCTGACAAATTGAACATACTGCGGCTTTTTGAAGCTTGCAATTTTCTGGCCCACGAATTTTATCAATTCAGCGGCATCGAGTTTGGCCCCGTCTTTTAAGATGCACACAGCTTTGATGCCCTCTTTCCATTTCGGATCGGGGACTCCGAAAACCACGGTATTCTGAACTGATGGGTGTTCCATGATCGCCTTTTCAACTTCAGCGGGATAGACATTTTCTCCACCCGGTTTTATCAGCTCCTTGTCAGCCTTCCTGCCTGCATACCATAAAAATCCATCATTATCAAACTTACCAAGATCGCCTGTATGATGCCATCCATTCCTGAAGGAATATGCGTTATCTCCGGGAAGGTTCCAGTAGCCCTTGAAAATCATGGGGCCTTTCATTGTTATTTCACCGGTATTTCCAGCGGATACCTCCCCGTCATTGTCATCCACAAGTCTTACCTTTGCCAGCTGTATCATTTTCCCGGCAGAACCGGGCCTGTCATTATATTTCCCGAGGGTGGCGAGGCATGAGGTTTCTGTCTGACCGTACATGCAGTAAAATGTACCCCCTGTGACCTTCTGGTATTCTTCAATATTAACGGGAGTATCAAGTCCTATGACTGACTTCAAAGAATCAATTGATCTCCCCGATTTCTTGTGCTCCTCGACAACCTGCGACAGTATGGGAGAAAAATCGAACATCACGGTTACTTTTTTTTCATCAATAATCTGTACTGCGGCAGGCGCGTCAAATTTGCTCATATTTATGTTCAGGCCGCCTGCATGGAAAGTGTTCGTTGCCATGAATAGCCCTCCCACATGAAATAAAGGGAGAATATTCAGATGAACATCAGCCGAAGAAATATTCAAATAATAATTGAAATGTATATTTGCAGTCAGTACATTCCTGTGGCTTAAAACCGCGCCCCTCGGACTGCCGGAAACTGCTGCAGTATGAATAATGACAAAATCATCATCGGACGAAACATCAGCCATTTCAATCTTTGCTTCATTTTTAAGGAGGTTGAATGATGTAAATCCGCCTTCATCGTTTTTTAAATTATAAAAATGTTTGATTGAACCGGTTTTAGATTTTATGTCATCAATAGTTTTCTGAAATTCATTGTCGGCAAAGACAATTACAGGAGTGCAGTCATTGAAGTTATATGCTACTTCATCAGGGGAGAGTCTCCAGTTTATCGGCAGGACAATGGCGCCAATGGCTGCCGCTGTTCCATATAATAGGAAAAATTCAACAGAATTTTTTCCCAGAACGGCAATACGATCACCCTTCCCAATTCCAATAGACTGCAGGCCGGCGCCTATTTTATCTACGGTCTGTTTATATTCCTTGTAATTAAAATGTCTTCCATCATCGGCATCAATCCATGCGGTATTTCCTGGGAAGGATACAGCATTGCGATTTATAAGATCATAAAATGTAAAATCGTACAAACCCATAAAGATCTCCCCTGGTTGTGTGAAGTTATTTACTGGAAATAGTGCCTTTAAAACATGCTAAAAATTATAAAAGGTTTATGATAGCCACCGCTTTTTGCGTTTATAATGCTTCACATCGCGGAAATTTTTTCTTCCGCCATGATCGGTCAGGCCCAGGTAAAAATCTTTAATATCTTCATTATTCTGGAGTTTTTCCGATGTGTCATCCATTACTATCCTGCCGTTTTCCATGACATAGGCATAGGGTGCAACGCTGAGGGCGAGTTTTGCATTCTGTTCAACAAGGAGCATAGATATATTCTCTTCCTTGTTCAGCTTTGTAATAATATTAAATATTTCATGAATAAGCATGGGTGCCAGACCCATTGATGGTTCATCAAGAAGTATCAATTTGGGATTGGTCATAAGAGCGCGTCCCACAACAGTCATCTGCTGTTCTCCGCCGCTTATAAATCCGGCTACAATGTTCCTCTTTTCCCGCAATCTGGGGAAATAGTGGTACACCATTTCAAGGCCGTCCTTCACGGAGCGTCCCTTTCTTTTAATATGGGCGCTCACTTTCAGGTTCTCTTCTACGGTAAGATGTTCAAATACCCTTCTCCCTTCAATTACCTGGACAATACCGATTTTTGAGATAATTTCCGCACGGGTTTTATGAATCTTCTCACCATTATACTCTATGGAACCGTCTGTAACTTCGCCGTCTTCGTGGTTTAAAAGGCCCGAAATGGCCTTCAGGGTTGTGCTTTTGCCCGCCCCGTTGGCTCCAAGTAAGGCAACAATTCCTCCCTTGGGCACCTGGATCGAAACCCCTTTTAAAACCAGTATTACCTTGTGATACTTAACCTCGATATTATTGATTTTTAATATCATTTCCTGTCCGGCATGTCCAGTATCAGCTGCCTTTGGAACTTCATTTGAATTCGACAAAACTTACCTCCTCTTCATTTACTAAATATGAAGACGTACCTGTTCATTGATTATAAATAATTCCGGGATTCTCCAGATTATAGAGAACCCCGGAAATGATTATTTTAGTAGCCTAACCATTTAGTTGCCCATTCTGTGGGCCATTTTTTCTGAAGATCAACTGAATCGAAAAGATTAAATTTTCCGCCTTTGTACTGGTAAATTTTAGCTTCACTCTGCGGGCGGTGATCAGTTGCTGTATAATTGATCAGAGAAATTCCCAGACCAAGATCAAGGTTTTTAAAAGTCTCAAATCCTTTCTTTACAATTCCGTCTCCGGAAAGATCCTTTGCAGTATCGGCACGCTTTAAAGCTTCTGCCAGTGCAAGAACGTTGGCCCATGCCTGAACTGTGTGAATTGTCCTGTCAGATTCTTTCACATCGGGGTGTACTTTTTTTGCGTATTCTTTGACTTTATCCATCTTTGGAACATCCTGGCCGTAGAATGCCCATGGTGCGCAGCCATATACGCCTTCTGCTGCTTTATCTGCTCTTTTTGGAAGACTTTCATCAAATCCCCAGTTTTTAATAAGGTGATCTGCGCCAAGTCCGCCGGCAAAGGCATCCCTGATTGTAACTGCAACAGATGCTACCGTATTGGTATGAACAACAACATCAGGTTTGAATTTTTTCATCTGGTTGATTTTATCACTTGCATTAACTTCTTTCAGCGATATGTCTGCGTCATCACCAACTTCAAATCCAAGCATGTTAGCATGCTCTTTCCCGGCTTTTATCGCGGCTGTACTGAAAGGGCTCTTGCTGAAAAATGAGAATATAACCTTGGGTTTTCTTGCAAGTTTTTTAGCTGTCCATACCTTATCAAACCATGCAGTTAAAAGACCTCTAACCTGTGTTGAGTAATCAGGAGCGATAAAAAAGTTAAAAGGAGTTTTTTTCGGGTCAGTAAGATGTGCTGAATAGGAAGCTGACACGTAAGGAATTTTATCCTTTGCTACATGTGAAGAAAGGGCCTCAGTATCGGCTGTTCCCCATCCCAGGATAGCTATACACTTCTTTTCTTTATATTTATTATAGAGAATAAGAGCTTCCGGTACCTTGTAGCCGTAATCATCCTGCCAAAGCTTTATCTGCTTGCCATTAATACCACCGTTTTCATTGACGTATCTGATGGCTTCCTTTATACCCCTTGCATAATCTTTGCCAACATCAGCTGTTCCACCTGTTTCATCACTCAAAGCTCCAATATTGATGATATTAGCATCAACACCCGATTTTCCGCATGATGTAACGGAAATCAGCATTGGAATAATGAGTACTGAAAAAAGAAATACTAAAATTTTTGACTTCATTCTTCCCTCCAAAAAATTTTTATTCAAATTTATTCAGTTACAAATAACTTGCAGAAAAAGTGTTAATACGAAAATGGCCATAGGTTAAAGTAACTTTTAATCTGCCACCACCTATACGCCATCCCGTTGGGCTCATATAATAGAAATACGCATATGAGCAGTCCGAAAAAAGAATCTCTAATATATAAGAAATCACTTGCCAGTTTTGGAAATGTTTCTCCTAAAGGCTGTATCCCCATCCTGAGCAATTCCATTGTCACTACCATGAAAATAGAGCCGAAAATAACACCATGTATTGAACCGGTGCCTCCAATAAGTATGACACCGACAAGCCACAGAGATAAAAACCATTCAAAATGTTCCGGGCTCACAGCCGACAGATTGCTGATCCAGAAAGAACCTGTGATCCCAGCAATAAATCCTGCGACAAAAAATGCAAGCAGTTTATATTTTAATACATTAATGCCCATGACCTCGGCAGAAATGTCATTATCCCTGATGGCAATCCAAGCCCTACCCACCCTTGATCTGAGAAGATTGGATAACATGATAATGATTAATATCACAAGAACCAGCATGAGGTAATAAACCTTTGTATTACTGTCTATGACCCATGGCCCGATTTTTATTGATTCACCTGGTATAGAGAAGGCCTGCCCCCTGCCTCCAATCTGGCTTATATATTGAGTGATCAGAAAATCAACAGTGATAAACTGAGCTGCCATTGTTGTAAGTATCAGATAAAATCCCTTAATCCTTGCTGAAGGGAGGCCGAAAAGAACACTCCATAAACCTGCAACGATACCTGCAATTATTGTGCTCAATGGATAGGATAACCCGAGATCGACAATAATCTGCGGCCAGGGAAATTCAAGTAAAAGCATGGTTGTTGTATAAGAGCCTATCGCAATGAAAGCGCCATGCCCGAGAGTGAGCTGCCCGCAATACCCGATAAGCAGCTGAACCCCGAGCGCGCCGAGTATTGTGTATCCAACATGGTTGAAAATACTCATCCAGTATCCCTGGGCCACATTGGGGATAACAAAAAACAGGACGATGAGCAGAAGTATCATTTTGCTCTTAATGAATTTAGTCTTCCACCAGCTATGTTCATCTTTATATGTCTGGTGATATTTACCGCACGGGAGATATGTATTTTCCATCAGGTCGCTCCAAAATTGTCTTTTAGGATAATATCAGTAAATAATTATACGCGCTCAATTCTTTCCCATCCCCATAATCCATAGGGCTTGAATAGAAGAAATATTGCCATGAAAACAAAGGGGGCTATTTCTTTAACCGAGCCCCTGAAAAACTGGTCCAGGTATGTCCCGCAGAAATTCTGCAGTATTCCTATGACAATTCCCCCGACTATGGCTCCCGGTATGGAGTTCAGACCCCCAAGAACTACTGCCGGCAGCACCAGGAGGCCCAGATAGCCGACAGATATATTAAGCCCGTTAATATTCCCGAGCAGTGTCCCGCCTACTCCCGCAGCCATGAAGGCTATTGCCCACGCTGCAGAATAGACAAACCGCGCGCTGATTCCGATTGAAAGCGCTGCCATCTCATCGTCCGCAGTTGCCTGCATTGCAAGGCCCCATTTGGTGAATTTAAAAAATGCTACAAATATCACAAGGAGTATAAGCGCAGCAATGAAGGTCCAGAGAAAGACTTCGCTGAAAATTACAGGGCCTATCCTTATGGGTTCGATTGAAAATATAGGTGGAGTGAACAGCCTTGTGTCAGTGGTAAAAACAAATTCAATTATTCCTCTGAAAAAATATGACAGCCCCACAGTAACCATGATGACCGTCAGCACTGGCTCACCAATAAGCTTGTCGAGAAAAATTCTTTCAGTTAATATGCCCAGTACCAGGCCTATGACCAGTGAAATAACTATTGAAAGAATGAACGGAACCCCCATGTTGTAAAAAGTCAGGCTGACATACGCGCCGATCAGTGTCATTTCACCCATGGCAAGGTTCAGTACTCCGGAACATTTGTATATTAAAACCCATCCCAGGGATACGAGGGCATAAAGTCCGCCAAGCATTATTCCCTGAACCAGTGTCATTAAAAAGAGTTCCATTCTATTTCTCCTCTTTCATTTAAAGTATTCCACTATTATGTCAATTATGGTTAATTATCTTTGACAGTTAAGATCAATAGATCGGTATTTATATGTGACTGCCTGCCGTCTTCGTATTTTATCATTGTATCTATATGAACGGCATTTCTCTCTGAGTAGAGAGTATCAACAATTTCTTTATATCTCTCTTCAATAAATGAACGCCTTAATTTTTTGGTCCTTGTAAGTTCATCATCATCTGCCTCGAATATTTTATAAAGATTCGTGAATTTTCTAATCTTGGCAGGTTCCGGAAGGTCCTTATTGGCCGTGCGGATCTGTTTTTCTATAAGTTCATAAACCTCGGGCTTCTGTGACAGTTCCTGGTAGCCGGTGTAATTTAATTTCCTCTCGTCTGCCCATTTGCCGACAACTGAATAATCAATGCAAATGACACAGGTTACACAGGGGCGTTTATCCCCGATGACCCATGAATCCTGTATATAGGGGCTGAACTTGAGCCTTGTCTCAAGGTACTGCGGGGAGAAAGGCCTGCCGTCATTAAGGGTAAAAACATCCTTTGTCCTGTCAAATACAACCAGGTGGCCGTCATCATCAATGAACCCCTTGTCTCCTGAATGGAGCCATCCATCCTTCAAAGCCTGTTCCGTGGCTTCAGGATTTTTATGATACCCGAGGAAAACAGAAGGGCTCTTTGTCAGGATCTCGCCCTCCGGTGATATGGATATTTCCGTCCCCGGGATTGGCCTTCCGACAGTATCAAATTTAATGTCGCCTTTTCTGTGAACTACCGATATCCCGGCAACTTCAGTCTGCCCGTATATCTGTTTGAGGTTGACGCCCATTGCATGGAAAAAACGGAAATGGTCGGGCCCCATTGCAGCCCCGCCGGTATAGGCATTCCTGATATTGGAAAGGCCGAGATGATCCTTCAGTTTTTTCTGTACGGTAATATATGCAAACCATCCGAGGAAAGCCCAGTAGAAGGGGACAGATTTTTTATCAAATTTAATATTGGCAACATGGTATCCGACTTTATGGGAAAATTCATAAAACTTTCTTTTAATCCAGGCCGCATCAAGATATTTTACCTGGACTGTGCGGGTCATCTGCTCATACATTCTTGGCGGCGCAAACATTACATGAGGGCCTATTTCACGGATGTTTTCCTGTGTGGTTGATGCATCTTCAGGAAAGTTGATTGTGAAACCTACCTGAAGGCCGCATGATATGGACATCATCTGCTCGCCGATCCAGGCAAATGGAAGAAAGGATACATAGTCATCCCTGTCAGTGCATGGATCAACAGACATCAGATGCTGCCCCATCGTTAGCATATTATGATGGGAAAGGAGGGCTCCTTTTGGAAGGGAAGTTGTCCCTGAGGTATAAAAAAGAAGAACGACATCGTCCCCTTTCCCCATATTTATCCTTTTTTCAAAAAGCCCGGGATCTTTTTTTTCAAGCTCCCTTCCAAGATTCTGTACCTCTTTGAGGCTTATCAGCATATCCTGTTTATAGTTACGGAGTCCTTTCGGGTCGTCCCAGATTATTTTTTTCAATTTTGGGCACTGGCCGGCAATGGCGAGCGTTTTATCGACCTCTTCCTGCCCTTCTCCGAAGATAAACCTTGTATCGGAATGGTCAATGATATATTTGACCTCTTCATTCAGGCAGTCCTGGAAAAGCCATACGCCGACTCCGCCCGCACAGAGCGTCCCCATCTCGGCCCAAAGGCCCTCGGGACGGTTTTCACCTATCATCGATACCTTATCGCCGGGCTCCAATCCAAGGCTTATAAGACCAAGGGCTATATATTTCACATTATCAAAATATTCACTCCAGGTTATAGGAGACCATATGCCATACTCTTTTTCCCTCATGGCAACCTTGTCCTTGCCATAGCTCTTGGACTTCTGCAGAAACAGTTTCGGTATTGTTAAATCTTTTGATATTTCCATAACTTGTCTTTCCAATTATCTTCTTGTTGAATATAAATCTTCTTCGCCCAGATATGCGTTTATGACTTCCTTGTTGCTCTGAACAGCTGCCGGGGTGTCGTCAACAATCATATTCCCGAAATTTAGCACATAGACCCGGTTCGACAGGTCCATGACAACACCCATGTCATGCTCCACAAGGAGGCACGTCACTTTCCACCGTTCTTCTTCATTAATATCTATGATGAATCTGGCCATATCCTCGACTTCCTCCAGATTGAGCCCGGCTAAAGGCTCATCAAGAATCAGAAGTTCAGGCTCCATGGCAAGAGCCCTGCCAAGCTCGACACGTTTCTGAAGACCATAGGGAAGCATGCCCGTGGGCTTGTCCCTGATGTTTTCAATTTCAAGGAGATCGATAATCTCCTCTTCAATGAATTCCCTGTGTTGAATCTCCTCTTTTTTGGTCTTACCCAGGTAGAATGAGCCGCTGAGAATCCCTGATTTGTAATGAATATGCCTGCCAAGCCTGATATTATCAAGCACTGTCATGCCTCCAAAAACCTCCACTTTCTGAAAAGTCCTTGAAAGCCCCAGCTCAGCCCTTTTATATGGGGGGAGCTTATTTATTTTCTTACCTTTAAAAAAAATCTCACCTTTTTGCGGTTTGTATAAACCATTGATAATGTTCATCATTACTGTCTTTCCGGCTCCATTAGGCCCTATGACAGAGTGAATTTCCCCCTTCCTTATCTGAAGGCTGACTCCGCTCAGGGCTGCAACTTTTCCGAAAAACATATGGACATCTTTCAATTCTAAAAGGACATCGTTATCTTTTACTGTTTCCTGTGTATTAATCAATGCAATTACTCCAATTATTCTTATTAAAAATTGTTTTCATAACTGAAAGAGTAAATAAAAGTAACTTTTAAATTTCTTACATCAAACTTTCGAATATTTATAATAATTTTTAGACTCATTATGATAGGATATTAAATATTCAATTTCATTATTTTAATCACAAAAATTGGATATTATGCCTTTTCCCTGATGCTCTCTTATTATAATTAATATAAAAAATCTATAAACTTATTAAAATGTATATATAAGATTGTCAAGTAAATATTTTGTAAAAGTAAATATTTTGTAAAAGTAAATATTTTATAAAATTCTTAAATTAAAGGATCCTTGAATAATTTAGAAATGTCATTAAGTATTACCTCTTATTGTTTAGATTTGTCAAGAATTATTCATAATCCTATAAATGGAATTTAATAAATTTTAAATAAAATTATCAATGACTGACTGTATAATAAAATGCTGTTTTTTTTATTTTTTTATTTTTTTATTTTTTTATGATTGAAATTTTATTATATTAGATTTGGAATTATATTAAGGAGGTATTTGTTATGGAAATAAAAAATATAAGCGGTCAGGATATAATTTCTACAAACCTCAATGTTAATTCCGAGGTTTCCAGCAAGCCTGTTAACAATGAAAGTGAAAAAAAAGGAGATGAAAAACCCCAGGTTGAACAGAGCAAGGGCCATTCAATTGATTCCTATGCATGACAGGTTACTTGTATATTTCTATTAATTTTATATATTTTAAATAGATATACTATTTTATCTCTTTTTCCAAATCCTCAACAGAATTCCAGAAAACATTTTTTCGTTTTAGCTTTTTATATTGTTTATTTGGAATATTATGACTTTCGACGATATTTCTTACATAATCAGTGAAAGAAAATTCATTAACTGATTTTCCAGAAAATGTAAAGCTATACAAAAATTCCTTAAAGTATTTTTTTTTCAGCAGGTACATATGAATTTTTCTTTCTTTTTTTGATAATTTTGAATATCTGTTTAATTCAGTTACAATCGTCCTTCTAATCCTCAAACACTTTGTAAATTCCTGAAACGATTCATCATAAAAACTGTCCCATAAGGACAAACTGCATAGCAGTTCACTTGTATCAATAAGACCCGATTTATAATCGGAATAGATTTTTTCTAAATCGCTAATCAACATTAATTCCCATTGGTATATATGATATTTTCATTGCTCTATTTTATAATCGACACTATAATATATAAAGGTACCTTAAAAACCTAAAATATAAATATGATATAATATTTATCATCTCAATTCCATTTTCGGTAATGCGATTCAATAATAATATTTTTTTAATCACACCATCCATCAAAGAAAAATTTGTTGCTCATTGGCCAGTTATTTTTATATTATCCTGATATTGAAGCAATTAACAATTGGATTCGCACATGTAATGTCATTCCCGGCCCGCTTTCGCCAGGGTAAACTCCAGCGGGAATCTCATAATATCTTAAAAGAAAAAAAATATACAATAAATAAACATTTTACGTAAAATTTAATATGATAAAAAAAATCGCGGCCCTGTTAATTTTCCCGGCATTTTTCTTTATTTACAGCTGTAAAGCGGATATTCCTGTATTTTCCCCGGAACTGGGCAGAGATGAAAAACCGATTGTTTATAAAACAATCAGGCTGGATAAAACAGATGAAAAAAATATAGGGTACATCCTCTACGATCCAGTAATGAAAAAAGTCATGGCCAGCCTTAACAGAAATAAGCTTTTTATCCCCGCATCACTGACGAAAATACCCACAACTGCAGCGGCGCTGAAAATTCTGGGTCCCGGCCACAGGTTTCAGACAACTCTTGCAATCAGTGGAAACATTGATAATGGCATTATCAATGGTGACCTTTATCTGAAAGGCGATGGCGATCCATTTTTAAGAATAACAGACCTGCTCGAAATAATAAATAATCTTAAGAACAGTGGAATAAAAAAAATTACCGGTACATTCTATTTTGACGACTCCTCCCTTCATAAATATGATATGACCAGCAGAGACATGAAGAACGATGCCTCCTATAATACAGGCATCGGGGCCCTTTCCCTTGATTTCAACCTCATGAATGCAAGATGGGACAGCAGCCGGAAGATGAAAAAAACTGATATTTATCTTATCCCCAGCCTGAACATTTACAAAATAAAAATTTCAGAAGATAAAAAAATGGATGAGGACAAATTCGCTTACCAGGACATGAATGATTACGGTTTATGGGTCTTAACCGGCATCAATAATAAAAACGGAAATAAAAAGCTCCCGGTAAAAGATCCCGGACTCTATACTGCCCATGTATTTGCCAGGCTTGCAGGAATACAGGGAATAACCGTTCCCGATCCCGTATTTGGTATACTCCCTGAAGGCTGTAAAACACTTTATATCCACAGGGGGAAGCCCCTTGTGGATATTGCTGAAATTATCCTCACCTACAGCAATAATCTAATGGCAGAGCTTGTACTTCTATCAACAGTGAAAAAAATTACCGGAAAGGCCATGGATCTTGAAGAGGCCGGCAGAACTCTATCGGATTTCTACGTCTCAAAGATTAATAACGTTAATTGGGAAGGATTCAGGCTTGTGAACGGTTCGGGTCTGACAGGAAAAAACAGGATTTCACCTGAACAGATGCTCGCGCTTCTCCTCTTTGCCGATAACGGAATATATGACGGCAGATCATTCATTTCACTTCTGCCAATCTCAGGCTGGAAAGGCTCCCTTGAGGGGAGAATGGGAAACCCGGAATCAGCATTTCATGTATGGGCCAAGACGGGAGGCATAAATTTTGCCGTAGCCCTGTCAGGCCTGGTTATGACAAATTCTAAAAGGCCGCTCCTGTTTGCAGTTTTTATTTCAGACATAGATATGAGGAATTCAACAGAATCAGAGGGGAATTCAGTTTTAAAAGATACTATCGGCAAACAGGCTGTCCCATGGTCCAAAAAATACAATCAGGTTATTGACGACCTAATAAAAGAATGGATCGTTGAATATTAATTATGATAGAACCATAGGTCACCATTTAAAAAGGGTGCTGAGATGGTCCTTTAAATCATTTTTCTCTACATCATAATAAAAAATATTTTTTTCATGGCATGTCTTGTCCTTTATTGAGAACCTACCGTACTGGTTCAGGATATTTTGAATTTTTACCCTGGTATTTGCATCAATCTTTTTATTAATTGATACAAGATATTTTTCAAGGGATATGATAAGCCTTTTCCTCGATTTTTCTTTTATATCATCAACATTTCCTTCACACTCTTCTCTTGTTGATATAATTACTACCCTGTACTGCGAATCTGACAGAAATCCTTCACTTAAATATGTCCTGTCAATATCATTGTCATGGCTTACAGTGGTTTTTGCAGCATCGGGATCCTTTGTTTCTGTTTTTTTTATATCCTTCTTTAAGCAGGAAAAAATTACCGCAATAATGAAAATGGAAATCAATATTACTATGAAATGCCTGTATTCCCTTTTATTCATAAAAATGCTCCCTGAATTCCAGCTATTGACAGCAAAAAATAACTACCGGCTCTATTATAAAAAAATATTTCATTATGATTATTATATTTTCGGCAGAATAGTAGTACATCTCAATCAACTGTTCCGAAATTTATTGATGATTAAATGAATAATTCAACTAATTCTTTAAAATATTCATACCAACAGCGATCTTACTCATTAAAAATTATATCCTTCCTGATACTATCCCCGTCATTAATTTTAATATTTTTTATCCACTCCTCGCCTTTTCCATACCAGTCATTTATTTTAAGATCATAAATACCGGGATAGAGTATATGCCTGTGAATTTTTTCACCTGTCGTCTTCTTAAGCATCTGTTTTGAGGCTGCCCTGTATGTTTCAACGGCGAGAAATTTAACTGTTCCATTGCTCCCTTTCCCCTGAATGACAATCTCGCCTCTTTCAAAATAAATCTCTTTAATATTAACCCCATGGGATAAAGGCATTCCTGTCATTGACTTCACATGGCCTGTCTCCAGGTCAATTATTTTAATATCATAGGTCCCCGGCGGCAATGTCAGTTCATCAACATTAATTTCAACACGCTCTTTTTTTATTATCAAAACTTCTGAACCCGAACGGAATATTTCCAGGGCAACTTCAATCATCTTCCCGTTTTTGCCTCTTGCAGAAATCATAAGCCCCGCTTCACCGAATCTGATAACCTTTTTCAGTATGGAATTTGCATGAATTTCGATATCATCAATTTTTATAATCTGGCCCGTTTTTGCCGATTTCACGACAATGGAATATTTTCCTTTGTCAAGTGAGAAACCTGCAATATCACCCTCTGCAGACGCAATTTTTATATTATTTTTAAGTACATCAGCATGAATGAAAATTCTGCTGTTATTCTGATCAGTGCCAGTGAGAATAAGATTATGGGCTTTTTCCGGTTTTTTCTCAACTTTAGCACTGGTCACCAATGAGATTATTTCATGTATCCCGGCTGTAAGTTTTACGGGATCATCTGCAGTGATAACAATTCCGCCTGAAGGTTTCACAATGCACTTCAGAGAATCGAACTGAGATGCAGAGAGCCCAATGCCGACTATGTGAATTTTAGCATCAATATCTTTTGCTTTAATTAATTTCGCCACCTCGCAGGGATTATCTTTGCAGTTTTCATATCCGTCAGTAATAAGTATGATTATCCTTCTACCCGGGTTCTTCATGTCAAAGTCCTCAGCTGCCTTTTTTATGGAATAGGCAATGGGCGTATTCCCAAGCGGTATAATACCGGCGCATTTAGATTTGATCGCCCCGGGGTTTGATTTACCGATTGGAATTTCAAGCTCTGAGTTATTACAAAATATATTTTTATGTCCAAAAATCCTGAGGCCAACGAGAAAATTCCCCTTTGAAGCAAGCTCGTCCGCGAACTTGTTTATGGCCTCTCTAGCCAGTGTTATTTTCAGAATTCCGTTTATTTTGTTGCTCATGCTTCTTGATGCATCAAAAATCAGTTCAACCTGAGCAAGATCCTCTGTGTAGGATGGAGCCGGATTAAATACAAAAATCAGAATCAATAATGAAATGAGTATTCTGTATATCAAAAAATAGAATGCTTTCAGTTTAAATCGCATTAATTTTTTCCATAAGATCTTTTTTCAACATAGCAATTTTTTCTTTATGAACTTTTAAAACATCATCAATGACCTTGCCGCGGACAGAACTGTTTACGCTGAAGTAAAACTTGATTTTCGGCTCGGTCCCCGAAGGCCTCAGGGTTATTTTTGATCCATCGGCGAGGAAAAACTGGATAACATTGGAGCGCTCCAGATTTTCAATAGCTGCCGCTTTACCGGTTTTAATATTCCTGCTTTTTAATGAATCAATGTCAGCTATCTCATCAACATCAATATCAATAAATTTCTTTTGAGGATTTTTCCTGAAATGGTCCATGATCCCCCGGATTTTATCAATCCCGTCAATGCCTTTCAGAGTAAGTGAATGGAGATCCTCGGTATAGAGTCCGAAGGTATCATAAATTTCGTTTAAAAGATCCTTCAGTGTCATCCCCTTTCCCTGGAGCCACGATGCCATCTCCGCAAAAAAGTAGCAGGAACTCACGGCATCCTTGTCCCTCACAAACCTGACAGGAAGATATCCGTAACTCTCTTCGCCGCCGAAAATATAGGTATGGCTTCCTGTTTTCTCAAATGTTTTCATCCTGTCAGCAATATATTTGAATCCTGTAAGGACATCTATTATCGCGCAATTAAAACTTTCCGCAATTTTCCTCTGCAAATCCGTTGTAACAATAGTTTTTACCACTGCGCAGTTGCCCGGAAGTTTTCCATCCTCTTTCCCCCTGAGAAGCAGATAATATTCAAGCATCGATCCGATCTGGTTGCCGTTTATAAGAATAAATTTCCCCGTTTCATCCCTGAATCCGACACCCATCCTGTCGGCATCGGGGTCTGTGGCAAGAATTATGTCTGATTTTTCCCTTTCTCCAAGGGCCAGGATAAGCTCCATGGCATCCTTTTCTTCAGGGTTCGGGTAATTCACTGTGGGAAAGTTTCCGTCAGGTACCGACTGCCTCTCCTCAACTGCCACATTGCTGAATCCAAAATGTTTAAGAATCCTCGGTATCAGCCTGTATCCTGTCCCGTGGAGAGGCGTATAGGCAATCCTGATATCCGAGGGGGACGGCTTTCTGTATGCTGCATCCTCAAGTGCTTTGATGTAGGAAAGGGTTATCTCTTCATCAATTATTTTAATGATCCCCGATTTGACTCCATCGTCAAAATTAATCTTTTTTATCTCTTTTATTGAACTTATCTTTCCGACTTCATTTATTATCTCTGTGTCTTGAGGAGAAATAATCTGCGCGCCATCTTCCCAGTAGACTTTATAGCCGTTATATTCAGGAGGATTGTGGCTTGCTGTTACAACCACCCCGGAAACAGCCTTGAGTTCCCTGATAGCAAAGGATGTAAACGGTGTCGGTGTTATATCATTGAAGTAATAGACTTGAATACCGTTTGCGGCAAAGATTGATGCAGATTCCATGGCAAATTCCCTGGACATGCGCCTCGAATCTCTTGCAACAACGATACCGCTTTTTTTGTCAGATGGTTTTCTGGAGATGTAATTGGCAAGTCCCTGGGAGGTCATTCCCACGGTGTAAATGTTCATCCTGTTTGTTCCGGCGCCAATGACACCCCTGAGCCCTCCTGTTCCGAATTCAAGAATTGTGTAAAACCTGTCGTTAATCTCGGCCTGATTATTTTTATCAAGGAGGCTTTTAATCTCATCTATGGTAACGGCGTCAAAGGGGGGGAATGTCCATTCCCTGGCCCTTTTATTTATCATATCATCCATTTTGATACCCCTGTAATATAAAAAAAATTATTTTTTATTGACAAATATTTCAACTGTTTTTTCCTTGTATTAATAATGAGAACAACCGTAAAAATAAACATTCTGATATTCATGCTTATCTGCCTTACCGGATGTACCGGGATGAACACCATGAATTCACACCGGACATCCACCATCCAGGGCAATTCCGCTGATCTCGAGAACAACATCGTCAAGCCCTACGGAAAAAATGCAAAAGAAAATATTTATTATCTGCCGATTGTCACTCGTATCTGGTAAATTGTAAGATTTATGAATTTATTTTAGCCAGGGCTACCCCTGAGATAAAACCGCATATATGGCTTTCCCAGGAAATGTAACTCTCAGACGGAAAGATGCCGAATAAGGCTCCGCCATATAAAAAAAATACAATTATTGATGCTATGATAGCCTTAAAATTCCTCTTGAATATTCCATAAAAAATCAAATAGCCTATCAGTCCGTATATTACACCGCTTGCTCCAATGTGTGTATATTCAGATCTGCCTATAAGCCATGTCCCGAATCCACTCATCAATATGAGGCAAAAAATAATGAAAAAAAGCTTTTTCTCCTCCAGGTTGATGAGTATGAAACCAAGAATGAGAAGTCCAGTCGTATTTGCAGCAAGGTGTATCATCCCTTCATGAAGAAATGGCGAAGCCGCAATACCGATAAGACCGAATATACTCCTGGGTAATATGCCGAATTTATTTATGGGAAATATAAAACTGATGAAGAGGGTTATCCATAATACAATAATTACAAAAATTAAATATTTATATTTTTGAAGTTCATCTTTGTTAAACATGTTATCATCCTGTTTTCCGCACATTAATAATCATCATAATTCAGTTTATTTTATATAACTGGTATTTTGAGAAATAAGCAACATTCATTATATATAAAAATAAATATATTTTAGTGAAAAATCAATACAGGCAGCATATTTTTTACTGGAAATCAGAATATTATTGTCAAAACAAGAATTGATATGAAGATATTTATTTCTGTGAATGATTCCCTGTACCCTTTAATTTTGATTATTTCACTAGTTAAATATGAAAATTTATAATTGACTTGAATATTGAGAATTAAATAATCATTTTAATAATTATAATGAATTCAGACAGCCGAAAAACCGGCTGAATGCATATTGAATTTTCACAATCGGGAGCCTGTTATAAAATAAGGAGAGTATATGGATAATCCTGTCATACATAATGATGAAAATCAGCTCATGAAGCTTCAGAAAAACATAGAGTCGTTAGAGTCCAGGGTAAAAATTCTTGAGCAGAGGCTGAATATTAAGTCCATGGGAAAAACACCGGAGATGGAGCCTCAAACAGAGGCCCCGAATGAGACAATGGCCGATTGGGAAGAAGTAACAGGCGCCTCACAACTCGGCTGGCTTGCTATCATTGTTTCTCTTATAGGACTTGGCTTTTTTATTAGAATGGCCTTCAATCTGGACTGGATAACAGGGTGGGGCCAGCCGATTACTCTCGCCTTTGTCGGATCCATCATCATGATAGTTTCAGACAGATTATGGACGAAGAATTTCAGAAAGTTTTCATCAATCCTGACTGTAAGCGGCTATATTACCCTCAATCTGGCGCTATACTGGGCTGCAATCCATCTTAAACTTACTTCAGAACATAGCATCCTATTCGGTTCAATATTGATATGGATTTTATCAATTGCATGGGGCTTCAGGCGCAAATCATCCCTCTGGCCTCTATGGAGCTTTCTGGGAGCCGGTATCCTGCCCCTTTTTATCCTCAAAAGCCAGTTCTTCGGAGATTATTTCGTGGTGTATTGCAATATGCTGATAGCTGTTACAATTGCCGCATCTATCGTAAAAGAATGGTACTTATTCCCTGCTGCAGGTACACTCATCGGTCATCTCATGCTCCTGATAACGGTAAGATATTTTTTTGAAACATCACTGAACAGCATTAACCTGACATTAGGCATGATATCTACAATACCGGCACTTCTCATTCTATGGGGCGGCCTGATACATATCTATAATAAAAGAAAAGCAAAGGTCCTTGAAATTGTTATATGGGGGATAAATATCATTTTCCTATATGCAGGAATAATTAATTTATGGGGCAAGCTGAAAGCGCCCTACCTTTTAATTGTTCCAGTGGCATGTAACGCATTCCTGTATATCATGAATAAAAAGCATATTCCTGACCGTAAAAATAACCTTCCCTACCTCATTGGCCTTGTTGTTTCAGCGGGTATTTCACTGACGGTAATCATACCCGAGCCTTTTGACATTATATCACTCTGCCTTTTTGCCCTTTTCCTGGCATACCAGGGAGATAAAAAACAGGTTTGGGATTACAAAGCGCTGTCAGGTGTTCTCCTGATATGGAGTCTTGTTTTTCTATTCACCATGAGGTTCGGATTCTCAATGAAAGGTGAAATCCCCTTTGTCAATTTCAGGTTCATATCCTTTGGAATAGCTTTTCTCTGTTTCGGGTACCAGGGAAAGATGATAAACAGTGATCCGTCAGCCGGGAAAATGGGCCCCCTCCTTGGCCAGGGCCTTTTCAGTATCGGGCTTCTTGTACTTTTAAGCGGTATTGCCAGTGAATTTATTCACCTCTTCCCCCATGAAGAGAGCAGATTATTTTCAGAACAGACACTCCTTTCTCTGACAATTGTCATTGCGGTCTTTTCATTTATGGTAACGTACATCGGACTGGCGCTCAGACTTTTTTATATCAGGCTGCTTGCATTGGCGCTGTTTCTTATACTCGTATCGAAAATGATTTTCCTTGACATCATCATACTCAGGCCGTCATTTCTCATCTCGTCAATGATAATTGTGGCGCTGCTGCTTGGAGGAACATCAATGCTCCTCAGAAAATCAATGACAAAAAAAAGAAACGAGGCACAGGGGTCAAACAATAATAATTAAGGAAAGCAGCTAAAGAGGTTTTTTACTTTTTTTTATTTATCCGGGATTCAAGGAAATCAAGTACGTCTTTGTGATTGCCCATACGGGCCCTGTCAAGGGGTGAATGTCCATTATCATCAACAGCATTAATTTTTGCCCCTGCATCTACAAGCGCTTTAACAATAGGCATGTACCCTTTATCAGCCGCGATATGCAGCGGCGTTACCCTTTTTTTTGATACGGCATTAATATCCACCCTGAAATCCAGGAGTATGTTAACAATATCGGCATTCTTCAACTCAACCCCGTAATGCAACGCCGTCTTTCCTTCATCGTCGGCCATGTTTTTATTGGCTCCGCTCTGGAGCAGCATCCGTGTAATCGTCCGCTTATCCTGTTTCACTGCTATTAACAGTGGCGTTAATGTATCGTACCCTGAACGGGAATTGATATCAGCTCCATTACTGATCAGGTATGATATAATATGAGAATGGCCGATTCTTGCAGCATAACAGAGAAGAGTATCCTTTTCTCTGTTCGTAACATTAACATCCCTGATGTCATTAATGATGTTTTTTATGGTTTCTAGATCATTATTTTTTATTGCATCAAACATTTTCAGGGCCTTCTCTTTTTTTTTCTCAGCAAGAACATTCCCCATGACTGACCTGATCCTTCCTCTAATGTTTTCTGCCAGGAGGCCTTTTTCTAAATCTGTCATTTGAAATGATATGACAATACTGTTTTTATTAATTGTTGAAGCAATACGGCCGAATATCTCCTGCGCTCTTACCAGGGATTCATCTTCAGCTTTAATAGGTTTTTCACCAAATGAACTGCTTAGATAATCAAGAAAAGGAAGCGCCAGACTGCTTCCCACGATGAGGAAATGGCTGAACATTATCAATCGATGGCCGTCAACACTGTTTTTCCCATTTAATGCCACATTGATGACAGGCCTATCCTGAAACAGAGTATATGCCTCCATTGAATTCATATCCATGATTGCTCTTAAAAAAACATTATGGTCAACACTTCTTCCAAAATTTCTCCCTTTTTTTACGGCGCTTTCAAACTTTAGCCTAATGGAATTCGAGAAGGGTAAATATACATATAAGTCCTTATTCTTTTTACTTTCGGTTATAATTTTATGGAAGGCGGGGCTGAATGGTTTTGTATCATTCTTTAATTTTAAATAATTTTCAATCTCCTTTTTTTGACCAAAAACCGCTATATCACCACTTAATGTATACATAAACGCATCATCGGGATTTTGATAAATCACTGCGCCAGTAATACTGCTTTTTACAGGCCTTCCGGTTGAATTAAGAAAAGTGATGAATTTTCTGGACCCGCTGATAAAAACCAGGGCGCCTTCACCCTTTTCAACATTCTGAAAATTACCTGATACACTTATTGAAATTATCTCAGGCAGAAGGTTCGATAATAAAGCCCTCTTCCTGTCATCAGTTTGTGTATCCAAAAGATACACAAGGTCTTCTGTTTTAATCCCATTTTTATTTACGAAGGCAACCAGTGATTTTACATCGAGGTAAAAAAACATATCAGCATTTTTTATCCCGTAATCAGCTGAATTAATATTATTACCTGAAGCAGTTTTAAAATTTACAAAAAAAACAATCATATATAAGATTGTTACTATATGATTCAATTTCATTGTTCCCTTAAATTTCAATCTTCACATTTTCATGGAGATAATTACTGACCTCATTAAGTTTCAAGGGCCTGGATATATAATTCCCCTGAATATAGCTGAAACCAAACATTTTAACAATATCCATCTGCTCCTCGGTTTCAACTCCGTCTGCGATAACCTGCATATTAAGATTTTTAGCCAGCAGCGCTATTGCATTAATTATCTCTGATTTTTCATTTTTGTTGTGATGAATATTGCTGATAAATTTCCTGTCTATCTTCAATGCGTCAATCGGATAGTTGTTCAGGTACTTAAGAGAGGAGCCTCCTGTTCCGAAGTTATCGATCTGAAGCGAAACATTCATTTTTTTTAACTTTCTCATCAACGGAGCAAGTATTTCAGAGTTATCGGACAATAATGATTCCGGGAATTCCAGAATCAGGGTGCTTGGGTCGATCCCGGTATCCTTTATTTTTTTCTCAATGTTTTCAACAAGCTCCCTGGTACACTGTTTTTTTGATATATTGATACTGACAGTCAGTGGTTCAACTCCGGAAAATTCATTCTGCCATGCTCTTATCTGCCTGCATGCCTTTTCAAGCACCAGACTCCCAAAATCATTCATCATCCCAGACTCCTCTGCAATGGGGATGAATGTATCAGGATCTATAATTCCCATTACCGGATGATTCCATCTTGCCAGTGCTTCAAATCCGCATATTCTCCCTGTTTTTACGGAAAAAATCGGCTGATAGTCAAGATCAATCTCATCATCATATATAGCTTTTTTAAGTTCCTCTTTTAACTGGCTGAACTGAATCAGCTTATCATTCATATCGCTGGCGTATATTTTATGACAGTTTTTTCCGGCTCCCTTTGCATGGCGCATGGCGGTATTTGCATTCCATATTAATTCTTCAGGAACCTGAATTTCATTACTGCTGAAAGCCACGCCCAGACTTATTGTTATGTTTAACTTTTTTTCCTTATCCTGCTCGTTTAATAAAATGAATTCCGGTTTTATTGCTTCATTTACACGTGCTATTAAATTAATACCTTCGGCCCTGTTTTCTATATCCTCAATAAGAATAACAAATTCATCTTCCTCAAAACGGGCAAACGTGTCACAGGAGCGGAGAATACTCTTTATCCTTTTCCCGAAATCAACAAGCAGGTTATTGCCCATCCCTTCTCCATATGTCATATTTATATCCCTGAAGCTGTCTATATCAATATAAAACACAACATACATTCTTTTGTCCCCACTCCTCTTCACGCGGTTGATTGCGAGCTGTAGATGATCAAAAAATATCATCCTGTTAGGGAGGTTGGTCAACGGGTCATGAAAGGCGTCATAGAGCAATTCATCTTCAACACTCTTTCTATCAGTAATATCCGACTGCGACCCGATGATCCGGACCGGCTCCATGGAATTATTCTTTACAATAATTCCCCTGCAGTTTACCCATATATAGGAACCATTTTCATGAAGAATCCTGTAATCCTTCTGGAATTGATTGAAGAATCCCTCCCGGCATTCAATGACAGTTTTCTCCACGCCGATGCTATCATCGGGATGAATCCTCTTTAGCCATTCTTCTGGTAAATTTCCGATATCTTCGTCACCGTAGCCAAGCATCGACTTCCATCGTGTGGAAAAATAAATTTTATCGGTTTTCAGGTCCCAGTCCCATAACCCGCTGTCGGTGCACTGAACTGCCAGGGCATACCTCTCCTCGCTGATCTTAAGCCTCTCTTCAGCCTCCCTGAAATCTGCAATGTCCTGATTAATCCTGTCATGATTTCTTTTCAGTTCAATGCTCATACTGTTAAAATTATCAGCAAGTTCCCCGAATTCAGTGGCAAATTTCTGATCTATTGCATAACCCAGCCTGCCTGATGAAATCATTCTGGTTGCATGTAAGAGAATATTTATGGGCCCGGTCATTGACGTAAGGAGCCTTACGGCAAAGAAAATTGAAAATGCCAGTGTAGTTGCAAAGGTTAATGCCAGTATTTTAATAATATAACTTATGTTTTCAGTAGTCTTTAATGTTAAATTTTCCAGACTGTTTGTTGCAATATGAGACATATCCTGGAGTTCCCGGATTATAGTCCCGAAAATGTCTTCTATCTCCATTTTCTGCTGATGCTTTAATTTTCCATTTGAATTTACTTTTATATAATTGGTTACCAGTTTTTCATATTCCCTGATCATGGTCTGTATCCTGGAAATTCTGCTTCCAATATGCGGCTGATGATGGCAGGAACTGCACATCTGACTTTTGTTATCAAGATTTTCAATATTACCTGAAAGTTGGCCATATCTTTGATTTAAAACGGAGTTACTGTCATAAAAGCTTGACTGTACAGATTGAAGATCAATGAGTAGAGAGCGCCTGAGCTGTTCTACCTGATGAAGCTTAATTATATAATTCAACTTGTTAGTTGAGTCTGATATATACCAGAATGAAAATGCAATGCCTGCAGTGAGAAGGATGAAAATTGCTGATAGCAGTATAATGATTTTTTTTCTCATAAAATTTATACAATAGCCGGAAAACAGTAATATAATATAGAAAACGATTAACAATAAGTCATATAAGTATTACTTTTTTGTCAATAAGTATTTTTACCTATTGATCACTTTTTTTATTTAATGGAATTTCTTAAAACATGAACCAATGAAGAACCATAATAGTTTGATGTAACAATTTCGATAATGTATATACAATATTTTTAACGAGTATTTGAGTTTGATATCTTATGGGATATACACATCCGAAATTTATGATAATTGAGTTCAATTGCCCGGTATGTGATGTCTTTTCGCATCAGTACTGGTGTCATTACAGGTGGAGCAAGGGATTTTTTAATGAAAAACTCAAAGAAATAACCGGCATGGAAAGGTCACTTTTAAGAGTGCACAATAAAACAAAATTTGATGTCCTCTCAACATCACTATGCCGTAGTTGTAATAAATCATCCATATGGATAAACGAAAAAATGATTTATCCATAAAATCCTGTTATTCCGGTTTAACCATGTCCCCATTTTTATCAGTTTTCATGATCCAAATACTTCTCCCGGAACCGCTTACATTTCTGTTTCCGGCAATTACATACCCGTCTTTCACCGGAGCAACCCTTCTGGCAGTATACGCATCCTGAAAGGTCCTGTTCCATAAAAGATGCCCTTTCCTGTCCACTTCAAATGCCCATGCTTTATAACTGTTGTCCCTGGAGTAGGAATTTGTCGTACCGGAGATTACAAATCCATCATTGGAAACAATTACTGACAGGGCCAAATCGTCCCCTTTCCCCCCATACGTTTTACTCCATTTTGGCGAACCTTTCAAATCAAGCATTATGACAAGAGCATCCCTTACCGATTCACCGTTGACATGTGTCGATCCGGATAACATATACCCGTCTGCTGCATTCGCTATCGATTCAACATAATCATACCCTTCATTGCCGAGCAATTTTTCCCACATCATATTTCCATTCTTATCGAGCTTGAAAATTTTTATACTGCTGGTATCCTCGCCCATGGAGTTGCCTGTAATAATATACCCGTCATTAACAACAATACCATCAATTCCGCTGTCATGGACCCCTTCACTTATTTTTTTATCCCATAGAATGCGGCCGTTCGAATCCAGAAGGATGACCCAGATACACTGACTGCCTTTCCCGAAGGAGCTGGAACTGCCGATAATTATATATCTGTCCCCGTCTTTTTTAATGGAGTTGGCATAGTCATCCTTGTATCCTCCAATAACCCTGTTCCAAATAACATCCCCCTCGCGATCCAGCTGCATGACCCACATGTCCCTGTTCCCGTCTTTTTTTGAATCAATGACTCCGGCCGCGACAAATCCCTTTTCATTGGATACTATTGTGTTTGCCCTCTCATACTTTCGGCTTCCAATAAATTTTTTCCATACAGTATCACCATTGCCATCAAACATTGCAATGGAGACATCCTCATTATTTTCTGCATTAAACCCATAGCCAGCCACTACATAATTACTGCCTGAAAGGATGATATCCTGAACCGTGATATTGCCAAGTCCGGGGTAGCTTTTTGACCAGAATTTGCCGGATTTTATGACCTGCCTGGAGCATGTTGCAAAAACAGTGATCGCTGCGAGGAGGGAAACAATTTTCATTAATCCCGTATATGCATGTATAGAATGTTTTATTTTATCGAAAAAATTTAGAGCATGCATAATTCATATCAAATTTTATTTAGTATCCCCGGCTGCCATCGAAATAGAGCTTATCCTCTTATATACAGGGGGATGGGAATAATTTAAAATTACATATAATGGATGAGGCTCAAGATTTGACAGATTGCTCACTGATAGTTTTTTCAATGCCCCTGCCATTGCATCGGGATTGCCGGTAGTGTTGACTGCAAACCTGTCTGCCTCAAATTCATGTCTCCGGGAAATTGCCTGCATCACAATGTTTAAGATAAACTCAACAGGGGTAAAAAGCAGCCCGAAAAAAACCAATCCGGCATAAACAGAACGCTCTTCCAGAAAAAAAGCATTATACAGGCCGGCATAAGAAAGAAGAACAGACAGGATATAAAATATAAATCCCATATGGATGATTGATGTGATTATGCCTTTTAAAATATGCTTTAATTTGTAATGGCCCATTTCATGTGCCAGTATTGCCGTAAGTTCTGGCACGGAATGCTGATTTATGAGGGTATCATAAAGGACAATTCTTCTGTTTTTGCCGAATCCGGTAAAAAATGCATTTGATTTATTTGATCTTCTTGAACCATCCATTACATAAATATTCTTAAGCGGGAAATCTATTGACGAAGCGTATGACAGGATAGATTTTTTCAACTCCCCATCTTCAACCGGATTGAATCTATTAAACATCGGCATTATCCAGACTGGAAAGATATATTGAATAGCAATAGTATACACCGTTGCCCCAAGCCAGCAGAATAGCCATGCCATATCCCCTGCATATTCAAAAAAAGTCAGAATACCTGCCAGAATTGGTATTCCTATGATTATGCCGATTACTATGCTTTTTATCAAATCCATAAAAAAAAGCCCCGGGGTTGTTTTATTGAACCCGAACTTTTCCTCTATTACAAAAGTTGAATAAATACTGAAGGGAAGGGATAGAAGCATTCTGAGAATAACAAGTGAAACAATAAAAATAATGCCGGTCACTACCGGCCCATACCCCAATGACCTTACATAATGGTCGGCTTGGGGGAATCCCTTCAAAAACCAGAACCCCAGTACCATGAGAAGGCCGGCAATTCCCGATATCCATCCAAACCTGGTATTGATACGAAGGTATTCCTGTGATTTTTTATATTTTTCTTCATCATAATACCCGAGGAACTCCGCCGGGAGTGATTCCCGGATATTATTAATGTTCAGAATGTCAGCAATAAGATGAATAGTAAATTCAAAAAACAATGCTGATAGTATTATAAAAGTTATTACATTCATTATTTTCCCATTTGAAGTCCGATAGAGTAAATATTTCTTTATATCCTGGGAACTTTTGGAATCTTTTTGTCAACAAAAGATTCATCTTCATAAAAAAATTACCTATAGCGTCTCCCTGTTAACACGCATAACACGGCCATCTATTACTGTTTCTATGGAATTTTCTATGGTATCCAGTGTCCTTCTCTTTTCTTTCAGGGAGCGGCATCCTTCAAGATGAATGTCTACAATAAGTATTCCAATATGCATAAAAAAATCTTTAGTAACGTAATTAATAATACTATACGGGACAGTAATATGGCTTATATTCTAAATAGATTTACAACAAAAATTTAACATTTTAATTGAAAATTCATCTTTTTCAATCAGAAAATATTATTTTCTTGACTAAATGAAATACCAGCCATTCCGATTAATATAGCGGTATTAAATTAACTTTATAATTAATTATCTGAAAAAAAAATGTTCATTAAAAAATTCAAAAACCTGCCTGCATCATATTTTGTATCTATTGGAGCGGGATTCAATCAGATTCCCCTGATAGAGACAGCGAAAAAAATGGGATTCCAGGTTATAGGGGTTGATACAAATCCCTGCGCGCCGGGATTTATCATGTGTGATCTGAAAATTCAGGAAGCTGTTGACAATTATCTGGATATATATATGAAATTAAGCGAACTTTTAATAGACGGGGAAATCAAAGGCATCATGACAAAGTCCTACGGGGCGGCAATGAAAACCGCGAGTTACCTTTCAGAAAAATTCAACATCCCCTTCATCCCGTTTTCACGGAGCTGTGATTTTATCAATAAGAAAAGAATGAAAGAAATTTTTAAAAAAAACAGAATTCTATCACCTGCAGTTCTGAAAATTGATCATAAAAGCAGACTCAAAAAAAAGTGGAATATAAAATTCCCTGTCATCAAGAAACCTGCCGTCGGTCATGCAAAGGAAGGGATAACTATCATTAATAATAAGGATGAGATGGCTGCATCTATAAAAACAAAAGACACGTATGAAAAATTTATCTTTGAGGAATTCATCAAAGGTGAAGAAATTATAGCAATTGGAATTGTACACAGAAAAAAATTTTATCTTGCCGAGATAACAGACAAGGTAACCACACCATTCCCGCATTTTGTCGACATTCTTCATGCAGCGCCGTCAAAATATTTTCATATGCACGAAGAAATAATGATCATTGGCCAGAATGTTGCAGACGCATTTGAAGTTACAACTTCACCGATGGTCATGGAATTTATTGTCTCTGAAAAGGGGAAACTCTATTTAATTGAGGCCGTCCCGGAATTTGGGGGCGAATTTTTATCTGATATCCTTATTCCGGTCAGAACCGGTTATCATATAATAGCCGAAGCCGTAAAAGGGAACACGGAGAGCGGTTTTAAGGCTCCAAGAATGAAAAGGACAAAAACCTCCATTGTAGTAAAATACATTACAGGGAAAAAAGGGACTCTCCTCTCCTTCAATCCACAAGGCCCCAGGCAGATAGGAGGAGTTGTTTTTTCAAGGATTTTCAAGGAGATAGGATCAGCGGTAAGCGAGCCGGTTAACAATCTGGACCGCGTTGGAGTTATTGTGGCCAGCGGCAATTCCATGAATGAGGCCATACACAGGGCTGAAGATGCGGAAAAAAAATTCAACATCAGATATAAAGAAGAATAAGATTATGGCGAATCTGAACTGGGATGACCATTATAAAAAAGAAAAATCAATCCTTGCCTATCCTGATGAAAATCTCGTAAGGCTTCTGCAGAGTGAGATCATCAGAAAGTTCAATCCCGTTGATTTAACAGCTGCGGACCTTGGGTGCGGGACAGGCAGGCACCTGAAGCTTCTTGGAGATCTGGGATTTAATTATTTTTTTGGAATGGATTCAAGTTTCAATGCCTTACGTACATGCAGTTCTATCGGCGATTTCATTCTGATCCAGAATACTATTGAGTCGATCCCGTTCAAAGATGAATCTGTTGATGTAGCAATCGCCTGGGGATCCCTTCATTACAATTACAAGAATAAAGTCACGGAAATGCTTAATGAAATTCATAGAATTCTCAAACCGGACGGCAGGCTCTTCGCAACCCTGAGAGCGGACAAAGATACCTTTCTGAAAAAAGGCAAATATTTATTTGACAATACCTGGCAGACCGATTTGAATGATCTGTCAGGTTCTATTGTCTCTTTTTTCAACGAAACTGAAATAGGCAGTTACTTCGGAATGTTTTCCAGGATCAGTTATGGAGCGATGGAAAGAAGTTTGATGGGTGATACAAGCAAGATCGTTGCGCACTGGATTATATCAGCTGAAAAATAAATACACGGGTGTACAGATGAAAAACGCACTGATTATCGGGGCAACAGGATTCGGAGGCCTGGGCCTTATTGAAATCCTTATAAGACATCCGCGCATTAAAATAAAACAACTCGTGGCAAGGAAGGATACCGGGTATCCGGTAAGTGCCGTTTTCCCCCATCTCAAGGGTTTCTGTGATATCATTGTTGATGCACCGGAAAAAATTGATTACGATGATATAGATATCGCATTTTTTTCAACCCCGGACCGGGCAGGGATGGCTATGATTAAAAATTTTTTACATAGGCATATCCCCGTCATCGATTTTAGCGGAGATTTCAGGTTCAATAACACCGGTGATTATGAAATTTATGCAAGGAATAAGGGTATGGATTCCAGCCACGCCTCTCCCGAAGTGCTGAAAGATTCCGTATACGGACTTCCGGAAAAGTATGAAGATCTGATATCTAAAGCAAAAATCGTAGGCAATCCGGGATGTTTTGCCATATGCATGATATTGGGATTATTACCGGCAATAGAAGCAGGCATCATTACCTCAGATACAATTATCTGTGACGGCAAAACAGGAGTTTCCGGGGCCGGAAAAAATTCAGGAGAGGCAAACCTTTATCCTCAGAGGTATGAAAATATAAACACCTACAGGGAAGGCAGCCATCAGCATATTATTGAAGTTGAAAATATATTAAATGTCATTGGCAAATCACAAAAAAAGATATTTTTCGTACCCCAGATTGTACCATTAAACAGGGGGATAATGACGACGATCTATGCCGATCAGAATGGATCTTACACGACAGAAGGTATTGCACAAATATACAGGGACTACTTTAAAAATAAACCTTTTGTAGAAATTACAGCGAGATCACCCAATTTAACAGATGTGAGAGGTTCAAACAGGTGCGTTATTCGTCCAATGGTTGATGAAAGAACGGGTAAAATTTTCATTACTTCTATTATTGATAATTTGTTAAAAGGCCAGGCCGGAAATGCAGTTCAAAATGCAAATATACTTCTGGGAATCAATCAGACTGATGGATTGAATTTTCCGGGGTATTATCCATAGGGTGTTTTATTGTAATCCTGTACTAATTTTGATACATGGGATGTATCAAAATTAGTAAATAGCTTTATTGGCACCTCTATTAAACAAATTATTCATTAATTAAATATTGAATTTTTCTTGATTTATTATTAATGATTTTAATAATAAAATTATTAATAATTTTATTAAAATAATAATAAAAGAATTTTGAATCCGGCCCAGCAAATTAGCTGGGTTTCATTTCAATGGAATATTTGAATGTAAGGTATTATAGTGAGTAAAATAATTACAAACGGGACCTCAGTATCACCTGGAATTAAGATAGGAAAAGCCTATGTTTATAAAAACAGCAGGCTCATTATTCCAAAATATACAATAAAACCGGAAGAAATAGACTCTGAGCTGCTAAGATTTAAAAAAGCTGTTGAAAAAACAAAAGAAGAAATAATGGATATCCAGAAACAGATTTCGACGGGATTGTCTAAGGATTTATCCGATATTTTCTCCAGCCATATTCTTGTTCTTGAAGACCCGATGATTGTGGAGAAGACAAAAAATCAGATATATGAAAAAAAGCGGAATGCGGAGTGGATTATTAACGATATATCTGCTGATCTGATTAAAGGCCTCAGTTCTATCGAAGATGAATACCTGAGGGAAAAAATCGCTGACATATCCGATATTCACCGGAGGCTTATAAGCAATCTGCAGAAGATTGAGATTCAATCACTGGCTGATATACAAAATGAGGTAATACTCTTCTGCACTGATTTGACGCCGTCTGAAACGGCAATGATGAACAAAAATTTTATTCTTGCCTTTGTTACAGACAGGGGCGGCAGGACATCACATACGTCTATCATGGCCAGGGCCATGGAGATCCCGGCCATTGTAGGTACGGTTGACGGGTCATCACAGGTAAAAGACGGCGATCTGGTAATCGTCGATGCCATACATGGTCAGATAATAATCGACCCTACTGATACTGAAATTGATGAATATATCAAATATCAGGAAGATTTTCTGCAATTGGAACTTGAGCTTGCAAAGTTAACAAATCTTCCATCCCAAACACTGGATTTTGAAGATATCTTCATCTATGGTAACATTGAAATACCTGAAGAGACCAAGGTAATTAAGGAGCATGGAGGTCAGGGAATAGGGCTATACAGGTCGGAATATCTGTTCATGAACAAATCACTGCCTGATGAGGAATTCCAGTTCAATGAATACAGAAAAGTAATTGAGGGATTCAAGCCTCTCCCGGTGACAATAAGGACAATTGATGTCGGAGGGGACAAAGTCTCGACTACGGTTAAAACTACCCCTGAAAGAAACCCGTTTCTTGGCTGCAGGGCTATCAGGTTCAGCCTTCAAAACAGGGATATATTCAGAACACAGCTGAGAGCAATACTGCGTGCAAGCCATTATGGAAATACAAAATTGATGTTCCCTATGATAACCACGGCTGAAGAGCTGATTACCGCCAAATCATTGACAAGAGATGCCATGGCTGAACTGAAAAAAGAAGGAAAACCTTTTGACGAAAACATCCAGATAGGCGCTATGATAGAAGTTCCTTCAGCTGTTATTGTTGCAGATATACTGGCAAAACATGTTGATTTTTTCTCAGTCGGAACAAATGACCTTGTCCAGTATATTCTTGCAGTTGACAGAATTTCTGAAAGTATTTCGTACCTCTACAATCCCCTTAATATTTCTGTTCTGCGTTTCCTTAAAAGAATAGTTGATGTATCAAGGGAATTTAATATTGATTTATCAATATGCGGTGAAATGGCGGGAGAACCTCAATTTACCATGCTGCTTATTGGCCTTGGATTCAGGCATTTTTCTATGGGGCCTGCGTTTATGTATCAGATAAAAAAAATAATCAGGTCAATAACGGTAAAGGAATGCCGGGAGTTCGTGGATCACCTGCTCACTCTTGAATTCACAAATGAAATTGAAGAGACGGTCAGATCAATGTGTAAAAATAAATTTAAAGAGATTCTTTTTTGATGCACCTGTATCATGAGCTTGCCGAGTACTATTTTTCAATTGAAAAGATTAATCGTAACTTCACAAATGATATTGCACTCATCCGTTCACTGCTAAACGGCAGTAATCAACCTTCCCTCCTGGACCTTGGATGCGGCACCGGGGAACACATGAATGCCCTGAGTAAATATGGTATCAGGTGCCTGGGTATTGATATCAGTGAAGAAATGCTTAAAGTTGCGAAGGAACGCTTCCCAATAAACATGCAATTATTAAAAGGGGATATGAGGGACCTTGATTATTATAACGAGTTTGACATTGTGATATCGCTATTCGGATCATTCAATTATTTAATTGAAAATGATGATATAGATAAAACTCTTTGGAATACATGGCGCTCTCTCAAGCAGTCAGGATCTGCCCTGTTTGAGATATGGAACTCATTCCCGGTTGAAAAAATATCTCATAAAGATCTTACCCATATTTCTACAATCAATTACAATGGAAAAATAATAAACAGAAACAGGGGCTTTTCACTGCTAGACCAGCCAGGCAGAACCGTTGTGGAAGTAGATTACGAATATACTATTTCGGATTCCGGACATCACGAGACTGTTTATGACCGGCATATAATGCGAACTTTCTCATTACCTGAAATTGTCGGCTTTATTGAAAATAACGGATTCAGAATATGCAACATTTATTCAGATTCAGTGAAGAATACTTTCAGGCCCCAATCAAACAGAATGCTCATTCACTTTCAAAAAATTTAAACTCCTTTGGGCATTGCTTTTCTTTAGGTAGGATCACATCTTCACATTTTTCGCATCATCAACGGGCTTTTCAGCCTCAATATACCAGTCGCCAATTGCCTCTTTCCATTTATCATACAGTACCCTGGTTTTTTCCTGGTCCCTGAAAAATTTTTCCGGATTCGCCAGCGAAAGAAATAATACTTCCTCCATTGTACTGACAGGATGGTAAACCATCTCCTTCTTTATATATTCAGGAAGCTTTTCAATATCCTTTTCATTTTCCTTAGGCAGTATTACATGTTTTATATCGGCCCTGTGCGCAGCAAGAATTTTTTCCTTCAGGCCGCCGATGGGCAGGACCTTACCCCTGAGTGTTATTTCACCAGTCATTGCAACATCACACCTGACCTGAATGTTGCTGTAAACTGAGGCAATGACCACGGCCATTGTTATACCTGCAGATGGGCCATCCTTGGGTATTCCGCCCTCAGGTACATGCAGGTGAATGTCATAATTACTTATGAAATCCTCATTCAAGTTGAAAAACTGAGTATTGGCCTTTATATATGTGAGCGCTGCCTGTCCGGATTCCTGCATAACTTCCCCAAGCTTGCCGGTGAGGGTGATTTTACCCTTTCCTTTAACAAGGAGAGCTTCAATGTTAAGCACTTCACCGCCGATTGATGTCCATGCAAGCCCCTTGGCAAGACCGACTTCATGGTTCTGCTCCCTGACTCCGTATTTGAACCTGATTGGCCCGAGATACTCGTGTAAGACCTCGGGAGTTATTATTTTTTTGAAATTCTTATCGTTCTGGACTACTTCCCTGGCAGCCTTACGGCATACCTTGGCAATTACTCTCTCAATATTCCTTACTCCAGCCTCCCTGGTATAATGCCTGATAGTGTAAAGCATTGAATCCCTGGAAAATTCAATATTGGCAAGTTTTAAGCCGTTCTCTTTAATCTGTTTACTCACAAGATAGTTGATTGCAATATTCAATTTTTCCGGTTCAGTGTAGCTGTTGATTTCTATAATCTCCATCCTGTCGAGTAACGGGAGCGGTATCTCATGCTGAACATTCGCAGTGGTGATAAACATTACATCACTCAGGTCATAGGGAATTTCAAGATAATGGTCAATAAATGCGCTATTCTGTTCAGGGTCGAGGACCTCGAGAAGAGCCGAGGAAGGGTCCCCCCTGAAATCCATGGACATTTTGTCAATTTCATCAAGCAGGATTACAGGATTTCTTGTGCCTACTTTTTTAAGCATCTGTATAATTCTTCCCGGAAGAGCTCCAACGTAGGTTCTTCTGTGCCCCCTTATTTCGGCTTCATCACGTACCCCGCCCAGGGACATCCTGATAAATCTTCTTCCCAACGCCCGTGCAACAGATTTCCCAAGAGATGTCTTTCCAACTCCCGGGGGCCCGACAAAACAGAGTATGGGGCCTTTTAACTTCTTCGAGAGCTTGCTGACTGCAATATATTCAATAATCCTCTCCTTGACTTCATCAAGCCCGTAATGATCTTCATTTAAAATATCCATGGACTGGTCTATTTTCTTCATATCTTTTGTCTTTTTATTCCATGGCACATCCCTGAGCCATTCTATGAAAGTCCTTACCACTGTGGATTCCGCAGACATGGGCGGCATTTTTTCAAGCCTTTTAATCTCCTGAAGGGCTTTGGTTTTGGCCTCGCTGCTCATGTTAGCCTTTTCTATCGATTTTTTCAATTCCTCAATTTCATCAATCTCTTCACCGCTCTGCCCAAGCTCTTTTTTAATTATTTTCATCTGTTCATTGAGGTAATATTCTTTCTGGGTCTTTTCCATCTGCTTACGGACCTGGCCCTGAATTTTTTTCTCTATATACATTACCTCAATTTCGCCATTGATGAGTTCTATCAGTTTGGAAATCCTATCAACAGGATTTCCAAGCTCAAGCAGGGTTTGCTTGTATTCTATCCTCATTTCTACATGAGAAATAATAACATCCGCCAGCTGGGATAAATTTTCAATGCCGGATACGCTGGTAAGCGCCTCTTTCGGTACCTTTTTGTTCAGTTTAATATATTTTTCAAATTCCTTAATCAGAGTATTCTTCAAAGCAAAAATATCGCTTCCCGTATCAGCTTCGCGTTCAATGTTTTTTATCCCTATTTCATAAAATTCATCTTCAGATATAAAATCCGTGATATAACACCTCTGCTTTCCTTCTACGAGAACCTTAATTGTCCCGTCCGGGAGTTTCAAAAGCTGAAGAATTTCTGATATAGTTCCAATGTCATAAATATCTCCCCTCTCCGGTGAAGTGACATTGGCGTCTTTCTGGGTCGCAAGGACAATAAGCCTGTCCCCCTTCATGGCCCTGTCCAGGGCTTTCATCGATTTGTCCCTTCCGACAAAGAGGGGTATAATCATATATGGGAAAACCACCACATCTCTCAGGGGCAGCAGCGGATACCTCTTGTCAAAATCTATTTTCATGTTAATCCTGTTTCTAATATAATTTATATTAAGCTGACTTCTCTTCTTCGTTGTATATAATCACCGGCCCTGACACTCCAATGACCATATCCCTGTTAATGATGATTTTGCTGATATTATCTGTTGAGGGGACATCGTACATCAAATCGAGCATCAGAGACTCAAGAACGGCCCTGAGGCCCCTTGCGCCCAGCTCCCTGTCCATAGCGATATTTGCAATTTCAACAACGGCATCATCTGAAAATTCTATAGTCACCTCTTCAAAGGAGAAAATTTTCTTATACTGCTTAATCAGGGCATTCTTAGGCTCAATAAGAATCTTGTATAAGGCCTCCCTGTCGAGCTGGCTGAGTACTGCTATTATGGGGAACCTGCCGACGAATTCCGGAATCATACCGTATTTGATAAGATCTTCGGGAATCAGCTGTTCGAGTATGTTCTCAATTTCGATATCTTTTTTAGATTTAATATCCGCGCCGAAACCCATGGTTTTATTCCCTATACGCTTCTGCACCATATTTTCCAGTCCGATAAATGCACCGCCTACGATAAAGAGGATATTTCTTGTATCAATGGAAATAAATTCCTGGTGGGGATGCTTTCTCCCTCCCTGTGGAGGCACATTTGCAATGGTCCCTTCAACGATTTTCAGCAGGGCCTGCTGCACTCCTTCTCCGGAAACGTCTCTCGTGATGGAAGGATTTTCGGACTTTCTTGAAATCTTGTCTATCTCATCGATGTATATGATGCCGACTTCCGCCTTCTTCACATCACCATTGGCATTCTGGATCAGCCGTAAAAGTATATTCTCCACATCCTCACCTACATATCCCGCTTCCGTAAGGGAGGTGGCATCTACGATGGCAAAGGGGACATTTAATATCCTGGCAAGTGTCTGAGCAAGGAGAGTCTTTCCAGAACCAGTGGGTCCGGTGAGAAGGATGTTGCTCTTTTCCAGTTCAACATCATTTTTCTTAAGTTTTGTATTAGAGAAAATTCTCTTGTAATGATTGTAAACAGCAACAGAAAGAATTTTTTTGGCTTCCTCCTGCCCGATTACATATTCATTCAGAATCTGGTTTATCTCCTTCGGTTTTGGAAGATTTTTGAAATCACCCTCAAGGTTATCACTGTTTTCATCTGCTACAATTTCATTACAGAGCTCAATGCATTCATCGCAGATATAGACATCAGGCCCGGCAACCAGTTTTTTCACCACTTCCTGGCTCTTGCCGCAGAAGGAACAGAACAGTTTAGCCTTTACATCCTTTTTTTTTGTAGTCATTCCTGTACCTCGCCTATTTTTTTGCAATAACCTTGTCGATAATTCCATATTCCCTGGACTCTTCAGCGCTCATGAAATAATCCCTGTCCACATCCTTGCTGATCTTATCTACATTCTGCCCGCTATGCTTTGCATATATCTCATTCAGCCTGTCCTTGATCTTGATTATTTCATTGGCATGGATAATAATATCCGATGCCTGTCCCTGGAAGCCGCCCATGGGCTGGTGGATCATAATTCTAGAATTGGGAAGCGCTGAACGTTTCCCCGGGGCACCGGATGCAAGCAGAAGAGAACCCATGGACGCGGCCTGTCCAATGCAAATTGTCGCGACATCGGGCTTTATGTACTGCATGGTGTCATAAATAGCAAGGCCGGATGTAACAATTCCTCCGGGAGAATTTATGTAGAGGTAAATATCCTTGTCGGGATCCTCTGCTTCAAGAAACAGAAACTGCGCAATGATGAGGCTTGATATATAATCATTAATACCCTCACCCAGAAATACTATTCTATCTTTTAAAAGCCTGGAATATATATCATAGGATCTTTCACCCCTGCTGGTTTGTTCAACTACAATTGGAACAAGACTCATTATTTTCTCCTCATAAAACGGTTTTTTAGAATTTGATGCCTACATACTGTTTGTAATCAAAATAATTAATCTTCTTATCCGGACTTGTGCATGCAATAATAATTAAATATACCTTTGAAAATCAGCTTAATTATTTGATCTTTTCTGAATTTTACACTTCTCCTAATTAAATTCGGCAACATACCGATTTAATCAGAAATCTTTTTATATAAATTTAGAATCTTTCATCAAAATTATAAACAATTATAATGAAGAATTTATTAAAATATATTGAACATTATGAATCATTTCAATATTTTATGTTACTTTTTCCTTAACCAATTCTTCAAATTTAACCGGTTTCAGCTTTTTTATCTTTGCGTTATCATATATAAAATTAAAAGCAGCTTCATATTTCAGATCATTGATAAGTTCATCCCTGTTATCACCCTGGCTGATGATCTCCTCGATTTTCTCAATTGTTGTATTGCTCTGTTTTGATATTTTAACAATGGCATCATTTATCATATCATCTGATACTTTAATATCTTCAACTTTGCCTATCTCATGAAGAACAATACCTGTTTTAATGGACTGGACAGCTTCCCCTCTGATTTTATTTAAAAATTCTTCCTTATTTATCCCGTAGGTAGCCTCTAATTCGTCAATATTACCGGTAAAACCGATTTTTGAGCAGGTCTTTTGATAAATACTGTTCATCTCCCTTCTGATCATAGAATCGGGAATATCAAATTTTGAATTTTCGAAGATATGTTTCATAATATCAGACTTGACTTCATTTTTAATCTTATCTTTTATATATGTATCAATATTTTCCCTTATTTTTGATTTCATATCGTTCAGAGATTCATAATTCAGCCTTTTTGCAAATTCATCATTTACATCGGGAAGTATCATTTTATTGATCTCAATGATACCAATCAGATATTTGACCTTCTTTCCTGCCAGTTCAGAAACGGAATAATCTTTGGGATAGGTTATTTCGATCTCCTTCTCCTCACCGATCTTCATGCCAAGGGTTTCCTTGTCTATGGTATATTTATCCTTGCTTTTCCCGACTATGATTGAAAATTCCCTGAATGGCGTTTTTTCAATTTCGCTGCTGTCAATATTATCAATTCTTTTCAGCTTCAGTTTAATGTTGTCGCTGTTTTGTACAGCGGAACCGTCCTCTTTTTTTTCAATTCTAGAGTAATTTTCCTGGAGCACATCAAGTTCCCTGGCAACATCCTCGTCGCTTACCGAGCATGACCTTTCTTCAGCTGGAATTTGTTTGAATTTGCCGAGCTCAACCGTGGGGAAAACTTCAAAAACCGCCTTAAAGGAAAAAGGCTCATCACGGTTTATACTGTTGAATTCGTAGACCGGTTCTGTTATCGGTTTCATCCCTTTTTCCTTTACTGCTTGTATGAAATATTCCTTGGCAAGATTGTTTGCAACATCCTCATCCGCATGTTTATGGTATTTTACCTCTATTATTTTAAGCGGGGCCTTCCCTTTTCTGAAACCATCAACCTTTGCGGTTTTTTGTATCTTTTCAAAAACTGCATCATATTGATGTTTGACCATTTCATTTGGTATGTCGATCTGCAGTTCAACGACGGCATTTTCCAGTTTTTTTTCTGTTATTTGCAATTGGAATCACCTCTATCAAATAAAATTATAATAGTGCAATTGAGAAGCCGGCTATGCTGGAGTCAAACATTTTTTGAAATGAATAATTAGCTGTAAAAAAACATGGCTATCGGATTTTGCAGCCAGATAGCCATGTTTTATGAGCGGGAAACGGGATTTGAACCCGCGACTCCAACCTTGGCAAGGTTGTACTCTACCACTGAGTTATTCCCGCTTATTGCGAGCGAAGGGACTCGAACCCCCACACCTTTCGGCACTAGATCCTAAGTCTAGCGTGTCTGCCAGTTCCACCACGCTCGCCCATAAAATGCAAGTATTTTTTTTTTACTTATTATTTCAAGATTTTTTTTTCTCTAATAATTTTATTCACATTTTTATATGATTTTTTATAATTTTATTAATGACATTATTACATGGCATGCCATATTCAGCAACAACTTTAACTGGATTATTCACGGATTCATCTGAAATAAAAGCATAGTATTAAATCTTCTATTCTCTATCTTATTCTATAATATCTTATTACCATGACTGAAATGAAATTAAAAATCATCCATGAAGACAATCATATTCTGGCAGTGGACAAAGATCCCGGCCAGTTGAGCCAGGGTGATATCAGCGGAGAAAAGCCTCTTCCTGATATCATAAAGGAATATTTAAAAGTGAAATACAGCAAAAAAGGGAATGTTTTCCTGGCCCCGGCCCACAGACTTGACAAGCCTGTTTCAGGAATAATGCTCTTTGCAAGGACATCAAAATCCGCAAGGAGGCTTCACGCTGCATTTATAACATCGGGGATAAAAAAATTCTACATGGCTATTACAGAGAATCCATCCTCCATCGCGACGAATAAAGGGGAATGGCATGAATTAAACCAGTTTATGAAAAGGGTTGATGACATTTCAGTAATTACCGGCACGCAGGAACCGGGTTCCGTGCCTGTACGCCTTAAGTATATGGCTGTCAAAAGGAATAAATCCCATGCGTTGGTACTGATTGAACTCATTACCGGCAAGAAGCATCAGATACGATCACAGCTGTCATCAATCGGCGCCCCCATTGCCGGGGATACCCGGTACGGCTCAAGGGAAATTGTCCATGACAAGTCCATATACCTCCATGCTTTCTCCATCATCATGGAGCACCCGGTAAAGAAAATACCAATGGAGCTATTCACTGAAATTCCTGAAAAGTTCATTTCAAGAATGGAAATCAGTACAGGGGATAGAGAATGGATAATCCGTGAAATACAACTGACCATGGAATGATGAGAATAAATATATTGACATAAAATAATAATCTTTAAATTTCATTTCATGGATCAAATAAAGGCAACTTTACATATGCTGGTTATCAGGCTGGACATTACCTGGTAGGAAATTTTATTGCAGTTAACGGTTATAGGCATGCTTAGAAAAACCTTTGCTGAGATAGACCTGGATTCATTTAAAAGGAATCTGCTCGCATTAAAAAAAATAGCGGGTGAAGGCGTCCGGATACTCCTCCCTGTCAAGGCAGATGCATACGGCCATGGAATCCTGGAAATTTCCAGGTTTGCAGGCAAAAACAGGCTTGTTGACATGCTTGGCGTATCAAACCTGGATGAGGCAGTGGATATAAGAAATGCCGGTGTGGATATCCCCATACTCCTTCTCGGCCTTATCCTTCAGGAAGAGGATCAGGTAAAGATCCTGCATGAATATGATGTTTCACAGACCGTTGCTGATTATTCGCTGGCATCGTATATTTCAGATTCAGCTTCGGAAACCGGGAAGAGAGTAAAGGTACACCTGAAAGTTGATACCGGCATGGGGAGAATCGGCTGTGCAGCGCCTGATGCTGTTGAAACGGCAAAAAAAATAGATCAGCTTGATAATGTAATTCTGGAAGGCATCTACTCCCATTTCCCCGTTGCCGACGAGAAACGGGACGAATTTACCCTCGGCCAGGTTGAAATATTCAAGGCCATAACCGGTGAAATAGAAAAATCGGGGATACACATCCCGCTGAGGCATATTGCCAACAGCGCCGGTGCGGTAAAATATGGAGATCCCTTTTTCAACATGATCAGGCCCGGAATAATGTCCTATGGAGCCCTCCCCGGTCCCGGGTTCAGTACTCAGGTTGAGTTATCCCCTGTGATGACGTTAAAAAGTTTCATTATTTTCGTCAAAAAGGTGAAAAAAGGGACGCCCCTTTCCTACGGACTTACCTATATAGCTGAAAAAGATTCCAATATAGCAACGGTTCCCATAGGGTATGGGGACGGATATTCAAGGTCATTATCAAATAAGGGAATGGTAATCATCAATGGCAGGATCTATCCCGTGGCAGGCAGGGTCACCATGGACCAGATACTTGTAAACCTCGGGGATGATCTGTATCCTGCCGGCGAAGAGGTAATCCTGTTCGGCAAGGAAAGGGTAACGGTAAATGATATTGCCGTACTGGCAGGAACAATCCCCTATGAGATTACCTGTAATATCTCAAAACGTGTGCCGAGGATTTATATTAATAACAAATAATATCATTTCCTATAATTTTATTTTTTTGTACAAATTATTCTTGTCAAATAACAAATTTTAGGTTTGACATGATATAGTTGCCGTATTAATTCAATACATGATGCCGGATATATCAGTTTTAATATGTAGGATTGGCTCATCGAGATTACTTATTTCTAATCTAACTAAGGGAAACAATAATGCCTGATAAAGATGATGACTTTTCATCCCTCTTTGATGATAAAAAGCCTGCTGATTCACATAAGCAATCTGAAAAACCTGGATCATTGAATGATGAGATATCTTCATTTATCAATGATGAAGATATCAAGTCAGATGAAACATCAGATGATATCATTTCACATGAAATTGAGCCGGAAATAACTCCTCATGTTGATAAGAATATAAAAAATGTTATTCCCCGTGAGGAACTACCCGGGATTAGAAAAAGGTCCTCCCTCGATTTTGAACCTGACATGGATGCCCTTCTGCTCACTGCACAATCCTCGATGATCATCGAGGGGATGAAATATCTGTTGAACAAGGATTATTCAACTAAGACGCTCCCGATTTACTCTGAAGCGGTTAAAGGAATTGAACTTTACATAAAGATTCTGGACAGAAACCCGAATAACTACAAAAAGCTGGCAAATATCATAATCAAAGACCTTGACTGCAAAGAGGTGGAAAAAATCGCATTCAACCTGTATGAGAGCACTTTCAGGGAGAAACCCGACTCCGATGATAAAAGAATCAGGGCTTATGAAATTCTCAAGGACGGGTTGATGACCGGCTACAACAAGGTATTAATCAGTAAAGCCATGGGAGATATTAAAAAATATTTCACGCAGTCCGGCGCCATGGATGAACATAAAATAAATATCCTGTATAAGACAAATGATCACGAATTCAAGCATGAAATTTCCTCCTTTAACCAGTTTCTGAAATTATCAGTAGATTTGATAAAAACCGGCAAAGGGGAAATTACCAAGGGAATGAAAGGCCGCGATCTGAACGTGTTCATAATACGCTTGAGTGAAATTCTAGCCTATTACTGCAATATTTCAGGAAAATTAAAAGAGGCTCAATATTTCAAGAGGTTAATGGATAATCATAAAAATTACTTTGTCATCAGGTAATATCCGGAAGCCATTTACTTTCTCTGTCCCGCATCAGCATGCCGATTCATTCAGAAATTACCTCCCATTACATTGATAATCCCGAAAATAATTGAATCAGCGATGATGTAACTCTCCCTTGACAGCCTGATATTTCCACCGTCAATATTTTTATTATACATAAGAAGGCCCCTGCCGTCCAGATCGGCAAAATATGAAAGCGTCTCCTTATTTAACTTCATGCCGAACCTCTCTTCGAAAGATGAGATGTCTATCCCCTTAACCAGCCTCAGCCCTGTCATCATATACTCCATAACTGCAGACTCCCTGGTCCTTTTATCAATTGTTATGTGAAGTTCACTTGAATGCATGTATTCATCAACAGACGGATTGTTGCAATATCTTTCCCCATTAATAAAGGAATGGGCGCCTGCCCCGATGCCAAGATAGGGCATAAAGGTCCAGTATTTCATGTTGTGCCGGGATTCAAGACCAGGAAGGGAAAAATTCGATATTTCATACTGTACATAACCTGACTTCTCAAGAAGATGAATTGCCTGATAATACCTTTCCCTCTGGAATTCATCGAGGGAATCATTCTTTTCATATCTATGCTCCAGGGGAGTCCCCTGTTCTATTGAAAGGATATATGCGGAGATATGGCCAGGCCTGTATGAGGACAGGGCCCGTATATCATGTTCAAGTTCGCCGGGGGTCTCACCGGGAATTCCGATGATAAGGTCGACACAGTGGACAACATCAGGTACAGAAAAAAATTCATCCAGATGGGATGTTGTGCATACAGATGAATATCTTCCGAGAACATCATGGAGCCTTGCCGTTAAGGTTTGAACACCGAGAATAATTCTGTTTATACCGGAGTCCCGGTAACCCTTTATCCTGTCTGTGCGGGCATCGCCGGGATTCATCTCCATTGAAACTTCCGTGTCATGGGAGAGATTGGCCCTGCGGGAAATGGATTTCATCAGCGTATAAAATTCTTCAGGGCTGAATAAAGACGGGGTACCGCCTCCGAAGTATATCGTGTCAAATTCAGCATCCTTCATTGAGGACAATCTCATATCCAGTTCGCGGTCCAGGGATTTCAGATAGACCGCCTTTAATTCATCCTTCAGCAAAGGGATTGAATAAAATCCGCAGTAGTCACATTTCCCTCTGCAGAAGGGGAAGTGAATATACAATCCGTATTTCATTTTCTGCCGGGAATACCCCTGAATATTGTACTGCCGGCATCAGGCGTGAAAACACCATTCAGACAGAAAGCCATCTGCCTGATCGATTCCTCGGTATTTGAAAAGGTCATAAGAAGATTTTTGATGGAATCAGATCGTAGTATCGGGTAGGGGTTCCCTGATGAAAGAATTACAATTTCAATATTGCTCTTTATGCAGTAATCATAAAAATTCTTTATTCTTCCCATATCGGGAATATAATCTTCTACATGATAATAAACAACTTTCCTGCTCCCCGATTTCCCGCCTGCGGCCATGAAATCCTTTTCATTTCCGAAAACTGAATCATTCTCAAAAAAAATAAGATTTTTAGCTGCATACCGGTTGCCGGTAATAAATACCCTGGAAATATCCCTGCCGCTCAACAGAAGTTTGCGGTCACCCTGGTAGTAAAGGGCTTTTCTTGATAATTCATGGTTGATGTTCTGCGCTTCACTCAGGATTTTAGCGGCATGTTCACTATGAATTACCACGCCCTCTTCAATTTTATTTTTATTCAGGGAGATGATATTGTACCGGAGCTTGACATCAAGAATCCTCCTGACAGATTCATCTATCCTCTCCAGGGGGATTCTTTTTTCAGCAACTGCTTTTTTTATGGTATCGCTTATGATATTCACATTCCTTCCATAGGATGTAGAAAGAATGATATCTGCTCCTGCAAGGATGGATTTAACTGCAGACTCGCCTATCATTACCTTGGAAATTGCATTCATCTCCATGTCGTCAGTGATTACCAGGCCCTTGAAATTCATCTTCACCCGTAGTATGTCGGTGAGAAATTCTCTTGAGAGTGTTGCAGGCTCGCTGCGTTTGAGAATTTCCGGGAAGGATATATGGGCAGTCATAATTCCTTCAACATTTTCCTTAATTGCTTCAATGAACGGCGGAAACTCAACGGCGTTGAGCCTTGACATGTCATACGGTATTACCGGGAGTGTCAGATGGGAGTCACTGTTTGTATCGCCATGCCCTGGAAAATGCTTGCCTACGGCAATACAGGAAGAGTCCTGAAGGCCCCTGATATACCTTTTGCCCAGGAGCGATACAGTCCCTGTATCCGAGCCGAAGGACCTGGTGTTTATCACTGGGTTGTCGGGATTGTTATTCACATCAAGCACCGGCGCATAATTCATATTAATGCCCAGGGCCCGGAGCTGCAGTCCAAGCACTCGTGCCATCCGGTATGCAAGTTCCCCGTCTCCGCCGCTTCCTGCAGCCATGTTACCGGGAAATTGAGTAGCCTCCCGTACTATCCTTTTTACCCTTCCCCCTTCCTGGTCTATCGATATGAAAAGAGGGATGCCGGAACCGGCCATGGATTCCTTCTGAAGTCCGTCGATGTAAACTTTTATACTATCCTTTTCATTAAGGTTGTAGCCGAAAAGAATAATCCCCCCTGGAAGTATCTCCTTTATAAGCTGTTGCGCACTGTTGTTCATTTTTGTACCGGGAATTGCTGCAATTATCATCTGGCCGATTTTCTGGTCAAGGGTCAGTCCCCTGACCAGATCCGGTTTATCAGCCTTTATGTTATCCCGACTGGCATTTTTAAGATCTTCTTTTACACAATTAATTTCTCCAATAAGAATCAGAAGCAGGAGGTGGAGTATAATATAAATTTTCATCAGCATTCTGCCTTCAATATTAATTAATATTTATTGTTATGAAATTTTTTCAATCAGGGTTGTTAAAGCATCAAAGCAAAGTGATAATATTAACTCTCCTTTTCAAGCATTTTTAGCAAAATATGTTATTTATCATAGATTGTACATTGAAAATATTTATACATTTGATTACTAGATTTTTTCTATTTATCTTTTTTTATTTAGTTATTGATTTTTTTATTGATATTGGATATTTTGATTATAAAAAATAATACAGGAAAAATAAATTTTATGGCAGATGACAAACCTCTTAAAGCCTTTGAAAATCATGAATTTCTGAAATCAAGGGAAGCAAGGATATTAAGGATTCTCAGCGAATATATTGAGCCTGAAAAAAGGTTCAATGAATTAAATATTCAGCATACCGTGGTAATTTTCGGGTCTGCCAGGGCTAATCCGCCGGGCAAGGATGAAAATCAACTGACAAAATATTACAGGGCTGCCGAGGATTTCGCGTTTAAACTGTCAAAAATGAGCGAGGAAATCGAGAAGGAGATCGGCAGCAGGTTCTATGTATGCACCGGCGGGGGGCCCGGCATCATGGAAGCGGCAAACAGGGGCGCTAAAAATGCGGGGGAACCGACAATCGGTTTGAATATTGAGCTCCCCTTTGAGCAGGCTCCCAATCCATATATATCTGAAAGCCTGAACTTTGAGTTTCACTATTTTTTCATGAGGAAGCTCTGGTTCCTGTTTTATGCCAAAGCGGTAATCATATTTCCCGGCGGTTATGGAACGATGGATGAATTTTTTGAAACCCTGACACTTGTGCAGACAAAAAAACTTGAAAAACTTGATATTCCCATTCTTCTTTATGACAGGGAATTCTGGGATCAGGTGATTAATTTTGAAAAATTTGTTGACTTTGGACTCATTTCACCTGAGGATATCAACCTGTTTCAGTATTTTTCAAACAGCGAAGAAGGGATTGAATATCTTAAACCTAAATTGGTTGAAAGTATGAAAAATCTGGATAACATACTGACACTGAGAAAAAATAAAAACCATATATTATGAAAAAAATCATTATTATCATAATTCTTTTTTCCCATGTTTCCATTACTTTTTCAAAGGAAATCGCGAAGGAACCTGTTAAAAAAGATGACTATGTGAAATTCAGCAACCAGAAATTTAACTTTAAACTCCTTCTTCCGAAAAAATGGGAAAAAGATGAGATCGATTTGAATTATACATTTGTCATGGTCCTGTCCAACATCAATAACGCAGAAATAAAAGTTTATGCTGCATCAGTTGATGATGCTGAGAATGACAAGTGGAATTCATACAGCGATTGGTATGCGGAAGGAATCGGGAACAATCTGAAGGTCATTCTTGAAAAGAAAAAGATTACCATCGGCGCCGATATTGACAGTAAACTAATCATCCTGGAATATATGCAGCAGAATACTAAAATATTAAAAAGAATTCTTATCAACAGGTATAAAAACATTATTATAGTTATTGAATGCGGTTCCTCAGTCCAATCCTTTTACAGCTATGAAAAAACTTTCAATGCGGTAATGAGCAGCCTTGAGATACATAAATAGAACATCATCCCAGGATGCATTAGCCCCTTATGCATCTGAATAAAAAAAATATTAGATCCATTTTAAAAAAAATCATCATTGCTTTTTTGATAATTCATGCCGCGGTAATTGTTGTTATTTTTATTCTCGCATTGAACTTCAAAAAAAACAATCCGTCAAATACTACTCTCATGCTTTATAGGAATCATTTTGACAATCAGGACATCGGGAAATTACATTTTTTGCCGATTGCTGATATTCCTGAAAAGGTAATTGCAATGCTTGTTTTTATTGAGGACCCGGGGTTTTATTCCCATCATGGTGTCCAGTTAAAAGCCATGGCAAACGCCTATCTTCTCAATATGAAATCGGGATACAAAAAATGGGGGGGGAGCACCATAACTCAGCAGCTCGCCAGATCGCTTATATTATATCCAGGTAAGACGTATTTAAGAAAATATCTTGAGCTGATTACTGCCCTGATCATGGAACTGGTTATGCCAAAGATCAGAATACTTGAACTCTATGTCAATTATATAGAATTCGGGAAAGGGATATTCGGTATCGGGAACGCTGCGGAACATTATTTTGGCCGGCCTCTTAACAGGTTGTCCAGGGTTGAATTGATCGAATTAATCACAATCCTGCCGAACCCGATAATATATAATCCCGGGAATTTTATGGAAAATGAGCATTTGAAACTGAGGTATCTATTATTGAGGAGAAAGTTTCTGATAGAAACAAAAGCAGAATGATCTACACTTATGCGATTTCATTTTGATGCAATGCACTGGACTACATGTTACCGGATTTGTTCTGAAATATCAGAATATTCAGGAGGTAAAAAAATCTGCCCAAGGCGGGACTTGAACCCGCACGGACTTTAAAGTCCAAGGGATTTTAAGTCCCTTGTGTCTACCAAATTCCACCACCTGGGCGTTTTGCAGTGTTCAGGAAATCAAATAAAGAATTGTTGATGAGGCGTCGACCGGACTCGAACCGGTAAATAAAGGTTTTGCAGACCTTCCCCTTAGCCGTTTGGGTACGACGCCAGTCTTTATAAATCCAATAAAATATCTCATGGCTAATTGTCAACTTAAATATGCTGATAATAATCTGTTCAAAATAAATCATTCCTGCTATATTTCGACTATAAAAAAATTATTATTTTCAAAGAAAAAGGTGCAATATGTATCAGTATAAATGTATTAGAATATATATGGAAACCTCTTTTTTGAAGTGGTTATAATTACGAAATATAATTTGCATTTATTACGCATTAAAAATATACTTTTTTTATACTATTATATATATTAATTTGACATATTTATTGCAAAATAAGTACCATTACGATAGATTGGAATTCTAATTATGCAAAACAACAGCTTGGAAAAATTTTTTTTGAATGGAGGTTTCTATGGCTTACAGAATTAATAAGGTTGCTGTAATTGGCTCTGGAATTATGGGGGGCGGGATAGCAGCACTTTGTGCCAGCGCAGGCATACCGGCTCTGCTCCTTGATATCGTCCCGATGGATTTGAAAGAATCAGAGAAAAATGATCTTAATGCACGAAACAGAATAGTTAAAAAGGGGCTTGATGCCCTGGTAAAATCTAAACCTTCCCTTCTCATGGACAGCGAGTTAGATCTGAATTTTATCTCAACAGGAAATATTGAAGATGATCTGAAGAAGCTTTCTGAATGCGACTGGATCGTGGAAGTTGTTGTTGAAAACCTGAAGGTTAAACAGGACCTTTTCAAAAAGATTGAAAAGGTTAGAAAACCGGGCACAATAATATCTACAAATACATCGGGGATTCCACTGAATAAAATATCAGAAAATTTCAGCAAGGAGATGAAGCAGTTTTTCCTTGGGACGCATTTCTTTAATCCCGTAAGATATATGCATTTGCTGGAAATAATCCCTGGAAAGGAAACCAAAAAGGATCTTCTCCAGTTTATGGCAGATTTCGGCGACAGGGTCCTGGGCAAGGGTATAGTATGGGCCAAGGATACGCCGAACTTCATAGGCAACAGGATCGGTATCCAATCGATTGTATGGACTATGCAGAAAATGATTGAAATGGATATATCAATACCCGAGGTCGATGCTGTTTTCGGATCTCCCATGGGCAGGCCGAATACTGCTGTTTTTAAAACTGCAGACCTTGTGGGGCTCGATACATTCAAGCATGTAGCAGACAACTGCTATGAACTCTGCCCGAAGGATGAAATGAGAAGCTCCCTGAAGCTCCCGGACTTTGTCAATAAAATGGTTGAAAAAAAATTGCTTGGTAATAAGACAAAAAGCGGATTTTATAAAAAAGACCTGACCCCGGAATGGAAGGAGCTGAGAAAAGTTATTAATTTCAAAACCGGGGAATATGAAGACCTGAAAAAAGCGGAACTCCCGATTCTGGAAGAGATTAAAAAAGCGGGCACCTTGCCTGAGAAAATTAAAATTCTCATGTCAGGAAAAGATAAAATATCGACATTTGCCTGGGAGGTTTTGGCAGGGAGCCTGATTTACAGCGCGAACAGGATCCCGGAAATTTCAGACACCGTAGTTGAAATTGACAATGCCATGAAGTGGGGATATAACAATGAACTGGGGCCCTTTGAAACATGGGATGCCCTGGGGCTGAAAGAGTCGGTGAAAAGAATGGAACAGGAGGGGAAACCCGTTCCGAAAAAAATATCCGCCATGCTGAAAAATGGAGCAAAATCCTTTTACAAAACCGTGAAAGGAGTAAGGTATTATTACGATTTTAAATCAGGGAAATACAAGGATGTAAAAACCGGAGAAAGCATGATTTCTCTCAATTCATTGAAGGGAAACAAAAAAGAGGTCAAATCTAACAGTTCATGCTCCCTGGTGGATATCGGGGACGGGGTATTCTGCGTGGAATTCCATACAAAGATGAACGCCCTGAATCAGGAAATTGCCGACTTCATGTTACAGGCAAATGAATATGTGGCAGGTAACGGAATCGGCATTGTCATCGGCAACCAGTCCGGCGGCATGCCCGGGGCCTTTTCCGCCGGCGCTGATCTGAAGTACATGCTCCAGCTCGCGAAGGACAAAAAATGGACCGAAATCGACAGGTTCATCGGCGAAGGCCAGAAAAAGATATTGAGCGCAAAATATTCAACAATTCCGGTTGTTGCGGCACCCTACGGCCTGACCCTGGGCGGAGGAAGCGAGGTCTGCCTGGCAGCGGACAGGATAGTTGCCCATGCTGATCTCTTCATGGGCCAGGTGGAAATAGGTGCGGGACTGGTTCCCGCAGGCGGGGGAGTCACCGGGCTCTGGAGAAAATATATTGAAAACAGGCCGGGTCAGGTGCAGGTTACCGATTATGGGGCATATTTCATTCCTGCACTCATGGTCCTTGCACAGGCCAAGGTATCAACCTCGGCTGCTGATGCGAGAAAACTGGGATTCCTGGGGCCAAGGGACAGAATAGTATTCAACAGGGACAATCTCATTGGCGAAGCCAAAAAAGAGGTGCTGAAAATGGTTGAAGACGGATACCGGCCGCCGGCCAGGACTAAAATTCCGGTCATGGGCAGGGATGCCATGGGGATGGTCTATGCCAATATGCTCAACATGAGGGCAGGAGGTTTTATCCCGCCCCACATGGAAGCAATATCGCTGAAGATTGCCTATATCCTTTCCGGTGGGGACGTACCTCTGGGTACCCTGATTGAGGAAGAAGATATGCTCAGGCTTGAAAGAGAATCTTTTGTTGATCTCATCAAGACTGAAAACTCCCAGAAGATGATGGAGCATATATTAAAAACGGGAAAACCTTTGTTCCTGTAAAAATGATCAAAACATTATGGAGGTAATAAGATGAGAGACGCATATATTGTTTCTGCAGTGAGAACACCGGGCTGCAAGAAAGGAAAAGGGGGATTTGCAACAACAAGGCCTGAATCACTGATTGCGCACATTCTCAGTGCAGCTATCGAAAAAGTGAAAGGGCTCGATAAAAAGGATGTGGAGGATTTAATGCTCGGGTGCGCGTTTCCGGAGGCTGAACAGGGTTTAAACCTGGCACGGATAGCCCTGCTCATGGCAGGTTTTCCTGACAGCGTCAGCGGAGCCACCGTCAACAGGTTCTGCTCATCGGGCCTTGAATCAATTGCGCTCTCATCCCTGAGGGTCATGAGCGGATGGTCGGACGTGGTTATGGCCGGCGGCGTTGAATCCATGTCTTTTGTTCCCATGGGCGGAAATTTCCCCAGGCCCCATCCGGAATTCGCCAGGACAAATCCCGAGTCCTATATTTCAATGGGGATAACCGCGGAAAATGTTGCCAAGAGATACGATGTGACAAGGGCCCAGCAGGATGAATTTTCTTATCATTCCCACATGAAGGCTGCCGAAGCCAACAAAAAGGGCCTGTTTACAGAGATAGTACCAACGCCAGCAGATAAATTCGGCAAAAACGGGAAAGAGATATTCATGCAGACATCCGATGACGGTATACGCGACGATACAACGGTTGATGGACTGTCAAAGCTGAGGCCCGCATTCTCTGGAACCGGCTCGGTTACTGCAGGGAACTCATCCCAGACAACAGACGGAGCTGCAGCATGCGTCATCATGAGTGAAGATGCCTTAAAAAAATTCAATGTGAAACCCATAGCAAAATTCAAACTCTATACCACCATTGGATGCAAGCCTGATGAAATGGGGATAGGCCCTGCGCTGGCTGTACCGAAATTGCTTAAAATGGCCGGCCTCAAGGCTGAGGATATCGGGCTTTACGAACTCAATGAGGCCTTTGCATCACAGGCCATCTATTCAGCCCGCCAGATTGGCATTGGTGATAAAAAATTCTGGGCGTATGACAGCAGTGAAAAAAAGATTAATATAAACGGAGGGGCCATCGCCCTTGGCCATCCCCTGGGATGCACCGGTTCAAAGCTTGCGGCTACCCTCCTTGCCGGCATGCAAAGGCTCGGCGCAAAATACGGGGTTGAATCCATGTGCATAGGCGGAGGAATGGGAGCTGCCGCGCTTTTTGAACTATGCGAATAGGTTGATTGCATTCAGCAGCAGCGCCATGCATGGCGCTGCTGCTGAATGCTGAATATTATATTGTTTTGCCGGCATTTTATGTTTACAATAAATCATACTCAATAAAAAATTATTATTTATTGCTGCAGACCTTGATAATTTATCATCTTTATTTAACAAAATACCGAAATATATAAGTGGAGATAATTTAATTAAGGGAATGGTTTTGGAGTGACCCATTGCCGTCACCTGAAATTTTACTATTATATGAGCAAGTTGAAAATAAAAATATTCGGCTGGCTATAATAATAAGGAAGGTATATATGGCGCAATATAAATTATTTTCAGAGAATAATAAAACTATGCAGATAAATTTCTTCAAAAAATATCTTAAGTCCTTCAAGCATAAATCAAGAGAATATAATTACATTAAGCAGAGCATTGAAAGACTGGAAAAAAGCATTGTCTGAATTACCTAATGCTGAATAATATTTCCCCTAAGTTACTATTAAAATTAACAATAATTTACATTTTTTATATACTCATACCAAAAAAAATTTCTGAGGGGGGGGAATGGACGAAAGAATAACATGGGATGATTATTTTATCATGCTTGCAATAAACATCTCCACCCGCTCAACATGCATAAGAAGAAAAGTGGGAGCAGTAATTGTAAGGGATAAAAGAATCCTTGCAACAGGATATAATGGCGCCCCGACAGGAATTTCCCATTGCACTGAAGAAACCTGTCTCAGAAACAAGTACAATATACCCTCTGGGGAGCGCCATGAACTCTGCAGAGGACTTCATGCTGAACAGAATTCCATTATACAGGCTGCCATGCATGGCGTATCAATAATGGGCGCGAATATATATGTAACTCATCAGCCGTGCTCTATTTGTACAAAGATGCTGATAAACAGCGGTATCAAAAAGTTCACCTACAGGCTCCCTTACAATGATCCCCTTGCTGAGGAAATGGTAATTGAAGCCGGCATTGATATTGTCATAATAAATAGTGAGCAGTAAAATTTGTATAGATTATTCAATTAAATTTTTGATATATTGATATATTTTATGTATACTATTAACATGATAAAAGTAATAAAAACGATAATAATAATTCTTATGTTTTTTCCTATTCCTAATGGTGTTTATTCAATAGACCAGAATAGCAAAGACCCCAATTTCGAAAAGGCTGTAAAATATTTTTATCAGAAAAAATTCGAAATGGCTGAGCTGATGCTTCAGGAGGTAATAAAAAAAGACCCTGAAAATTCAATGGCCTATTCGTACCTGGGCGATATATTTCTGGAAAAAAAAATTTATGACGGAGCCCTGGGTCTCTATAAAAAGGCGATTGACCTGGATCCGGCAAACAGTGAGAATTATTTCCGTCTTGGACAGGTTAATTACTATAAAAAGCTCGGTAATGTAGCCCTGGAAAATTTCAAAAAGTCCCTGGAACTTGATAAAAACCTTAAAATTGCCCATTATCATTTGGGCCTCACCTATCTTATGCTGATGCGGGATAAAAAAAATACGATTGAGAGCTGGGAACATTATATCAGGCTCGCCCCGGAAGACCAGCAGTATGAAAGCATTAAAAGGGTTATCGAATTATTAAAAGATCCCAATTTTTTTATTCCACCACTTGGCGGTGATATAACAATTGAAGAAGCACTTCTCCTCGGGGGCGGGTCCCTGTCTAAAAAAGACATTCAATCGATAGATAAAAAAGCCGGTCACGAATCAAAAAAAACCAAAGAAAAAATTGAAGAAGTATATACCGATGATGATCTGTAGGGGGAATTATGCTGAGTAATCAGGACATGAAAAAAGTCATAGCCGGCGGCGTACTCGCAGTAATACTGCTGGCTGCCGGAGGATTCTTTATTTTCAGGAGCAATCCATTTAAGGGCATTGAAGACCAGCGGCTGAGGCAGATTGATCTCTATACAAAGATCCTCGAATCCGACCCGAACAACACTGATATCATCCTGAAAATAGGGAACCTTTACAAATCAACCGGTCAGACAGGCAAGGCCATTGATATTTACAAGAGGGGACTGAAAATTGACCCGGATAATTATGACATTATCAATGAGCTGGGGCATGCCTATGCCCTTAATGGCGACTATGAGATGGCAATTGATGCCTTTAAAAGAGCAAAAAATATCAAGCCGAAACTTCCAAAGGCGTATAATAAGCTGGGCAACGTCTACGATGAACAGAAAAATTTCAAAAAGGCCAATGATGAATATTCCAGCGCAATGAAAGTTGACCCCAGGGACCCGGCAAGCTACAGGAACCTGGCAAACAGCAAGCTGAGGGAAGGAGATATGGAAGGGGCAATAGCAACATTAAAAAAGGGGATCAATGCAAATCCCGGGGATGCAGAAGGCTATCATAATCTTGGCAATCTCCTGTATGAATTAAAGAGATACAGCGATTCCAGGGATTATCAGAAAAAAGCCGTTGGAATTAACCCTGGAAATTCAAAATATTACAAAAGCCTTGGAGATGCACAGGTAAGGCTGAATAAAATTGACGATGCCATTGATTCATATACAAAAGCGGTTAAGTTAAATCCCGGCGATGCCGCATCACTGGAAAGCCTGGGGGACATATATTTCAAAAATGGCGACTACCCGAACGCAGTTGTACATTATAAAAACGCCCTCCAGTTTAACAGCCTTGATGAGAATTTAAAGAAAAAATATATTGCGGCTCTTGAAAAAACCGGCAGGGAGAATATTGCGGTAAAAACCATCAATACACGGGACATTACTGACAAGGGCGGTATCAAGGATAATAAGAGAACAGGTTCAGTCCTGGCGGAGAATAAGGACATAACCGATACAGGGGATATCTCTGATTCAAAAACAGGCGCAAATGAAAGCAGCCGGAATATCAGCAAATCTGCCATTGAATGGCGTACTATCGGCGATAAAAAAAGAAATGAAAAAGATTATGATGAGGCGCTTAAGGCTTACCGGAAGGCCGTTGAAGCGGATAAAAATGATGACCACTCCCACTACTGGCTTGGAAGATTGTACCAGCACAGCAAAATGCCCGATGAGGCAAAAAAATCCTTTCACGATGCTGTCATTGCTAACCCAAAACATTCCGATGCCCATTACAGAATGGGACTCCTCTATTACGGCGAGGGAAATTTCACCAAGGCTATTGATTCATTCAACAAGGCGGTATTTCACAAGCCTGATTTCGCAAAGGCATACTTCTCAAGAGGGCTTTCATATTACAAACAGAATGATACGGCAACAGCCATATCTGATTTAAAGAGTTCAATCAAATATGACCCGAACATGGACAGGGCTTATTTCAACCTGGGAAACATCTATCTTAAAAGCAAAAACTACCGTGAGGCGCTGTCTAATTTCACAAAGGACCTTGAGACCAGGCCCAATAATCCCGATACAAATTTCAAACTTGCCGAAACATATCATGACATGAACTCAATCAACAATGCCTTATCATTTTATGAGAAGACAATATCCCTTGACCCTCAGTATTACCAGGCCTATTTTAATCTGGGCCTCATACGGCATCAGCGGAAAGAATATAATGAGGCAATTTCACTTTTCAAAAAAGCCCTCGGGCTCAGGGAGAATGACTATGCCTCCCTCTATGAGATCGGCAAGGGTTATGAGGCATCGGGCAATGATAACGAAGCAATTGAACATTACAGAAAAGCCATTACGATAAACCCATCGTATACGATGGCATATATCAATCTCGGTGAAATGTACAAAAGAAACAAGCTCTATGATAAAGCCATTGAACAGTATAAGAATGCGACTATGAACAGCCCCAAGTCCTTTGACGCGCATTTTAATCTTGCGAATGCCTACCGGGAGTCAAAAAAATATGATGAGGCCATAGAGGAATATAATACCGCGCTGAATATTATGCCGACAAATTCTAAGGCATATTACTACCTGGGAATAGCCTACAGGGACAATGAAAACTTTACCGAAGCAATAAATTCCTTTGAAAAATCCCTCAATCTCAACAAGGATTCCTATGATATTCATGAGGAGCTGGGGATGATATATTACCGGAAGGTCAAGGATAACCGGAAAGCCGTAACCCATTTTAAAAAAGTTCTTACGATGAAACCCAATCATCCAAATGCAGACAATATTCAGAGCATCATCAACATGCTTGACAGCAAGCAGTAGGTTGAAAACATATTACCGGATTTAATGCTTTTAGAATATGGAAATCAAAAAATTCAATTCATATGGGCATGTACGGTATCTATTCTTTTTGAGTATGTTTTTATTTTTATCATGCACAGCGCCTGGTATATTAGAAAAAGTCAATCAGGCCGATATCACAAAAAACGGATTCATTAATGACAATTGCTTCCAGGTAATAGTAAAAGAACCTCCGGACAACAGGTTTCAGAGCCTGGTTGAAAGAAGGGAAAGCGCGTATTTTAAGGTTAAAGAGAATCTTGCGAGCATCGTTATAAATAAAATAATTGATTATACCCTGTCATATACTATCAAAAATAAAGATTCAAAGTTTAATAGAACTGAATATTCACATTCATTCAGACATTTTCTGTCTTATGGAACTATTGCTGAAGAGTTCTATGAAGAGGATGACAGCGTTGTTATTATTTACAGGATAACAAAAAAAAATCTGAAAAATGAACTGCTTTCGATAGAAATGAAAAATGATTTGAAAAATAATTCTGTTGATATTAAATAAAACAATTATGTTAAAAAAAAATCTTGATTAATTACGATATATAGGATATAATAATTTATTAATATGAAAATTAAAGCATTAAATACTATTTTATTAATTTGCCCTTTATTGACAATTGCGGGTTACTCAGTTCAAAAAGATACTGATTATATCAAAAATCAGACGCCCCTGATTAAATCGATCCTCAGCAATGAAAAAAACAGCACCGACAGTCAGGAATTGAAAGATATTATAAATTCAATAGATGATATTTATGGCAATGTATATGAAAACCTGAAAAATAATAAAAAAATTGTACTATTTATCGATCCCGCCCATGGCAAACTTCCCGATGGCAGATGGCAGGGGGGTGAAGCGACAAAAAGGCTCAGCTGTACAAACAAGCCCGAAGAATATTACTCCATCATTATATCGCGCGCGATATACAATCTCTTAAAAATAAATAAACATATTATTGTAAAATCCACAGATGATTTTTATGATGTGCTGAATAACAAATCCGAGTCATACCTGAATATACCCTTTTCCACAACAGTTGAACTTGCTAAAAAAGAAGGTACATTTATTATTATTTCCGAGCACCTGAACAATGTTTCTATTTTCAACAAGGCCGATGGTTTTGTGAATATTCCGGGACTTCATATTGCCAGAAATTTTTATGGTGAAAAACTTCTGAGATTCATACCTAAATCCCATGATGGATTTTTAACCCTCTACAACAGGTCAGATACGAGCGGATTTTCCAAAGAGCATGCAAATATTATTAAGAAAAAAATGATTCAAAATGGATACAAGCCGAATTTCTGGCAGGAGGGGGCTGTCGGCGATGACAGGTTCTGCTACTTTGTTGATTTCCCCATATCCGTCATATATGAATCCGGTTTTATATCAAATCCCGATGAGGAAAAAATGCTCACCGACACTGTCCATGTAAACAGGATTGCCAAGGTGCAGTATGATAGCCTTCTGGAAAATATCAGGGAGTTTTTCGGGGTTGATATATCAGGCGATGTTCCGGTAAAAATCAGGAGGATCCCTGCTGATACCATAGAACTCATGAAGCTTTCCAGAATCGCAATACATTATCTGAAAAAAGCCAACACAAAAAAAAGCCTGTCAATAATCCATGAAATGGATAAGAATTACAGCAAATCAAGGTATACCGAATACCTTGAATATTTCGGTTTTATAAAAAAAATACTTCCCGAGATTCAGAAAAATTTTGACCTTGGCGAGAAATACAGGGTTATTGCAGTCCAGGAATCGGGAAAAGGCCTGGCTGATTCATCAAAAATGTACCGGGCCCTTTCATTAAAACATTTTTCCACCGGGAAAAACCTGACATACAGGCCTGTATTTGATTCATATAATGAACTGATAAATAAAAAAATTATCAGTGAATTCCATAACAGCCGGAATGTTACTATTGCTGCTAAGAAATCAGAAAAAAAATCACTCATGGCTGATGTAATAGCCAGGTACAAAAAACCATCACAGAACCTCCCAATCATACTTCCTGTAGATGAAAATCAGAGTCTGAAGGAAGCTATCATAAATGCGCTTTCACCTGATGAAAAAACATTGAACAAATTGATAACATCCTTCAGGAATACATATTTGATAAATCAATACAGATCCAGGGATGCTTCAAAAATCATGAAAAAAGGAATTTATATCATCAGGCTTACTACTAATCTTCAGCTGCAGGAAATTAAACATGTTGAGAGCGTCCACCTTGATTCATCAAAGTATCAGAACCAGCAGTATATGAATAATTCATTCTTCTCTGACGGAATTAAAAACAAAGATTTATAATTGGAACCTTCCTTGAACCGCTCATACTTTTTTTTCGGAGATTATCTCCGGTCGAAATATCATTGCCGTGTTTTAAAGCTTTCGCTCAATACGAATTTATCATGCCCGAACAGGGACGGCTCACTTGGATTTTCGGGATGTATATTCTGCTCGGAAAACGGTTCCGCATCGCCGGTTTCTTCAGTCAGCGACGACCTGGTAAAACAGATGGAGGATGGAAGGAATAACTTTAAACGCTCAGATGAGGACACGAGATACATAGCCTATCTCCAGGCATTTACAAATACCTTTGGAACACCTGAAAAGCTTAAAAAAATATATGATGCAGCGGTAAGCAGCCCCGATGTGATTGGCCTCATGATAGGAACGAGGCCAGACTGTCTTTCAGATGAAATCCTTGAACTGATCAGTTCCTACAAAAAAGATAATTTTGAGCTTTGGCTTGAAATCGGTATGCAGAGCATTCATGATAAGAGCCTCCAGTTCCTCAGGAGAATGCATGACTCCGATATATCTGTAAAATCGATACTATCGGCATCATCAAGGGGAATTCCGGTCTGCGTCCATATCATACTTGGAATACCGGGAGAATCATGGAGTGATATGATGAGAACCGCTGAGGTAATTTCATCCCTTCCGGTAAACGGCGTCAAAATTCACCAGCTTCATGTGATACGGAGGACCTTGCTCGAGCAACTTTATGCTGATAATAAAATAAACATATTATCCATGAAAGAGTATGTCTCTATTATCTGCGATTTTATTGAAAGGCTCAGGCCGGACATCACCATACACAGGCTCATCGCGGACAGGGACGAAAAATCTCTTGTTGCTCCCCGCTGGGGAATGCACAAAGGGACGGTCATCAAGGCTATTGAAGATGAGTTTATCAGAAGAGGGTCATACCAGGGGATATTGGTTAAAAGCGGCTTTTAGTAATCATTTTTGGAGCCAATAATTTTAGAATGGGGATGAAATTTATCGTATATTGATTTGAGCCTTGTCTTGGTAGTATGAGTATATACCTGAGTTGTTGAAATATTTTTATGGCCCAGCATCTCCTGTACGGCCCTTATGTCTGCTCCCTGGTTCAGCATTTCTGTCGCGAAACTGTGCCTGTATGTATGCGGAGTAACTTTTTCCAGGATGCCGGAATCCCCCACCCTACCATGCACAATATTAAAAATGCCTCTCACCGAAATCCTTGAACCCCTGTTATTGACGAAAAGGGGCCCCTTGACTTCTCCGAATTTCCTGCTCCTTTCAGCAAGATACAGCCTGACCGCTATGCAGGTTTCTCCTGTTAAAAATACAATTCTCTCAACCCCGCCCTTCCCTTTAACCTTAAGCCTGCCATTAGCCATGTCCAGATCATTTATGATAGATTCAGAAAGTTCTGATACCCTGGTGCCGGTTGAATAGAGTGAGCATAAAATAGCCATGTCCCTGTAATCAATAAATGTTGATGGAGAAAAATCGAGTATCCTGTTAATCTGAGCTATGTAAAGAAATTTCGGGAGTCTTCTTTCCTTCAGCGGATAGGATATCTCCAGGGCGGGATTTTGTTGAATCAGTTCCCTGTTTACAAGATATTTAAAGAACGACCTGATTGCTGCGATTTTTCTTTCTATTGATATTCTCTTATAATGGTTATCATAGAGGTATTCGATAAAGCCTGTGATATCGCATTTTGCAATTGAATCAAGTATAACATCTCCATTATAAACAGATGCGCTGACTTCATACTCCATATTATTAATGGAAACCTCGACAATAAAATCTGTGAATTGACACAGGTCACGGCTGTATGATTTAATCGTATGCGGGGAGCAGTTTTTTTCGATTGCAAGATAATCCAAAAATGAATCAATTTCATTATTCATGACAGTTTAATCTTCGTTTACATTGTTGGCATTTTCACTGCTATCATTTTTATCGTCTTTCTCATCAAGAAGATCAACTGAAAAACCGCATGTTTCCCTGAGACATGTCAATTTTTCGCCGAATCCCTTTTTTCTCTGTATGAATAAAAGCCTGCCGCATTTGGGGCAGGGCTTGCCGGAGGGGCTTTCACGTGAAATGAAATCACAATCAGGATAGGTACTGCAGGAATAAAAGGCACCCTTCCCCTTCCCTTTCTTGGATTCACGTTTTACAACATTCCCTTCACATTTGGGACATTTCCCCAGCGGCAGTGATTTTGCATTTCTGCAATCAGGGAATCCGGAACAGGCAAGAAAATAACCATACCTGCCTATCCTCTTCAGCATCTTTTTCCCGCATTTTTCGCATACTATCGACGTCTCTTCATCGAAGATATTTTTCATCTCCTCCATATCTTCTCTGGCCTTGTCAACATCGTTCTTGAACGGGTCATAAAATTCATGAAGCATTTTTTCCCAATTAAATTTTGCCTCTTCTATGAGGTCAAGTTTTTCCTCCATGTTAGCGGTAAAGTTAATTGATAATAAATTTGAAAAATGCTTTACCATGATTTTATTTACAAGCTTGCCAAGGACAGTGGGTACAAACTGTTTCCCGGACCGTGTGACGTAAAACCTCTTAATCAATGTATTTATTGTCGGCGCATAGGTCGAGGGCCTTCCGATACCCGATTCTTCAAGAAATTTCACAAGAGACGCATCATTAAATCTTGGCGGCGGCGATGTAAAATGCTGTTCAGGATTAAATTTTTCCATCAATACATCATCACCTGTCTGCAGTGAGGGGAGAACATTTTTTTCAGTTTTTTCATTTTTATCAATCAGGGTGAATCCCCTGAATAATACCCTGCTTCCTGTTGCCCTGAATATATAGTCCCCTGTTGCAAGGTCTGCTGTGATGACCTCAGAAATTTCAGGGAGCATCTGCGAAGCGATAAATTTTTTCCAGATCATTTCGTAAAGCCGGTACTGGTCCTTTGTAAGATCATCCTTGATGGAATCAGGAAACCTGTTTATATCCGATGGCCGCACTGCTTCGTGGGCATCCTGTGACCCTTTTTTATTCTTATAATAAACCGGCCTTTCAGGAAGATTATCCGCGCCGAAATTATCAAGGATGTACTGCCGTGCTGAATTCAATGCGGGCCCGGATATCCTCACTGAATCGGTTCTCATGTATGTTATCAGCCCTATGGGGCCTTCACCGGTAATATTGATGCCTTCGTAGAGCTGCTGCGCTATGATCATGGTCTTCTGAGATGTAAAGCCGAGCCTGTTGGATGCATCCTGCTGAAGCCTGCTGGTTATATAGGGTGGAGAAGGATTCCTCTTTCTCTCCTTTTTTCTGATATCTTCAACTACTAATTTTTTTCCTGAAATGTCCTTTACTATATTATCAACTTCATCCTTCGTTTTTAATGCGATCTTCTGTTTGTTTAATGAATAGAATGATGAAGTAAATTTCTTTTTATCCCGGGAACAGTCTATGTCCAGGGTCCAGTATTCCACCGGTGTAAAAACGTCAATGATCTCTTCTCTTTCACAAACAACCATGAGCGCAACCGATTGTACACGCCCTGCCGAGAGCCCCCTTTTAACTTTTTTCCATAACAGCGGGCTTATATTATAACCGACGATTCTGTCCAGTATCCTCCTGGCCTGTTGCGCATAAACCCTGTCCAGGTCGATTCCTCTGGGATGAGAAATTGCCTCCAGAACTGCCGCTTTAGTTATTTCATTGAATTCGATCCTTTTAATATTATCATTTTTTGATGCCAGGGAATTTGCCAGGTGCCATGAAATTGCCTCCCCTTCCCGGTCAGGGTCTGTTGCAATCAGCACCTGAGATGTCTCCGATGCCTGTTTTCTCAGCTGATTTAAAATTTTTGCCTTGCCCCGTATGGTGATGTATTCAGGTTTAAAATTGTTGTTAACATCCACGGCAAGCCTCGACTTGGGAAGATCGATAACATGCCCTACCGATGATGTAACGATATATTCTGAGCCGAGATATTTGTTAATTGTTTTGGCCTTTGATGGCGATTCTACTATGACCAGTATCTTTTTCCTCTTAGAATTTTTCGCCATTACCTATTCCTTGTCTGCATAAAATTAATTTCATCACTACCATACAGGGTATCATTTATTGTCAAACATTTCTTTAATCTTTTTCCCGGGCTCCCATTTTATTATTATCCAGATAAAAATAAGGAAGATTAAGGACAAAAATGAAAAGATAATAATCCTTTCAGATGAATAATAGATATGGCTGTCAAATTCACTTTCAAAAGTTATTACCCCGATGATGTCGCCGTTATTTTTATTCTTATGACAGAATTTACACGAATTATCAGAAATTACCGGTATCGCGGAATAATACCTGTTTTCTTTTATCCTGCTAAAGGGTACAGGGTTCGGGGTGTTAATTACATTTACAATATCAGTCTCGCGAGTATTTCCCTTTTCGCCCGGCAGATTTATAACCGCTCCACTGTCATCATATACCTTTATTAAAATTTTAAATTTTTTTCCAATATCAGCAAGGTAGACCCATCCATATTCAGGATTTCCCATTGATTTAACTGCAATATAGGAATCCTTAATTATACTGAACTCCTTATCAAGTTCGATAAAATAGCCCGATTTGTAATATTCATATATATTACCTGCCCCGGGATGAATTGGAAATAACTGTACTATGCAGGTGATTATAAGCATGGAAAGGATGGTGATGAGAAAATATTTAATTTTCATATGTTCATGTTCTGCCGTTTTTTGATTCCCCTTCTTTTTTCATTAATATCACCGAAATTGCAATTGATATGACAAGGACAAAACAGATAACTCCCAGTGAAATATATATCGGTATATTATAAAAATCGGCTATGACCATTTTAATTCCTATGAAAATAAGGATAAAAGAGAGGCCGAAATGGAGATACCGGAATATTTTCATTACACCGGAAAGCGCAAAATATAATGCCCTGAGCCCCAGGATAGCCATGATATTAGACGTATACACGATAAAGGTGTCATTAGAGATAGCAAGGACCGCGGGAATTGAATCAACGGCAAAAATTACATCCGATGTTTCAATGACAAGGAGAACAACAAATAACGGGGTGGCATGCCACAGAGAGTCTTTTTTAATAAAAAATTTCCCATCAACATAATCTTTTGTAATGGGCATTATTTTTCTGAATAATCTTATGACAGGGTTTTTTTCAGGATGGATCTCCTTATCTTTTTCACTGATCATCTTTATCCCCGAATAGATCAGCATGGCGCCGAATACATACAGTATCCAGTGAAATTTTTTAATCAGCGCGATACCGGCAAAAATGAAACCCATCCTCATCAGCAGCGCTCCTAAAATTCCCCAGAAAAGAACTTTGTGCTGATATTTCTCCGGGACTTTAAAATAGGTGAAAATCATCAGGAAAACAAAAAGGTTGTCCATGCTCAGTGATTTTTCGACAATATAAGCGGTAAAATACTGCAGGGCGCTTTCATGATCCCTGAAGTAATAAACAACAATGTTAAATAAGAGGCCAATGCTGATCCAGAATGCCGACCACCAGAGCGCTTCTTTCAGTTTTATTTCATGGGCCTTCCGGTTAAAGACCATGATGTCCATGGCGAGAAGGATTACTATCAATAGTCCAAAACCGATCCACCAGAGATTTTCATTCATTATAGAACCTCCATTAACCTATTGTTACTACTTTCAATTTCAATTAGAGAGTGTACACTATCCCGAATTTTTGATTCTGATTTTATCAGTCATCATGGAATCATGGCAATATCGGGTAATTATTTTTTTCAGAATCCCATTTGCGCAAATATACTCAATTTATGTCTCCGCGTGTTGCAATTTTTATTAACTCTTAATAATTATGGGAAAAAAATGTTACGCGGTGTATCATTTCAAATGTTCATATAAAATTTTAAACCCTATGGAAATCAGAATTATTCCTCCAGCCCGTTCAACCCACCTCCCCAGATATTTACCGGCTTTCTTGCCGATCAGAATACCCAGAACGGAAAACAGAGCGCAGGTAACTCCGATTATAACGCTCGGATAGAGTATCGGGGCGTTCATCATACCGAAACTGAACCCGATAGCTATGGCATCTATGCTTGTGGCGATTGAAAGAAGGATAAGGCTTGCCCCCCGTGACGGGTCTCTGGCATTTTTTCTTTCTTCCCCGGAATCCCGGCTGAATGATTCGCGTATCATCTTTATTCCGACAATGGACAGAAGTATCAGGGCAATCCAGTGATCATACATCCCAACCACTTTTTCCAGCATCACCCCGCCGGCATACCCGATTATCGGCATGAAAAACTGGAAAAGGCCGAAATGAAAGGCCAGCCGGAAGTAGTGCCTGAAATCGGGTTTATCGATTACAACGCCGGCTATGATACTAACCGAAAAAGCATCCATGGCAAGGCTTACGGCTATACCCAGAATTGTTAAATCGTCCATAGAAATTACCTCAGGATCTGACATGCCTCTGTCATCAATCATGTTTATCGGGTAAAACTTTAATGTGTCAATAAATATTTTCAAGTACTCCGGATAAAAAAAAAGGGGGTTGATAATTATGATTTTTAATGGCGCTCATAAGATAATAATTGACATGAAATGGATGGAATTCAATATTCATAATATGAAGTTAACAACTTTATACCGGATATACATAAATTATTTTTAAGGATACTGTTATGAGTAAAAAGGCCGCATTCCCCCTGATATTATTATTATTCACTGCTATATTCCTGATATGGAATTTAAAGACCTTTTTGAAAATGGATAACAAACATGCAACTCTCGCCATAGGCATGGCAGCTCCTGAATTAAAATTAATTGATATCAGAAAAAACAGCCCCCTGTCCCTGGCATCGTTGAAGGGGAAAGTCGTTTTCATAAATTTCTGGGCCTCCTGGTGTCAGCCATGCATCAGTGAAATGCCTTCCATCAGTAATCTCAACCGCGTCATGTCAAAATATGAGGATTTTCAGATGGTAACAGTGATTTTCAATGAAGATCCGAAAATTTCATTATCCTTTCTCGAAAAATCCGGTTTTAATATTCCTGTATATATTGATCCGGGCGGAGCAGCAGCAGCAAGTTTCGGCTTAACCGGTGTTCCGGAAACATACATCATTGATAAAAAAGGGATAATCACCGAAATTAAACTGGGCCCGGAAAAATGGGATTCAAACAAGGTTATCAATTTCATATCCAAACTTCGAAAATAGAATATTTCAGATTTCTTTCGTTTTGATAAACTGGGCTGCAAATAATGAAACCGCACACAGGCATGCGCCTGTTATGAAAGGGATACGGTAATTCATCAGCCAGAGGATGCCCCCGGTTACAGGAATGATAACTGCAGCAATGTGATTTATCGTGAAGCCGATGGCCATGCTCGGAGCAATATCCTCCCTGGCGCCTATTTTCTGGAAATAGGTGTTCACCGTAATATTAAAATTCAGGAATATGTTATCCAGTATGTACAGCGCGCCGGCCGTTACCCTGGAATCTGTATATGCATAGGACAGAAATATTAGAATAAGAGACAAATATTCCAGTGTCATAATCCTTCGTTCGCCAAACCTGACAATTGCCCTGCCAATGACCGGGCTTAAAAAATAATTTATTACATTGTTTATTACAAAAAGAGCCGCTATCTCTTTAATGCTGTAATGAAAATTTTTTACAAGAAGAAACCCGGCAAAGGCAATGAAAATCTGCCTCCGCGCCCCTGCCAGGAAAGTGAGGATGTAGAACAGGGTGTATTTCCTCTTCATGATGAATTTCTTATGCTGCTTTGCCTTTTTACTGTCTGAGGGATTCTGCGACAATGCCCAGACTCCGGCAGCTATAATAATCAAACCGAAAAAAATGTACATATGGCTGTAGTCAATTACGCCTGCGATAAAAAATATGATAGCACTGGCAAATATATTCGAAAGGGCGCCCAGGCTCCTCTGCTTTCCTAAAACTTTTGGCGATGACCTACTGTCAAAATACTGGAGTGTCAGGGACTGATTAGCAGTCTCATAGTAATGAAATCCGAAACTCATAAAAAGGGTTGTGGCAAGTAAACCCGGATATGACGGGAAAAGGCCGGTTATGGCCATGCCTGCCCCGAGAATAATTATTGAAAAAGCTGCAAGGCTGTGTTCATGCATGACCCTCATGACAAAAATTGCCAGGAGGGCAAGGAGGCCGGGGATTTCCCTGACCGTCTGAATCATCCCCACATGATTCCCGTCAAGAGAGGCAACATCAACGGCAAAATTATTAAACATTGTCTGCCATGCCTGCAGCCCGAGCATGGAGCTTGCGGTGAGCAGGATAAGATACCGGTACATGGGATTTTTTTTAATTTCTTCCATTAATCATTCTCATATTAGTTATCAATACTAAAGGGATATAAACGGCATGTAACTTTCAGTCACTGGAGTTTCTTCATGAAGTCAATGATAAACTGCGTGCCATTCCCACGATTGATCCTGATATTTCCCTTCAGCTGCTTCAGGAGCATATGCACAAGCCTGAGGCCCAGGGTTTCACTTTTTTCTATATTAAAACCTTCGGGGAGGCCGATTCCATTATCACTGATGCTAATCTCTATAATTTCGTCCATCTGCCTGAATACAAGAGAAATACCGGGATCTGCAAATCCTGCAGGAAAGGCATATTTCATGGAGTTTGTCACAAGTTCATTAATAATAATGCCCAGGGGTACCGCCTGCCTGATGCCCAGGCTAATTTCCGGGGTTTCAAATTTAATACTGACCTTGAACCCGATTCCAAGGCTGACCTCAAGGTTTTCAATGATGTTTGAAAGATACCCCATCAAATCAATTTTACCGAGGCTGTCGGATTTATACAGGAGTTCATGCACCGACGCGATGGATCTAATCCGGTTTTTTGCTTCGGTAAAGGCTTTAATTTCCCCCTTCTCAGAAATAATTTCCTGAAGGCTGAGCATGCTTGAAACGAGCTGAAGATTGTTCTTAACCCTGTGGTGAATCTCCTTCATAAGAAATTCCTTTTCGGTAAGCGCTTCCTTCAGTTTGATCTCGTTTTTCTTTATCTCTGTAATGTCAAATAGTATTCCCACATATCCGTCAAAATTTTTATCATCACTCAACAGGGATGTAGTTAATCCGAGAACCCACTTTCTGATCCCGTCTTTATTGATCATCCTGAAATTCATGCTCCATTCTTTTCCGTCAGTCAGGTGACTGATGAAAGAATCCCTGAATTTTTCCCTGTCATCAGGATCAATAAGTGAAATCCAATCGGGGGCCTGCATCTCTTCCAGCGAAAGCCCTGTTATTTTCTCCCATCCCGGATTGACATAGAGAAACTTTCCCGCGGCATCGGTAAGAAAAATGCCTGCAGGGGAGAGGGTGGCAAGTGTCCGGAATTTCTTTTCACTCTCAGCAAGGCTGTGTCTCGCCTGAAGTATCTCATCGGTTTTTCGCATGTTTCTGATGGAAAGTGCGCATACCGGCGCAATCTGCAGAACGAGGTTAAGGTAGTGATTCATGTAATCGGGAAATTTCAGCTCTTCAAGGAAAATCATTCCCAGTATCTCGCCGTTATTGATGATTTTTACATACAACCCGTCACCGTGCCCGGTAATTTTGAAATTCTCATGAAAGGCGAGGCCAAAATACTCCAGGCTCATGCCCTCATCCATCCCCGAGGATCTTTCAATTTTTTCAGTACCGTCCCTGTGGGAGATATACAGAGACCTGGCCGGTGCGAAGAGCATATGGAAAAATTCATATATCGAAGATACAAGTTCAGGTTCACTTTTTTTCTCTGTTAAATCAAAAAAAAGATCAACTGACATGGCATAATCAGCATGAACTTTCCGTGAGAATTCAAATTCGCGGCCGGGATTTTCTTTCGTACCGTCTCTATGGTTTGAAGAGAGTATATTTTTCAGGAATAATTCCATGTAATCAAGTCCCGCAGGGATGGTCTGGACAGGTAATTTTACATGCTGTGAAAAGTCATCCAGATACTTTGTGATATCCGGATAAACGCCGGTGTCGAGGAGTGTGAGCCTGTTTACCGTATCGTGAAAAAAACAATTGAGCCCGGATTCGCTGAATCCCCACATTTTCATTATGGATCGCCACTGGACAAGCCATCCCGGCGACATGATATAGGAGCCTTTAGCTACATAACTGTCTACCAGATTGTTGTTTAAGAGTAGATGTAAACAGTTCTTTATTTCATGGAGTGAATAGCGGCTTTTTAAACTGTCAGGGACTTCAATTCCCGAAATACAGCAGCTTCCAATGATATGGACATGGCTGCCTGTGCCGGTTTTCTTAAACAGTGTTTCAAGTTCTTTCCAGTCAAACCTGCCCCGGTCGCATTTGGGAGCAAATGTGATAATATCAACATCAGAGATTCCGCTGTTTTTAATTATTTCCGAAGCCTCTTTTTTATAGTAGGCGCAGAGGGCAATGGAGTATTTTTTATGTTTTTTCATTTATTCAGGGGATAATATCCGAACTGTTCCACGGCTTCTGTTATGGAAAAAAGGACCTCCTCGGGAACCTGGAAGGGAATTTCCCCATGGTTATCGGAAAGGATAAATCCACCGCCTGCGCCGGCATCAACTATAGCCTGGCGTACCGTATCCCTGGCCTTTTCAGCGGACCACCGCCTCATCTCTATGCCGTTGAGATTGCCGATAATCGACAGCCTCCCCCGGCACCTTGATTTCAATATAGATAGATCCTCATCGACGCTGACACCCACTGCGGCAGTGCCCGTTTCCGCAAGGTCACCTGTTATTTCAAAGCACCTTCCCGAAGCCATATGAGTTGCAGTGGGGCCCTTTATCCTGCCTATTGTGCGTTTGGCAATTTTAAAACCTGTTTCCAGGTATTTAGACCTGGGGATAATGGATGTTGATGAGACCGGGTCGAAATAGCAAATTGCAGCGGCCCCTGCATCAAGCTGGGCGTTTGCCCATTCAACGCAGAATTCTTCATTAATTTCCATTAGCTTATTAAAATATGCCTCATTTTCATACATGAGCTCTATATACCTGTCAAAACCCATCTGCATGACCGGAACAGAAAAAGGCGACATGACAACGCCAATGATGGGTACCTGATCCCCGGCCTCTGATTTTAAAAGTTCAATAGCTTTTAAAACCTTTACCAGCGGCGGGCTATCCTTTACGCTTACCTGTTTAAGCTTCATGATGTCGTCGTATTTTTTTATGATCGGCTCTCCGGAATTCGGCGGCCCGTCATCGCGGTAGATAACCTCGCCTCCCCTTGCTTCTACTTCTACCGGGGCATAAAAAAAAGGGTATACACAATCATGACCATATTTTTTCAGGAGCATCATCTGGCCAAGAGCAACATTCTCACCGCTTGAAAAATAGTCTCTAATGCTCATTCCCAGTTCTCTGGCTCCATGCATGGTGAGCAGCAGGAACAGGGGGACACGGTCGGGCTCTTTAAACTGGAGCGCTGTCATGACACGCTCCATGGAGGTCATCGTTTTTACTGTCATTGGGGCCTCTCATACAACCGATTAATTATTTCCACGGCCTGCGATGCACTCCTCCCCATGGCATCCGCCCCGGTCTCTCTCCAGAGTTCTGCGTCAAAATTGAATGGGGCGCCGCCGACTATTATTTTTACCTCATGGCCGGCATTATCGAGCCTTTTCCTCACTTCCTTTATATGCAGGGCTGACGGGAGCATGAGTACAGACAGGAGCAGTATCCTGATTCCGTCCCTTATTACCCGGCCAACCAGTTCCCCGGTCTTCATTGATGAGTAATCGATAATGTCGTAGCCCTTTGATTTAAGCACGGAATAGACTATCCGTTTTCCCAGCATATGCATATCTTCAAGAACGGCTATGGCCATGGGAGGGTGTTCTATACGCTTCATCCCGCCTGAAGGCATTATGGAATTAACAAGTGATTCACATATCTTCCCGCTCATGTATACCTGGGACAGGGAGACATCCCCTTTTGCCCATGCATTCCCTATATTGTCCAGGGTTTGTACGATTACAGTGTCAACGAAGTTTACCGGATCAAAACCCGGGCCATACTCTGCTAAAATTTTTTCTGCCGCAACCCTGTCAACGGCAACAAGAGCTCTCTCAAAACTGCTTAACACTTGATGTATATTTTCCATGTTCATCAACCTGCCTCTATGATAATATGCAATATAACCAGAAATTTCTTTATTTTCAAAGAAATTTTTTCTGTCATTAAAAAAATTTTTACTATCTGAATTTTACATCCTACCCTGAATTACAGAAATATATGAAAATTATTCAGGGAAACAAAACTTATGACTTCATATTCATAATCATTTGTGCCGAACATATATTACTGTTAATTATTTTACCATTGAGGAGCCCTTTATGAACAGAAAAAACATATCTTTAAAAGAATGGAAAAATGACCACATAGAATGCTTTACAAGCTGTCTCGATCTTTTCAGCAGGGATTCTTTTGAATACAGGCAGCTTAAAAAATGTATTGATGAATTGAAAAAACTTTAATCATCCTCATCCAATGATATACTCCTCACAAATCAGCATATAGATTGAAATACATTTCTTTCACACCGCGCGCTCTTTTATCCTTGACAGTTTAACTTTAACATATATTTATTTTCCTAAACGGGTCAATGCGGCCTGTTAAGGGATTAATATGTTTGATACGATTAAAGACGTCCATGAGAAATTGGAGAGCGCCGGATATATCTGCTCCGTACAGATAGCAACGGTAGTTTTCCTTTCGTACAAACTGGGGAAGCCCCTATTTGTGGAAGGCCCTGCAGGCGTGGGCAAAACCGAACTGGCCAAGGCACTGGCAATTTCAGAGGGCCAGGAACTCATACGGCTTCAGTGCTATGAAGGGCTCGATGAAAGCAAGGCCCTTTATGAATGGGAGTATGCAAAACAGATCCTCTACACCCAGATGCTTAAAGAAAAAATCGGCGACCTCCTTAAAAACTCGAAGAACCTTTCCGACGGTGTGGAGACGATTGCCGGGCATGAAGACGCTTTTTTTTCACCGCGCTTCATCCTGCCCAGGCCCCTGTTAAAGGCAATTCTCTCAGACCGTCCATCGGTCCTCCTCATTGACGAAATAGACAAGTCTGACCCTGAATTCGAGGCATTCCTCCTGGAGGTTCTCAGCGACTTCCAGGTCAGCATTCCGGAACTGGGAACGCTGAAGGCCAAGCACATACCCCTTGTTGTCCTTACAAGCAACGATACAAGGGAGATGAGCGATGCCTTGAAGAGAAGGTGCCTCCATCTCTATCTCGATTTTCCGGAACCGGCGCTGGAGTCAAGGATCATCGAAAGCAGGGTCCCTGGTATAGCTCCTGCTGCCGCGAAGCAGGTTGTCGCTGCAGTCAACGCTCTCAGAAAAATGGATCTAAAGAAGCTTCCCAGCATAAGCGAATCCATTGACTGGGCCAGGGCAATGGTACACCTGAATTCCCTTGAGCTCGACCACAATACAATTCAATCGACTCTTGCAACTGTAATCAAGCACCGCTCTGATCTGAATAAGGCCCTTGAAAATATAAACGACCTGGCGCGTCAGGCGCGTTCCGCAACAATCGGATAGACCGGAGAGGGGCCGGTGAAAAAAACCATAGAAGAATTTGTACACCAGCTGAGAAAGCCCGGCATAAGGATATCTCCTTCGGAAACACTGGATTGCCTCAGAGGCCTGGAACATATAGACCTGCTTGACAAGGGGCAATTCAGGGCACTCCTTGAATCCACTCTCATAAAAAAATCGGGAGATATCCCCGAATTCCACCGGCTCTTTCATCTCTACTTTGAGAAGCATGAACATTCGGGCACCGATGATATTCTATCCGGCACCATGGGAAGAATAGCTGATATCTTTTCAGAACGGGGTGACGATTTCACCTCTGAGTTCAGGGACTTTATGCTCAGCGGGATAGAAGGCATGATGCCGTATCTTTTCAGTTTGCCCGGCGCCAATACCGGGGAGAGCAATCCCTATACCATCATGCCGGCATACAGGTCCATGAAAGCCGGGGAAAGGATGGAGAAAGATAAATGGGGTGAACAGCTATCACTCCTTCTTGAACTTCTCGAAAGCCATGGGGAGGAAATTGATGACATTGCCTATATCCGCAGAATAATCGGGGAAAGAACGGCAAAGCTGAAGGCCCTTTCCCGGGATCTTTTGGAAAACGAAAAAAATAACTGGAAAGCGTACAAGACCCGTCAGGGGAATTCCAGGCTGATGAACACGGGATTCAGGGCCCTGAACATTGATGATGCCGAAGAGATGAAACGGGCTGTACATGAGCTTGTCAGGAGGATACGGGACGAAATCGCACGGCGTGAAAAAAGGAACAGTCATGGCAGGATCGATATCAAGCGCACTATCCGGCGCAGCCAGCAGTATGGAGGAATACCGTTCGAACTCATCTGGAAAAAAAGAAAAAAATCAAAGGGAAAAATCGTTGCCCTGTGCGATGTATCAAACTCTGTGAAGAATGCTTCACAATTCATGCTCACTCTCCTTTATTCTTTACAAGATCAGTTCAGCAAGGTGCGGAGCTTTGTCTTTGTGAACGATCTTGGAGAAGTAACGGATTTTTTTAAAGACCATGATATACATACCGGGATCGCCATGGCACTCACCGATGCCGGTATCAGTTACAATTCCTATACCGATTACGGGAATGTACTCCTCCGGTTCCACGAAAACTATATGGATACAATAAATTCCAGGACAACGGTCATCATCATCGGTGACGGCAGGAACAATTATTCCCATACCATGGAGTGGGTTCTGGAAAAAATGAAATCCAGGGCAAAAAGGATATTCTGGCTTAACCCCGAGGAGACGATGACCTGGGGATTTGGAGATTCGGCGGTTCTCATCTATAAAAAGCACTGCACTGAAGTGCTGGAATGCTGGAAGGTTTCACAGCTCATGGATTTCATAAAGAGGCTGGTATTCTGAATGTTTATGTGTTGACAATATTTTTCAGTCTCCAACCCTGCAGAAGATAAACCTGTATTAACATGGTAAATATAAAAAAGAAAAATTATAATGAATCTCAAAAAACATATCAGGCTCTTCAACAGGATCTCCGGTATTTATGACTTATTTTTCAACTACCAGGTAGCGTATTATTCTTTAATTGTTGAAAAAAACATACACCGTATGGGGGGCGGCGGCAGCAGCACTCTCCTCGACATTGGGTGCGGCACCGGGGCTTTTGCTTATGCCTTCATTAAAAACGGAAGGGAGGCAACCGGTGCCGATGCCGCGTTCTCCATGCTCCGCAAGGCAAAAAACCGGGGGATCCCGTGCATTAACTGCGATGCATCGTCATCACTCCCGTTTAAGGACAAAAGTTTTGACTTTGTAACCGCAGCCTTTGTTGCCCATGGACTTGATTATCAGCTCAGGATGTCGCTTTTCAGGGAAGCATCCAGGCTGGCCAGGTCAAGGGTGATTATACACGATTTCGGCGTAGAGAAACACCTTTTTACTGCTATCATTGAATATCTTGAGGGCGGCGACTATTTTAATTTCATAGCGGATGGAGCCAAATCAATGGAAGAAGTGTTCTCCCAGGTTGAAATAGTAACAGTCGCGCCCAATAATGTCTGGTATATATGTACGCCTTGAATATTTCCAGAGGAGAATTTACATGAAAATTACGGGTGAAGCGATAACAGGTGAACTCATTGATATGGTGGAAAAACACAACGGCAATATCATGGGCTTGCAGAAGGATGGAGGCAGGTATTATGAGCCCCCTCTCATAGGCTTTACCCCGGGCAACGACCCCATTTTTGAAAAATTCAGGGAGGTGGTGTCGCCGGAACATATCACACCTGTTGAGGCCATGACATGGCTGGCAGATTCAAAGGGGACCACACCTCCCCTTCCGGAAGAAATTACCGTTATATCATACATCCTCCCTCTTAATAGAAACACGGTAAGAGACAATGCCTCCAGTGATCTGTGGCTTTCGGAAAGATGGGCGCAGACAAGACTTTTTGGCGAAGACTTCAACCAGCTGCTCGCAAGGGAGATGTCCGAGAGCCTGATAAATCGAGGCATTCTGGCAGTACCGCCGGAACAGACACCGCTTTTTAAAAGGGTAAGAACAGAGACTTCAGGGATTGCCTCCACATGGTCTCACAGGCATATAGCCTATGCAGCAGGCCTGGGCACCTTCGGCATGCATGATTTTTTTATTACACGAAAAGGCTCGGCCCACAGGTGCGGGAGTTTCATTGTGAATCTTAAAATCGAACCGGTGCACAGAAGACATGAGGACATCCATGCCTTCTGCCTCCATTACCAGAAAATCCCCTGCCTTAAATGCGCTGAAAGATGCCCGGTGGGGGCAATAAGCGAAACCGGCCATGACAAGGATACCTGCAGCGACAGGGTCCAGGAATCAAGAAAAATCTGCAGGGATGATTACAAGCTGGAGATATACGGATGCGGGCTCTGCTCAACTGCGGTGCCATGCGAAAGCGGCATACCCCTGGAACTGAAAGAAAAATATGGAGAAACGTTGTCAGAGGGTCATAGCCCTGGAGTCAGACTCACTGACAAGTGAATACATAGATTATTGCCGGATCAATAAAAAAAAACAGGAGTTCATACATGTTTGATGATTTTCAAATACTCGATTTTCTGCTTCATATAGATAAATACCTGAATGTGATAATACTCAAATTCGGATACTGGTCATATGTAGTAATTTTTATCATTATTTTCTGTGAGACCGGACTCGTTGTTACCCCCTTTCTGCCCGGGGATTCCCTCCTGTTCGCAGCAGGGGCCCTGGCAGGGACCGGGTCTTTTGATCCCTTTTTACTCACAGCTGTCATAGCAGTGGCTGCAATTATCGGTGACACGGTAAATTACTGGATCGGGCATTTTATCGGGCCAAAAGTCTTTCACCGGGATGATGTCAGGTGGCTTAACAAAAAACATCTTGAGAGGGCGCATCAATTTTATGAAAAGCATGGGGGAAAGGCGATCATCCTTGCCCGCTTCGCGCCGATCATCAGGACTTTTGCCCCATTTGTCGCAGGCATAGCGCGGATGTCCTACTGGGAATTCATCATGTTTAATATAATCGGGGGCATTGCCTGGCCGGTAATATTTATTTCTGCCGGATATTTCTTCGGTAATCTGCCCATTGTGAAACAATATTTCTCAATTGTCATTGCAGCCATAGTTATCATTTCAATTATGCCTATTGTTTATGAAATCATTAAAATGCGGATGGAATCTAAAAATAATAAAAAAATTTGATTGACAATTTATGATTATTTTGAAGCTATAATATAACTATATTGTAGAATAATGAATTATTTTAATCAAGGATGTTTTACCATGAACAATAAAATTATTAAGAGTTTTCTCAGAATTTTTATCCTATTTTCTGTTGCACTGCTTTTTGTCATGTGCAAATCAGCAAAAACAGAGATAGTAATTGGATCTCCTCTCGCCACTGCATTTCTTTACGGCTGGGACGCTGAAAAGGGGATCAAACTTGCCGTTGAAGAGATCAATACTGCAGGCGGGGTCTCGGTGGGAGGGAAAAAAATTCCCTTTAAAGTTGAGGTTATCGATACCAGGGATCTGGAAATGAATGTTCCTGTCAATGATGCGCTCATGGGAATGGAGAAACTCATCCTTGAAAAAAAGGCTGATTTTATCGTGGGAGGCCCAATCCGTTCCGAAGCCGCTCTTGCAGCTATGGATCTGCTGAGCAAGCATAAAAAAATAAGCATCCTCACAACAGGGGCCCTCACACCGGCCTACACGAAAAAAGTTTCGGAAAATTATGATAAATACAAGTACTGCTTCAGGATTACGAGCCATGTAGGCGTTATGGCCAATGAATTCATGATGCTTTTTGAGGATATAAAAAAGGGACACGGATTTAATAATGTATATATCATGGTCCAGGACGTGGAGCATGCCAGGAAGGGCGGCGAATACATGAAAAAGCTCCTGACCGACAAGGGCTGGAATGTTATCGATACGAAGATTTATCCCACCGGAGCATCAGACTTTTCAGTTGGCCTCAATGATGCAAAAAACAAAGGCGCAAATATACTCTTCCTGTGGATGGATATGCCTGAAAGTTCCATTCTGCTGAAGCAGTGGAGCGGGATGAAGCTGAAAGCCCTGCCCATGGGATTCGTCAACGCTGCAGAACAGCCGGGATTCTGGAAAGCCACAGAAGGAAAAGGGGAATTTCTCCTGGTTAACCTGGTTAATGGCGGCAACGCCCCGTCCAATATCACCCCCTGGACAATGAAATTTGTCGAAGCTTATAAGAAAAAATACGGCCTTGAACCTGAAGGTTACGGCACGTCTTCGAGCTATATGGCAATTTACACTTTAAAGGCAGCAATAGAAAAAGCCGGCAGCCTTGACACTGACGCGGTGATAAAAGAATTGGAAAATATTGACCTCATGGGCGTGTACGGAAAAATCAGCTTTGATAAAAAATCACACCAGGTCATATCGTCACTTGATCCAGAGAAAGGCGCTGTGACAAGTATTATCCAGTGGCAGAAAGGCAAGCGTGTCCAGATTTTCCCGCCGAAGACAGCTGAAGGGAAAGTACTGCTTCCCCCCTGGATGTAATTATCAAAATTATTTTTTAAAATAAGTTTGCCTGATAAATTTTAATGAAACTGTTTTTACCCTCAGCAAGAATAAAGGGAAAGCAGTTTCATTAAAAAATAGTGTTTAATATAATACATATTGTATTATATATAACGGATTGCCTGGTAAAATTCTAAATAATGGAAGTGATGTTATGATTAAAATATTTTTTAAACAATCAATAATTTTCAGCATCATCTTATCCGTTTCAGTATTTTCTATTTCCTGCAAACCTGCAAAAACTTCAATAGTAATCGGTGCCCCGCTTCCAACTGCCTTTCTTGAAGGCTGGGTGGGAGAAAGGGGAATAAAACTGGCTGTTGAAGAAATTAATGCTGCAGGCGGTGTTTCCATTGGAGGCAAAAAACTCCCCTTCCAGGTCGAGATGATTGACACAAGGGACCTGGAGATGAATGTCCCTGTGAATGACGCGCTCATGGGCCTTGAGAAACTTATTCTTGAAAAAAAGGCTGATTTTATCATCGGCGGCCCTGCCCGCTCGGAAGCTGCCCTGGCAGCAATGGACCTGTTGAGCAAACATAAAAAAATAAGCATTCTTTCAATCGGAGTTCTTACCCCGGCCTACCATAAGAAGGTGGAGAGCGACTATACTAAGTATAAATATTGTTTCAGGATCACCAGCCATGTCGGGATCATGTCAGCTGATTTCATGGCAATTTTTGAAGAGATTAAAAAGAGCAGCGGCTTCAACAACGTCTATATCATGGTACAGGATGTGGAGCACGCAAAAAGAGCAGCCGACAATATTAAAAAACTCCTTACGGAAAAAAAATGGAATGTCCTTGACACAAAAATATATCCAACCGGGGCCTCGGATTTCTCAATAGGCCTCAATGATGCGAAAAATAAAGGTGCCGATATAATTTTCCTGTGGATGGATATGCCCGAGAGCTCAATTCTACTTAAGCAGTGGAGCGACATGAAACTGAAAGCCCTGCCCATGGGATATGTCAATGCCGGCCAGCAGCCGGGTTTCTGGAAAGCCACCGGGGGAAAAGGGGAATACCTCATCGTTAACCTGGTTAATGGAGGGAACGCCCCGGCAAATAAAATATCGCCATGGACATCGAAGTTTGTCGAGGCATATAAGAAAAAATACGGCCTCGAACCCGAAGGATACGGGACATCATCAAGCTACATGGCTGTATATACATTGAAAGAAGCAATAGAAAAAGCCGGCACCACTGAAACGGATGATGTTATTAAGGCGCTGGAAAACCTGAGCCTCATGGGCGCCTACGGCAGAATCGCTTTTGATAAGAAATCACACCAGGTTATACCATCCGATGATCCAGAAAAGGGTGTTGTAACCGGAATCATACAATGGCAAAAAGAGACCAGGGTCCAAATATTCCCGTTAAAAACAGCCGACGGAAAGATTCTTCTGCCGCCCTGGATGAATTGATCTATCCAGGATGCCGGTTTTAAAACCGGCATCCTGATATATTCCATAATAGAGGGATTATCTTGGACATACTTGTTTACGGCACGATAAACAGCATAATTCTTGCTCTCATGTCGCTGGGATTTACACTGGTCTACAGCATAAGCAGGCTTCCCAACTTTGCGCATGGTGCGCTTTATATTGCCACTGGATATACTGTCTGGATGCTCTTAAACAGCCTGGAACTGAGCTACCCCCTTGCAATACTGATTGGCATCCTGGGAACTGCTGCATCCGGCGCGCTGATATACAGGTTCGCCCTCATTCGAGTCAGGGGCATGGAAATTTCCGAGGTCATAGCCTCGTATGCCATCGGCCTTGCAATTATTGAAGGACTCAGGTGGGGTGGGCTCCGCGGGTCAACCTTTACCCTTCCATCTTTCATGTCCGGTTCCATTACATTCTTCGATGTCAGCATCGACTACCAGCGGCTTATAATAATGGTAACGGGATTTGCCGTATTTGTTATGCTGTATCTGTTCACCCGCTTTACTAAAACAGGACTGGCCTTCAGGGGGATTGCCCAGGATGAAAGGGCTTCAATGATGCTTGGCATCGATTCCGATTTCACCGCAATCCTGTCTCTCGCAATTGGATCAGGACTTGCAGGCCTGTCAGCCGTTATACTCCTTCCGCTCGGGAATATTGTCGTTGAAACAGGATACAATGTCCTTATATTTTCCATAGCCGTAAGCATCATCGGCGGGCTGGGAAGCTGGAGCGGGGTCGTTGTTGCTTCGTTCATCATCGGCTTTGCCCAGATACTGACCGAGGTTTTTTTATCATCTCATTACCAGATGGTTGTCGCCCTTCTGGCAATTATCGTGACACTCCTGATAAAACCTTCCGGGATCATGGGTAAGCAGAAAGAGCTTGAGGAAAGGGTATAATAATTTTATGAAAAGAAGTGAACGGGTAGACAGGGGAATAAATGTCAGGAGTGAGGGAATTTATGCCATCTCTTCTTTAAAAGAAATATTATATCTTGCAGGCCCCAGGATGGCGCTTGTACTAATTCTTTTTCTTCTGCCTGTTGTACTTGACAGCGTCCCCTACTGGAAACGGGTTGTGAACATTATGCTGGTCTATTCCCTCCTTGCCATATCATTTGATTTTCTTGCAAACTATGTGGGCCTTGTATGTCTGGGGTGCTCTTTTTTTGTGGGGGTCGGCGGGTATACATCAGCCATTCTGAATTCGTACCTCCATGTGCCCATATACCTCTCCATACCGCTGGCGTCGGTGCTCGGGGCTGTTATCTGTACACTGCTCCTTCTCCCGTGCCTGTGGCTCCGCGGAGTCTATTTTGCCATTATCACGCTCATGTACCCTCTCCTTCTTACACGGGTAATCGAAGCACTCAATATTTTTGGAGGGACAAACGGAATATCAGGAATTGAAAGCCTACCTGGAAATGATCTTGAAAATTACATAATAATTGTTGTAATGCTTGCCATACTTTTCGGGCTCAGGCGTTTTGTGAACCAGGACATCGGACTTGTTATGAGAGGCGTGAAGGACAATGACCAGTCAATCAGAGCATCGGGAATCAACGTCACCTGGATAAAAACTCAGGCAGTATTTATCGCCTCGTTAATCGGCTGCTTTGCAGGATCATATCTCGTCCACCTGTATATCTGGGCCGGCCTGTCGCTTTTCGCACTGGATTTCTCCATCATCCCTATAGCTGCAGTGACCATCGGAGGAAGCGGTTTCCTCATAGGCGCAGTCGTGGGGAGCTTCATACTGGTCCCGCTCTCGGAATTCCTGAGATTTTTCGGATCATTCCGCATTGTCATATACTGCGTAGTTCTTACTCTTTTCATTGTATTCAAAAGCGAAGGGATTATGATGTATATCTCTCGCAGGTATCATCAATTTGAAAGATGGGTTGATGTATGATAATACTGTCAGCAGAAAATATCAGCAAGACATTTAAAGGGCTTAAAGCCCTCGACTCTGTAAGCTTCCAGGTAGAAGAAGGCGAGGTATATGGAATCATAGGTCCCAATGGATCGGGCAAGACCACGCTGATTAACTGCATAACCGGCTTTATACGGCATGAAAAAGGTAAAGTATTTTTCAGGGATAAGAATATAACAAAGTTACCTCCACACAAAATTGCACGCATGGGGATAACAAGGACCTTTCAGATTATGAGGCCCTATTTCTCACTTCCGGCATATAAAAACCTGGTTATACCATTGTGGGGCCCCAGGGCCAGAAAACTGGGGGGATGGAGAGGCGGCGGCAAACATGGGGACAGAGACACCGTAGCTATCGATATCCTTGAGGAGATAGGATTTGAAAGGGACTCACGGGTTCCGTATAAACTTGCATCCACCCTCCCTACCGGTTACCTGAAAAGGCTTGAGCTTGCCCGCTGCATTGCCATGAGACCGGAAGTGATACTCTGTGATGAAATATTTTCAGGCCTCAGTGTCGGAGAAATCGGCGGACTTATTCCGCTATTAGAAAAGCTTAAACTTGAAGGCGTAACAATAATAATGGTTGAGCACAGGCTGCGCGAGCTCTTCAAAGTGGCAGACAGGGTTATGGCCCTGCAGTTCGGTGAAAAAATTGCTGAAGGCAAACCCTATGATGTTATAGAAGACAGCAGGGTTCGTGAAGCCTATCTCGGCAGCGACGAGGTATGATATGCTGAAAGCCTCGGATCTCATGGTTTTTTATGAAAATATGCTTGCTCTGAATAATGTTACCATTGATATTAAAAGCAATAGCATCACAGGAATTTTCGGGTCCAATAGCGCCGGGAAAAGCACACTCATGCACATGATCTCGGGCATTATCCTGGACATGCAGAAAAAAGAGGAGATGAAAGGGGGCGAAAGGATTTCCTCCTATGGCACTATAGATTTTGAACATCAGGAGATATCAAAGCTAAAGCCCCATGAAAGGGCACGCATGGGCATTATACTTTGTCCCGAGAGGAGAAGAATATTTGCCGAAAGCTCAGTGATGGAAAATCTCAAAATTGGCGCTTTCCTTTCCACCAGCGCTGAAACAAAGGAGAATTTGGATTATGTACTCCATATATTCCCCCATTTGACAAAACACCTCCACAGGCAGGGGGGATTTTTAAGCGGCGGTGAACAGCAGATGCTCGCCATAGGCAGGGCAATCATGGCTAAACCAAAACTTCTCCTCCTTGATGAACCTCTCCTGGGGCTCAGCCCACTCTATCAGAAAATTGTTGTTACAGCAATCAAAGAGATAAGGAATTCCAAAAAAATTGCAATAATCATAACCGAGCAGTATGCAAGGCCCATCATCCCGATAATAGAATACGGATACATTATTGAAAACGGGAGCAGCGTGCTGGAGGGAACCGGTAATGAACTTCTGGATAATCCCGATGTGAAATCGGCTTACTTTGGAGTATAGGCGGTCATAGAATGTCGGAATATAGATCAGAATGCACGTTTACAGGATTTGAAGAAGCATGTAAAAAATTCCCTGATAATACGGCGCTCATATACCTTGGCGACAGGTACTCATACACGAGGCTGGGTACATTGGTTGAAAAGTTTGCTGCAGGCCTTTATGAAACCGGCGTCCGGGCAGGGGACAAGGTAATGTTGTATATACCGAATTGTCCGCAGTGGATCATCGCAAATTTTGCAATCAATAAAATCGGTGCCATTGTCGTCCCCATCTCTCCCATATATACCTCCTATGAAATTGAATATATCATCAATGATGCTGATGTGGAAACCATCATTTGCCTTGAAACTAATTTCTCCTATGTGAAAGAGGTCATTCCGAAGACCAAAATCAAAAGGATTATTGTGACAGGAATTGCCGATCTGCTCGCTCCATGGAAAAGGGTACTTGGTCACCTATTTGATAAGATCCCGGGCGGCTCAGTGGAAAAAAGCAGTATAGTTTTTACATTTAAGGAAATAATCAAAAAAGGCAAAACTTCCCCGCCCAAGGTGAATATCGATCCTTATAATGACCTGGCATATATCATGTACACAGGCGGAACAACAGGCTTCCCGAAAGGAGTCCCTGGCACCCACATGGGGGAAGTCTCCTATATTAAAGATCTGGAGGATGATGTTCTGAAAGGGCATCTCAGTGACGGGGGGGATGTTCTGATAATGGTCAATCCCATGTTCCATATCATGGCCAAGGGCTATGCCCTCGGGGTGGGCCTTAACAAGGGGAACACTATAGTCCTCATGCCTGTTCCTGAAATCGACCCGATGCTCCACTTCATCGGAAAATACAGGGTACGGTGGATGCTCGGAGTACCTGCCCTTTACCGGATGATCCTTGACAATGACAGGCTGGATCAGTATGACCTGTCATCATTGAAATACTGTTACTGCGGAGGGGATGTCCTTCCGGCAGAGATGTATAAAAAATGGATGCATAAGCTGAAAATCCCGATTTACCAGGTTTACGGATCCACTGAAGTGGGACATGTTTCCTACAGTCTCATTGGAAAAGCCCCGAACATAAAAGCTGTTGGTACCCCTCTTAAATCAAGAATTTGTATTATTATTTCGCCGGATACGGTTGAGCAGCTCCCCCAGGGTGAAATAGGTGAGCTGGCTGTGACGTCACTGTTCACAGTAAAAAAATACTGGAAAAAACCCGGGGAGAGTGCGGTATCATTTATAGATATTAACGGGACGATCTATTACCGGATGGGTGATTTCATGAGAATCACTGAGGATGGAGAGCTTGAATTCATAGAAAGAACAGCTGATATCATTAAGCATAAAGGGTACAGGGTTTCTGCTTCTGAAATTGAAGCCACCCTGCAGGACCATCATGCGGTAACAGGCGCGTGTGTTGTCGGAGTGCCTGATGAAAAAATTGGTGAAAGGATCAAGGCAATTGTAGTGTTGAAAAATGATGTCAAGGGTGTTGGAAGTTCTGAACTGACCCTGTGGTGCAGGGACAGACTTGCCTCCTACAAAGTTCCGAGCTACATAGAATTCCGCGATATGCTGCCTAAATCAAAAGTCGGCAAACTCCTCCGGAGGGAAATCCGCGACGAAGAGATCCGCAAACTTGAAAAAAAGGGTAAATAATCCCTACTTCCCTGAGGATACTTTTATTGGTACCGGTTTAACGCCCCATATATCCCTGGCATACTCCAGAATTGTTCTGTCGGCAGAAAATTTACCGGTATTTGCCGAGTTCAGGATGCTTTTCCTTGTCCATTCTTCCCTGTTCCTGAATGTCCTGCCAACTTCCTCCTGACATTTGATATATGATGAATAATCAGCAAGGAGCATATATGTATCTCCCTGGTACAGGAGGGAATCGGTAAGTGGTCTAAAAAGTCCTGGATTATCAGGGGAAAAATAACCACTGCTGATCATATCAATTACTTCTTTTAATTCTTTATTATCATTGTAATATTTTACAGGGTTGTATCCTGAATTTTTCAGATTCACTACCTCATCAGCGTTCATGCCAAAAATAAAAAAATTATCCTTCCCGATCTCCTCAAGCATCTCAACATTAGCTCCATCCAGTGTACCAATGGTAAGGGCGCCATTCAGAGCGAATTTCATGTTTCCTGTTCCAGAGGCTTCAGTCCCGGCTGTAGAAATCTGCTGGGAAAGGTCAGCAGCGGGAATAATTTTTTCAGCATTTGAGACTGCATAATTTCTCAGAAAAATAACTTTGAGCATATCGCGAATATCTGTATCCCGGTTTACCACTTCACCAACAGCATTTATCAGCTTTATAATCAGCTTGGCCATATAATATCCCGGCGCCGCCTTCCCGGCAAAAATAACGGTCCTTGGCACCTGGATTAAATCTTTTTGCTCCTTTATTCTCTTATAAAGAGTTATAACATGGAACACATTCAGAAGCTGGCGCTTGTATTCATGAATCCTTTTTACCTGTATATCGAACATGGAGTCGGGGTTCACCGTTATTCCGTTGTGACTTTTAATATATACTGCCAGTGCCTCCTTGTTACTCTTTTTTATATCCGCCCATTCTTTCTGGAAGCTTGTATCAGTTGCCAGGGGAATTATTTTCTTGAGTTCATAAAGATCTACTACCCATTTTTCTCCGATTTTTTTGCTGATTAATCCGGAGAGTTCCCTGTTGCACAGCTTCAGCCATCTTCTCTGGGTAATGCCATTTGTCTTGTTATTTATTTTATCAGGCCATATTGCATGAAATTCCTGAAACACCCTGCTTTTCAATATATCCGTGTGAAGAGCCGCGACACCGTTAACAGAATGGCTCCCGACAATGGCCAGGTTTGCCATCCGTACTTTTTTATCACCCCCCCCCTCCTCAATAATAGATACTTTCCCGAGCATATCATGATTACCGGGGAATCTCTTTGTCACGTATTCAAGAAACTGATGGTTTATCTCATATATAATTTGTAAATGCCTGGGGAGAAGGTTCCCCAGGAGACTTACGCTCCATTTTTCCAGAGCCTCAGGGAGAACAGTATGATTTGTATATCCGAAAGTCCTTGTTGTGATATCCCATGCATATTCCCATCCAAGCCCTTCCTCATCAAGCAATATCCTCATTAAATCGGAGATGGCTATGGCAGGATGGGTATCATTAAGCTGAATGGCCACCTTGTCGGGAAATGCATCAAAGGTAGTGTGAGTTTTTTTGTATCGGCGAATAATATCCTGAAGGGTCGCTGAAACAAATAAATACTGCTGTTTCAGGCGCAGTTCCTTCCCTTCATACACATTGTCCTTTGGATAGAGCACCCTGGTTATATTTTCTGAAATGGACCTTTCAAGAACTGCCTTGTTATAATCTCCGTCATTAAAATAATCCAGGTTAAATTCCCTTGTAGATTTGGCAGACCACAGCCTTAAATTATTGACGGTATTGTTCCTGTATCCCGGAATTGGAGTGTCATAGGCCATTGCCATTACCTCTTCAGCATTTACCCATTCACTTTTTAATTTGCCGTCCGAGTCAGTATACTGGTTTACCCTGCCGTAAAATTTAATCCTGTATAAGAATTCCGGTCTCGGGAACTCCCAGAAGTTACCGTAGCGGAGCCAGTTGTCAGGGCTCTCCATCTGGTAGCCGTTTACAATATTCTGAAAAAATATCCCATATTCATATCTAATCCCGTATCCCACAGCAGGAATCTCAAGGGTGGACAGGGAATCTATGAAACATGCCGCGAGTCTCCCGAGCCCCCCGTTACCCAGGCCTGCATCCCATTCATTTTCCCTTAACTCCTCAAGGCTGTAGCCAAGATCCTTCATTGCGTCATTTCCTGTATCGAATAATCCCAGGTTCATAAGGCTGTTGCCCAGTGTTCTGCCTATCAGGTATTCCAGCGACAGGTAGTACACTCTCTTGATATCCTGGTTATAATAGGTCTGCTGTGTTTCAATCCATCTCTCTATAAGCCTGTCCCTGGTCAGATAGGCCATGCTGGCATAGCAGTCATTATCTGTGCATGTATATTCATCTTTTGCCAGAGAATATTCAAGGTGATTGATGAATGACTCCTTGATTGAATTGAGATCCATTCCATAGAATTGATTCTTGGACTCATGAAGTCTTTTTTTTAAATCATCATTATTTTTCGGCATCTAATACCTCTCTTTTATAATCACGCATGATAGTTAATGTTGATATAAAATTATAAAAATTACAACAAATTTTTTTAAATATTAGATTCAGTTTGAAAAATCTTCTAAATCCTAATCTGTCAGATGGTTATATGCTGAATGAAGGAATTGTAAAAAAAATAGTTTTATGAAGATAAAAATTTTATTTATGATATAATTCAAGATAATCTTTCAGAAACAGCCATTTATACCGGCTAAAAAAACATATTATGAAGAATGACTATAAAAATTTGTTCTACTAAAATAAGGAAACCTGGAATAATGAATTACTCAGAAAATCTATCTGTTAAATTTTTTAGTATCATTCCTGGGTTTCGCAATATTAACCTTCAAATTCCGGTTCAAAACCTGTTTGCCATCAATTTGCTGAATTGCTGTTTCCGCTTCATTACTATTTGTCATTTCAATAAATCCAAATCCTTTTGATTTACCGGAATACTGATCTGTAATAATTTTTACAGATATCACTTCACCGTGTTGTCTGAAAAGTTCTTCCAGCTGTTTTTCTGTAATATCGTATGAGAGATTCCCGACATAAATATTTGCTGACATGATTTACCTCATAGTAAAATAGTGTATCAGTTATTCGTTAATTGCAAACGGCCGATTACCAGGATTTTTTATTGATCATTAAAAAATCAAATAAACAGTGTATTGAATTAATTAATCATTGATAAATACATCAATAAATACATTATGATTTATCAAATTTCATTTTATAACTGAAAATTAAATTATAATTATAATCATTCTTTTTTTAGTCAATATAATTTTATCCAATATTAATTTAAAAAATATACTAAAATTAATCATATTTCTTGACATTTTCAAAATATAAAATTATAATCATACAATATAAATAATTTTCATTTTAAGCGCTTTAAAAATTAGATTTTAATAATATAATTTAACAAATAATAATATTCCTGAATGTTTGCGCTCATATTGGAAATAGTTATTTTAATTATTCGAAATTCTCTTATAGTTAATCAGTAAATTTCAAATTCTTTTCAAAATTCATCAACCGGTTTATTAAAAGCGCAATACAAACCGGCTGAAAGAACCTTTTTCCGGATGATTTTACATGTCTAATCACAATTATTTTGAACCAATATATACTCCGGCTGTTGCTGCAAACAAGCTTGGAGTATCTACGCATACTTTAAGATTATATGAAGCTGAGGGCCTGATTATACCCTATAGAACCGATACCGGAAGGAGATTGTATTCAGATCTTGAACTGGATAAAGTTAAAAATATCAGAGAGATGATCCAGGTCTACGGAAACAATTTTGAAGGTATAAGAAGGATGCTTGCCCTCGCTCCATGCTGGAAAATCCGGGGCTGCGAAAGAGATCAATGGCTCAATTGCAGCAACAATGAGACCAGGATCAGGCCCTGCTGGGCTACAAGTGAAAAATGCAAGCTTCAGATGGTTCCGTGCCGGGAGTGCCAGGTTTACCAGAAACTTATATCCATTGATGATATAAATCATATAATAAATATGTGAACAGCTGTTTTGTTTCCAGATAATTCAATCTGATGCAATCCTTTGAAATGCATATAATTGACCGGCAGTCCCTTGAAAAGATTTATACAATATACAACAGGAAAAAATATATCTCACCTGATCCCCTCCAATTTTTATCTGAATATAAAAAAATTGAAGATAGAGAGATTGTCGGATTAATCGCATCATCCCTTGCCTATGGCAGGGTATCCCAAATCCTCGTATCTGTGGGAAAAATATTAAACCTCCTGGGTCATAGGCCCAAAAATTTTATTACGGCCAGCAGAAGCGGGAAATTCAGTACGTTCTGTAAAGATTTTAAACACAGATTCACATCCGGCTGTGATATTGCTGATTTTTTATCCGGCATCAGGAAAGTACTGCATCTCCATGGCACACTTCATGACTGTTTTCTTAAAGGCTATAATCCCGCTGATAAAAATATATTACCTGCGATGACTTTTTTTGTGAAAGAATTGAAGGGTGAATCTTTTCAAAAAAGCAACACCCTGCTTCCGGATCCTGAAAAAAAAAGCGCATGCAAAAGGCTCAATCTCTATTTAAGATGGATGGTCAGAAAAGATAAAGTGGATCCAGGCGGATGGGCCGGTGTTGATGCATCCAAGCTGATCATTCCACTCGACACCCATATGCACAGGTTCGGGAGCATGTATAATTTTACCGCGAGAATAAACGGAGATTTAAAAACAGCCCTGGAGGTTACTGAAGGGTTCAGGATGATTTCCCCGGAAGATCCCGTGAAATATGATTTTTCAATTACAAGATTCGGGATAAGAAATGAATTGAATTTTGATAATCTTAACAAACTTTTTCAAAGCTGAAAAACAGTATCCGGCAAATACCTTTTACTTTACGAAATTGCTGCATCCCACATTCAGGTCGTTGATTGAAATATTTTTGCCTGTAAGGTTACACCGGTAAGGAGTTGATATGTCAGTATCTGCATTTTTTTGAAAATTACCGCATGTAAGGCATATTCTCGGCGTATTAATGGCACCTTCATCAAACAATGACTTAACAAGTTCCATAAGAAACAAAAAAACCGTCTCCTTCTGATGAGCAGGAAAATTTTCAATTTGCGACTTTAAAACATCTGACCACCTGGAAACCTTTTTAACAACTTTCTTTCCCATTCCTGTCAGCACAATGTGAAAAGATCTTTTGTCTTCTTTTTCCTTTACCCTTACGACTAACTTCTTGCTAACAAGTGTGGTGATTGCGTCGCTGACAGTCGCCTTGGTCAACTCAAATTCCCTTGACAACACACTTACTTTGCAGAGGCTGTCAGGATTCTTTTCAATATAAACGAGGAACTGCATCTGAACCGGGCTGACCTTCTCCTTTATGGCAATTTCCCACATCAGGGAACGCTGGATCTGGTTTAATTTTTCGAGTATCAAAACAATACTTTCATCTATATGGACTGAATCTTTATTCATATGATAAAATCAACACTACCGTTATTAGTTTTTTACTATTTTACTTTTCCGTCTATGGAAATTGTTAAATCCTTAACAGGAATTGTCACTCCCGCTTTCTGCAATGAAGTTTCAACAATTTTACTGATACCGAAACAGCAGGGAACCTCCATATGGGCTATTGTGATGGATTTTATATTCTGATTGGTGAAGATATCCTTAAGTTTTTCGATATAATTGTCTATTGTTGAATCAAGTTTCGGGCAGAATATGATCAGCTTTTTATCCTTTAAAAATTTTTCATGGAAATCGGCAATGCTGAACGGGACACAGTCCGCTGCAATCAGCAGATCTGCGCCATTAAAATATGGAGCCTTGGAATTCACCAGCTGGAGCTGTATGGGCCACTGGCTCAGGTGCGATTGCGCAGAAACCGGGCCTGAACTGGTGCCGGAATGATGGATTTCTTTTTCAGCCGAACCCTGGCATTCACCATGTTTGTGCGGATGCTTTTCCGGTGGCCTGCTCTCTCCTGTCAAATCATCAGGCACTTTTAACCCATTATCTTTCAAAAACTTGATGGCTGTATTCAGGTAGACTGTTTCATTGTGGTCTCTTAAATGAAGCAGATGCGCGCGGATTGTCGATTCCCCGTGTTTCACAATATTACCCATGACTATTACTTCATTATATGGTTCTGCTTCCCTTTTTTCAATAAAAATTGCGCCTTCGGGACACTCCCCTATACATGCGCCCAGGCCATCGCAGAAAAGATCGCTGATGAGCCTGGCTTTTCCGTCAATGATCTGAAGCGCCCCCTCAGGGCATCCTGGAACGCACTGGCCGCAGCCGTTGCATAATTTTTCATCTATTGTAATAATATCTCTTTCCATAATCTTATCCCTGCAACTATAATATTTTATTGTTAGGATTTCTAACAATGACATCACAATGATACTATTATTTTTTGTCAACACTAATACATTATTTTGAAATAATACCCGAAACGGGAGGAAACTTGGTTGTAAATAACGGAAATCCGTTATTTAAGAATAGGGGCAAAAAGATAATCCCTGAAAAGGTTTCCAGGATTATTATCAAAATACGGGTGGGCTTCATTTGCCGATTCATGGCACCCTATACACATTCTTCCAGTAACGGCTTCAGCCTTCTGTCCCGGCTTTTTCAGAATAAAAAGCCAGTTTTTTATGGCAAGTTCATTTGCGCTCTCTTTTTTCATGATAGTGAGAAGCGGGATCTCACGGTTTATATCCTCCCGTCTTTTATATATTTCCTTGATTATGATTGACCCTTCTTTCATGACAACTCTCTCCCTCCCCTGCAGATCCTTCTCCCTTGCAGGCTTGAAAGCTATATCATTGGCATATATTACCCTGAAAGTTGCGCCATGCCCGGGGACAGTATAATCCAGAACTTTATCAACAGTTTTTTTCCATTTTTTATAATCATCGGGAAGGGCAAAGAAAATTTCCTGTTTCTTTTGAGAGCATCCACCTATAAAAACTACCGCCATACATATAATCAACTTTTTCATACGATATCCCTGAGAATATAAATTTTTACTGGCACTGATTTCCCTTTTACCTTTATAGGTTCATGCTCCCTGACAGTTACCCTCTCCTGAATGTATGCGTAGCTGTATTCAGAAAGAACAATTACATTTTTTCCTGCAACAGAGCACAGTCTTGAACCTACATTAACAGAATCACCAATGACAGTCCTGTCCATCCTGTTACCTGAACCGAGATTTCCCGAGATCATCTCTCCGGTATTTATTCCTATACCGATATGCACCTCATTTCCAGGTTCTGAGAATCTTTCCTTGAACATTTTTTTTATTTCAACTGCCGCAGCAGCAGCATTCAATACCATATCCTCGCCATAAAAAGTTGCCATGATCTCATCGCCCACATATTTATCTATATCGCCGCCATGCCTGTCGATTATTTCCGCCTGCATGTTCATAACAATATTCAGCATTTTCATTATTTCGTCGGGATCCCTGCTTTCTGAATAAGATGTGAATCCCCTGATATCGGTAAAGAGGACGGTCATAATCCTTTTCTCGCCGCCTAGTTTGATTTCATCGGTCGATCTGATATGGTCCATTGTCGATTTCGAAACAAACTTTGAAAGCTTAAAATGTTCATTGAGGCCGTCTATCATCCTGTTTATCTGGTTTCCAAGCATCCCGAGTTCATCGTTCTGGACGACCTTGATTTTTGTTTTAAAATCACCGGAACCAACACCCTGTACCAGCCTTCCAATTCCATAAATTCTTCTAATGACAATTTTATTTATAAAATAGATGATTGATAAAGATAAAATAAATACAACAATGCTGTAAATTACTATCGAAAGTATAAGATTCCCCCTGGTCTTCATGTACATGGTATCAAGCGGGGAGGATATCCTGATTACCCCCCTGATTACATGGTCCAGCCCATGACACCTGGAGCATTTTGGCTGATTGATAAGGGTTTTGTAGATTATAAGCTTTTTTTGAGCCCCGTCCACATCCTGAACCGTAACATCATCAACATTTTTCACAGCCTTTTTAAAGTTTTCATCATCAATTACATCCCTGGGAAGGAATGATGATTTCCTGGCAAATTTATCCGTCCTCAGATAGCTGTTCACATAGTCGAGAGTGCTATTGTCCGAAAATGCGCTGATACCATTTGCCCTGTAGAGCCTGATATCACCAATATCCTCTATCCTGGCAAGCTCCCTGAACAGTTCCACAGCAATGGGGGCCTCTCCGGCGAGCATATTATTTTTAATAGCAAGGTAGAGTACATTCACCTCCTCCCTGATGGCGCTCTCCCTTGATTCAATGACTGTCGCATTTTGTGATTTTAGATAGTATGTTATTGTAATTCCTATACCTATGGAAAGTATTCCTATTACAAGAATAGTCACCCTGACAGAAATACTTTTGAAAAATTTTATAGCCGGCTTTTCCCATTTATCATTTAACTGATGTTCAACTTTTGTCATTTTTGCTCCGGCATCTATAATCTTAATCATAATCATTGATTACTATTCATATTCAAAAAAATCAAACTAATTTTATATTAAATTTAAATATTCTAAGAAAAATTTTAATCAGTATTCATATTCAACTCATATGATATATTTCAGATATTTAATTATTTAAAATTTGATAAATATAATAATTGCTTTTTATCTTATTAAGTTAATTGTATGAATAAATATAAAAAATTATGAAAGACACAGAAATAAAAAGCATTCTTTATGAAAAAGGAGTAAAACCGTCCTTTCACAGGATTAAAATCCTTAAATACCTTCTTACATCCAGGAACCACCCTACAGTTGACACCATTCACAGGGATATCTCCAGTGAAATACCTACTCTCTCGAAAACTACAGTTTACAATACGTTGAAACTGCTCAATGACAGGCATATTGTTAAAATGTTAACAATAGAGGAGAAAGAGGTAAAATTTGATGCGGCCATGGATGATCATGCTCACCTGAAATGCATATACTGCAGCCAATTATATGATATTTCGATTATCAATCCGCTCAAAGGACGAAAAAAGATTGATGAGCATATTATCATTGACAGTCATATATATTTTATGGGAATATGCAGATACTGCCAGATGAAATAATGGTGTATAACAGGATGAATAAATGATGGACGCAGTTCTATTATCAAGGATTCAATTCGGCCTGACAGCTGGATTTCACTTTCTATTCCCTCCATTGAGTATTGGCCTTATACTGATAATAGTCATCATTGAATCCCTTCACCTGAAAACAGGTGAAGAATTTTATGAAAATATTTCGACCTTTCTTGTAAAGATATTCGGCCTTGTTTTTACCATCGGTGTTGCCACGGGAATTGTTCTTGAATTTGCCTTTGGCACCAACTGGTCAAATTTTTCCAGAAAGGTGGGTGATATTTTCGGAGCGCCCCTTGCTGCAGAGGCAATTTTCGCATTCTTTCTTGAATCCATTTTCCTCGGTATACTCATGTTCGGCAGGAAAAAGGTTTCACAAAGAGCATACCTTATTTCAGCAATTCTTGTACTTATAGGCTCTCATTTATCAGGATTCTGGATCATCATAGCAAATTCCTGGATGCAGACTCCTGATGGATATAAAATAATCGACGGCAGGATATTCTTAACGGATTTTTTTGCTGCGACATTTAACCACTCAACCCTTATCCGCTTTATTCATACGATCATCGGAGCATGGATTACCGGTTCACTATTCGCGGCCGGGATTAGTTCCTGGTACCTTCTCAAAGAGAAAAATGTCAAGAGCGCCCGCATACTGCTGAAAATTGCCCTGCTGGTATTTGTATTTTCATCCATGCTTCAATTCGCAGCGGGTCACGGCCATTCCATTCAGGTCGCAATAACCCAGCCTGCCAAGATGGCGGCTTTCGAAGGGTTGTGGGCTACAACAAAAGGGGCCCCCATGACGCTCTTCGGGATCCCTGATGAAAAAAACCGGGTAACCCATTTTGAAATCGCTATACCGAAATTGCTGAGCATGATGATACATTTTGATCCTGATGCCACCGTGAAGGGGCTCAATGAATTCGCTGAAGAAGACCAGCCCCCGGTGTTACTCCCTTTTATGTCATATCATTTCATGATTGCTTCCGGAGTATTCTTTGCATCTCTGTCAATCTTCAGTATCATACTGCTCATACGGAAAAAAATTTTTGAATCGAAGAGGTTCATGAAGATTCTTCTCTATTCCATACCTGTACCCTTTCTTGCCAATGAGTCAGGCTGGATTGCAGCTGAAGTTGGAAGGCAGCCATGGGCAATATACGGCATTCTCCGCACACGGGACGCAGTATCAATTGTTGTCCCGGCCGGACAGATTTTATTTTCCATCATAATGTTCACCATCATATATATTATACTCTTTTTCTTTTTCATTACCTATCTGAAAAAAATTTTAAACCAGTGGTCTGATGAAGTTATTGCCGCTGAAGACGGATACTAGGGTTTATCATGGATACATTAGAGCATCTGCAGTTAACATGGTACATAATTCTGGGAATCATTTTCATCATTTTCTCCATTCTGGACGGCTTTGATCTGGGGATCGGGTCCCTTCTCCCTTTCCTGTCGCAGGATGACAATGACACAAAAAAATTGTTTACCATGATCGGACCGGTATGGGATGGAAATGAGGTATGGCTGCTCCTTGGAGGCGGCGCCCTGTTTGCCGCATTCCCGAATGCCTATGCGACAGTTTTCAGCGGTTTTTACCTGGCATTCATGCTTATACTTTTCGGATTGATCTTCAGGGCCGTGTCCCTGGAATTCTGGATGCTGGAAGAGAAAAGAAAATCTATATGGAAATGGTCATTTGTCATCGGCAGCATTATTCCGCCTCTCCTGATGGGCATTGGACTTGGAAATGTACTATATGGAATACCGCTTGATGATAAAATGGAATTTACCGGAAGTTTTTTTACCCTGATAAGGCCCTATCCGCTGATAATCGGCACCCTGGGCCTTTCGGCAATGATGATGCAGGGCTGCACGTTTGCTTTTCTAAAAGGAGATGGGACACTTGAAGATACATCGAGAACAGTATTAAGTAAAGTATGGATGGTTACCCTTATCCTGTTCATATTGTCTGCCCTTGGAACATTGATATTCATGCCTGAAAATTTTTCAAAGCCGCTGGCCTGGTTTTTTGCTACAGCATATATCATATCCATGGCATTGATTAAGACTCTAATCAATGGAACAAAAAAAGCCCTGGTGTTCATACTGTCATCCCTGTCCATGGCTTTTTTATGGGGAATAGCTGCATCCATCCATTACCCTAATCTTGTGAGCAGTATAAACGGCAAAGAGCTGAGCCTCACTATATTTAATTCATCATCAAGCGCTCTTAGTCTGAAAATCCTTCTCATTATTGCTTTTATCGGAATGCCTCTGGTTCTGGCATATAAGTTTTATATATACTGGGTTTTCAGGAAATCATAATTCTGTTGCCCTTTGCTATTGGAATAATGTATATTAAATTTAATCTAATAAACCACAACAAAGGAGATTCAATATGGTTAAAGAAAAATTGGAAGTGTATAAATGTCAAACGTGCGGGAACATGGTTGAAGTAGTTCATGCAGGCGGCGGGGAACTTGTCTGCTGCGGGAATCCCATGACGCTTCTGAAAGAAAATTCAACTGATGCAGCCAGGGAAAAGCATGTCCCTGTTTATGAAAAAACTCCCGATGGAATTAAAGTTAAGGTTGGAAGCGTTGCCCATCCCATGGAGGATAAGCACTTCATTGAATGGATTCAGCTGATTGCTGACGGGAAATCATACAGGCAGTTTCTGAACCCTGGCGATAAGCCGGAAACTATTTTCAAGACAGACGGCTCAACAGTAACAATCAGGGAGTATTGCAACCTTCATGGACTGTGGAAGGCTTAATAAAACTCAACCGGAGGAACATATGAATGAAAAAATTGAAAAAGCCCTGAATGACCAGGTAAATGCGGAAATCTATTCCGCATATCTTTATCTATCCATGTCAGCTTATTTCCAGTCAATAGGTCTTACTGGCTTTGCGAAATGGATGGAAATTCAGGCAGCTGAAGAATTTTCACATGCCAAAAGATTTTATGACTATATATTCCATAAAGGCGGGAAGCTTAAACTCCGGGCCATTGATGGCCCGCCCGTTGAATGGAAATCCACAGAACAGGTATTTACCGATGTTTTAAAACATGAGGAGAAGGTGACTTCCCTGATACATACTATTGTTGACCTTGCCCTTTCTGAAAAAGACCATGCGACAAATAACATGCTCCAGTGGTTTGTTGCCGAACAGGTCGAAGAGGAGGCAACAGCTACAGATATTATCAACAAGCTGAAGCTGATAGGAAATGACGGGAACGGCCTATTCATGCTCGACAAGGAGTTTGGCGTGAGGCTGCTGAATCCGCTGGTATTTCAGGGCCTGACCGGATGAGAAAAGTGGTTTGAAAACTCTATAATTATTAGAGACTCATATAAATAACTTTATCCCGTTAGGCTCAAGAGATTTATCATAGGAGAAATGTATGAAAAGCATAAAGGGTTCCAAAACAGAAAAAAACATCTTAACTGCATTTATCGGCGAGTCCCAGGCCAGAAACAAATACACCTATTTTGCTTCTATAGCGAAGAAAGAGGGTTACCGGCAGATTGCATCTATATTCGAAGAAACAGCAACTCATGAAAAGGAGCATGCAAAACGTCTTTTTAAATTCCTGGAAGGAGGCGATGTGGAAATTAACGCAGCTTTCCCTACGGGCCCGCTGGGTAAGACAATTGATAATCTTCAGATGGCAGCAGATGGTGAAAAATATGAACATACAACAATGTACCCTGGATTTGCCAGGATTGCCGAGGAAGAGGGCTTTAATTTAATTGCCGTTGTTTTCCGCAGTATAGCAAATGCTGAGACCTATCATGAATCAAGGTATTTAAAACTCATGAACAGTATAAAAAACGGGAGCGTTTTCAAAAGAGACGGCAAGGTTAAATGGAAATGCCGTAATTGCGGATATATCCACGAGGGGAGCAGCCCATTGGATAAATGCCCGGCATGCGATCATCCAAGAGAGCATTTCGAGGTTTTATCGGAAATGTTGTAAGTTCAAATGAAATGAATAATGCTTCAAGGGAGCCAGGAATAATTTCTGGCTCCCTTGAAGGCATAATCATTTGGAAAAATTAGATTTTTAAAGGCGCCTAAAAATAAAATCTAATATCAATGTCATTTTTTATGATTCTGATTCTGCCAGAGTAACTATCGCCTGGGCCCATTTAACATATTTTAAATTTGCAAGGTCCTTTACTGTATTTACGTTAAATGCCTCCTTCAGAAGCTTTGCATCGCCAGCGCTCACTCCCTGAAGCGCATCAACCGGAGCATTCGCGATCTCCTTCAAGCTTTTATTTTCGTAAGCCTTGTCCACTGCTTTGTTGATATTCATGTATTCCTCCTGTTTTTTTATTTTCTAATTGCCATCTAACTCATTCAGATACTTTTTATAACTGCTGTCATTGGGATTTCTTTTTGATGCTCTTTCATACCATATTCTGGCCTTACTCTTATCAATACGCTTGTTCTTATAAATCCAGCCAATATGCCCGGCAGGCCAGTCCTTGTCCGAATGGAGATTATAGGCCTTTTCAAGAAATGTAAATGCTCCATCGTAGTCCCCCTTCATGGAAAGGGAATAGCCCATGTTCGCAAGAGAATAATAATATTCGGGCTGGATTTTCAATGCTTTTTTAAAGTATCCTATACTTTCATCATATTCACCTTTATTCATGTATATGCTTCCAATTTCATGCCATGACATATGGTCATTTTCCTTTAATCGTACAGCCTTGCGGAACTGTGCCATGGCATCATCTGTTCTTTTTAGGTCCCGGTAATAAATGCCGAGGTTTCTAATGATATATGTGTAGTCAGGGTATTTTTTGAGTACGGACTCATACAGCTCAACAGCCTTGTTGAGCTCGCCTTTTTTATTGTAAAGAAATCCGAGCCATGAATATGCAAGGAAATATTTTGGTTCAATTTCAATAGTTTTTTTCATATATGATTCAGCGAGATTATATTTATTCTGGTTATAGTAGAGTATCCCCATGCTCAATTGCGCACCGACAAGAAACCTGTTCTTATCAAGGGCCTTTTTCAGATATTCCTCCTCTTTAACCTGATTTGTTGCATAGACTCGGCTGAGTATATACAGGCCCTCGGCATTATTTGAATTTATGCTTAATGCCTTTTTAGCCTCACGCTCGCACATTTCCCATTTATTTGAAACTTTTTCGATTTTCACATTCTGATAATATTTTGACAGGGATATATGCGCCTCATCAAGGTCGGGATTCAGTTTCAGGGCCTTATTTGCATATTCATATGATTTATCAAGGAGTGAGGGATCTTCAGGTTTTTCAAGTATTGCAGATACATGCCAGAAAAGGCTCGAATAGGATTTGCTCAGCCCTGTATACGCGAGATCATAGTTGGAATCAATCTCAATCGCTTTCGTAAACATCTCTATTCCTTCATAATACTGGTTTTTGATATAAAAATCCTGTCCTTTGGAATAGAACTCATAGGCAGAAAGATTTTTGGCTTTATGTGATGAGGTAATCCTTTTCTCTTCAGCATCGGACAGTCTGACTTCACTCCCCTCGCCCTTGATGAGATTTATGGCAACATCATCCTGAAGTTTAAATATATCATCTATGGTACCGTCAATCTGTACCTGGTTGATTATTTTATGGCTTTCAACTTCCACAAGTTTTGCGCTTATCCTCACATTGTTGCCCATCTTTACAAAACTTCCGGAAACAAGCATATCTGCGCCAAGGGCTTTCCCCACATTCTTGGCTGATTTTTTATCAACCAGGCCGTATTGCCCTAATTCAATTTCCTGCATTATCTTTTCCACATTTGTCCGGTCTACAATAATTATGTCCTTTACCTTGCTGTATTTGAACGTTATTGCATCGGCAATTCCTGAGCCGAGCCATTCCAACTCCTGGTTTTTTGTTAAATTTTCAAATTTAGTAACACCGATGACCTTTTCCGCAAAAAGGCTGTTGCTGATTATCACCAGCAAAAAAAATATTGAAAGAATTGTGATTGGCTTTTTCATTTTACTTTTCCATAAATTTTTATTTTTTGTCAAAAAACTTAAATTAACCAACATATAAAGCTGCCTATAAATGATAACCGGCCTATGAAGCATGTCAATAAAAAAATTTCAAAGCCGGTATAATCATCCTGCTATTTGGAACTGCATTTTTCCCTTACAATCAACAAATTATTACAGTCATACCATCCCTCATTTTCACTCCCCGACTCTTTGCACAAAAGCATGCACGCGCCCGGCTGACATTGTTTCCTGAAAAATTTCCATTCATCACAGACGCTGTTATCACTAAAAATACAGACCGCCGATTCTCCCCCCTGGCCCTGTATTGTAATCACTTTTCCCCCTGCATTAATGCATTTCTGCGATGCCGGATTGCCGATGAATGATTTTTCTCTGCTGGTACAGGATGAAAGCATGACGGCTGCTGATATTACAATAAAAAAAAGTTTCATAATTTTCCCCGAAAAAATATTTTATGGCATTAGAGTTAAATATGCAATTGAATACCCTGTCATAAATATTTTAAAAAATGCAAAAAAAAATCAAGTATATATTTGATAAAATTTCAATTTATATATCCCTATCTTCCCAATAGGTTAAAATTAATTGTCTTCCAAATAGGATTAAATGATCATATTTTTGAATTTATGGATTTACCATTATTTTTTTATTGAAATTTTCTTTTCAAATATTTATTCTAGTAATATTGATCCGGGTATGAATGATATGATAATAATCAAATATCAGAAAATTTTTATATTAATTTATTTATTAATTTTTATCAGCCCGGCCTCTGCAGTTATTCTCAGAGCGGACAGGCCTGAATTTACTTTGAATACTGATATCATCCCTGCCGGACAGGTGCAGTCTGAAACCGGTTATACCTATACAAAAAAATTTAATGAAAATGAGCATAAAATCGGTGAGATTAATGTAAGACTGGGGCTTATTTCCAGCCTTGAATGGATTTTTGGTATTAACTCATACAGGGTTGCTGAAACAGAAGATAAAACAACCTCGGGGAAAGATGACCCGTCAATCGCCCTGAAAATTAAACTGGTTAGTTCGCCAAATCGTTTCGTGTTATGGGAGCCTAATATGGCAATACTCATGGGTACCATGCTGCCCACAGGAAAATCAGAGACCGATACAAGGCAGAATGCTTTCCAGCCGCTGGGTAAAATTATTATTTCATGGCCATTGAACAGGATAATGGAACTGGGAACAAATTTAAACTATTCTTACAAGATAGAAAATAATATTAGGTTCAGCCAGCCCTCGGGCGGAGTATCATTGAGATTGAATTACTCCGGTATATTCAGCCTTTTTACAGAATATTACGGGTACAGACAGGAAACAATACATTCCGGCAGAACGGACTATATAAAGGGAGGGATTATCATAACCCCCCTCCGCATTGCCCGCATTGACATATATGGAGGAAGGGGGTTGACCAATACCGGCAACAATAAATATATTGGTGCCGGTATTGTTTTCAGATACCAGTAGACCTGATTAAAATATTACTTTTTATTCAATATTTCCAGTAATTCAACTTCAAAAACAAGAACCGAGTTTCCCGGTATACCCTGAGTCCCGCCCTCTCCATAAGCCAGTTCACTTGGTATATGAAGCTTGTACTTTGCCCCTTTGTTCATTAACTGAAGGGCTTCGGTCCATCCGGGAATTACCATGTTAACGTTGAATTCCGCAGGCTGATTCCTTTTATACGAGCTGTCGAATTCAGTCCCGTTAATAAGCATGCCTCTGTAATTAACCTTAACTTTGTCCTCGGCCTTCGGATAGGGCCCTGCCCCTTTTGTCAACACTTCATACTGAAGCCCCGACTTTGTGATAATTACTCCAGGCTTTGATTTATTTTTTGACAGGTATTCATCACTCTCTGTCCGGCTTTTTTCAGAATTGTTCTTCCTGTCGCCTTCCATTTTCTTCTGAAGCGCGTCAAAGGCTTTACGGATATCTTCCTCGCCGACTCTGGCAGATTTCCCGCTCAGCGAATCCTCAATTGCGAGGCTGAGGGCATGAATATCAATATCCAGGCCCTGCTTCTTCATGTTTGAACCGATCTGCAGACCTATGGCATAGCTGTATTTTCCCTTGTCTGTTGATAGATCACCTTTATTACATGAAATTTCTGAAAAAATCAGTAGTGCTGCAAAAAGCAGTATGCTTTTTTTTATCATATTTTTCCTTTCCTTAAAATATTTTTTTTCATAAAAAATTCCCTATAAATATTAGTCAAGATATTTTATCAGATAAAATACCGGTATCTCTGTTATTTTTATCATCCAGGAGATTGTAATATTTTTCAGCTACCGGCAGAATGATTATTGATACTATTATCCCAGTTACAAAACCTGCCCCATGGGCAAGATAACTTACATTCGGATAAACCGTCGTGGGGAATAGCAGCGCCATGCTGAAACCCGCTGCTCTGAATATCTTTTTTGAAATTGTATAGTTTTTATCAAATCTGACATAAAAAACAAGCCATTGCGCCGCCATTCCATATACCATGCCCGATGCGCCTATTAAGCGAATTGACGGGTTGTAAAAAGCAACGGTAATAATATTTGCAATAATCCCTATTACTATTGATGCCACGGGGAATATTTTAAAACCGAAATACGCCCTCAGCATCCATCCGAAAACTATAAAAAGGAGTGAATTTGACATGAGGTGCTGAATGTCAGAGTGGACAAGGATAGCGGTGAGCGGTCGCCATATTTCCAGATCTGCAAAAAGTGAAGTTCCGCTTACAAAAAAATAATTCCCGGTTATGCTGCCTGAACTGATTATGGTAAATACTGAAAAGGTGCATAATATGATGACAGTTGGTATTGTATATTTAACAGACGGAATCTTTGACAGGGGACCTTTAGGGCCGGCATACTCTTCATTGCCGCCCTGAGGGTATTCATCTGAAAAATCATCCTTTTGATTTTCTTTATGCAATTTAATTATTTTCCCCACAGCAGTATTCTTATCCGATTAATTGTTTTTAATATGCATAAAACTGTCAATGAATATTGATCATTTATCTATCATACCCCCTTTTTGTACAATATATTTCTTGACTATTTAAATTATGGGGATTAAATTGAAAAAGTATAAAAATTTTAAAATAAAGGTCGTGTTATGAAAATTTCAAAAAACTTGGTTAAATTTTTGTTATGTATCATATTCTTATATCCTGTATCCGGAATTACCGGGGGCGTTGATGATTTCAAGTCCAGTTTCAAGGATAATGTTAAAAAACAGCATGACAGCGACATAGAAAGAAAAGAGGCCCTTCTGAGAAAAATGAGGGTATACATGGACGAAATTAATAAAAGGGTTAAAAGGGGCGGCGGCAAGACAAATATTGACCTGCCGATAGATATAAATGATGTAACCGATATAGACGAGAAAAAGCATAAAAACTCCTTTGTTGATGATAAGAAACCGAAGGTCTACGCCTATGTCAGCGGCGATGGCGTCAACCTGAGGTCGGCAGGATCAACAAACGAAAACATAGTAGGCAAAGGTACTTTCGGGGAGAAAGTGGAAGTTGTCGTTCAATCCGATAATATGGATGAAATCGACGGACATAAAAGCCGCTGGGTATTGATAAGAAAAGAGAACGAAGATGAAGGATGGATTTTCGGATTTTACCTCTCAAAGACAAAACCGGAAAAAAAGGTAACACCCGATGATCCCGGGACGGATACTACCGCTTCGTCAAAGAGCGGATACATGGTACCCCTTGCATCGGGCAACAGGTCCAGCAATTTCGGCTACCGGGTGGATCCCATTACTAAAAAACCTGGAGCCTTTCACAGCGGCATTGACATTGCCGCCCCGGAAGGCACCCCGATAGTTGCTGCGGCAACGGGAAAGGTCACCTACTCTGAATTCAACCAGAATGGATACGGAAACCTGATAATAGTTACCCATGAGAAAGACCTGTGCACCTATTATGCCCACCAGAGCAAACGATTAGTAAATGTCGGCCAGCAGGTAAACAAGGGCCAGCTCATAGGTAAAGTTGGAACAACAGGGGCTTCCACCGGGAACCACCTGCATTTTGAAGTGAGAAAGGGACAGACGGCCCTGGATCCGAATCAGTTTATTCCCAGGTAAATATTATTTTGACCGGTAATTATGCTTTTCATAGGGCATGACTACCCTGCATACCGGAAACCCGGATAATTACATTATCCGGGTTTGTTGTTATCAGAACTTCACCTCGATTCCGAAATTCGGGATAAAGGGGAGGCTCTGGTCTGACTGCTTAATCCTGGGATTTTCCCCGCTGGAATAGGGTTTATTGAATGCCCAGAAATACTCATCCTTTGCAGTATACCAGTATCCATAGGCATTGATAACTTCAATATACCATTTAATATAGCCCCACTTATAATTGCTCTGGTAGCTTAACCTGATATCCAGCCTGTGATCCACGGGAAAATGTTTTGAGTTCACATCGGTGCCATAGACCGGTGCATACCTGGTACGATCGCCCACCATGGTAGGAGGTTCGTTGCCTACAATGGGGGTAAAGGGGAACGAGGTGTAGAGCTGGAACCTGCCGCTTATAGTAAAATTTTCCCATTTGTACCCGCCAACGAGCTTCAGGGTATGCACCCTCTCAAAATCATTTCTAATCCACCTGTCGCCGTTGGGGTCAAATTTTTCATTCAGATAGGTCTCTGATGCCTTGTCATAAACGCTCCCGGTAATTCCGCTTCTGTACACGGATTGATTGTAGGTATAGCTTACCCAGCCGAAATAGTCGCTGAAACCCTGGCGCTTATCTTTCCTGATCATGATTTCAAATCCCATGGCTTTCAACTCACCGCTGTTCTGCCCTTCAACAAATCCATGCTTTGCATCAAGATGACCATATGCGACGGCCAGGTTATAAAAATAATTATAGTACCCTTCAATGCTGAAGGTATAGAGGTCATATTTCTGCTCAATGCCGGCTACCGTGTGTACGGCCTTTTCCGGCTGAAGGAAATTTCCATAGGTGCTGTATTCAGGATTCTGAGCGAAAAAATAGGGGTTTGTCTGGAAAAAGGATTTATACAAACCGCCTGCCAGAGAAATTGTGGTTTCAGTAGGAAATTTATAACTTGCCATCCCCCTGGGAGAGACGATGGACTCCTTTGCCCTTTCAAGATAGTCCCAATGAACGCCGGGGATGAATTTAAAATCGCCGAAAGTGAATTTATTGTCTACAAAAGCGCTGTAGGTTATGTTGACAGTATCAAGATCCACGGGAAGTGTTGTGAAAAGGCCGGCGTTCCCCAGATCCGGCTCACCCCCGGTGGGCCGTTGCTCCATTGCAACAAGGGATTTTCCCTTTGCCATGAACTTGTAGTAGGTATATTCAAAGGCCCCCCTTATTTCAGCGACTTTCTTAATCCATTCAAAGCTGAAATTGTCCTTTATGCCGTAAATATAGGGTTTTGAATCCATATAGAGATCCTTGGCCCATGCGGCAGCATCGGGGCCGGAATTGATGTAAAAATACTGCCTGCTGAGTGAAGCATAGGCCATCAGGGTATTTTTAAAGAGGCCCGTATCAAAGGTGTAATATGTTCCAAAATTATGAAATGACTGGTCAAACATGAAGTTTGAGCCGATATGAAGGGGGTCCTCGCCTTTGTCATATTCACTCTTTCCGGAGACCTGTTTATATGCTATTTTCCAGGTATCGGAGCTTCCCAGGGCCAGGAAGGATATGGAATTAAACTTGTCGAAATAGTACCTGGCCTTGAACTGGTAGTCGTAATATTCAGGAAGATATGTGAGTTCATTATTGGTAATGAGTTTGTATATCAGCGGAATGAGCAATGTTAAGTATCCAATCCTCCCCGACGCGATGAAATATCCCGAGTTCTGCTCTTCAAGCTCCCCCTTGCTGTCCATGACTGTTTTCTTAATTGGCATTTTCAGAAGGGTCGTGGCCGAGATGAGTCCGACATCGAATATCCCGCCGAATTCCTTTACTGTATCAAGGGTATTGATGTCTATGACTGCGGCAAGCGGGCCGCCGTATTTCGACGGGAAGGCCGATGCATACACGTCAATTTCACTCATGAGGTCATTTGCAATGACGGCGTGAAGCCCGCCGAAATGCATGGGCTCATTGATCGGGATGCCGTCGATATAGTACCTGTTCCAGTAGGGATTGGCGCCGCGGATAACCAGGGGGCCGAAAAATCCGCCGTTGGTCCTGTCTATGCCGGGCATGGAGGTGAGGGCATTCATTGAATCGCCGAAGGAGGCGGGAACCTCCTTCAACTCTTCAACGGTCATCGTCTTTCTCGAAACTTTCTGTTTCTCCTTCTCGTCCTTCACCGTCAGAGTCGCCCCCCTGACATAAGCCGGTTTTATGATGAAATCCCTTGCCAGTGACCCGTTTATTTCAACCTTAGCCTGCATGCTGCCAAGTCCCGTGGAGACTACATATACATCATAGGTCCCCTTTTCAGGAATCACAATGGAAAATTCCCCGTTAAGGCCCACCCTCTTTTTTATTTTTAGTTCGGGAATGAATATGGTGGCAAAATCCACAGGTTTTTTTGTTATGTCATCATAGACAGTTCCGGATAAGATTATCTTTTCCTGCCCCGAAAGAATGCCAAAAGATAAAAAAACAATGGCAAGGGCTGATATAAAAATCGGGATAAACTTTTTACATATAAAATAGCGAAACATAGAATTAATGAACAGTACATTAAAATTCTTCATAAAGGATATTCCCTCGATGCATGCTTAATTGCATTTTTTAAATATTCGACTATTTGAGTAGCCTTCATATGCGCAACCCCCTCTTCCCTGCAGTATAAATCCGAGGCCAGGCCATGAAGATATGCTCCGATGCATGCCGATTCCATCAAAGGTTTTGTGAGCATGAAGGAACCGATTATTCCCGAAAGGACATCGCCTGAACCAGCCGTGGCAAGGGACGGGTTGCCGGTGGTATTTATATATGAATCTATTCCGTTGGAAATTATTGTGCCAGGCCCCTTAAGAAGGGCAACTGCCGATATTGCATCAGACAGTTTTTTGGCCGAAGAAAGCCTGTTCTTTTTCAGAGTCCCTATATCTGTATCCATGAGCAAAGAGGCTTCCTTGAAATGAGGGGTGATGATACATTTTTCTTTCGAAAGCTGCCTGTACATATCAGGCTTTTCAGAGAGATGGTATAATCCGTCGCCGTCAATGAGTATATTTTTGACGGATGTTTCTCCCATGAGTCCGATAACTGATTCCAGGATCATCTTTGACAGCCCGCCCCTCCCCATGCCCGGGCCGATTATGAGCGAATCAAATTCATTGGCTGATAAAAGTTTTTTCACTCCTGAAATGATATCATCCCCCCCGCCCGGAGTCTCATCTATCCCGAAATCTTTCAATGAGAAAGTCATGAGCTCGGGAATCCTGCCTGCAATTATATTCCTGGATTTTTCAGTAGTGACAAGGGTTAACAGCCCGGCGCCGCATTCAAAAGCAGCCATTGCAGCGAGCATGGCAGCGCCTTCCCTGCCGTCAAATCCTCCTATGATCAGGAGATGCCCGCTGTCACCCTTGTGTTTATCCCACGAATCCCCTTTTCTGATTATGCATCTTACATAATTTTCATCGATGACATTATTTTTAATATTTTCACTATTTAAGAGGACTGAAGGGAAGCCAATATCGGCAATTTTTATGTTACCGGCGGAAATTCTGCCGGGATATGCAGCCAGGGAAATTTTAAGCAGTCCGACAGTGACTGTGCAATCGGCCCTGATGACCTCCCATTCAGGAGAATCGCCGTCAGAGGGAAGGCCGCTGGGCATATCAATTGAAAGGACGCCTATGCCGGAATTATTGATATATCCAATCAATGAACTGAGAATTCCACGAGGCGCATCCGCAAATCCTGTTCCGGTTAATGAGTCGACAATGAGCTCTACGCCTGACAGATCGATTTTATCAGCCAGATCCTTTTCTTCAATTAATTCCTCTATTGTAATACCGGTTTTTATGCAAAGGTTATAGTATATCAGCGATTCCCTTGAAAGCCTGTTCTTTTGGCCTGCAATATAAAGGGCGACATCAATTCCCCTGTTGAAAAGGAGATAGGCCGTCACAAAACCGTCGCCGCCATTATTTCCCGTTCCTGAAAAAACTGCAGCGCGTTCAATGCCGGGATATATCTCTTCAATAATTTCATATACACGCTGCCCTGCATTAAACATGAGCGCTTCAGGCGGAATTCCATAATCCTGAATTGCGCTTCTGTCGATTTCCTGCATCTCCCGCGCAGAAACTGCTTTCATCAGGCTACTCCCATTTCATGACTTTTATGCCTTTATTTGTGGCATGGTAGGAAAATATGGTTCCAGAATTATCGGAGATGAGCCTTGTATAATAGTTCTTGCTGTGGCTGAAGTTAAGCTGCATGTTATTGACAACGTTCCCTTCCATGTTGGAAATCATGAACCTGACCTCTTTGTTGTTCATATTCCAGAAATAAATCAGCTTATCCTGGATAATATTAAAAAGTACATTTCTCGGATCAGGTATATTCAGGACGGTCCTGTTTATGGCGTTCTTCGCGATTGAAAACTCAAAAATTTTTCTGTATTTGAGACGGAGGTCATGGTAATAAGCCACTGAAAGAAGAAGGTACTCACCATTCCTGTAGGCCCGTACACTTTCAAGTTTCCCTTTGAATATATTATTGCCGTCCTTTTCATCAAAATCGATTTTACCGAGGTCTATTGAAAAATCCCTTTTTTTATTATCAAAACGATGTATGCTCCAGGTGTTGAAGGAGTGAGTTATGACAAAAAGCCGTTCTTTTGCATCGATATCCAGGCTCTCAATATGATAAAAGGGCATATCCGGCGCTCCCCTCTGGCCAAGCGTATATTGGAGCTCCCCTTCACTGTTAAAAACAAGAATATACGACGGTGAAAAATCTGTTTCGTCCGCCTGATCATCTGTACCGGTTGTAAATTTTTTTACTGAATCACTCTGGGGAAACCTGTTCTGAACATATAAATTATCCTTGCTGTCCATTGTAAAAGAGCCGATGACCCTGAAATTAAAATTCACCCCCCTGATTTTTTTTGGATCTATTTCCTTCAGGTTCCCTATGATAATTTTTAATCTGCCGTTGGGTTCAAGAATTTGTACTCTCTTTAGAATATTGTCAGCAATGCATATATTTGAGTTAAATATCCCGAGGCTGAAGGAAAGGGTCTCCAGTGCGTAATCATCTGAAACAATTTTAACGCTTCCTGGCTCTTCCCCATTTTTAATATTCAAATACTCCGTGGAATTAAGGGAACTTACCTTCCACTGCGTGCATGAGATAAAAGTAAAAAACATCAGAAAAGGTATAATATATTTTTTCATTATAAAGAGTTTCCTTGTTTAAAATAATAAGATCCCATTCAATAAAACGATTATTTACTTGGAGTCTTAATAATTCAAGATAAATTTTTTAAGGTTCATTTATTTCATTTAAAAATATTTAAACTATTTCTTGACACACCGGTTATCATGATAATATTTAGGCATATAATTTATAGCCGGTTACAAACCCTGAATCCAGACCAGGTGGGTCGGTCAGGGGAAAAATGTCGCCGTGCCGATTAAATGGAATACATTTGACAGGGTTTAATACTATGAATTTTAATTTGACTGATGAACAGCAGCTGGTAAGGGAGACCTGCAGGAAATTCGCTGACAATTACCTGAAACCAAAAGCGGCAGAGTACGACAGGAGCCATGAATTTCCATGGGAACATATTGAAAAACTGAGCGGGATGGGAATGATGGGTATTGTCTATCCCGAAGAATATAATGGAGCAGGCATGGATTATCTCAGCTATGCCATAATTGTCGAAGAACTTTCACGGGGATGCGCGTCAACAGGGGTCATCGTTTGCGCCCATAATTCACTTTGCCTCTCCCCCATTAACTATTTCGGGAATGAAGAACAGAAAAAAAAATACCTATCCAGGCTTACAACCGGGGAATGGATAGGATGTTTCGGCATAACGGAATCGAATGCCGGATCCGATGCAGCAGGAACAACAACAACAGCTGAATTAAAAAATGGCAACTGGGTATTGAACGGCACAAAAAATTTTATCACAAACGGCGGCGTAGCATCTGTAAATGTTATAACAGCCGTGACTGAAAAAGGTATTGGCCACAAGGGGCTAAGTTTTTTCATCATTGAAAAAGGGGCACCTGGATTCTCCGTTGGCAAGCTCGAGGACAAACTGGGTATTTGCGCTTCTCCGACCACGGAGCTGATATTCGACAATTGCGAAATTCCCGAGGGAAACCTCCTCGGGAAAAAAGGTGATGGCTTTAAAATAGCCATGCATACCCTTGACGGAGGCAGGGTAATGATAGGGGCCCAGGCCCTGGGTATTGCGCAGGCGGCATTTGATGAAGCGGTAGCATACTCCAAAGAGAGGAAACAGTTTAATCAGTCGCTTTCAAACTTCCAGGCAATTCAGTGGATGATCGCCGACATGGCTACAGAGATTGAGGCTGCCAGGCTCCTGGTTTACCAGGCCGCTGTCCTGATCGGCAGCGGGGACAGGAGGAAGTATTCCAAGCAGGCTGCAATGGCAAAGCTCTTTGCGTCGGAGATGTCCCACAGGGTCACACACAAGGCCCTTCAGATATTCGGCGGGTACGGATATACAAAGGATTATCCCATGGAGAGATATTACCGGGATGCAAGGATTACCGAGATATATGAAGGGACTTCAGAGATCCAGAGAATTGTTATTGCATCAAACGTGTTAGGCTGAAAACAGGATGATGATATTCCGGAGAGTAAAATGGCTGATATAAAATTTGATGGAAAGGTTGCCGTTGTTACCGGCGCAGGCGCCGGTATAGGCAGAATTCACGCTATTGAGCTTGCGAAGAGAGGCGCCAGGGTTGTAGTCAATGACCTTGGAGTCACTGTAAATGGCGATGGTGAAAACAGAAGCGCCGCGGAAAAGGTTGTAAAAGAGATAAGGGATATGGGCGGTGTAGCAGTAGCAAATTTTGATTCTGTTTCATCCATGGACGGCGGGGAAAATATCATACAATCAGCAGTAGCCAGCTTTGGATCTGTTGATATACTTGTGAACAACGCCGGAATCATCAGGGACCGTACGCTGAACAAGATGACTGAAGATGACTGGGACAGGATTATATCAGTCCATTTAAAGGGCGCTTTCACCGTAACCAAACCGGCGCTGAAGATAATGAAGGAAAAAAATTACGGCAGGATAATTTTCACTACATCGGGGTCTGCGCTTTACGGAAATTTCGGCCAGGCAAATTATGCCGCTGCGAAAATGGGACTCATAGGCCTCATGCATGTGCTTACCCTTGAAACTTCCAAGTACAATATCAAATGCAATACAATTGCCCCCAATGCTGCATCGAGGATGACAGAAGAACTAATACCGCCCCCCATGCTGAAACTTCTGAAACCTGAATATATTACCCCCCTTGTCCTCTACCTTGCCTCTGAGGAAAACATTGATGCCGGCATGATATTCAACTGTTTTGGAGGATTTTACAGCAGAACTGCAGTTATGTGCTCATCGGGAACTATTATCGGCGACGGGAAAGGGGAAATATCGCCGGAAGACATAAGGGATAACTGGCAGAAAATATCATCCATTGATAATCCCAGGATATTGAACAGCATTGCGGAATCTTTCGGCTATATCTCTCCATTATTGAAAGTAGAAAAATAGCATGGGACTTCTAATAATACCCGTCTAATAAAGAGAGATGAACATATCTCAAAAATGGATTAATTCTCATGTCAAATAAACCGGAAGGAGGAATTCTATTCGAAGAGGCTTTGAAAGACTGCCCCCTTTGCCGCTCAGTATCTATTAAAAAACTTTTTACAATCAAAAAATATGACCCTTCATTCGATATATACACCTGCAGTTCCTGTTCGTTCATTTTCATGAATCCCAGGTTCACTGCATCTGCCCTGAAGCAACTTTACTGCGAAGGGTATTATACCGGAAATTCAAGTTATTCATATATCGATGAAAGAAAAATTGCAGATTTCTCCAGTCACGTCTGGAGGAAAAGACTCGAAGTTATAAAAAAATATTCAAAAGATGGAAATTTCCTGGATGTGGGAGCTTCTTTCGGCGGATTTCTCAATGCTGCAAGGGAGTCATTTTCGCCATACGCAATAGAAGTGTCGGATTATGCCGGGGAACAGTTAAAAAAAATTCCCGGTTTAACATCGCATATCGGGACCTTGCATGACCATCCCTTTCCCGGTAATTATTTTTCGGTCATTACAATGATCGAGCTAATCGAACACCTTCCCGATCCGGCAACAGCTCTGAAGGAATGTTTCAGGCTGCTGTCAGACGAGGGTCTGCTCGTAATTCAGACTGCCAATATGGCAGGCATGCAGGCAAAATTTTTTAAAGACGGATATGCCTACTACATGCCCGGGCACCTCTCTTATTTTACAGAAAACAACCTGACAGGGCTGCTCCGTAAAACCGGTTTTCGGAAAATAAAGGTTTATCATCCTGTGGAATTCGGGCTGCTTCCCAAGCTTTTAAAATCGAGGCACGATTTTAAAAATATCCGGGACTACAGGAAATGGCTGAGAATTGCTCTATACCACCTCCTCGGGAAAATAAGCGCAGGGCAATTCTCTCTGACCAGCTCAATGGTGATATATGCCGTCAAATAATTCCGGGTTTATGATATAACATCTGTCATGATAAAAAAAATATCAAAAAATATCGCCAGCCGGTACTGCCGGAATTCATCCCTCCTGGTGATACAGATCGTCATGTATCTCATGGTTTTTACCTGGTACAGGATTGAAATTTTTATCCTGGTAAAATCTATCTATGCAGACTTAAAGAATCTCAATTTTTTTGATTACGCCGCACTCTCCATCTACTATGATCTCGTCATCCTTCTTTTTTTATCCATCCCCTTATGTATCATCATGCTCCTGGCGGACAGACTTGGAAAAGTTACTTTCATAGTGATGTATATCATGGCAATGATAATCTTCATTGCTCTTCTTACGGGAGTAGAATTTTTCAGGGTTTATGAAACAACATTCAGAAAGGGGTTTATCGGTTCAGAAAATTCAGAATACTGGCTGAACATGACAGCTTCATATTTTGCCGAAGCATCCAGGGGATTTTATATCAAGCTCTTTATATCGGGGATGATTATATTTCCTCTTATCATGTATGCGGCCTATGCATTTGACAGGAGGTTGGCCCGGATAAAAAATATTCTTCATGTCCCGGCAATGGCCATAGTCATTTTTGCCCTGATTATTTTCACTTTAAACCCGAAGAACATCTATGCCAGCATGTCCGGGAAATTCCCTGAATTGAATGTTAAAAAAATTAATAAAATTCTCTACGATATATCCCTCAATCCTCTATATAGTATATTAATACAATCAGAATATAACAGGAATGCGGCAACAGGTGAAGGGGGAAAGACGGAAAAAGTTTCCGGAATACACAATCCCGATGCCGCATTCCAATACAGGCTTGATACGGATTCCCTGATATCAAAAAAGGTTTATCCCCGCTTCAACAATTTCCCAAGGGGAGAAAAGTACAATATCATATTTTATTTTTTTGAATCACTCCACAGCAGATATATGAACAAAGTGATAAACGGAAAAAATATCACCGCGACATGGGACAGGCTGTCAAAGAACAGCCTGAACATGAAGAATCACTATGCCAACTTTCCCTTATCCGCGAATGCCCTTTATTCTGTTTTCACATCGGCCTATGATCCTGTATTCACGTCACCCTTTGACATCAACCTCATTGTACAGAATCATCCCGGCATCAGACTGAGGACCATCCCTGAAATACTGAAAGACGCCGGATACAGAACCTGCCTGATTCATACCTGGGACCTCTCATATGTGGGGCAGAGAAAATTTTTAAGCACAAGAAAGTTTGACAGGATCATTGAAGACCGGGATCTTACAGCACGGCCGCCATATAACAAGAGGGTTGGCCTTGGAATAGATGACAGGGCAATGATAGAGCCGGCTGTGGAATTCATGAAGGAAAATTCCGGAACGCCGTTCTTTATGACCTTTCTGCCGCTTAACCCACATAGCCCGTACCACATCCCTGACAGCAGTTTCCGGATCTCTGGCCCCATTGGGGAAGATACACCCTACAAGGAGAAAAGATGGCTCGACTACGTCAATTCAGTCTATTTTTCAGACCAGGTACTGGGGATGCTCATTGACAGGCTTGAAAAGGAGAATCTATTAGACCGGACTGTTATTTTTATCTTTGCAGACCATGGGCAGGCTTTTTATCAGCATAACCAGAACTACCTTCACAGGCACTTTTTGTATGAAGAAAATGTCCATGTCCCGTTCCTGATATATAACAAAAAAATATTCAAACAACCGGCTGACTTTGAAGGGATAACCAGGCACATCGATATCCTTCCCACGCTGCTTGATATGCTATCCCTCCCGTCTACCCCGACCATGGAAGGTGAATCAATAATTTCCTCACGCAGGGAAAAGCTCGCTCTTCTCCATACATACTGGGATGAAGACTACAACTCAATACGTGACGGCAGGTGGAAATACATTATCAGAATGAAGGACAGGTATGAAGAACTCTTTGACCTCAGCATTGACCCATGGGAAAAAAATAATCTTGCCGGCGTTGAGACCGGTAAAGTATTGGTTTACAGAAATTTTCTGCTGCAGTCACAGTCATACAAAGTAAAATATTATGAAACAGTTTTAAAACATTAAAAAATGTTTCTGCTTACTATTAAATATGGCATCTTTGCCGCTGCCGCAATTGCCGTAAATCTGCTCATCCAGTACATATCTTTCATGGCTTACAGCGGGCCGCACAGCCTGTATCTGGCACTTTTTGCGGGTACGATTGCCGGGCTCATTATAAAATTTATTCTTGATAAAAAATTTATTTTTTATTATGAGGCCAAAAGCGCCCCTGATAATGTATACAAATTTATGCTCTATTCATTCATGGGGATCTTTACGACCCTGATTTTTTGGGGATTTGAAATAACATTCAATGCCATTTTTGATTTTACCGGCGCCAAGTATGCGGGAGGATTCATCGGGTTATGCATTGGATATCTCATCAAATATCTGCTCGATAAGAGATTTGTATTCAAAAAAACATGATTTAAATACCAATCCATATCTATTTTCCTTGACGAATACTTATTGAAAATAACAATTATTTCGAGGTCATGATAATTTGCCAATCCCAAGAAAAATGATTAGACCATTCACCCTGGCCAGAGAGTTAAGAGATCGATATCTTCAAAGATACTTTAACAGGATGCTGGCCGTTGATGATGTCTGCCGTTACTACTGGCAGCCCCCGCTTCTTGTTATTATTAAGCTCATAATGTTTTTTCTTGTTGTATATAAAATTTTTTCCTATTACACCGTTTTAGGAGATATTATTGAAGATGGATTTAAATTTTTCAAACTATCCGCCATTTTCAATTTCAAGTTTCCTGAAAAAAAATTTTTTTATAGCCTGTCAAAGGGAGTAATCCTGCTATTCCTGGGATACCACGGGTTAATATTTATTTATTATCAGATTACCGGCCTCCTGTCTTCCATCGCGGTTAACAGAAAAAAAGGGATGATATATTATTTGAAAAACAGCATCTACAAGCATGAGCTTTACTCCTTCAGGATTGACGAAATAAAATCGATGAAGTTCAAACAGATAATTTTCCTGGGCAGGATATTCAACATCGGCTCAGTTCAATTTACAACGAAGTCAGGTGAAATTATTATGATATCATCGATTGGTAACATTAACAGCCTGGCATCTCAGATATCATCCGGTTGAACCGAACACCTGAATTACATGATGCCGAAAACTTTCAGGATCCCCTACAAAATACCGGCCATCGCACTAGTTGCCGGGATTATATATTTTTTATTCCATTTTCACTTCATGCAGCGCTACATCGATCATGATGAAATAGTCTATACATACAATATAATCTATGCCGATCAAAAACCCTTTGTCAACCCCCATCATATCCATTATGAAATAAGCGGAAAGCTGTTTAACGATTTCATGAACAGTGAGTTCGGATCAGATGGTTTTACTGATATTACATTCAACCTGCGCCTGCGCTCTCTCCTGTTCGGAGCCATAGGAATTGCAGCGGTCATCATCTATCTGGCCTCGCTGACCGGAAAAGTCCTGTGGGGACTGGCAGGAGCGCTTTTTATCGGGTTTTCCCATGGATACCTTCTCTACGCGCCGAAGGTTGATACAGCCATTTTTTCCGCTGCATGGCTCCCTGTTATGATGCTTGCAGGTCATTATATAAGCAGGAGCAAGAAATGGCCCATTATCATTTCAGTAATTTCAGGAATAATTTTCTTTGCCGGTGTAATCCTCCACCAGTATATGGTGCTATGCTGCGCAGCTGTATTTCTCAGCCTTGTTATACCGTCATGGATATTTTCACTGAAGCTTAAAAAGCCTCCCTTCATGATAAAAAAGCCTGAATCATTCAGCGCCATAGATAAAAAAAATTCAACAAGATATGCGGCTGCTCTCATGCTCACCACAGTCACTTGCACACTCACGGTAATGGCCTATTTCTACTCGGGTATGGTCTACCTCAACCTTTCAGTTGATAAAAAAAATACTACATGGAACTGGGTTTACAAAAATCTGACCTTCCAGGAATGGCTGTTCTTTTATAAAACCAGCAATACCTGGGGCAAAACTGATAATAAAAATGTAATCCAGGAATCTTTCAGGGGTTTAACCGATACCTTTCTCACACCCATGGAGTATGGGCCCAAGTGGAACCAGAACATGAACTTTGACTACCGGCTTGATGATCCGTTTAATAGAAAGTCATTTACGTTCAACCTCCTGGCATATTTCTTTATCGTCATGATTGTCCTGACAGTAGTATTGTTACCCTCCCTTGTGCGGAGGTATGGAAGAGACCTTGTGTCTATTGTATTGAACTGCCTTTTATTTTCAATTCTTGGCGTTTACTGGGAGCCTTTTTATGTTGAATTCTGGATTATTCCTGCCATGACAATATATTTTCTGATAATCCTTCTCCTGAATTTGACGGCTGAAAAACTCAATATTCTGCTACGCGGTTTTTCACAAATTCCGGTTTATGCCATTACCCTATTTGCCATTGTTATGTTCGCAGCGCACAACTTCAAGTACTATGTCATTCCACATTCAAGGAGCATTTACGTGGACGGCGTTTATCACTGGAAGGATGACAGGGAATACTATATGAAGCTCACCGGCAGGAACATCTACAAACACTACCTGAATCCCTACAGGGACGTATACGGGCAGGATTCCCACCTTCATGAATATAATTCAAAAATGGATGAAAAATAACCGGGCTCATTTTTTAAAATTTTTACTTGCAATTAAGGCCTATGACATTTTTGATGCAGGCATATTCTATTCCGCAGTATAACATGCAGATGAATGGTTATACTCTATTTTTACAAAGATACAGGTGCATGAATGAAATTTAAAATACAAAAAAGATCGATTAAATTCAAGAAAACTGATACGGTTGTAATTTTTTTCTTTGAGGATGATAAAAAGATAAAATCGTCATTCGTAAATAAATTTAAATTTTTAATGAACATCGACCTGGCTGTTTTTCATGGAAAGGTGTCAGATATTTTATTTATCCCTTTTACAGATAATCCAAGCCTTATAATCTGCGGCCTGGGAAAAAAAGAGCTGGTAGATTCAGAAACTCTGAGAAATGTTTCAGCAGGGATAATTTCCAACTGCAGAAACCGGGAGATAACCGGGATTCATGTTGATGTTCCCCAGATAGACGGGCTGTCTGAGGCCGATGCTATACGACAGATAGCCGAAGGACTGGCCCTCTCCAATTATTCATATACCAAGTATAAAACAAAGAATGGTGATGATATTAAACCTCTCGTGGAATCTGTAATTTTTATAAGCGATACGACCATACCTCCTGACGATATCCGCGAAATAGAAACACTGTCCGGAAACACAATTTTATGCAGAGACCTGGTCAATGAAGTAAGTGAAAACTGCAATCCCCTCTCCATAGCGAAAAATGCCGGGACTCTGTCTGGAATAAAAGGGATACAGGTAAAGATCTATGAGAAAAAGGATATAGAAAAAATGAAAATGGGTCTTTTCCTTGCAGTCAATAAAGGAAGCTCAATACCGCCAAAACTCGTTGTCATTACATATACAGGAAATCCGAAAAACAAAAAATATCTTGCTCTTGTGGGAAAAGGGATAACCTTTGATTCAGGCGGAATGAACCTGAAGCCTTCAGGCCACATGGAAACGATGCGGATGGACATGTCAGGGGCTGCTGCAGTACTCTTCGCAATCAAAACTGCTGCAGAATTAAGGCTAAAGAAAAATCTTTATGCCGTAATGCCCCTCACTGAAAATATGCTGAGCAATAATTCCTACAGGCCTGGCGACATTTTCAGGTCATATACGGGAAAGACAGTGGAAATCGGCAATACTGACGCCGAAGGAAGGCTTATCCTGGCCGATGCCATTGCCTTTACCGCAGATAAACTGAAGCCGGAATATATCATTGATATTGCAACACTTACCGGTTCATGCATAGCGACATTCGGGGAGACAGTCGCAGGGTATCTTTCCAATGATGATACCCTTGCATCAATGATTGAATCAGCATCTGCCAGGACTGGAGAAAAGACCTGGAGGCTTCCTCTTTTTCCCGAATATGACGAATGCATCAAGTCCGATATTGCAGACCTGAATAATATATCGTCAGAAAAAAATGCCGGCGCAATCATAGGGGCAGTTTTTTTAAAGAATTTTACAGGAAATACAAAATGGGCCCACATTGATATCGCTGGTACCGCATGGTATTCCAAGCCGAGGGGCTATGTACCGAAGTTTGCAACCGGCTATGGAGTAAGACTCCTCTTTGACATATTAAACAACTGGAAACCGTAAATATTTTTCTGGACAAGTCAGGTTTCCCGGCATCTTGAAATGGCAGCATAACAGTTCCCGGTCCCATTTCAATAAACCTTTTTAACCGCCAGTGCCAACAGGTAGAAAATCCCGCTGATGATGATAATGGTTGCTCCGGCAGGCAGGTTCGGCTGATAGGATAATCCAAGCCCGAGGAACGTAAACATGAGCCCGCAGATTGTTGAAACAATCATCATGCTTTTAATATTACTTGTAAATATCCTGGATATGGAAGCAGGTATTGTAAGCAGGGCAATCACCAGGATCAGCCCTACTACATTGATGAGTATGACCACGGTTAATGCTATGAGGCAGAGGAGCATGATGTATATGGTCTTTACCCATAGGCCCCTTATCCTCGAATACGTCTCATCAAAGGATATGGATATGAACTGACGGTAAAAAATTATCACCATAATAATAATAAAAATGTCTGTTGCGAAAAGCTTCCAGAGGTCGGCACTAGAAACCATAAGAATATTTCCGAAAAGGTATGAAATGACATTTACGCTGTAACCCGGGGTTATGGACATGAAAATAATTCCGATGGCCATGCCAACGGCCCAGAGTGCTCCAATGACTGTGTCCGTATGTTCATTGCTCTTTATGCTTACAAAGCCGAGTATTACGGCAGCTATCAGGGCGGAAATTATCGACCCGGTAATCAGGTCTGCCCCCATGTAATAGGCAACACCCATGCCTCCCAGCGCGGTGTGGGCAATGCCTCCGCTTATGAATGTCAATCTTTTTACAATGACAAAGGTGCCTGTTATCCCGCAGGCAATGCTCGCCAGTAAACCTGCTGTCAGGGCATTCTGCATGAATCCGTGGTTGATCAGTGCATTGAAAAATTCCATCATCATAACCCGCACTGATGAACAATTTTGTTCATCGGCATGTTATACGTGCTTTGGATGATATCCTCGTCGATGGATGAAGGATCATGAATCTTCACATTCCTGTTTACGCAGACAACCCTGTTCACGAAGGATGATATAAAACCTATATCATGGGTGACGATCATAACTGTCATTTTCTCATTCAATGATTTAAAAAGGTGAAAAATATCTTTTTCATTGCTGTTGTCAACACTTGCAGTAGGTTCATCGAGGATGAGTATTTCAGGTTCCGAAACAATTGCCCGCGCGATGAGCGCCCGCTGCCTCTGGCCTCCGGAAAGAGTACCGAAAACATTTTTGCCCAGCCCGTTTAAACCTACTCCTGAAAGCGCAGTCATGGCTTTATCCTTTGAAATGCGACTGTTCCATGGGAAAAAAGATGATGGTTTCAGCAGGCCGCTAATGACCACATCTAAAACGGATATGGGAAAATTCCTGTCAGATTCGAAAAATTGAGGGACATACCCTGCCGGAGGAAGGGAAACGCATGGATTCCTGCCGAACACATTCACATTTCCTGAATTAGGGACCAGGAGCCCCAGGATGAGTTTAATAAGGGTTGTCTTGCCCCCGCCATTTGGACCTATAATGGCGGCAAAATCCCTGGGATTGAAGGACAAATTTACATCTTCAAGAACCGGTGACCTGTCATAGGAAAAAAAAAGATTTTTTATCTCGATAACCTTTTGTTTTTTTGGATCTTCATTCATGTTGCGATTTCTTTTCCCTGGAATTCAGCCATTGTGAAATTATCTGCCGATGTTCACCTTTATTTCTCCGGCAATAATTTTCAAGTTATTTATATAGTCCCCGGATATAGGGTCAATGATAACCAGGTTTCCTCCTATTGAACTTGCAATAGTCAATGCGCTTTTTGAGCTGACTTCTTTCTGGATGAATATCGTCTTTATCTTTTCCCTCTTTAAAAAATCTATGATCGATGCAAGTTCCCTCTGGCCCGGATCCTTCCCCTCCACTTCAATCGGTACCTGAACAAGGCCGTAACGGTCTGCAAAATAGCCCATTGAAGGATGGAAAATAACCAACCTGTTTGATTTGATGCCGGATAATATTTCCCTGATTATCTTATCAGCTTCATCAAGATCAGAAATAAATTTCTCATAATTTTTTTTATAAACTCCCAAATGTCCGGGATCCAATGATGACAGTTCATTGAAAATTGTCTTTGCCTGTATTTTTACAAATAAGGGATTGAGCCAGACATGGGGATCATTTCCTTCCGCATGCCTGTGTCCCTTATCGCCCTCCTGAACAACTGATGTCCCGGATTTGCTCTTATTAAAAATATTTTCAATAGAGTGAAAAGACTCTATTTTTCGCAAAGGCACGCCAGTACGCGTATCGACTATTTTCAATTTTCTGTTTACCGAGGAGATCCTCCCGACCAGATAAGATTCAAAAAAAACGCCGGTTCTGAAATATATCACAGATTTGGACATCTGCTCCATCTGCTGGGGAGTTGGTTCATATACCTCATGGTTCTGGCCGGGTTTGACAATAACCGTTACATTAACCAGGTTGCCGCCTATCCGTTCGACAAAATACTTTTGCGGAAGTATGCTTACGGTAATATCCAGCTTTTCAGGGTCTGTACCGCTACCCGTATCGCTCCTTCCGCACTGAAGATTGCAGAGGATAACAGCAGATGAAAGGATAATTAAAAAAACAACCCTCACAGGGATAAAAAATTTATTTCTTTTTTGTCACAAAGTATATACCGGCAATAATTGCAGCAGCAATTACAATGGCAATGATCACTTTGAATTTGCTGACAGGTTTCTGGCCGCTTGTTATTCCTGTCTGCCCGTTAATAAGAACCCTGAACGGCTTGTTTTCATACATGTACACAAGGATCCAGATAGGCAGCATCATAAGCTTAGTCTGGATATTGGAGATCATGGTATCAGTATCCAGGAGTTCATTTACTCCGCTCCTGCATGCATCCCTCTCCTTATCCTTTATTCTTTCCTTTGCCATGTCTACTGCATTCTCCTCTTTTACTGCAGGATTTTCAATTTTAAACCCCATCATCAGCTGCTGGTTAAAAGGTTTTGTATCATTATCATCGATCTTTTTTTCGTCGATGATACTGTCCACCTCGGATTGAGGAAGCCCTTTTGTAGCAGTTATAAAATCCTTGTAGGTATCAGAATGGCTGCCGTTCCTGTCAATGTATTCATATTCGGCAGGCTCATTATTTGCTGCCTCCCTGATGACAATCTTGTCCCTGCCTCTCCAGCTGGTATTTGCATCTGCCCTGACTTTAAAGAAAGGAACATATACCCCTTCAAATTCCTTTTCCTTGAATGTTGAAGTGAGGTTGGAGGGTTTTAAAAGGCCCTTTTTAATCCATTCGGAAAATTTCTGTTTAGCATCTTCCTTGGTCACTTTAAACGTAATGATTTCAGCATCCTGCCGCAGCTTTTTGTCTTCTTCGGTTTCAGGGATCTCCATAAAAAAGGTTGAACCGCAGAACGCGCAGTTCATTGATACCTGTGCCGGGTCAAAATTAAGATTGGCTCCGCAATTCTTGCATCCAAGGTTCTTTGCTTCAGACATATTATGACTCCTTATAATTTATGATAAATCAATAATGACATCCTGATAAACAGCCAGGTGCTCATACTGCCCTACAGTAATGATATCTTACTAAAATTCCATAAAAAGTCAAGAAAAATATATACCCGGGTTTCATCTCTTCCCGGCATCAATAGATTGAAGTTTCATATTAATGGCAGAATAATCTTTCATGCTCAATTTTAATGCATTTCGTCTGGATAAAGTGAATCCCTTCACTCATGGCATTCACCGCTGACTCATTGTGAACCAGTCCCAGCTGCAGCCAGATTGTTCCGGGATGTAAGGAAATGGCTTCCCTCACAACAGCAGGAATGGCTTCGAGATTCCTGAAAACATTAACAATATCGATTTTATGTCCTATTGAAGCAAGGTCCGGATAACACATCAATCCTAATATCTCACTCTTCTGCGGGTTTACCGGCAAAACAACAAATCCTTTATCAATGAGATAACGCGCCACTATATGACTGTCACGTTCGGGATTGTCCGACAGCCCGACAATTGCTATCGTTTTTGAGTTTGCAAAAATCTCCCTGAGCAGGTCATCCTGTATTTCACAAACCGGCTCTTCCGGAATTCTGCAAATTTCATCCATATACATCTAACCTTGACATCAATAACGAGCCTGGAAAAAATTACATCTCATAAGATGGGAAATCGATTAATACCGCAGTCATATCATCCTTTTGATGCTCCGGATCGCCAATAAAATTATACACGTCATCAAAAATTTTATTTATCATTTCATGAGGTGAAAGGTGAATGTTAATTTTCAAAATTTCCATCAGCCTGGCAACTCCAAAATCTTCCAAAAAATCGATGCTGCTCTTATCAGCATCCGGGTTATATGCCTCGATGATCCCATCGCTGTAAAATAAAACCGAATCAGTACCTTCGAGAATGTATTCACCGCATGGGGTATCAAGATATCCTGCGCCGATTATTTTCCTGACATTGCTGCCGAGTATAAGGCCGAATTTCGGGATCCATTCATTTGCATTTTCATTGAGATTGATTATTTCAACCAGGTCATTATTTTTTTTTCTGATGATTACCGGAAACAGCATGCTCCTGTTATAAAATTTCAGGTGAAATTTATTATTTTTATAGGATATAAAAGTAAAATTGACAGAAGCAAAATCATCAGAGTTAGACTCATCCATAATATCAGTAAATTTTAAACATATATCCCTTACAAGGGACGTAGTATTTATATATCCTGAATTTCCAAAGATAAACTCAGTCTCCTTTACTGCTATAGTAATTGCAGATCTGAGCCTGATCAGGGTCGTGTAAGCCGGCAGCCCATGCCCGCTGATATCAGCAAAAACAAAGAGATAATTGTCATCGGGAAGTTTAATCAGATCAAAATAATCTCCTGACAATATTGAACCGTATGCACGGTGAAAACCAATACCCACATTAAGATGCTTATTATAAAAATTCCTGAACATGCTCTTAATCAGAATTTTATCGTTTTCTCTCACGGTGTTTGCTTCAGATTGAAGAATATCAAACCGCTTCAGCCTGTTTTCAATTGAATCCATCTTTTTTGATAGAAAATGTTTATCTATGAACAGTTTATCCATATAACGCTTCTATGATCTGGATGTATTCCGGTAATATTGCATCAACCGGTTCGTTGAGGAATCATGGGATCCTTTAAATTCCATCGCAGGGTTCAGTTCAGACAGAATTTTCTTTGCAAGAATTTTTCCCAATTCTACTCCCCACTGGTCAAATGAAAAGATGTCCCATATTATTCCCTGGACAAAAATTTTATGTTCATACATGGATATAAGCTTTCCAAGGATGTATGGCGACAGCTTTTCGGCCATTATCGTTGTCGATGGCCTGTTCCCCTCGAAAGTTTTAAAGGGGATAAGTTTCTCTTCAGTCCCCTCGTTCTTCAATTCTGCTGCAGTTTTGCCGAACGCAAGGGCCTCAGTCTGAGCGAAGAGGTTGGCAACGAGCATATCATGATGGTCACCTGTGTTGTTCAGGGATTTTGCAAACCCGATGAAATCTGCGGGTACCAGCCGCGTCCCCTGGTGTATCAGCTGGTAAAAAGCATGCTGGCCGTTCGTTCCAGGCTCCCCCCATATAATGGGGCCCGTATGATAGTTTACCGGTATCCCCTTTCTGGTGACCGACTTCCCGTTGGATTCCATATCCCCCTGCTGAAAATATGCCGGGAATCTGTGCAGGTACTGTTCATAGGGGAGTATGGCATGGGACTCGGAACCGAAAAAATTATTGTACCATACCCCGATGAGGGCCATCAGCACCGGGATATTCCTGTCAAATTCAGTATTTCTGAAATGGAGATCCATTGCATGGAATCCCTTCAGCATATCCATGAAGTTGTCGTAACCGATAGATATCATGACAGAGAGCCCTATGGCTGATGTGAGGGAATATCTTCCCCCTACCCAGTCCCAGAATTCAAGCATGTTTTCAACATCGATGCCGAACTTTGTAACGCCTTCATGGTTTGTTGAGAGCGCGATGAAATGCGAAGCAACGGAATCTTCTCTTTTTGACCTTGAAAGAATCCATTTTTTTGCAGTTTCTGCATTCGTCATGGTCTCCTGGGTTGTGAAGGTTTTGGAGGCAATAATAAAAAGTGTCTCTTCCGGATCGATATTCCGGAGTACCTCAATGATGTGAGCATCATCAATATTTGAAACAAAAAATATTTTCAAGTCCCTCTGGGAATAAAATTTTAGAGCTTCGACGGCCATGACAGGGCCAAGATCCGACCCGCCGATGCCGATATTGACGATATTTTTAATAGCCTTCCCGGAATACCCCTTCCATTGCCCATTTCTTATCCTGTCGCTTATGCGCTTCATTTTATCAATGATTTTGAAGACATCAGGCATTACATCCCGGCCATCGAATAAAACCGGTTTTTGCGATATATTTCTAAGGGCAATGTGAAGGACTGCCCTGTCTTCTGTTTCATTAATTTTTTCACCGCTGAACATCCTCTCAATTTCCTGTTTCAAACCGCATGACTTTGCAAGATCTATCAGAAGCTTTATTGTCCTGTCAGTTATCCTGTTTTTTGAAAAGTCGATGAGAAGATCACCGGTGTCTATGGAAAAACGCTCACCCCTCCCGGGGTCAGATTTAAAATGATCCCTGAGATGCATATCCCTGATTTCATCATAGTGTTTTTTCAGATTAGTCCATTCATCTCTTTCAGTCAAAGATTTAGTCATGTTTCTTACCTCCAGAGCTCAGGTTTTTGAATATTACAATTCTGGTATATTGAAATTTTGGATCAGCAAAAATTATTCAGGGAAATTTTATAACAGATATTTAACCCGAAAGTGTCTAAATTCTTTTTTATACATACTGAATGCTTGAAATTATTTTACCGGAACGAACTCAACCCTTCTGTTGAGTTGATTAAACTTTTCGTCAGCAGGGTATTTTTTACCCATACTTTTAACAATAACCCTGTTCCGCTCTATTCCGAACGAGATTATATAATCCCGTACTGTCTTTGCCCTTTTCAAACCTATTTTTTCGCTGACATCACACTTGGGGGTATTGCCGGAATGACCTATTATCTTAAGCCTGATGTTCCTGTTCGCCCTCAAATAATTTATAATATTATAGATATATGGTATATATTCCAGCCTAATCTCCGAGGAATTGTAATCAAAATATATCGGTTTAAAATCGGTTGGATCGAAGTTGCTATTATCAGCAATTACATTTCCATTTAAAACAATATTCACATCCTTCACTTTTCCGGGGTCAACGGAATACTCATTTTTAAATGTTTTAAAGCCTGATGATAATGTTTCAATCGCTACAGAGGTAATTCCGCTCTCGGTTATCAATAAAAAATTCCCTTCTTTATTACTCTCTCCTGTAATTACCTTTTCCAATGACAGGGCTTTTTCTCCGGAATATTTAAGAATGGCCCTCAGTTTGACTGATACCGGTTTTCCCAGTATATCCCTGGAAAACTTAAAGTTGAATCCCGTATCTTTATTATCCCCTGACCTATCAGTTTTTCCTTCATTCCTGGAGAGATCCTTTGTTTCGCCCCTTTTTATCTGCGTATCCACTGAAGATACATTTGCAAAAAAATCAGGTGATACAGTATAGCTGTACATGTCGAATGACCCTATGCCATTTTCCCTGTTAGAGGAAAGGTAGAGCGTATTCTGATCATATTCGTTGGCAAATAATTCATCAGATGTGCTGTTAATCTCTTTGCCGAGATTTAGAGGTGTTGAGAATTTCCCCTGTTTATGTTCAATATAATACAGATCCCATGAGCCGGAACCTCCGGGCCTTTTGGATGAAAAATAAAAGCCTTCTCTGAACCTTGAGGGGATAAAGCCAAAACTGCCATGGCCATCATTAATTTTATTGTCAAGTTCACGGGCATTTGTGAAACCGGCCTCAGTAAGCTGGGCAGCCATGATTACTGCTTTGCCGGAATCGTTGCCTGCCCACCTTGTAAAATAGAGGGTATTATAGTCAGCGCTTATTGATGGCGCCTTTTCATTATTCACAGTATTGACATTTTCAGAAACCTTTTCAGGAGTTGACCAGTCATTACCGATTTTATATGACATATAGATATCATGGGGAAGATTATCCCTGTCACCTTTATAATCTGCGGGAAAATTTCCCCCATCGCGGTTTGAAGAAAATACAATCATTGAACCATCAAAGGATATAAATGGATTTTCATCGTCCCTGCTGGAATTAAGTATATTAATCAGCTCAGGCTCTGCCCATTTCCCGTCAACATGGGAGGATATATATATGCGGCTGTTCCTGCTGTTCTTTTTTTTCATGGAAAAAACCATAGTCTTGCCGTCATTTGTAAAAGACGGTGAAAATTCATCCCCTTCAGAATTAATAATTGCCCCAAGATTTGTCAGATTGCTCTGGCCCTGTGAATAGATGCCGGGATTAATGATCCAGGATGATAAAAAGAAGATCAGAAGAAATTTAATAGTCCGATTCATATATTAACCCTGCAAAAATTAAAATAGTATTTTCTAACTGAATATATAAAAAAATTTGATATAAAACCAGCAATTTTTTATAATTTTTCAGGTTACCTGTTATATGCCCGAACCATTATTGTAATAAATATCAAAGGGTTTTTGCTGCAATACCCTGTGTCCGGGTAAAACATCGCTTGTGACCCAGACATTTCCTCCTATTTCCGCCCCCTTCCCGATAGTCACACGCCCCAGTATGGTCGCCCCTGAATAAATAATTACATTGTCCTCAACCAGGGGATGCCTGGGGATCCCTTTCATCGGATAGCCATGCTCATCCAGCGGAAAACTCTTGGCTCCAAGGGTGACCCCCTGATATATTCTCACTCCCTCGCCAATCACACAGGTCTCTCCAATGACTGTCCCTGTACCATGATCGATAAAAACCCTTTTCCCCATGGAAGCCCCGGGATGTATGTCAATACCGGTATAGGAATGGGCAAGTTCAGATATGATTCGGGGTATCAGCGGAATATCAAGTTTAAATAATTCATGGGCAATCCGGTGATGGGTAAGAGCGACAATGCTTGGATAGCAGAATATTGCTTCACCAATACTCTTTGCTGCCGGATCGCCTTCATAGGCGGCTTCGGCATCGAGCGATAGCATATATCTTATATATGGCAGCTTTCTGATAAAACTGCTGGAAAAAAGCCTGGACCTGGTCTCACATTCATGGCAGACTACATTTTTACTGCCGGTACAGGAAAAACAGAAACCTCTCTGGATCTGTTCCGTGAGCATTTTATAGACGTGTTCCAGTGTCGACCCGATATAATATTTCATGGTTGCCGGTTTTAAGTCGGAATTAAGAAAATAACCGGGGAAAATGATCGATTTCAATTCATCAAGAATCTCCTTTAAAGACTCCACAGACGGCATGGGGACATCGTGATGGTTTGAACGGTGATATACCGCTTCAAAGGATTCCCTGTCGCACAGTTGATTGACCACTTCAACAAGGGTTTCTTCCATGTTAATTTCCTTTACAGGATCTGCTTTATTTGCGCTCAAAATATGTTTCATCATATAAACCTCATCCTATGTACCATTACCTTTCAAAAAGGATAAAGTCAAATATTTTATTTTTATTTACATTAGGAAGCAATATTAAAATGTCTGTTTATTGATGTATGATGATAAATTCCGGAATTTTTCCCGAGCAATATACAGGATATACGCAGAATTTAAACTATATGAAAAAATATGCAATCATCGGATCCGGGGTTTCAAAACAAATAACAAAGGGTTTAATCCGACATGATATTGAACCGGTAAAATTGCCGGGAACAGAGCTTATAGAAAAACCTCTGACAGGTCATGCTGATCTTCAGGTCTTCCTTTGCAGGGAGAGAATTTTCTGCCACCCGGATATAGACAGGAGCTTCCTGAAAAGAATTGAGCCATTACTGGAGATTGTCATATGTAAAACCTCATTATCAAAAAAATATCCCCTGGACATTCCCTATAATATTGCTGATACTGGAAAATCGGTTATATGCGCCAGAAAATACATGGACCCTGAAATAATGGATTATCTCAGGGTCCATGAAAGGGAATTTGTTGATGTAAGACAGGGATATGCAAAATGTTCAACCATGATTGTCAGTGAGCATGCAATAATTACTTCAGATCCTTCGATTCATGGGGCTGCAGTGAAATCGGGAATAACCTCCCTGAAAATCTCAACGGGCCATATATCCCTGCCGGGTTACAACCACGGTTTCATAGGAGGGGCCTCGGGCATGTGGGGTGAACATATCTATATCACTGGAGATATAACAGATCATCCCGATTACAGAAATATTATCGAATTCATTGAATGTCAGGGTGGGATTATGGTGTGCCTGTCCGATGAAAGAGCTGCGGATATCGGATCGATTCTTATTTTCGAAAGCTGAGATGGATATTATACTTTTCTGATGTAGTGCCTGCCGAAAAGGCCGCTCGGCCTGAACCAGAGGACAAGGACGATTATTGTAAAGGATACCGTTGTTTCAAATTCTGACGATATGTAGAATCCGAAAAACTTTTCGATTATCCCGAGAATAAATCCTCCTCCTATCGGCCCGATCATAGTTGTCATTCCGCCCAGTACGGCTGCTGCAAATCCCTTGATGAGGGGGGCAAGCATCAGGTTGCTGTCAAGCGGGGTGGCAGTACCGGGCACGAAAAGCATGCCGGCAATGGCGCCGACCATGGCGCTGAGCCCCCAGGTGAATGACATGATCCTGTTTGTCCTGATGCCGTTTATCCTGGAAGCCAGCAGGTTCTGCTGTGTGGCTTTCATTGCAATACCGAGCCTGGTAAATTTAAAAAATATAACCAGGCCGCCTATGAGGACGAATGCCACGGACATGATTATCAGGCTTATGTGGCTCACTGAAATGATCCCGAAATTGAAGGTATCACTGGATGATATGGGGAGCGGATCAAAGGATGACGGATAGAGCCTCTGGTCAGCGCCCCATTTCCATGCGGCGAGGCCGTATAACATTCTTTCAAAGCCCAGGGTTATGATGATAAAATTAAGGATATTCGGTTCCTTGGCCCTTCTTAAAAAAAAGAATTCAAAAAAAACGGCAAGCATAGCGGCGAATATCAGTGACCCCAAAAATGACACGGGAAATGTAAAGCCGTAATATTCCATGAGGTGATAAGAGACAAAGGTAGTGACCATGGCCATCTCACCCTGGGCAAAGTTAGGGACCTCCGAGGTCTTGTATATGATGACCATTGCAAGGGCTAATAGAGCATAGAGGCTCCCTATGGATAGGCCGTCAATAACCAGTTGAAAAAAAATCATGTCATTGTCCCTTTTTCATAATATAATCAGAATGGCCAGGTCTTCCAGTATTTTTTTATCCTTATCCAGAATCCAAAAAGCCCCAGTGGTTCAAATAGCACGATGAAAATGAGAATCAGTCCGAAAATAATGATGCTCACGCTGGCAATACCGCCTTTATTCATCCAGTTTTCTGTTATGACCGTAAGCAGATCCCCAAGGAGCGGAATGGCTGATATGGAGTCGGCCTGGAGGTTGAGGTTCAGGAATGAAATGATAATGGCCCCAAGGACAGGGCCGATATTTGATCCAAGGCCGCCGACAACAACCATGGCCAGGAAAAGAATGGATAAAATGAAATCAAAGCTGTCGGGATTTATGAAACCCATCCAGAATGCATAGAGGCCGCCGGCCAGGCCGGTATAAAAAGCGCTCACCGCGAAGGACAGTGTCTTGTATTTTGTCAGGTTTATTCCCATTGAATTTGCCGCAATATCGCTGTCTCTGATTGCAATAAAGGCCCTTCCTATTCTCGTCTTCATTAAATTCCTGGCCATGAGCGCCATGATGATCGTTATGGACATTATTATATAATAAAGGTTTACATCTCTGGACTGAGTTTTAGTAAACAGCCCTGAATCATACAGTAAATCATTCAGGAATCCTATGTCCGGGACAGAAAGCCCCATGCGTCCGCCAAAAACTGAAAAACGGCCCAGGATCTGGATTATTGCCATGCCGAAACCCAGGGTGGCAATGGCAAGATAGGGGCCTTCAAGCCTCAGGGAAGGGAGGCCCAGTATGAATCCAAAGGCTGCTGCGATTAATCCAGCAATGATGAGTGCAAAAATAAAGGGAAAAAAAGGGAGATGTTTTACCAGCAGTGTGGCGGCATAGGCCCCGATTGCAAAAAAACCGGCATGCCCCAGCGACACCTGGCCTGTATATCCGACGAGAATGTTGAGCCCGATAGCTACAATGATATTGATTGAAATATAGCTGACTTCATGAAGGTAATAACCGGGAATAAGAAAAGGGATGATGAGGAGAATAATAATCAATGAACCGAACCAGAACTTTTTAGTCCCGCTGTCCAGGAGCTGTATATCCTCGTAATAACTACGCTTCATGTCCATGAAATATTCTCACAATCGTTAAGATTCAGCTATTGTTTAATAAAAGTAAATTATGTCTGATGCATGGCCCGGATAAACCGGTCCATGCATCAGACAATGAATAACAACTACTTCAGCTTTTTTATCACTTCATCAATATTGATGTCCGATGTTACCCAGTCAGTCAGTTTTTTCTCTTCCGTTGCACTTACTACCTTGGTCAGGAAACCGGTATTCGAACCCTGACGGATATTGGGCCCGAAGGTCATTTTCCCGCCTGTGCCCTGTAAATCCTTTATAGACTCCATTGCTTTAACGAAATTTTCTGAGGTAAGATCACTTCCAGCCCTCTTAAGCCCTTCCACCAGCGTTTCGGCAAATAAAAAACCAGATTGGAAAAAAGTGCTCCATTTTTCAGTAGGGGCATATTTTTTCCAGGCCTCCCTGTATTTTTTCATCAACGGGCTGTCAGAATTCGGAAGTTCAGAGAACCTGCAGACTATCATGTCTTTCCAAAGTCCCTTGGTTATTGTGAACATCAGTTCTGCATCGCTTAATGTACTGCTTGTCATAAACTGCGTTTTGAAGCCTGTTTTAGCAGCTGTCCCAAGGATGGTGGCGCCATGTTTCGGGAGTACCCACAGGAGCACAACTTCCGCGCCGGAATTTTTCAGCTTAAGCGCATGGGAACTGAGATCGGTATCAGTTATCTCTGCAGAAACCTTTTCCACGAGCTTGAGTCCATGCTTGGCCATGGCAACTTCGGCACCATAGAGGCCCACTTTTCCGTAATCGTCATTCTGGTAAAATACGGCAATCTTTTTTAAATTTAAGGTTTTTACCGCATAATCGATGAGCAACGCCGCCTCTATGCAGTAGAGCGGGTAAACACTGAAAAGGTATTTAGTGGGCGGATAGGCCCAGTGTGTTGAACCGGCTGCAGGGCCGACCCAGGGAATCTTATTCTGTGCTAGATATTCCTTCACTGCCATCCCAGGGGCTGTACCTACGCCTCCGACAAAGGCGAAGACCTTGTCGCCTTCCACCATTTTTTTTACTTCGGTCACCGTGCGGGCCGGGTTATAACCGTCGTCGCGGATGAGAAGCTTCAATTTTCTTCCATTGATACCGCCTTCATCGTTTATCATCTTGAAGTAACAGTCAGTTCCCCTGGCTACTGAGCCCCAGAGAGCAGCAGGACCGGTCTGCGGCCCCCACTGCCCTATGAGAATTTCCGATCCCCCTTTCTTGCATCCCTCAAAGAGGAAACCGGCGCTGATCATGACCAGGAACATCAACACTCTTTTAATCATATATTGAACCTCCAAAAATTTAATTTTGCGCATTTTAATGGTACATCTTTTCAATAAGGTCGCTGTATTTTTTGTTGATAAACGCTCTTTTAACCTTCATGGTCGGAGTCACATCGCCCTCTTCCTCGTAAAGCTTGGTGGGGAGGATGGTAAATTTTTTAACCTGCTCCACCCTTGAGAGATCCCTGTTCGCCTTATCCACCTCTTTATCTATGAGCTTGATAATCTCCGGGTTCTGGGCCAGATCCCTGTATGTTGAAAATTGGATCTTGTTATCCTGGGCGAATTTTACCGCATTCTCTTCATCAAGAACTATGATGGCAGTAAGGTAATTCCTTGCGTCGCCTATGACGATGGCATCATTGATATAAGGGCTGAAAACCAGCTTCCCCTCAATGAACTGTGGAGTGATGTTCTTTCCACCCGAGGTAATTATTATATCCTTCTTCCTTCCGGTAATTTTCAGATACCCGTCGCCATCTATTTCGCCTGTATCGCCGGTATGGAGCCATCCGTCAATAAGCGTGGATGCTGTCGTTTCGGGGTCCTTGTGGTAGCCCTGGAACACACCTGGAGATTTTACAAGAATCTCGCCGTCGCTGTCAATTTTACACTCCACTCCAGGCAGGGGCAGCCCGACAGTACCGATCCTTGAATTATTATTGCGGCAGGTGGATGTTACGCCTGTCCCTTCTGTCTGGCCGTACCCTTCCAGGAGCCTTACTCCTATAATGTTGAAAAATTCCAGCACCCCGGGAGAGATGGGGGCCGCCCCTGTAAAGGCAATTCGCATCCTGTCAAAGCCCAGGCGCTCTTTTAATTTTCTGAATACCGCGAAGCCGGCCAGGGCATAGAGGAACTTCAGGTATATTGGAATTTTTTTCATATCCTTTGCGCTGATATAGGCCCTTCCGGTTTTCATAGACAGCTTGAATATAAGCCTCTTGAAGAAAGTCGCGTCGGACATGTTTATTATTATCGATGAATGGTACTTCTCCCATATCCTGGGCACAGCATAGCCCACAGTTGGTGAAACCTCTTTCATATTGTCGCTAACGGTTTCAAGGTTTTCAATGAAGTTGAGGATATACCCATGGGTTACATGAATGAATACTGAGAACATATGCTCAAATATGTGGCACAGCGGAAGAAATGACAGGACCTCATCATCAATGGTTACTTCTGTTGCTACATTCATCCCCCCGCCGATCCATGAAACATTCCGGTGATTCAGAATTGCACCCTTCGGCCTGCCGGTTGTTCCCGAGGTATAGATGTAAAGCGCATGATCCTCGGGCTTCACATCGTCCATGAGGCCCGGTACCAGCCCCGGATTTTTCTCGTCGAGCATTCTGCCGGTCTCAATGAGTTCATCAAAGGACATGAGCCTCGGGTCCCTGAAGTCCTTCACCCCTTTCAGGTCCCAGATAATCACCTTTTCAAGCCCTGGTTCATTGTCCTTGAAACTGAGCCATTTATCGAGCTGTTCCTCGTTTTCTATGAAAAAAAACCGTGCGTCTGAATGGTTAATGATATACTGGCACTGATCCCATGCATTTGTTGAATAGATCCCCACCGTAGCTCCGCCGGTGCAGAGAACCGCCATATCAATAAATATCCACTCCTTGCAGTTATCCCCTATAATGGCGACCCTGTCTCCTTTTTTGTACCCCAGGGAACAGAGGCCCTGCGCTACATATCTGACATTTTTGTAATAGTCATTCCATGATATATCGTGCCAGATGCCGAATTCCTTGCTGCGGATGGCAACCCTGTCGTGCAGCCTTTCCACGGTATTCATGAATATATATGGTATGGTATTCTGGTGCATTAATCCTTCCGGTATTTTATAATCGCTGTTGTAACGGCATGCGTGCTGTTATCTACTATCTCCATTTCTTTTTCCGCTTCCACCTCTGGTATCCCTTGGCTGATACATCCTTCTTTATTCCCAGGTAGAACTCCCTGACATCCTCGTTCTCCATCAGTTCTTCCGGCGTCCCGGATATGACAAAACGGCCGTTTTCCATGACATAGCCGTAATTGGCTATCATAAGCGCCATCCTGGCATTCTGTTCCACCAGGAGAATGGTAATTCCCCTTTCCCTGTTTATGTCTTTAATAATCCTGAATATTGATTTCACAAGAATGGGCGACAGGCCCAGTGACGGTTCGTCAAGGAGAAGGATCCTGGGCGAGTTCATGAGGGCCCTTCCTATTGCCAGCATCTGCTGTTCTCCGCCGGACAAAGTCCCTGCCAGCTGATTTTCCCGCTCTTGCAGAACAGGAAAATAATGGTAAATCCCTTCGAGATCCTTCTTTATTCCATTCTTGTCATTTCTAATGTATGCCCCCATTGCAAGGTTTTCCCTGACAGTGAGTTCATTCCAGACCTCCCTCCCCTCGGGAACATAGGAAATCCCTTTCCTCACAATGAATTCAGGGTCCTTGAAATTAATATTTTCGCCGGAGAGCATTACATTTCCCTTTTCAGGCTGATCATCAAGAAGTCCCATGATTGTCCTGAGGATCGTAGTTTTACCAGCCCCGTTGCTGCCGAGTATGGCAGTAATTGTACCCTCTTTAATTTCAAGGGAAACTCCTTTCAGGGCATAAATGAGGCCGTAAAAAGTTTCAATATTATTAAGGCTGAGCAATGTCGTCTTCTCCAAGATAGGCTTTCATAACTTCCCTGTGGCCTGCAACCTCGTCGGGAAGTCCTTCTGTTAATTTTTGTCCGAAATTTATTGCCATGAGCCTGTCTGAAATGTCCATGACCATTTTCATATCATGTTCTATCATTATGATTGTAATGTTAAATTCCTTCTGAATGTCTTTTATCCAGAAGACGAGGTCCTGTTTCTCCTCGTTGTTCATCCCGGCTGACGGCTCATCCAGGAGGAGCAGCCTCGGCTCCAGTGCAAGCGCCCTGGCAAGCTCAATGAGTTTCTGTTTTCCGTATGGCAGGTCACCAACAAAATAATTCCTCACAGACTGGAGTTCCAGAAATTCGATTATCTTTTCTGCGGCCATCCGGTTCAGAATTTCCTCCCTGGCAGCACTGGACCCCTTCCCCCACATGAAGGCGCCGCCGATGAGGCCTGTTTTCATGTGGTTATGCCTTCCCAGCATAATGTTGTCCATTACTGTCATTCTCGAGAAAAGCTCAATGTTCTGGAAGGTCCTTGCAATGCCAAGTTTGCAGATCTGGTGCGGCTGAAGCCCGTCAATCCTCTTCCCCAGGAATGTTACCGATCCTTTTTTTGGCTGATAAATACCGCTTATCAGGTTAAACAGGGTGGTCTTGCCTGCTCCATTGGGCCCTATAATTGAGAAGATCATTCCTTCCTTCACGTCAAAGGAAACATCATCAACGGCGCTCAACCCGCCGAACCAGATTGTAAGATTTCTTATTTCTAAAAAGTTGCTCATTATCTGCATTTTATCTCAATCATTATAATGACATTCCCGGGATAATAATTTTATGGTTTAAAAATCGAACTCAATGAATTATTTATAAATTCTGATTTTTCAATTTCCTCTGTATGTATAACTCATATAATTATGAATATCAAGCAAAATATTTAAAAAGGATAAAAATATTTAGGTCATTAATGTTGACAATTTCGGAACGAATTGTAAATTAAGGATAAACTAAGCATCAATAATGGAAAATGAAAAGAAAATCCCCGATGAAAAGGAGTGCCTGCTGCTCCTGAGGCAGTATGATGTGCTGCCTAACATTCTTGAACATTCTGAAAAAGTTAAACTGGTTTCACTGGCGCTTGCCGACAACCTCATTGATACATCCATGATAAACAGGGACCTGGTACTTGCCTCGGCACTGCTCCATGACATAGCCAAAACACAGTGCCTGAAAAGACGGGACCTTCACCATGATTATATCGGCGGTAAAATACTCAGGGATATGGGCTATATCCGCATCGCGGAAATAGTTGAATCCCATGTCATTATGAAGGATTTTAACCCGACCGGGAGGATTGAAGAGAGAGAGATTGTTCATTATTCCGATAAACGGGTAATGCACGACAGGATAGTCACCATTGACGAAAGAATCGATGATCTTATAAACCGCTACAGCAGAAACCATATTGACGAGGAATTTATCAGAAAAAACAGGCAGGCTATACTTACCATGGAGAAGAAGATACAGTCCCACCTTTCTATCGGCATCGACGAAGCAATCAGCGGCATATGAAAAAAAAATTCCTCATCCTCGACTGCTTTGTCGATGAGCCTGCCTGCCTTGGCGTGCCCCCTTTTATATCGCCATACCCCAGATATATATACGGCGCCCTCCTTGACTCCGGCGCAGGGGCCGGGGACATTGAATATGTTACCATAGACAGGCTCCGCAGTTCAGACTACCTGATCCAAGGCGGATTTGATATGGTTTTCATGATCGGCGGAGCCGCAGTGCCGGGGAAATATCTCGGAGCAAGAATCGGTACTCTAACGGAAGCCAGAAAAATAATCTCATTAAACAGCTCAATAAACTTTGCCGTGGGCGGAATGATGAAAAACATGCTCACGGGAAATTACAGCAATGCTCTGCTTCTGAACCATGACATTGACCGGTTTGCCTATTATTTTTCAAAAGGTGCGGCCGAGGACAGCCCCGGTGCCCCTTATGAACACAGGATGTGGCCGGTCCTGGGAGCATCAGTGGTGATGCTCCATCCCGGGTACCCGAATGTTATATGCGAGATTGAAACCTCAAGGGGATGCCCAAGGGAGACCCACTGCTCCTTCTGCTCAGAGGGGCTCTCAAAAGTACTGGAATACAGGGACGAAGAGGATATCCTTGCCGAAATAGACAGCCTCATTGCAAATGGCGTATCCAGGTTCAGAATCGGGCGCCAGGCCGATATACTGCAGTATAAGCCCGATTTCACAATAAGAAGGAAAGGTTTCCCCAGGCCCAGGGTTGACTCTATCAGAACCCTTTTTTCAGGTCTGAAAGAGAGACGGAATGCGAATCTGATTACCACGCTTAATGTCGATAACGCTAATCCCGGGACCATCGCAAACTTTCCCTCTGAATCCGGGGATATACTGAAAATTATTGCTGCTGCGGTTACACCCGGCGACACCCTGGCCCTGGGCTTTGAAACATTTGACCGGAATGTGGTTGCCGGCAATAACCTGAAAATAGACCCTGCCGAAGCAATGGAAGTCATTAGTATGATAAACAGCATTGGAGGGGCCAGGGTTGACGGTATTCCGGTTATCCTTCCGGGAATAAATCTGATCCACGGTCTCCGCGGTGAGACCATGGAGACTTTCAAAATAAATTATGAGTATTTATTAAAAATAGCTGAATCCGGCCTGCTGATAAAGCGGATTAATATCAGGAAACTACTCCCCCACCCCGGTACGGAAATTTACCAGAATCCAACCTCACTCTCCCGGAAGAGTGAACAACGGTTTGAATATTACCGGGGGAAAATAAGGGAGGATATAGACCACTTCATGCTGAAAAAAATATATCCCTCAGGGACAGTGATCAGGGATGCGCTGATCCTTGAGGTTCACGGTGATATTTCCTATGGAAAGCAGATTGCCAGTTATTCCATAGCCGTTAAACACCCGGTCAGACTGGAGATGAATACATTTTATGATTCGATTGTAATCGGCCACAGGGAACGGTCCCTGATCGCTCTCCCCCTTCCCATAGACATCAACAGCCTCCCTTCAGCAGCAATAGGGATGATCCCGGGCATAGGAAAAAAACACGCGTCAGAAATAATCATTAACAGGCCGTTTAAAAACCGGGAGGAATTCATTGAAATGCTGAACAGGAACTCCCTGAAAATGGAAGAATCAATATTGTCAAACATCACGGTATGATTGATGATCAGTTCTCCCCTGACAATCCCCGTTTATAAAATTCATTGAATAAAATTTTCTCCTCCTTGTCAATCCTCTCGGTGAGACAGCTTAACAGGTTCTTATAATCGATGAGAAATTCCTTTTCGTTGCCGCCGTCCGCATATTTGTCAAAGAATACAAGAGCCTGTTTTGAGATCTGTTCCATGTTGGAGGCAAAAAAATCAAGGGCGACTTTGAAATTTTCATCCTTTTCAGATTCTTTCATCAGCATCGGATATAAATGCTGATCCTCCTTCTTCATGTGGTCAAGGAGGATGTTCTTCATGGACATCAGTTTGTTTCTCCCCTCGATGTTCACAATGCCAAGCTTATGAACTTCCCTCAGGTCATCGATTAAAGCTAAGTGTTCCCTTTTGAGCTCTTCAAGCAGTTTTGCCATAGTATACCTTTTATCAATAATATAATAAAAAAAATATCACTTGCACACAAGATTGTCAAGCAACAAATTTAGAGTTATGATTCGGGAATTCAGTTACATTTTATTTCGGCTGAAGACTCCCGGCAAAATCCCTGGCGCTTTTCAGCCAGGCTTTCAGGTCATCGTCATTTTTAAATCCGTCCATTTCTACCATAACCCATCCTTTCATCGGTCTGCCGGTAATATCAAAAAACCTTACATGTTCACTTTCCAATGCCCTGGAGCCTTTTTCTTCTCCAAGGCGCAGGATAAGGAAATCCTTATAAATACCGAATGCCATGTTTCCATTCAGCAGGTAGCATATCCCGCCGAACATCTTTTTTTTTGACATATTTTTCCACCTGGCTGTAATTTTACCGATACGCGCCTCGATTTCATTATTGTATGGCATATGCACACCCCTCTGAAGTTTTTAATTTCACTCAAACCCGGCCTTTCATACTATTTATTTTACAACATATTATTCAACTATGATTTTAAATAATGTAATTTTTATTCTCATGTTAATTTCCCGCACCGCCAGCAGCTATTTACTGAAAATGCAAAAGTTATTGACAGATAAATGAAAACAATTTTAATTCATTATCAGTGAATGGATATTAAAAAGTTCATTGCCGTATTGACATTTACATTGATTCACAGATTCCAGATGTTTCAAGGAGATAATAATGAAGAGATTCGTCAGCGGTGCCGTAATAATCCTTATCATGTCAATATGCGCAGGCCCAGGCATGACCTTTGAATCCTTCAGCGTTCCGAAACCGAAAGCAACAATCGAAGGGTTCGACATTGAATCGATAAGCCTCAGGGACATCACTTTCCTCTTTGACGTGGGGATATCCAATCCCTATCCGGTTCATTTAAAACTGCAGGATATTAAAATTGTTTTTTTCATTGACAACCATCAGCTCTTTTCAACTAACACATCCGGCGGATTTGTCATTGATCCGAAAAAAAAGAGAATTACAACTTTCAGGGTTAACCTCATTTACTCCGACATCATGAAAATTATCAAGACCTACGGAGACAGGGATTTTCTCAGCTGCCTTGCCGATGTTACAATCGTAATACCCCTGCCCGACATGCCGGGCCTTCCGAAAAGTGTCTCTTTGAATTTCAAGCTTCATAAAAATATCCCTGCGATTAAACCATCGGTCCATATTGCTAACTTCAAAGTGGAGAGGCCTACCCTGAATGAAATAAATGATGCCATTAAAAAAAGCGGTAAAAATCTGGCCGACCCGAATAAGATTCATGGAATGTTCAATGACATCCTGTCAGGGAAAAAGCCGGCCAAAATCATAAACCCCGCGGACCTTGACCTGAAGCTCAGAGTAAATTTTGACATTGTTTTAAAGAATGAAACACGAGCTCAGCTCCTCTTTAACAGGCTCGATTATAATTTTTTTGTTAATTCGGAAAAACTGATCAGCGGGAACACCCTGGACATCAAACGGGAAGGCTCCACCTCCATTCTCAGGATCAGCAATGTTTTCAGCTCTAAAATCCTCGGCAAGTCGATACTCGATGCCTTCATGAACCTGAAAGGAAATTTTAGTTTAACCGGTTACTCAATGCTGAAATTTCCCGATTCCATTAAAAAAGAGCCGTTAAAGCTGAATTTTGATGAAAAGGGCGACATGTCGATTAGATAGTACATTTAATATGAAAAAAAAAGACTCCAGCTTTTCAAGGAAATTCATTATTACGGTGGGGATAATTTACTCTCTCCTGATAATCTTTTTCGCATTGTCATTTAATATCATCATAACCAATAATTCAAATCTGCTTAGAGATACGGTTATCAGCAATAACAGCAGCCTGCTGATTGAAAGGAGCAGGCTTGCTATTGAGAGTATTGAAAACGGAAAAAAAGGGGCAATGAATGATATCCGTGACAGCTTAAAAAAATACTGTACCGGGGAGAGAGGTTTTTTCAAGATACTGATTTTTTCAAAGACACAGGACGACAATTACTTTAAGCTGATCGAGTCCGTAGAAGTCGGGGGAAACATAGATATAGACATTGCCGGCGGTTCAACGGTGAGCGAGGAAAAAGATAAAAATTATCTGAAAAGCGGGTTGATAAAAGAGACTGCCGAACCGAGATTATATACGAAAAACGGGGTCTACTGGCAGAATGTCTATCATCCATATAAAATAAACAATACCAGCTATGTGATTCAGTTTATGATGTCGGCATCAAGGACATTCGGGGTTATTAACAGTTATTACGAATCAATGAAAAAACTGCGGTGGATATCCATCGCAGCCTGCGTCATCCTTGTTCTATCCGTGGGAGCCCTCACTGTAATCTTTGTTCAGAACTATTCCCTGCTCATACGGAACCTTTCAGCCTACATGGACAAGGCCGCGAAGGGAGACCTGAACTTCAATATTAAGACGACAGACGACAGGGAGCTTAATGAGCTGGCGCTTTCGTTTAACAGCCTCATAGAAGAGCTAAAAGAAAAATCATCCCAGGACCCCCACGGCAGCCTTTTCAAACTGGGCGTTGAAAAACTCAAGGACAACAGCCTCGATGATTCAATAGCCCTCTTTAGAACTATCACCCTTCTCAATCCAGAACACTTCGCAAGCTTCTTCAACCTTGGTGTTGCCTTTGCAAAAAAAAAGAACTATGAATTTTCTTTGAAGATGTTCAGAAAATCCATGGCTATTAATCCGTCCTACGAGCTCACGGCAAAGTATATCGAGAAAATCAACCGCATTATTGGCCCCGTTGCCGCAGGCAAAACGTAATTTCCCATCCGCTCCGGCAGCCATGAAAAAGGAAGATAGTAAACCAATTATTGAGAAAATGCCGCGGGAGCCCGGTGTCTATATCATGAAGGATGCCTCGGATTCCATAATCTATATCGGGAAAGCGGCTGATATACGAAAAAGGGTATCGTCCTATTTTAAGGATACGGGAGATGATATCAAAACAAAAATCCTGGCACGGAACATCAGTGACATAGACTTTATAGTCACCGATAACGAAATGGAGGCGCTGATCCTCGAAAACAGCCTCATCAAAAAGCACAAACCCAGGTTCAATATAAGGCTCAAGGACGGCAAAAAGTATCCATACATTTCTGTCACCTTTACTGAAGACTATCCGAGGATCATATACACGAGAAAGGCAGACAGGCCGGGAAACAGGTATTTCGGGCCGTATACCGATGCCAGGGCTGCCAGGGATATTATCAGCATGATCAATTCCATCTTCAGGCTGAAAACATGCGGCAGGCCGGTACCCCTGAAAAAGGGCGAGCGCCCGTGCATCAACTTCCAGATGGGCAGGTGCAGCGGCCCCTGCGCCGGGGAAATCGGGAAGGATGAATACCGGCTCCTTGTGGACAATGCCGTCAGGTTTCTTGAAGGGAACATAGCGCCGGTACTTGAAAACCTGAACGCCATGATGAAAAATTATTCTGAGAAGATGCGCTATGAAGATGCCCTCCGGATACGGAATACAATTTTCGACATACAGAAACTCACTGCCACTCAGAAAGTCCATTTCCAGGCTGGCCTGGACCAGGACTTCATCGGGGCTTCCATTTTTTCCGGAGAGGCTATACTGGTACTCTTTGAATTCAGAAGCGGCATATTATTAAATAGAAAAATATTCATTTACGACAATGTGAACTACTCCATGCCGTCGGATATCATACGGTCATTTATCATTGATAATCATCTTAAAGGGGAAAGCCCTCCCAAAATTGTTATCCGGCAGAAATTCGATGACCGGAAAGCTGTGGAATCCCTTCTGACAGAAAAATCAGGCAGGCGTGTCAAAATATCCACCCCTCATACAATAGATGAAAAAGGGATAATCAGGCTGATACAGAAAAATATTGACCTGCTGGCATCGGAGAGGCTCGACAGGGAGAAACTCGATGAAAGGATGGGCGGCATGATGGAATTGGGCAGGCTCCTGGAACTTGACGGGCCTGTTGAAATAATGGAATGCTTTGACATATCAAACATCCAGGGGAGGCATGCCGTTGCATCCATGGTGAGGTCCGTCATGGGCCTGCCGGAAAAATCCTCGTACCGGAGGTACCGAATCAGGGGATATGACAACAGCAATGACCCGGGGATGATACATGAAGCCGTTGCAAGAAGGATCCAGCACCTGGTAAATGAAAACATAGCATTTCCCGATGTCATGGTCATCGACGGAGGAAGGGGCCAGCTTGCCAGGGCAATAGAAGCGGCAAATAATTTCAATGCGCCTGTCAGGATTATTTCAATAGCAAAAAAATTTGAGGAGATCTACGTTGATGATACAAGGGCGCCGCACAGGCTCCCCAGGTCATCACCTGCCCTTAAAATAATACAGTCCCTCAGGGATGAGGCACACAGGTTCGCGCTGGCCTATCATAAGAAGCTCAGGGATAAAAACATGACCTCATCAATCCTGGATGATATCAGGGGGGTAGGACCGAAGACGAAAAAAATACTTATGGCACATTTTAAATCAGTTGATTCAATAAAAAAAGCATGTATTGAAGAACTATCAGCAGTGAAAGGAATAAATCAAAGGACCGCGTCAGGCATCCATGCTTACTTTCATGAATACCCGGGAGAATAATCATTCCTTATCTATCTTTTCCGCGTGTATTTCGGGTCAATTTTGAAATCATCAGGAACGATCCTCCTCATATTTACGCATGACATGAAAAAATTTATTATATCGGCCTGATCCTTCCCCTTCCATCTGATATCCTTCACAAAACCGGCCTCATCCGGCGTAAGCCTGTCATAGAGTGGGCTTACAGAAATGGGAAAGGGATATTTCCTCCTGTCGGAAAATATTGAAAGGCCGATGAAAGGATTCTCCAGATCAATCCCCATCATGTCAAGAATGGTCGGAGTAATATCCAGATTTGTACAATTAACGGAAATGGACCGTTCGTTCCATGGATTCTTCCCTGGGAAATGAATGATAAAAGGGATGTAATCAAAATTTGCCTTCAGGTGGTCTGTGAATCCGCTTCTGAATTTTGAAATATATGAATTCGTCCCTATAGCATGGTCAGCAGTCATGATTACTACAGTATTTTTGCTGAATTTTGAATTCTTGAGATATTCCCAAAATATCCCGAAGGCTTTATCAAAGGAGTAGAGGCTGTTAAGCATGGGGTTCCCGCCGGCCTTTTCAAATTCATGGGTCGGTTTATAGGGCGAATGGAGGTTTATCGTTGATACGGACATGAAAAAAGGTTTGCCGGATTTGTACTCTTCAAGCCATTTCTTTACATACATGAAAACATCATGGTCACTCTTGCCGAAACTTACATTCAGATCTGAAAGTTTCATCTTCATCAGGGATTCATATCCAACGAACTGGTCGTATCCCTGTTTCTTCATAAAAAAGTCCCGCATCCCGACAAAGTATTCTGAACCGCCCTGTATCTGAATCGTGGTGTAATCGAATTTTTTCAGAATTTCAGTGATAAACAGGTATTTGCCCATGATGGGGCGCCAGACCCCTTTATCTCCGCCAATTTTGGATACGGGGTATAGATTGGAACTGAGGGATGCAATGAGCCCCCTGATGGTGGGGTAATCGGCATTGTACATATTTTCCACCCTGAAAGAGCTTTTTTCCATATCCTTGACATTGTCAATAATACCCTTGAGGCCATGGACATCGTCATTCAGAAAAAATCTGCTCAGGGATTCGGCAAAGATGATGATGATATTCGTACCCGGCCCGATTACCGGCACATCCTTACCCCTGTTCCCTGGCGAGAGGTAGATGCTTTTTTTCAGCATGGGATATTCGGCATTCACCGTGTTAAGGGTAATACCGGCTTTTTTCAATTTTTCAATGAGCCCTGCATTAAGCTGCGGAAGGTTTTTCATTGGTTTATCAGTGGAAAAAAAGCTCATATAGAATGAAGAAATACATTCCTTTTCCGGAATCCCGGCGTAAAGAAATTCCAGATCCGGCGGAACATTTTTTGACCACCTGAAGGGCAAAAGAATCATAATCAGAACAAGGGACAGGAGAACGGGAATTCCCATGGTCCCTAATATTATTCTTGATGGAATTTTTTTTGGAACCATTAAATCCCCGGATTCAATTGCCGGCAGATTTTCACCGGCAGCCTTTTTTACCGCTTTCAGGATACGGTAAAAGAGATATACAAGGATTGCCGAAATTCCATAAAGAATATAGGAGAGCTTGAGCCTCATGAAAACGGTGCTGTCAGCAAAAAATGCGTGGAACCAGAAATCCTGGTCAATATGCAGCCCTGCATAGTAGACGGCCCCCCAGTCCACGTCGCGAATAAGTACGGATATGAAAAACAGAATAATGAAAACAATAAATGATATTCTTTTAATAAATTTTTTATTTGTAAGGGCCAGTAAGTACATTATTATCCCGGTTGAGATAATATTAACAGGCAGATATATTAAAATTGTTTTTATAAGCCCCTTTGACACCTGCGCCGGGCTGTAATTCGATCCAAAAAATATAATTGAAAAATGCCACAGCATCATGTACGCAAAAAGATACACCGGAAGATAGGCATAGGGTTTAACAAAATATTTTTTTGAAAAATCCGCAGTTTTTGTTTTTATATCAGTAATTATTTTCATGTTTTTTCCTGTTGCTCTGTTAAAGATATAAAGGGCTTGGTTTGTCAAGAAACTCGCTCAGTGACAGCCGGTACACGGTAAACGGCTGAACTGTCAGCTCTACTACCTGTGCGTCATCATTGAGAATATTCCCCGGGAATTCTGACTTCCTGTACTTCCGATCCACGATAACCCCAAAAGGCTTTCCCTTGCGGGTGATCGTAACAATCTCGGGATAAACAGCCTGTCCAGCTGCAAGTTCGCCCATTCCGTCCCAGAAGACATAACCGAATACCTTGTATCCCTTGTAATCACCTGCATCAACCCTGTTCAACGCGTATGTATATTCCTCGATGGTGATCCCCAGTTCCCTGCAAGCTTCATCAGATGGTATGCCTTTGCCCATCAGTTTTATTACATTATCAACCTTAACCCTGAACCGCTTAGGTTCCACCTTCCTGATGACAATGGGAGTTCCGTCCCTGTAAGCGTTTTTAAGGATCGTGTTGTATTGAAAGGCAAGGGCAAAGGGATGGTTTCCAAAAAAATTGCCCCGTTCGAAGTTCGGGAAAAATGAGAGGACAATCATATACACGGCGATTACAAAAACCGAAAATGAAGCGGTGACGACCGTATAAAATTTCAGGCTCCCCCCGACCGTACCGGTATGTTTCATTTTACCGGGCAAGTTCCTGATCCGCGGGATAAGATCAATAATGAAATAGGTAATTATTATCATAACTCCCGGGATGGCCAGGTCAAGATGCCTGTCATTAAAGGGCTGGGTGGGAACCACGGGGTTGAGGCTCTTGACGGAAAAGGTCTGAAAAAAAACAAAGCTGAAGGTAATTATGATGATATGGCGTATCTCCTTTTTCATGGATGTAACAAAAAGAAAAGCCGTGGCCGCAAAGTAGACATAAAAAACAACCTTCCAGTAGAGGGCCATTTTCGTAAACCTGCCAAGCAGGGAAAAAAATGATTTCATTGGATACATCTGCGCCACTTCAAAATGGGACTGCTTGATTATTGAGAGGCGGCCCAGGGGAAAGCCGAAAATGAATTTATATATCATCGTTTCGCCGATAAAAAGCAGAAGGGGAACTGAACCAAAGAGAATGAGGTGCCTGAATTTACCGGTCATAAGCCACAGGGAGATGAAATATCCCGGCAGGAAAAAGAGGACCGTCTCCTTTGATCCGTAGGCGAAAAAAAAGAAGAGCCCCGACAGGAGAATGAGCAGGATGTTCTTCTCCCCTTCCCGCTTGAATTTAATTATCAGGTAGATGCTTATCAATATGTATGTAGAGGCAATATAGCCGGGAAACATCTGCAGTCCCGTAATAACGGACCATGGGAATAAGTTAAAAAGTATGCATGAAAAAAAAGCAACATTTCTCGATGCGAGAGCAAGGCCGATTTTATATAAAAAAATAACCTGAATGATAGAGAAGATAAAGGGGATAACATAATATAAGAAAGGATGCGTACCGAATATTTTCATTATTACATATGCCGGAAGAATGAGCCCAAAACGGACTGACTGGTGTGTAAGCGGAAAGGGGAGCCCGTAGTAGAGCTGTTTTATATGAAACCACATCTTGATCCCGTCACCGCCTGTTTCAATCATCATTGCTGTGACTATTTTAACGATAAACGTAAAAAGGATGAGCAGGTACAGAACCTTGAGGTCCAGGGCGGGCTTCTTTCTATCTAACTCGTTCCGGCTGATGATGTCTGTCATTTCCATATGCCTGATATTTTTTTGTAGATCAAAATGACTTCAGTGATAAATAATGCAAGTAAATTTTCGCATGCGTGAATATTATTCAGCTGCTGGCTCACTCTCCCTCCGGGGCCTTCCTGAATTCCCATGGAGGCAGGGGATTGGGTTCTTTCCACAGACCTTTTCCGGCCTTTCTTGCCACTTCCTCCTCTTTAATGAACTCCGAAGCATAGGGGGATTTATCAAGGTATTTTTTGTATGCCCACGCATGGCCTTCAGATATCATCTCCCGGTTGATGTTTCTGCTGCCCAGCCATATCATACAGACAAGCCTTTTGTACTTATCCGAATCCATCACATCAATTCTGATCTTCATGCGGTGTACTTTTTTTTCCAGGGCCTTCCATGCCTCAAGTCCCCATGGCTGGCCGGGCTTACTGATTTTCCCGGTCTGTTTATTGGATTTTTCCGTTTCAGGAGCATCAATGCCATAGAGGCGTATTTTAACTTTTGTGCCGTTCCCATCCACTGCATGGATGGTATCCCCGTCGGAGACATGGGTCACCGTCCCTTCAAATGTCCTTACTGGCTCTTTAGACAAAAGGTCTGATGTCAGGATGCACAAAATACATATACAGAAGGTTTTTTTCATCATGGTTAAAGTATTTTGAATGATTTAATATTCAGAGGAAATTTACCTGGACGCAAGACCCTGGCGCAGTTCCTCCACTATGCGTTTTGCTATGGAGATATCTTTTGCCCTGACAGCGCCGATGATATACCGGCCGTAGAGTGTAATAATGGTATTGCCGTAGAGCGGGTCAACAACCTCCATGTATATATCTTTATTAATGCCGGTTGTTTTACCATCCTTCCCGGACTCCTTTAAATAGGATCGGTACTTATCCAGAACCATTCCTGCTGCCTTATGGGAATCTTCGGTTATGAGAAAAATCTGCATCTTTTCATTATCTGCGGAAGCATCGGCAATAATCCCCCGTGAAAAAAATTCATACCCCAGGAGGCTCCGGGCAATGTACCGTTCGCTGTTGGGGACGACTGACTGTATCCGGAATGGCCCGAGTTCAGCGGGCCTCCCTTTCCCGGCCGGCAGGTTCTTTGATATGGATGCGGCGCATGCAGAAAGCAGGGGAATCTCTTTATCAGACAGCCCCGCAGACTGGAGCCTGATAAAAAACCGGTCCTGGTAGAAGATCAACTGGGGCAGTGACAAAACACCCTCGGTCCCGATTTTCACGGCTGCATCATCCTTTCTTCTATAATAAGAGTAGATTCCGAAGGCATTGATAAGGGAACTCATCCGGTAAACATCGGCTTCAATTGAAACATCGGGATTATCCTTCCTTACATACCTGGCCGAAGCAAGGAGTTCAAACCCATAGGGGAAGAATAGCTCAGACTCTCCATTAATTCTTTCGTAAAGGTTCTCTTTAGTATAAACGGCAGGCCTCCCCTCAGTTACCCATCCAATGCCAAAGGATGGAGGCGGGAGCGTCTTTATCAGCGCGCTGCCTGTATCATCCCCATGAACTGCGTCAGGGCCGGCAGAAACCAGGGCGCATACAATCAACGCCACAAAATATTTTTTCATTAACATAATTTTCTTAGGCGAACAGTTTCCTGGCCTGCTCCATTTTGGCTTCAATGTCAAGGCCTTTGATGCAGGCTGCCGTGCATCCTGAACAGTCAAGGCATGCCGATGCCGAAAGCGCCGTTGGGATCCCGTTGTACGTGGAGCGTGCAAGTTCCATGTTCCGGTAACCGTCAGCATACATGATAGATCTGTTCACTGTGCTGATCTCCACACCTTTCGCGCAGGCCCCTTCGCACTCGCCGCAGATATGGCAGTAGTAGGGTTTGATTGCAGCGCCGTAGTGCTCCAGAATCCGGCGATCCGCAGTATTGAACCCCATCCCCATGACCGATACATCCTCTCTCAGATGGGACATGTCCCTCATTCCGGGAATCGCGTTTGTAACATTCGTATCGCTGAGGACCCATTTCAGCGCGGCCTGGTGCTGGCTCATGGAGCCCAGGCCCTTTGTTGAATATCCGCCGGCCTGTGTCTTCATGGCAATAATCCCGATGCCTGCCCCGGCTGCACGGGCTATTGCCTCTTTCACCTTTTTGTGACTCTGAAAATTATATTTTACAAGGCATGTATCAAAAAATTTATCCTTGTCATCGACCAGGCCGTTAAGAACCACATCCTCATTCTTATGGGTCGTTACCCCGAAGAAGCGCACCTTCCCCTGCTCCTTTAGCTTCACCAATGCCTCCCTGGATTCATGAAGGTATATTCTTTCCGTGCTGTCAAGATTATGGAGCTGTATAATATCCACATAATCAGTCTTCAGGGCCTTCAGGCTCATCTCTACATCCTTAATAATATCCCCCTTCCCTCTAGACTTTGTTTTCGTTGCCAAAAAGACCCGATCCCGCAGCCCCTTCAGGGCCTGGGCCACGATCTCCTCATTTCTCCCCTGCATATACACCCGGGCCGTATCAACATAGTTTACGCCATTTTCAACGGCATACCGGATGACCTCGGGCTCCGGGGTGAGCATGGCTCCGAAGCTTACAACAGTAACTTTCAGCCCGGTCCTTCCCAGTGTCCTGTATACGGGTTTGGGAAATTCAAAAGGTTTGGATTCTGCATTCAGTTCCGTCATCCCGGCCAGGCAGTTGATGCCGGCAAAGGCTGTTGCAGTTCCGGCAAGGCCGGTTTTTAGAAATTCCCTGCGGTTCATTTCTTTTTTTCCATGCCCTTTCTTCATAGCATCCCCCTGTGGTTATATAATGTATATACTTGAAATTTTTCAAATGATAAAACACAGGTGAAGATAATTTTTATTTCGTCAAGTATAAAATTTCTGGAAATGATGATTCAGGCACCCCCCGGCCCGCTAACTACTACTCACATTTCCCATGTGTAAAAAAATGGGGAAATATTATTTTTCAAATAGTCACAAATGCATATATTTTAAATATAATGTAAAATTCTCATTATGATATTTATTATCACCCTATCTCTATTATCCCCCCTTTCTTATACATTTGTGGTTAGAAGTGAGCCGGGGGACTGGGGGGCTGGGTCGGAAATAAACAGATTAACCAGCATATTTGGTTTGACAAAATTAATTTGATATCGGAATTTTTGAAAGATTTTTCTGAAAGGTCATAAAATATAAAATGACCCCTGCTAAAAACACAAAATAAATTTGTGGAATATTTAATAATTAATTCTGGAAAGGTTATTTTATGAATGAAGTAAATGCAAAAAGCCAGTTTGCCAAAATTCGTAATTTTGAAAAAGGATTTATGTCAATTCATCTCATTGATATAGGATCAAAATTGGGAATTTTTGAAGTATTGAATGATGCTAAAAACGGAATATCCATTAATGACTTATCATCAAAATTAAATCTCCATGAACCCTATGTGAGAATATGGTGTCAGACTGCATATCATTTTGAAATTATCGATTGTGATGATAATGGAAATTTCAAACTTCAGCCGTTTCTTGATGAACTATTGGGTGATAGATCAAATGTTAAAAATTATTTATCAAATATATCATTAATTTCTTTTGCTGGGCAGGGGATGAAAGATGCATCTGCCTTATTCAAAAATGGAGGGGTAGTTGAATCCTATAATACACCTCATTTTTCAGAAATAGTTTATACTGCAAGTAAAAACATATATCTTGTCTATCTATTTATGATATTACCGAAAAATGAGAAGTTGAAGCAATTATTAGACAATGGAATCAGGTTTCTTGATATTGGCTGCGGTAATGGTAATCTTATTATTCAGCTTGCTCAACATTTTAAGAAAAGCAGTTTTGCAGGTATAAATCCTGATGTTCATGGGGTCAGGGAAGGGGAAAATACAATATCAGAATTAAAAATAGATAATGTCAGGCTGGAAAGATTAGGTGGAGAAAAGATTGATTATATTGAAGAGTTTGACATGGTCAACATGGCAGTAACATTGCACGAACTTCCACCTGCTATAAGACCCTCGATCATTGAAAATGTCTTCAGGGCTTTAAAATCAGGAGGGCATATCCTGATACTTGATTTTCCTTATCCAGGTAATATAAAAGATTTTCGTAATCCTCAATATGAATATGGAATCTTTGATCAATTCTATGAAGCATTCATTGGTACTGTGCATCTATCAACAGAAGAACAGACAGCATTACTTATAGAGAAAGGTTTTAAAAATATAGAAAGAATCCAAATTGGTAAAGGCATGTTTGAATTTGTAACTGCTGAGAAATAGAATATGAAAATAAATGAAAATGAAAATAAATTTTTATTAAGTGAAAGTGAATATTATAAAAAACAACACTTTATTGGTAATATTTTTGGAATAATCGGTTATACAATCTGCTTATTTGTAGCATTAATTGGCAAATTACTTTCAATAGCTGAATATACATATACAGAAATATTAATACTAACTTTCATTTCATCATCTATCAGCATTATCAATGTCATATTGGGATTTAAAATCATAAAATTCGATAAGCAACTAAGTAGAAAATTATTATTCATCAATTATTCTATAAATATTATTTTTTTCGTTTTCGGTATATTTTTTTATCAAAGTATTAGAGTTTTAATGCTATTTCTTGCATTTCTTGCTACCATGGTATTCCTTCCAAATATGAAAATAAAATTTTCTATAATGCAAATATTTTTAACATCAGTAATATATTTCATTATAACATTCTACTCCATAATATATTTAAATCAAAATGGAAATATTAAAACTGAACTTTTATATGTGACAACTTATATTTTTAACTCAATATTTTATATAATTATTGGAGCATATACAAAAAAATTAAAAGATAAAATAAAGAATGATAAAAATATAATTGAAAAGCATGCAGAAAAACTCAAAGAACTGGACAAAGTCAAAACCAACTTCTTTGCCAATATCTCCCATGAAATCAGAACACCTTTGACACTAATCCTTTCTCCTATTGAATCAGCTTTACAGGGAGATTATAAAAAAGAGCTGAATTCTGACTTTCTGAAAAACATTCAGCGAAATGCCCTTCGTCTCTTAAAGCTAATCAACAACCTGTTAGACTTCTCAAAACTGGAGGCCGGGAGAATGAAGGTCCATGTCCAGGAATTTGATTTAGTTCAGTTTATGAAAAACTATATTTCCTCTGTCCAGTCTGCCTTTGATACAAAGAAAATAAATATCAGTTTCATGTCATTCAATAATGAAGTGAAGATCTACCTTGACCTGGAAAAAATGGACAAGATTATCATGAACCTCTTCTCCAATGCCTTGAAATTCACAGAAAGGGGTGGTGAGATAAAGATAAGGATAAAGGATGATGAACAGTATTGTTACATTGAATATGAAGATAATGGCATCGGTATTCCCTCTGATATGCTCCATAAGATATTCGACAGGTTCAGCCAGGCAGATTCCAGCTCCACGAGAAAGTATGAAGGTACCGGAATTGGGCTTGCATTAGCCAAAGAGCTTATTGAAATGCACAAGGGTGAAATTAAGGTGCTGAGTAAATTCAAGGGGGAATCACCTGACAATCACGGCACTACCTTTACCGTAACATTCCATAAGGGAATAAAACATTTTGAAGGGGATGACAAAGTCGAGGTAATAACCAGTACAGAACTTGATGATTCCGTGAGTGACCATAGATTCCTGGGACTCAGGGAACTTGAAGACCAGAAGGAAGCAGAAGTAACCTATGAACAGGTTGACTGTAATGATAAATCCCTTGTCAATCTCCTCATTGTTGAAGACAACTCTGACATGAGAAACTTCATCAAGATGCTCCTGGAAGACAAGTACTGTATCCACACAGCAGAGAATGGTGAGGAAGGGTTAAACAAGACAAGAGAGATTAAACCAGACCTGATTATTTCAGATGTCATGATGCCTATCATGAATGGATATGAAATGACACAGAAGATAAAGGAAGACGATGCATTAAAACTGATACCTGTTCTCATGCTTACAGCCAAGGCAGAAATTGCCAATAAAATCGAAGGGTTGGAATATGGTGCTGATGACTATCTTACCAAGCCTTTCAATTCAAAAGAGCTTCTAACAAGGATAAAATCACTTTTAAAACTTAAGGAAATGCAGAACCAGCTCCTTGACCTGAACAAGAACCTTGCAGGTAAAGTGGAAGAACAACTTAACCTGATTATGAAAGGGGATGAGCTGAAGAGATACCTACCTCCACAGCTTGTTGACTCCATCATCAAGGGAGAGAAACAGGTAACCTTTGAAACAGAAAGAAAAAAGCTCACCATATTTTTTTCCGACATAAAAGGGTTTACCGAAACCACTGACGGCATGGAACCGGAAGAACTCTCTGCCCTTCTGAATGAGTACTTAACAGAAATGACAATGATTGCCCATACATGGGGTGGCACCATTGACAAGTTCATTGGGGATGCCATAATGATCTTCTATGGCGCCCCGGTTGCCTCTAACGATAAGGACCATGCCTTGCAGTGTGTTAAAATGGCCATTGCGATGCAGATCAAAATGAATGACCTTAAAAATAGATGGTACAAATCGGGAATTGAATACCCGCTGTCCATCCGTATAGGAATAAATACTGGTGTGGCAACTGTAGGGAATTTCGGGGCAGAAGAGAGACTGTCCTATACGGCAATCGGAGGCCAGGTGAATCTGGCTTCAAGACTTGAAGGGCTGGCTGAACCCGGCGGCATACTCATCAGCCACTCAACATGGGGATTAGTGAATGATGAGATTAAGTGCAGGCAGAGGGACGAGAAGATCAAGGTGAAAGGGATAAGCAGGGAAATTATTGTTTATGATGTGATGTAGCCCCCGGCCCCCCCAACCCCTGGAGGGGCCGGAAGATGGATGCAAAAAAATGATATCTGTTCCCGTGCCCCTCCGGTGGACAGGGTGCCGGGAACTGGGGGCCATCTGGGGGAGGAGTATAGAGGATCTCGTTTATTACATTTACGGAGCTATGCATGTTTGATACAGAAAAACAAAAAATTATCTTCGACGTTCTTGCCAAACTCGACCGGGCACTGGACCTCTTCACCGATCACCCGGCATCAATGGCCGACATTCAGAATCACAGGGCCTTTTTATGGGATGGAAAAAGAAAGGCCCTTGTCCCGGTCAAAAGGCCTGTCAACATCAGCCCTGATTCTCTCCTTGGGATCGATGAGAACAAGTCACTGGTAATGGAAAATACCGCTCATTTCATTTCGGGGCAAAAGGCAAACAATATCCTCCTCTGGGGCGAAAGGGGCACGGGCAAGTCTTCACTCATCAAGTGTCTCCTCTCGGCCTTCACCGGCACCAGTCTCAGGATGATCCAGGTGCTGAAGCCTGATATCCTGTCAATCAGGCAGGTCTTCGACACGGCTGCTGATAATCCCGGATACCGGTTCATTCTCTTTCTCGACGACTTTTCCTTTGAGGAGAACCAGGGGGAATACCGGGAGATGAAAACCATCATGGACGGCGGCCTTGAGCAGATTCCCGGCAACCTCCTGTTCTACGCAACGTCAAACCATAAGCACCTGATACCCACAAAATTTTCCGACATGGATTCCGACGACATCCGCCCCGGGGACACGATGGAGGAGAAGATATCACTGGCTGACAGGTTCGGCATCAGACTCGGTTTCTATCATTTTTCCCAGGAGGCATACCTTTCCATTGTTGACCTCTATGCAGGGGAATACGGGATTTCAGCCCCGGAAGCGGAGCTCCACGCAAAGGCCCTGCAATGGTCCATGGATGCCGGTGGCAGAAACGGGAGAATAGCAGAGCAGTTTGCCCGTGCTTTCAGATACGGGCTTTAGTATATACATGATAGGAAAATAATTTATTCTTCCGGCATCAACAGATAAAAAAATCCGTGAACATCCGCGTTAATGCATAAGCAAGAAATGATTATTGAAAAGATACTATTAATGTGCTTTACATTTTTCTTCTGACTGTTAAAATAATATTCCAGGGTGATTATCGTTTAACTCTGATTCGTCAGTTCCCTGACACTATGAATATATGAATATATGAATATGGAACAGGAAAATACTATGGAAGATAAAAAACTAACATGCGGATTATGCAGCCAGGTGTGGCAAAAAAAAGGGACGACAAACTGCTGGAGCGGCGACCCGGACAAACGCCCGCCGCAGCCGGAATATTGCCCTGTGATACACAACAGGGATGTCATTGACAATTCCTTTCTCCTGTATAAAGACGGCAGTGATGATGCAAAAATAGCATCCACGGCAGCCCGGGTGGAAGGAATGTGCTACGAGCATGTTCAGGGTAGCAGTGCTGTCTTTCCCCGATGGACAAGGATTGAGGATACCATCGCCTTTGCATTGCTCATGGGATACAAAAAAATAGGAATAGCAACCTGCATCGGGCTGCTGGATGAAACGAACAGGCTGTCGCAAATCCTTACGGCCCAGGAACTTGAGCCTTTCAGCATCTGCTGCAAGACCGGGAGCATAGACAAACTCGAGCTGGGCCTCGAAGAATCGGACAAGGTAAGGCCAGGGACTTTTGAACCTGCCTGCAATCCCGTTGCCCAGGCGGAAATCCTGAACAGGCATTCAACGGACATGAATATCATCATGGGGCTCTGCGTCGGCCATGATATGCTTTTCACCAGGTACTCCAGGGCTCCGGTTACAACACTTGTTGTGAAAGACAGGGTTACGGGGCATAATCCGGTATCGGTTCTCTACGGGCAGAATTTTTATTACAAGCGGCTCCAGTCGCAGAAAATCATTCTTAAAAAATAGGGATTATACTCTTACAGATAACTTCTTTCCATATGCATATCGAAGAGCGCAGCAATGAATTTCGGAGAAGTGTTGATTAAAACATTCCCGGCCTTTTCATTGAACTGGGTCCCTATGCCGTTTTTAATGACCATGTATGCTTCTGTAATGGAACTCCCCCTGCGGTAAGACCTGTCCGTTGTAATTGCGTCAAAGGCATCTGCCACGGAGATTATCTGCGACAGGATGCTGTTTTTCCCGGAATTTTCAGGATAGCCCCTCCCATCCTCCCAGACATGATGGCTGTATACCACAGAAGAAATGTCATTAAAATGGGTGATCTTCTTCATTATCTCCGACGATAGCACCGGGTGAGCTTTTATGAGATCCCATTCATCGCTGCTCGGTTTTTCAGGCTTGTCGAGAATTTCATTCGGTATGCTCACCTTTCCGGCATCATGAAGGAGGCCGGCAATTTCTATCTTGATCATGTCTTCAGTTGACAGCCCCATCTCACCAGCAAGAAATTTGGACAGGATCGATACCCTGATCGAATGGCCTTTCGTGTCGTGGTGTTTGGCATCGATGGCCATGGCAAAGAGCCTGAGAATGGGGTATAGCCCCACCAGGCCGTAATATTTCAGGTATAGATCCTCATCGCTTACCAGCGGCCTGTTGACGTATTTTTCCTTCAGACTCAGAAATTTTTCAGAAGGCAGGCCCGGAAGCAGTGACTTTTCGCCGTGCATTTCCATTATCAGATCTATGACATCAGGATTGAAGGCTTTGCCCCTGTTTCTTTTAAGTACTTCCATAGCATCATCGGGATTAAGGGCGTCCCTGTCCATCCTGGGGGTCTGAAGGGAATCAAAGCAGTCTACTGCACTCAAAATCTGCACTGCAACCGGGATCTCTTTACCCGCCAGGCCGTCGGGATAACCGGTACCGTCCCATTTTTCATGGTGCCATCGGATCCAGTAAGCCATGTTATTCAGCTCCGGAAGTGTTGCAACTATTCTGCTTCCATGGACCGAATGCCCTTTTATGATAGTATATTCTTTGTCAGTGAGCTTTCCTTTTTTCCGGAGGATGCTCTGGTCAATGGATATCTTACCAATATCATGGATCATCCCGGCATAGTAGAGCCTCTGGATCAGGTCGGGCTTGAGCCCCATTTTATCGCCGATGAGAACGCAACCCTCTCCCACCCTGATTGCATGCTGATGGGAGGGGAAATCATTGAGGTTATATTCAAGGATCATTCCCAGGGCCTCAAGGGATTCGTTCAGTATTAATGATGCTTTTTGAATATTTTCCGGCATTTTATTATTTCAGCCTGTCAATAAATTAATGATACCTAAAAGGCACTGATATTACCCTGGGAAATAATTTTATGGAATCTTTGTGATTAGGGTATACACCATTCCCATTAGAGATATTAATCAAGTAAAATTTATGAATGATTAAAAAACGTAAACTCTTTGATTTCAGTCAGTAATATGACAAAGTAATCAGTTATGTAAAAGTTCATCCTTGACAAAAATTTCCCTTTTTTCTATTAATTGATACATTCCCATATTACGGAGCACCCCATGGCTGCCAGTCATCAATCATCTTTCATTAATCAGACACGCTCACTGACATGGCCCTTCTGGGCCGTAAACATTATGGAGATGGTGGAGCGCCTCGCATATTACGGTGTCCGTGTAGTCATTCCCGTGTACATTGCCCAGGCCGATGAAGCTGCCGGCCTGAAATTCACCCAGGGCGATAAGGGGCTAATATTCATGTGGTGGGCACTGGTTCAGTCTGCGCTCCCGGTATTCACTGGCGGCTTTGCAGATCGCTACGGATACAAGCGCCAGATAGTCATTGCGGTAATCTTCAAGGCCCTGGGCTATGTGGTCATGGCAACACAGAGGGAATTCTGGCCGTTTTTTTCAGGATGCATGCTCCTTGCCGCAGGCACGGCCATTTTTAAGCCGCCGATCCAGGGTACCTTTGCGCGCACCCTCAATAATGAAACATCGGGAGCGGGCTGGGGCTATTTTTACATGGTTGTCAACATCGGCGGGTTCCTGGGACCGCCCCTGGCCCATTTCCTCTACGGCTACTCATGGCCCATGGTCTTCTACGGATGTTCCGTCATTGTTTCCCTTAATCTTTTAATGCTCTTCACCTACAGGGATGTGGAGTCAGGGGACCCGGGAACGTCTATGGTCCTGGATGTGATAAAAATGACTTTTTCAAATATCCTGAACGTCCGGCTGGCGGCATTTCTCATCATCATGTCGGCATTCTGGGCAGGCGCAACGCAACTCTTTGACATGCTCCCCAACTTCATCATAGACTGGGTCGACAGCTCTTCCCTTGCTCCACACCTCCCGGGGTTCATGCTTTCCGCCGGTCCAGGAACACAACCTCGCGTGGCGCAGGAATGGATTATCAACCTCAATCCCTTTATCATCATCCTCTTCGTGGCCCCGCTCTCATGGCTGGTGAACAGAAAAATGAGCAGGCTTAATTCCATTTTCGCAGGAATTGTCATTTCAGGTATCGGCATGTTCATTGTGGGTTACGGCATGCCCGTTATCTTCTGCCTTGGGGGAATTGCAATCTTTTCCATTGGTGAGATGCTATCATCGCCCAAGATGAATGAATATCTTGCAGTTATTGCTCCCGATGAACAAAAGGCGCTCTACATGGGCTATGCCAATATCCCCTTTGCCATCGGATGGGCGTACGGTTCATTTTTCGGCGGGCAGGTGTATGAGGCTCACGGCGAAAAGGCCGGACTTGCGCTCCGGTATTTGTCCGAAGTACTTCATGTCCCTGCCCTGCCCGGCCGTACACAGGGATTTACAAAGCTCATGGAGATTTCAGGTCTGAATCATGAACAGGCGACGAAGCTCCTCTGGGATATATACAGCCCGCAGGCTGTCTGGTATCCTTTTGCGGCGCTGGCGATAATTTCTGCTGCGGCACTGTATATCTTTAATTTAAGGATGAATAGGAATACATCCCGGGAATAAATTTGAACATGAGACAATATTAGTAAAAAATTATTGCCAATAAAACAATGTAAACAATCATTGCTTTATGCATACAATCTTTTACTGAACATTTCATTTTGAATCAGGGGTATGGGAAATGGCAAATTTTAATTATGATGATCTCACTTTCAACATCGATAAATTTCTCCCGTGGGAAAGGCTTGATGAAATAACGGGCAAAGAGGGGCTGAAGGACGAATACCTGATGACCCTCCAGTCCATAAGCCAGTTTTGTGAAAAAAATGTCATTCCAGTTGCAGAGGCCATAGACCGGGAAGGCTGCGACCTTGTAACCGACGACAAGGGGAAAAAACAGGTAAAAATACCGAAACAGATGGAAGAGAACATAAACAGGCTGAAGAGCATGGGCTTTTTCTGCGGCACAACCATACCCGAGGAGCACGGAGGATTCGGTTTTGCCCTGACCGCGTTTTTTGCAATTGGCGAACTCTTTTCCATGGCGGACGCGAGTATCGGCCTGTCACCCATGCTCCAGGAGGGATGCGCCCAGGTGCTCGTTGAATTCGCAAATGACAGGATCAGGGAAAAATATCTCCCAAAACTTATTTCCGGTGAGAGAATATGCGCAATGGGACTCACGGAACCGGGCGCCGGGAGCGACCTTGCGCCCATGGCCACCACAGCAGTACCCGTGGGCCCGGGTTCGGAAAAGTACAGCGCCCGCGTTAAGGAGCTCGAGGAGCTCGGCGAAGTCTACCTGGTAAACGGAACAAAGATATTCATCACCAACGGATACGGCGACGTCCTCACCCTGGCAAAGATCAACAACGGGATAAGCATGATCCTTGTCCATAAGGAGGACAAGGAAGTTACCAGGGTGGAGCACAAACTCGGGATCACCGGCTCACCCACGTGCGAGATATTCTTCAACGACTCCCCCGGGGTCCTTGTGGGGAAAATCGGCGATGGCCTTGTTCCGAATATGATTAAACTTATGTATATCGCCAGGATGGGTACGGCAACCCAGGGGCTGGGCATTGCCCAGATGGCCCATACCATGGCTAAGGACTACGCAACAAACGACAGGGTCCAGTTCGGGGTCAAGATCATAGAGCATCCGCCTGTGAGGCAGATGATATTCGAAAACGAGATCGATATCCAGGCCACCAGGTCCCTCATATATTATGCCGCTTTCAACTTCGACATGAGGGAAGCAGTCAAATGGAAGCTGAAAGGGCTCCAGGATGGAAGCGCGGAACAGGAGGATCTGAAAAAGAAATTCAGGGAGTATTCAAAGATCACCGAACTCCTTGTATGCCTCTCCAAGTACGACGGGGCGGAGCTTTCAAATTCAGTGACCTATTCCTCGCTCCAGGTATACGGCGGCAACGGGTTTACAAAAGACTACCCGATGGAACGTTTTTACCGGGATGCAAGGATCACAAGCATCTATGAAGGCACAAGCCAGATACAGATAGACCAGATTTTCAATGAGTCCTTCTATTCGGAAAAAGTCGCGCTCATTAACCAGCTCAAAATCGGGGAAAACAACTCTTTTGTTGAAACAGAAAATAACAAGCTGTTCTTTGACAGATTCCTGGATGAATTTAAAAATGAAACATTGAAAAAATCCGCGGGCAAGCCCATTGTCCCGGCCCTCATGCCTTCCATTGACAGGATGAGGTCATGCCTGAAAACCGTGAGGCAGGAGCTCTTTCTCATGGAAAAGAAAAAGGGGAAGGAGATGGGGAAAAAATACAATTCCATGTACCAGCGGGATTTCGTGGACATCCTTGCCTGCATCATCAAGAGCTCATTTCTATTAAGGCAGGCGGCAATTTCTGAAAAAAAGGAGAGCGTGGCAAAGTCATACATAGTCAGGGCCGTCATGAAGGCCGAATATTTAAAAAATAAAATTCTCAGCGGTAACGATGATCTCATTACCGAAACATACTTCAAGGTGGTGGGCTGATGGATACCATAGAAGCAATAAAATCGAGACGGGCCATAAATTTTTTTGACCCCGCCAGGACTATTCCCAGGGAGAAGATAAATGAAATAATCACTATCGCGGGAATGGCTCCTTCCTCCTTCAATCTGCAGCCATGGGAGGTTGTGGTTGTTACCGACATAGATAGGAAGGAAATCCTGAAAAAGTGCGCTTCCAACCAGCCCAAGGTAGCCGAGGCCCCGGCAGTGCTCATCGTTATTGCCAACCCGGGAGGGCTTGAGGCCAACCTTGACAGGGTCATTGACAACATGGCCGATCTTGGATACTTGAAACCCGAAGACAGGGATAAGACAAAAAAGGGGCCGCTTACCCAGTATCATTCCAGGGAGAGCATTGAGAGAAAATTCTGGGCGATTAAAAACACTTCATTCTTTGCCATGAACTTCATGATCGCAGCAAAGGGCCTTGGATATGAGACCCACCCCATGGACGGATTTTCCCAGGAACTGGTGAAGAAGGAGTTCCATATTCCCGAAGACAGGTTCATTCCGCTGCTCATAGCCCTTGGGTATCCCAGAGAGGGTTTGAAACTCCTACCGCCAAAGTTCAGGATGGATATTGTTGACTTTGTAAAATATGAAGATTACGGCGGCTGATATTATTTTCCGAGAACCGAACAGCTTTCCATGCACCTGTTCCTGACACTATCGCACCTGTCCTGGCATGAATAAAATCCCGTGGAAAAATCAAAGGAAAAATTTATACTGTCCTTCGGGCAGCCGTCGGCACAGTACATGTACCTGTACCTGCAGCGCTCCAGGCACCTGTCATAGTCCTTCACCTCCCTGCTGCAGCTGATAACAATCAGCACAAGGGCCAGGAGATACAAACATTGAAGGACTGTTGAAAGACGTTTTTCATTTTTCATAAAAATATGTTATTTATCATCCTGTTTTATTTCGATTCCATGAAACCTGAGATAGTTATGAATAACCACCCTCTCCCTGACATCTCCTTCGAGAAATGTATCAATAAATTCCATATATTCCCTAAGTACTCCAGGTGTACTCAAAAGGGCATCACTGCCGAAGAGCACACGGTTTGAGAATTCCTTTATAAACCCCAGGTAGGCATCGGGCGCCTCCATCATGAACGGGAGCAGGGATGAAAAATCGGTGTAGCAGTTCTCATGCCTTTCCAGCAGCCTGGCCATTTCCTTCCTGGAGCTTCCGAAATGGGGAACGTTCATTTTCAGTCCGGGATAGGCGGAAAGAAGGCTCGATACAAATTCACCATATCTCCTGAGATCTGCATGGAAGAGGACCGGTAAGTTGAACTCCAGGCACCTGGCCATCAAATCTGAAATCATCTTCTCTGACTGTGCCAGGCTCCTGCCAAAACTTTTTTCCCATCCCGCAATGTTCAGAATTTCATCATACTCAGGAACATAGAGCACCTTGACTCCCCTGAATCCAACGGCTGCATAGTCGCCGAAACTTTGTACATGCTCCGGCCTGAAATACCTGGTATCAATATAGGGAATGAATTCCGGAAACCGGTTTTTCATTATTGCCGGGATCACAATGCCTGCGGGATTAATCGCTTCTTCAGTCACCTTGCCGTGGTATGCAACGGGGACCATGTTGCGGACATCGGCAAAGTCTCCCGGCGCCTCTTCAAATATAAGAAGACATCCGCCAAGAAAACCTTCAATCTTCTGAAAATTCATGAATGCATGTTCAAAGGATCCATGATAAAAACAATGTATGTGTGAATCGTAACATTTCATAACCGGTTTTTCATATCCGCACCTCACCTGGTCCTGAGAGTTTTTAGAAATTCTATTATTTCATCCGCGCCAAGCACCCTGCCTGCACCGCCGAGCTTTATTGCCTCCCTGGGCATTCCCCATACAATGCTCGATGCCTCATCCTGCGCAATGGTAAACCCGCCTGAATCCTTAATCTCCAGAAGGCCCCTTGCTCCGTCGTCACCCATTCCGGTACAGAGTATGCCGATGGCATTTTTCCCCGCGGCCAGCGAAACAGAACGGAAAAGCACGTCAACTGACGGCTTGTGCCTGTTCACCAGCTGGCCGTTGTTGATCTCCACGGTATAGCCCGAGGAGCTGCAGCGGAGGAGCATGTGCCTTTCACCAGGCGCAATGAGGGCTGTCCCTCTTGTAACTGAATCGCCGTCCGATGCCTCCCTGACATTGAGCCGTGATTTAACGTTTACCCTGTCGGCATAGCTCTTTGTAAAGACTCCGGGCATGTGAATCGCAATAACTATTCCCGGGAGATCGGACGGAATTTTGTAGAGTATGTCCTCCACAAGCTCCGTGCCGCCGGTTGATGCCCCTATGGCAATAACTGTGCCGGCATCAGCGTACCTGCTCCTGGGGCTGTCTTTACTCAGGATAACATCGGCATTGTGTTTCTCCGCAACCTGGAACCTCACCGGTTCCGGCCGCCCATTATTTTTTTTCACCTTCCCCCGCTCCATTTTCATCATGCTGATTCCGGAAATTTTTTCTACAAGGGACTCCCTGAAGTCTTCAAGGTTATTGCCCTGGCTCAGATAGGGTTTGGTCACCGTTTCATATCTTACTGAAAAGAGCAGTTTATCTGTGTGGAGATCTGCAATGCCATGTTCCGATTTAAGCATTATCACCGGGAGGCCTGCATCTATTATCCTGCTGCAAAGTTTCTCAATACCCTGGCAGATCATTACTGATTCATTAATGATAAGGATATCGGGCTGGTACTTTTCAATTTTTTTTATTGCGAAAAGGGGCTCCATAGCCGTGGCTACGATATCAAGATTGATAAGGTCCGAGAGGAGGTCGGAGAGCGTCGTCCTCATTACTGCGGAATTATCTATGATCATGGCCTTTACAATTTTCAAATCATATACCGCTTATCATTTCAATAATTCATGCAAATTATTAAAATCTTTGATACAGTTAACAGAGATGGCCATGATGAATGATTAATAGTAATGTTCATTTCAGCCGGGACAGAGCCGGTATTTTGTAATTCTTCATAATACGCTTATCCGCTTCATCAACGCCCTTTGCATTGATTACTACTGGTTTATTTACGCCTTCCAGCTTTATGAGATGAAAATCACCGGAAGGCTTTTGAACGGATTTCAATATATCGTCAAGGCTGTTTATCGGGATTCCGTTTATTTCATTTACAATCCTGTCATGGATATCAGCAAGGTATGAATTCGACGTATCAGGGAGTACCTGGTTGATTACAATGAACTCCTTCCTTCCAAGGTCTATCATGTCAGTATTATGAAAATAAAAGGCGTATAAAATTGTCAAATCGCTTGTATCATAGGTCTTGTCCCAGCATTTCAGGTACTCATTGGAAAGAACCTGGAAAACAAGCCCTGAAAATATGATATACCTTGGTTTGCGTCCGTATTCATTGCTCCAGTTGATTCTGGAAAATTGCTGCTTTACCGGAAAAATAAGGGTCATCTCCTTTTGATTCCTTAATATCACAAGCTCTATTTTCTCACCTTTCTGTTTTAAATAAATAAGATGGCTCATGCCGATCCTTCCATCGGGAAAGGAAATACTGCCGTCATTGGCAATTGGATATCCGTCAATGCTCAGGAGAACATCCTTTTCATTGAGATATTTTTCAGCGCTCCCGCCCCGTATTACACTGGTAATTACAACTCCGGTACGGGTTTCCCCCATTCCGAGAAATTCCCTGTAGCTCCTGTTCAGCAGCTTTTCGGTCATAATGCCGAGGGATGGGAATCCGTCATAAACGCCATCCTCCACATCAGTTAAAAAATGGTTTATCACCGACGCCGGTATTAAATAGCCGATATTCGATGTCTTTGTCCTGACCTGAAAAGCAAGTCCCACAATCTTTCCGTTCTGAATTGCCGGGCCCCCGCTGTTTCCGGGATTAATTGCCGCATCGGTCTGGATCATGAGAAAGGATGCATCTCCGTCATGGGAATATTTACCGATTTCAATTCTCGATATAACCCCCTCGGTAATTGCTATGCGCTCGCCGCCGACAGGGTAGCCGCTTATGGTTACACTGGTTCTCAGTTTCGGTAATCCGCCAAGTTCCAGCGGGATTGTCCCTTTGAAAAAATTTTCATCATCCACCTTTATCACGGCAACGTCTGCCTCGTGAGATACATGGAGCACTGAAGCATTATACAGGACCGGAGAATTTTCCATCTGTACCTGGATGAACGTGGCATCGGAGACAACATGGGCGTTTGTCAGAATCCTTTTCCCGGTGATGACAGCCCCGGAGCCAGCCTTGGTGCTGTGTGATTTCACCTTCCAGGGGCTGCAGTAGTCATTTAAGACAAAGGTGCATATAATTTTAACCGTGGATTTCCCAGTATCTACAAATTTCTCTTTTGTCTGAGGGTTACCTGAGGAGTGGGAGGTAACTATCAGCAATAACATCACTAATGCCGGATGGACAGTACGTTTAAATTTTCTGGATAAGACCGGCATTACCATCGTTTCACTTCCATCAATATAATTTCTGCCGCATTGCCGGCCCCTTTTTCTTCATGTCAAAATCATACAATTTCACATCGCTCTCCGTGTTCGAAATATTCTGAAGATATATGGAGGGCGACATATTTGTCATGAAAAAAGCAGGCTCCTTGTCTTTCGGTACAGATACCGTGAATGAGAACGAAAGATTCACTGTCTCCTTCGGCTTCATGTTGAATCTCCATTTGACAATCCCGTTTTTTCCCTTCTTCACCGGTTCATGGGAAAACACAGGGGATTCAATTTCAACCTCCTCTGAGTTGCTGATTGGTATCTGGTCCAGGATATTAATAATGATATCACTCCCGGTATAGTTTTCAATCTTAATGAGGAACGTGTATGTGGTCCTCCTGTTGTTGGAGAGAAATCCGGGCTTTTTTATCTCCTTTTCATCCAGCGTCCTCTTTACCCGTATATTTTCATTGACGCTCAGAGTAAGCTCGAAATCCTCTTCAGGGAGGATATTGTCCGTCCGTGATGACCCGACGAAATCATTCCCCATAAAGATGTTAAGGTTCCCTTTCAATATAGGCGAAGTCATACTGTTTTTCCCGACAGCCTGGAGATAGGCATGGGGAGTAATCTTGGGTATGCTGATATATTCAAATTTAACAGGAAATGTCTGCCGGCTTATTGTTGTCCTGTGCGGGGAGTCATCGCTCATGATATTCGATCTCTTCACGACATCAAAGACAAGGGAGCCCACCTGAGCCGATGACCTTGCCGAGGCAGTTGTTTCAGTGACAAGCCCCTCCCCGGTATCCTCGCCGCCACGGTCTTTATCCTTATCCTTCTCCTTCTGCTCGTTCATCCTGTTGTCGAGCATGGACCTGTTCATCTCCTGTTGCGAGGAAATTTTTTTCTGCTTGTTGGACTGCTGCCTGGGCAGATTGGATGTAAGGGTTGCATAGAGGGGCACAATCTCCGGAAGCCATCCCTGCATTGAGGGCTGCGCTGTTGAATAAGAGATTTTCGTGTTTATCCAGTCTTCGCCGCTGTTCTGTGAAACAATTCCGTGCCCGATGAATTCCGTCTTCATCTCGCCATAGTTCACCCGTATATCATACCCCGGCTCCCATTTAACCCTGTGATTCATATAGGTAATCTCCATCACATAGGATCCTTCCCTGAGAACCTCGATGGTGACCTTGATTAATTTTTTCTTCGGAATGGCGGTATGGCTTACATTCAGTTTTTTCAGTTCCCCACTGATAAATGATATCCGGCTCTTGATTGTACGGAGATTAATCTCCTCGCCCTGGACATCAATAAAGTTCTTCCTTAATTTTTCATTCATATACCTGGACATTTCGTCATACTCTTTTATGCCATGCACAGTTCTCTCCCTGTGCTGGATCACTTTATCCTCACTTTCAGCGCTCTTCCTGATATTGAGGAAGCTCTCTTTCACATTGGCCAGGTATTCTTTATCGAGTTTCAGCACAGCAAGCCTGTTTTCAACACTCTTTTTTTCATCGGTCATTTTTTCAAGGCTCTCTTTTAAATCTCTTACCTTTTGTTCGGGGCTCTTTTCAAGCTGATAAGTCCTCACTTCAACATCCAGGATTCTCACATTCCCCCCGTCCTGGATGCCGGCCCTGACGGAATCGTCATTTATCAGCTCGGGCAGATCCCTGAAGCTTATGTCGTACATTCCCTGATTCAGGGTGAAGGGGCGCGATTTACGCGTAATGAGCGCCCTGTCCTGATAGACCATCACCCTGTCGATCTTCGAATCTATTTCTATCTCTTTCTTCAGCTCCGTATCCGCTTTCACAAGTGTGACTGAGAGAGCTGCAGCTATTATAAGAATGTATTTTTTCATATTACCTCGGCTCCGGGAATTTTTTAGTAACTACTCAGCTATAAATAATTGCTCAGGTCTTCACGTGGATATTCACGGATTTTATAATATCATTATCAGAATCTTATTCTTATTTTTATCAGTGTTTATCCGTGCTAATCCGTGAGCAAAATTTTTGTCATATTTTCTGGCTGAGCAGTTACATTTTTTAACCATATTTAACTCATTGGATGTATTCATGAAAGCACAGTAAATTAATAATTTTTTTTCAGAATATGTCAACAAAAAACCGGATATCCGCGTTTTATATTCCGGGAATTTTTCCTGCCCTGTACGTTATTTTACTCATCGGTATCCGGCACTTCAAGGAGCAGTGGTTCCACCATGCCGCCCGCTTCCCCTTCGGCGATTTTATAGATATCGGTATCGACTTTCTTGAATTCTTTATATGCCGAATTATAGCTCCCCACCGATGCGGCAAGGTTTTTTCCGATTTTCTGAAAATGGTTCTCGAATTCACCGAGGTGCCTGCTGAGCCCGTGTATTCTACTTATGATGACCTTTATGTTTTCCTCAACCTTCTGGGCCTTCAACCCCTGCAGAACAGTCTCCAGGTACGCGAAGAAGGATGTGGGAGAGACAATGATCACATGCTTCTGAAAGGCATATTCAATCAGATCCCTGGTTTTCACTACGGTGCTCCCTGCGCTGTACACGAGGAGGTTGTAGTAGACCCCTTCCGCCGGAATGAACATAAAAGCGAATTCCGTAGTCCCCTCTTTCGGACGGATGTACTTTGCCGTTTCATTTATCCTCTCTTTGATATCACTCCTGAAATCCTTCTCAAGCTGTTCCCGAGCCTTCGGGTCGGACGTTTCCATGATCCTGTTATAGGTATCAAGGGAGAATTTCGCATCAACCGGTATTATCCTGTCCCGGTAAAAAATGGCTGCGTCAACCATATCGCCGCCGGGAAAGCGGTACTGCATCTTGTACTGGTTGGGCTGCAGAACATTCCCCAGCAGGGCTTCCAGGAAATATTCACCCAGGATTCCCCTCTGTTTCGGGTTTTTGAGAATATTCTCCAGGCTTTTCATCTGGCCGGAAAAGTCGAGGATCTGCCGGTTGGTATCATCAATCTTTCTCAGCCGGTCCGTGACATCCTTAATGATCTCCGCTGACTGCCTGAACTGGCTCTGCATGATCTTTGTGCTCTCCACTGCATTGGTGTTGAACTGCTGCAGAAGCCTGTCGATTTTCTGCATGATCTCCTGCCTGTTCTGGGTAGAAGTAACGTTCAGGTCCTGTCTGAGGGACTGGACAAGCTGCAGGATGAGGTCGCCCTTCTGCCCGGCAGCAGCCTCCTGGAGCCTCTTTATTCTCTGGTTGAGTATGATAAAGAGAATAATCCCTGCCGTGATAATGATAACAAGAAGTATGATTACTGACTGGTTGCTGTTCATCTGATGTTTCCCGTCCTTATCAACCGTTGAACCCCCTTTACATGCAGTATGCCCTATCAAGACGTTATGTTGTGCAATCGAAATACATTCCTAAAAATTAAATGATTCTATAAATTTTTACAAAACCCTCTTTTTTTAGCAAGAAAATTTTAGGATTCCTGAAATAATTAACAAATTGACAATAATAATATGGATAGTATTATAAAATCATACAAAAAAATATATTTTTTATTTTCCGGCGCGCGCGAAATTTTAAGGCAGTGCTCATAAACTTTCTTTTATCATCTATTCGCGTATTTTCTTATGAGTAAAATCCAAATCATCTCTGGCACAATAGCCCTTTTATATAATTTTCCTCATATATGATGAAATTTTTAATCCTCTGTTCAAATGTCTTGCCAAGGCTTATGAAAGCATCATGAAGTTTTATCTTGAGTTTTGATTTATAATTTTCATCAAGATAACAATTTATCGAGCCATATTTAAAATGTCTGGGATTATTAACCATATTTTTCCTGAATGAGTTATATGCCATGTACCATAACAGATGCAGCAGATATGAAGCAGCATCAATTGCATCATCGATTATTTTTGACCCGAATCTCTCATTCCAGAATGGTCCGATTCTTCCATGGATTTTATTGTATCTTTTCGCAAATACCGACTTAATTCTCTGCATAATTTTTGATATTGTCTCACTTCCCATAATTGTTTTTATGATAAAATGGAAATGATTGTTCAGTATTTCGAAACCCGAAAGCTCAAAGTTGTAGATTTCCTGGGTTTCCCTTATTACGGTGATCATTAAGTCTTTGGTTTTATCATCTTTAATCATGTTCATTTTATTAATACATCTTGAAAATGTATGATACGTCAAATTTCCTCTGCATAATCTTTGTTTTCTAGCCATGTAAATTCCTTTTATAATAATCAATATATATTATATACGATTTTTATTAATGAATATGAAAAATTTTCAGGTGTCAGAGATAAAAAATTTAATAGAACAAATTTTATTTTAGTGCCAGAGATTATTGTTTATTTGAAGATCAAATTATGATTTTTTCGGTTTGAACAGATAGAGAAGGTGTCAGAGATAAATAATAAATATAATAGTTTTTAATATTAAACTTTCTGTCGCATGGCCTATCCTGCTTTCATGAAGCCATCCCTTCATCGCGAGCAAAGCGTCCGATATGACGCGGGATGGGTGTATTTCTTTTCTGATTTCGGCCCCTATGATAGATGAATTTTACTTGACATTCCCGGATAATCAATAATAATTTCTACTCATAACTTGCAAATTGTTCGAACAATTTGTCATGGTAATTTGTGACGGCACAGCCATCTTGTTGGTTTCCTATTTTATATAAAAATATTTTTTTCAGGAGGAATGTCATGTATCAGTTTACCAAGCCGGACAATATAGTAGAAGTACTGGAAAAATCTATTTCAAAATTTTCACAGAGACCTTATCTTGGGACAAAAAATGTAAAATTGAAACAATATGACTGGATTACATATTCTGATTTCGGGAAACGCGTAGATAATGTCAGAAGCGGATTGAGCCAGCTGGGTATTGGGAGAGATGACGCCGTGGGCATCATCTCCAATAACAGCACGGACTGGGCAGTATGTTTTTTTGCCGCAAGCGGCCTGGGCGCGCGGTTTGTCCCCATGTACGAGGCTGAGCTCATCCAAGTCTGGAAATACATTATTAACGACGCGAACGTAAAGGTGCTTTTTATCAGCAAAAAAGAAATATTCGAAAAATTAAAAAATATCATTTCTTCAATACCGGCATTAAAAAAAGTTATTATCATGGAAGGTGAAGGGCAAGATACGCTGGCTGATATAGAAAAAAAAGGAGCATCCCGGAAAGTAAAAAGCTCATATCCGGAACAATCTGCTATATGCATCCTAATCTATACATCGGGAACTACCGGCGACCCGAAAGGCGTACTTCTTTCACATGGCAATATAACGAACAATGTTCACTCATCGATGGTCAGTTTCTCAGACATGAATGAAAACGAAACGTCACTGTCCATCCTGCCATGGGCGCATGTCTTCGGACTCGCGGAACTTGTCATATTCTGCAATCTGGGCGGGTCAATTGGTATCGTGGAAAGCGCCACTACCGTAGCCGAGGATTTAGCACTGGTAAAACCGACTTTCCTTGTCGCCGTACCCAGGGTTTTCAACAGGGTATATGATGGATTATGGACGAAAATGAACGAAGAAGGAGGACTCCCCAGAAAATTGTTTGTTATGGGAGTGGAAAGCGCAAAAAAAAAACGCGAGCTTGCGGCACAGGGAAAATCCAGTTTTATAACAAACCTGAAATTTAAAATTGCCGATGCGGTTGTTTTCAAAAAAATCAGAGCAAAGCTTGGCGGCAGATTAGCCAGATCCATGACTGGAAGCGCGGCAATGAACGTGGAAATTTCTCACTTCTTCTGGGATATAGGAATACCCCTTTATGACGCTTACGGATTGACCGAGACCTCACCAGGGGCAACGATGAACTGCCCGTCTAAATTCAAAATTGGCAGCATCGGCCCTGCCATGGACAAATGCAGGATAGTGATCGATCAATCGGTAGTCGAACCGGGGGCGAAAGATGGAGAAATAATTATCTATGGACCTAATGTTATGCAGGGATATTATAACAAGCCCGAAGCAACAGCAGCAGTTATGACTCATGACGGCGGATTCAGGACAGGTGACCGCGGACGCCTTGATGAAGAAGGCTTCCTGTTTATTACCGGTAGACTTAAAGAACAGTATAAACTGGAAAACGGCAAATATGTGTTCCCTGTAGCCATTGAAGAAGATATAAAGCTGAATCATTTCATTGAAAACGCCATGATATACGGGGAAGGGCATGAGTTTAATGTATGCATAGTAATCCCGGATTTTGCGGCACTGGATAAATGGGATAAAATAAATAATCTACCTGATGGAGACTCTGTCGAAAAAATAGAATTGAAATCTTTGAATGCGGCTAAAAAACATGATCAAATGATTAAAAGGGACGACGTTATAAACTTTCTTACAAATGAAATAACAAATACACTAAAAGGTAAATATGGCGCCTATGAGATCCCCAAAAAATTCATATTTATAAGCGAACCTTTTACCCTTGACAATGGCATGCTGACGCAGACCATGAAACTGAAGAGGCGTGTTGTAGTTGAAAAATACAAGGATCAGATTTCCGCATTATACTCAAAATAAAATTGTATTAGGATTTTAATTGCAGATATTAAAATCTATACGAAGGATATTGAAAATAAAATCCGTGAGCAAATAAATATTAATGAGCAGTTACAATTATTCGACAAAAAGGAGCATCGATTTTAAATATTCCGATTCAGGGTGGAACAGGGAAACAGGATGGTCAGTTGACTGAAACTGCCTGCCGACGATTGACCCCCTCCTCCCGGAATCAAGCATGGCGGAAAAAAGTATCTTCTGGAAAAGCCCGATGTCGATGTACCGTGAGCACGAGCAGGTGAGCACGTAGGACCCTGGCGGGCATTTTCGGAAAACATTCATGTTCACATCCTTGTATGCCCTGGATCCCCTGTTCACATCACCCCTTTTTTTCACCAGTGCCGGCGGATCAATAATGATAAAGCTGCTATTGATATCGCGGCTTCTCACAAAATCAAAGACATTATCCTCCACTATTTCAGAATTCCCGGTACAGCTGTTCAGTTTGACATTCCTTGTAAGGCAGTCCAGGGAGTCCCGTGATGAATCCACTGAAATGACCGATGCGGCGCCGCCCTGCAGGGCTGCAACAGTAAACCCGCCGGTATAGGAAAAAAGATTGAGCACATCCCTTCCGGAAGAATAGGACTTAACCAGGGACCTGTTTTCCCTCTGATCAAGAAAAAATCCGGTTTTCTGCCCGCTTTTTATACAGGCAATAAAGCGGGCGCCCCTCTCCTCTACCTCAACTTCATCGGGAGTAGCGCCGGAAAGATCACCCGTGAATTCCTCCATGCCTTCCAGGGCCCTGCCGGGGTGATCACTCCGTTCATACATCCCTGCAGGTTTGAACATATCTATGAGAATTTCTACCAGGTCATTCTTAAGGCGTTCAATTCCCAGTGTCAACGATTGAATGACAATATATTCACCGTACCTGTCGGCAATGAACCCCGGAAGCCCGTCGCTTTCGGAATAGAAAAGGCGGTACGAGTTGCACCGGGAAAGCCCGGGATCACCTGCCCGCTGCGCTGCAGCCCTGGTGATCCGTTCCCTGAGAAAGTCTTTATCTATTTTCCTTTCTCCAAGGGAGAGCATTCTTACCGCAATCCCTGATCTGCTGTTATAGTATCCATATCCAAGATGATTTCCGGCTGAATCGGCAACAGATGCAATTGTCCCGTCTTCTATTCCGCCGTCAACCCTTGCTAATGCGCCGCTAAAAATCCACGGGTGCCCCATGAACAGGGCCTTTTCCTTATTTTTTTTCAGAATAATTTTCATGTATAATCAATTGATTCACCCCGGCATGAGTTCTCATGCGGGGCGTTCTAAATTAAAAGAGTCAGCAGGTATGTCAATGAGGAAATTTGACAGGAAGTATTTACAGCAGCTGCTCATTAACAGCCAGATTTCTCAGCTCCATGGCCTTATCCGTATCAAAGAGGATCAGGTCGAAGTAGGAATTTATCTGATAAAACTTGAAAACCTTCCGGACTTCATCGTTGAAGCTTATTTTACTGACTTTGCTTCTGCTCTTGATATTCATATCGGCTATCACCAGATCGGTAAGCAGTTTCTTGTCCATATTGTTACTCCTGTTATATTAATCTGACCCTGCGAATCCCGTTCATGAAAACCGGAATACATCTAACATGCAGCATACTATAACAGGTTAGAAATGAATACAATCAGACAAACCCTTTTTTTTATGTAGTATTTACACTCAAAATTTTGTAATCCTTTGTCCTACAAAACACAACCCTTAATACTTGGAATCGGCATATTCCACCCATCCGCCTGCTTCAATCAGGGCGCGGTCATATCCGGAAATTTCAAAGGGGATGATATCCGTATCTCCCTCGGACCTGATGGTAAAGGCCGATTTTTTTAAGTCTGTCTCTATGACTGCACTCTTTCCTGCATATTTGGCAAAGAGGCTGTCTATGGTTTCCATGGGGAGTTCAACGGCAAGCATGCCGCAGTTGTACATATTCTGCCGGTAAATCCTTGCGAAATCGATGGCTATGGCCAGGTTTATGCCGTTCATCTCCAGGGCCCATGGCGCATGCTCCCTCGAGGATCCGCAGCCGAAATTATTCCTGGTGATGATTGCCGATTTTCCCTTTATATCCCTGGCAGGGTTAAACCCGTTGAGCTTCAGGTCTTCAAGAAGAAAGGGCTTCAGCGCCTCCTTGGTCAGCTCGTTAAGATACCTGGCCGGGATAATTTCATCGGTATTGATGTCCGACCTGTCGAGAAACAGTATATTTCCGCTAAAATTTTTCATTATCCTACCCCCTTACCCTGAATATCGGCGAATTCGTTATCTTCCCGGAAATTGCGCTTGCTGCCGCAGTCGCAGGGCTCATGAGGTGGACCATTCCGCCTTTCCCCATCCTTCCATTAAAATTCCTGTTGGTCGTGGAAGCGCAGACCTCCCCTTCGGCAAGGACGCCGTTGCTCATACCCAGGCATGCGCCGCAGGTTGGGTTGGATACGCAGAACCCTGAATCCATGAAAATTTTAATGATCCCTTTTTCAAGGGCCCTGAGATATATATCCTGTGTGGCCGGGGAGAGTATGCCCCTGACATTGCCGTTGATCTTCCTCCCCTCGAGTACCTGTGCGGCTATCTCAAGGTCCTCCAGCCTTCCGTTTGTGCAGGAGCCTATATAGACCTGGTCAATGTCGGTACCTTCCATCTCCCGCACACTTTTTACCTGGTCCGGCTTGTATCCGAATGTCACCATGGGCTCCATCGCGCTGCCGTCAAACTCTATCACCCCGGAATAAACGGCATCGGGATCAGAATGAAATTTTTTGAAGTCTTCCAGCGCCTTCTCCCTTGATGAATAATCCCTCCCGATAAAACTCCAGAGGTAGTCAACCGTTGTCATATCAGGAAGGCATATGCCCGATGTTGCACCGGCCTCTATGGACATGTTGCACAACGTCATCCTCGACTCCATTGTCATGGCGTCAATCACCGGCCCGGTAAATTCAATCACCCTGTTGGTGGCGCCGTTAACGCCAATTTTACCGATTATGGCGAGGATAACATCCTTTGCGTATACTCCTTCGGGAAGTGTCCCCGATATATTCACCCTGATAGTTTCAGGGGTCCTGAATGCGCAGACCCCTTTCAGAATTCCCACTTCCAGGTCCGTAGTCCCCACGCCCGCGGCAAAGGCTCCGAAAGCGCCATGCGTACACGTATGCGAGTCCCCCATGATGATAGTAAACCCCGGCCGCACAAATCCCTTTTCAGGAAAGAGTGCATGGCAGACCCCGTTGCGCCCGATGTCAAAAAAGTCCCTGATGCCGTGCCTCCTTGCCCAGCTTCGCAGTGTCTTTCCCTGTTCAGCGGTATTTGAATCTTTTGCCGGGGAAACATGATCAATTACCGCTTTAATTTTATCCGGATCAAAGACCCGGTCCTTTCCTCTTGCCACAAGGTCATTAATGGCAATGGGTGTGGTTATTTCATGACAGAATACGGCATCCAGCCTGAGCACGTGTATTTCAGGGATCGGATTGTCGATCCTGTGCGAATCAAATATTTTTTCAGCTATGGTCCTGCCCATACTTCTGCCTCCTGTTATATGCATTCATATCAATCTTCTTTAAAAAACATTTTAGGCGGGGTAATCACCCATAGCGCCCTGAGCGCCTCTTCACCGGTATTCCTGAGGATGTGGGGGATGTCCGATGAAAAGGAGATGCAGTCCCCTTCATTGATGGCGTATGTTTCACTGCCATAGAGCAATTCTCCCGCTCCCGACAGAATAAAACCCAGCTCCTTCCCGATATGGCCGTAGACATTGCTCCCCTTTTCCTTTAATGGATCAATTTCAATGAGCAGCGCTTCAATGGAATTGTCGTCCTTGTAATCAGAAAGAAGGGATAGCTGCGTATAGATCACCCCCTCCATCCCTATAATTTTCCTCTCATTTTTCCTGACAATAGTAACTTTTTTATTCTGTTTATAGTCTTTAAAAAGGTAGTCAATATCAATTTCAAGTACAGAGGCAATTGCCAGAAGAGTATCAATAGATGGAGATACCCTGTTCCTCTCAATCTGAGAGACAAGGCTTTCGCTTACCTCTGCCTCATCAGCGACTTTTTTAAGGGTTATGCCCCTTCTCTCCCGGATTTCCCTGATTTTATCGCCGAATTTATGTTTAATGGATTCTTTATTCATAATAAATATAATTTTATCATACTTTAATCATACTTAAGAAGCTTAAGTATGATTAAAGTATGATAATTATTGTCAATAATTTTTTTTAAAAAAATAAATTTTTTTCATTTATTCATTTTTATTTTGATTTGTATTGCAAAGATGATAAAATAGGATAATAGAAGGGGGATGATATGGCGAAAAAAACCTTAACTGTTCCAAAAGACAGTCCTGAGAATAAAAAACAGGCAAAAAACTTGAAGCCGCATAAATATGAAAAAGAAGAGAAAATAAAAGTCCCGGGGCCGGTGTTTGACGAGATGATAAAAAAAAGGGCCTATGAACTGTACCTTGAAAGGGGCGGGATACATGGAAATCATGATAAGGACTGGAACGATGCCGAGAGGGAAATCAGAACCATGTATGTGGAAGATAAATAGGAATTAGCTGTTTAGAAAAAACCTTTAAAACTTTGCCACAGAGACACAGAGACACAGAGAAAAGTGTTTAATTATTCAATTTATAAAAAATGAATATTAATATGTTTTTACTGCATTATTAGTAATACTATTAAAATTAATTCAAATATACTCTGTGCCTCTGTGACTCTGTGGCTTATTCTTAAACTACCCCTGATAGTTAATTCACGGTTTCCATTAACGGCCCGAGTTCATCCTTAATCTTTTCATTAATTTCACGTATAATCTTCCTGATTTTGTATACTGAAATATGATAATCTGATGAGATGGTTTTTACCTGCTTTTTGTTTATAAAAATATCAATGTAAAGATTCCTTTGGGCTTCAGGAAATGAATTGATGGTATCGTTCAGGGTCGATATTATTTCTCCATCTATGCAGTAACTTTCCAGGTCTGTATAAAATCCTGCATCCATTTCAGCTTCCTGAAAATGATATTCCCTGTACTTTTTAGCCTCTAACTTCTCTTTCTTTATATGATCAAAGGCTTTATTCCTTGCTATGGTGAATATAAAATTTCTCAGCTTTTCTAGATAGATGTTTTCTGCATCAGCCTTCTCGTAGGCTTTCATGAATACATCCTGGGCAATCTCTTCAGAGATATGCTCGTTGAAAATCAGCGAACTGATATACCTGGTCACTGAATTAAAATATCTTGAGTAGCACATTACAAACAGATCATCGAAACTGAACTCCTTAATATCCATACAACACCTCTAAATTAATTTAATATATAATTAAACAGGCCTCGCAGCTCCTTCAGAAAGGCCTGAGTCATTATCATGGCTGCGTAAAAGGAATTGACAGAATTCACTGCAACTTCTTCAATAAAGCTGAACATAAGTTATGAACCATTTTTTTACTGTTGAATAAATGATAGTAAGACACTTTATGTAATATTATAATTTCCTGAAGTCATCAAAACTGACAAAATTTTTTTGAGAAAAAAAAATTTTTTTCAATTCTCACAGGAATATTAACTGAAAGGAAAGAGAATGAAATCAATCAGAGTAATACTTTACCAGAAGCCCCTGGGCATCGAAATTGATGCCGGCGATATCAATGAGATGAAAGGGTACCGGCCTCACTTTGTATGCTTCCCGGAATATTTTTTTGTGGACCGGGAGCTCGGAAATCACCGGCAGACCCCCGGGAACCAGGAAAAGCAGATGGGGAGGATAAAAAATATTTCTGAGGCTGTCAGCACCGTGGTAATCGGCGGGACCATGCCGGAAATATCGGGAAACAGGCTGTTCAACACCTCCTTCGTCTATGACAGGGGGGAACTCCTTGGATTTTACCGGAAAAAAAACCTGTTCCAGGCTGAAATCGGCACTATTGAACCCGGTGACACCTATAAATCCTTCTTTGCCTCGGGAATAAAATTCGGGGTCCTGATATGCTCCGATGTCTTCAACAAAGACAGTTTTACCTTCATGAAAAATGAAAAAGTTATGATTATCTTCTCCCCGACCTTTTCCTTTAAAAAAAACGAAACCGTTGAGGAAAAATTCAAAAGGGACAGGGACATTTATCAGGAAGGGGCCAGGCTCTCAGGGAGTATTATTGTCAAGGTTTGCGGGGTTAAATCGGAATACAAGGACTTTCTCCAGGCCAGAAGCCTTATTGCAGACAGCAACGGCATACTCTACCGGGTCAATCCCGACGAAGAGGATACTTCCATGATAATAAAATATGAGATCATCATACCATGATTCACCGGGAATGAAATTCAGGAATGAATCATGCTATCAATGAATTCTATTACACCGGAACTTATTGATTTTGACATGGAAATTCTGTTCAGGCACCTCTCCGGCGAGAAAAAACCGGTCATGGAATCTGTGCTGATCCGCCTGATGAATCATGGAGAGAAAATCCCGGGTGAATATCAAAAATTATTCAGGATTCACTTTTCACTCTACCATTCACTGTATAAACTTAAAATGTACGCCGGTGAGATGGGATACTACCTTCATCTCGATCCCATGAGGATCCGGATGTTAAAAATTCCAGAAATGGAGATTTGCCATCACTATTATCACGACGAAGGTAATTTCTGCATGGAGAGCGGGGGATTAAACGGCTACTGCCCGGATCACCTCATTGAGCATGGGGAAACAATGGGCAGATTGGTCTGGGATCCCCTGCATGAATTCTACTCCAACCCTGAAAACATTTCCTATTCCAGGTCGGACCTGATTAGTAAACTGATGAAAGGAATGGTTATCTATTCAGCAAAAAGGGGTGAAATAGACAGAGCCCTGAATTTTTTCGGCATAACCGACCCTGACAGGAACAGGATCAAAAAAAGATACCATGACCTGGCAAAACAATATCACCCCGACAGGATGAATGGCGATGAGACTTTAATGAAAAGGCTGAATATATCCTACAGAGTACTTATGGAGGTTTATATAATTTAAGGGATACCAGGATAATTAAAAATTGACAGAATTTTTCACTTTATAATGAAGTATCTTTCTGATTATAAATTTTTCTGTAGAATAGACAAGAATAATTCTGCCACAGAGGCTCAGAGACACAGAGGAATATTATTAATTTATAAAGATTTTTAAAATGAGTGTTATTCTTTTGATTATACATTCTAACACTCTCCGTGCCTCTGTGTCTCTGTGGCTGACTCTTTAATCAATTCCTCCATTGAATAAATTTAATATTTAGGTGATACGTGCAATGAAAAAAGTTAAAATAGGATTAGTTGGATTCGGAACCATAGGGAGCGGGGTTTATAATCTTCTGAAGAAAAATTCATCCCTCATCAGTGAGAGGACAGGGCTGGATATATCCATTGCCAAAATATGCGACATCAGGCTGGATCAGGTAAAAAAAGAAGTTCATGATGTTGCTCTAACAGAAAAATGGGAAGAGGTAACCGGCGACAAAGAGATTGACATTGTGGTAGAGCTCATCGGGGGAATAGAACCTGCCAGATCCATACTGACCTCGGCCCTCAAAAACGGAAAAAGCGCTGTCACTGCCAATAAAAAACTCCTGGCTGAAACAGGGTTTGACATTTTCCAGTCAGCTGGCGGATCCCGGGCAAAATTGGGATTTGAGGCATCGGTAGCCGGCGGTGTCCCATCCATCCTTACAATCCGGACAGGCATGGTGGCGAACAACATAAAGTCCATCATGGGCATACTCAACGGCACCACAAACTATATCCTGACCAAAATGGCCGAACTTGGCCTCCCCTTTGACGAAGCATTGAAGGAAGCGCAGAAAAAAGGGTTTGCCGAGGCAGACCCCACGTTTGACATAGAAGGTTATGACGCAGGCCATAAAATATCAATCCTTGCTATGCTCGCATATAACCGGAGGGTCGACTGCAAATCGCTGCAGATTGAAGGGATAACAAAAATCACGCCCCTCGATATAGCCTATGCCAGGGACATGGGCTATGTGATAAAACTCCTTGGAATTGCAAGGATGGTGAATGGTTTGCTCGATATACGGGTCCATCCGGCCATGCTTCCTGAAAAACACCCCCTTGCTTCGGCCAGAAATGAATTCAATGCGGTGCTTTACGACGGGGACATGACTGACCCCATTATACTCTTCGGCAAGGGCGCCGGGAGCCTCCCCACAGCCTCGGCAGTGGTGAGCGATATTGTTCAGCTGGCTGAAAAATCGGAAATTGAAGAGCGCCCGTTCCTGATAACAGGAGATGCGGTGTATCTTAAGCCGGAACAAAGGCGCTCCAAGTATTACATGAGGATACATACCGAGGATTCACCCGGCATACTTTCAATTATTTCCGGGGTATTCGGCAAGTTCGGGATATCTATTGCATCGGTAATACAGAAAGAGGTGGAATCGGAGTATGTACCGCTTATTATCATGACCCATGAAGCGGCCGAGGATAAAATAATCCTTGCAAGAAAGGAGATAAATAATTTTGATTTCATAAGCGGGGATGTTACCATGATCAGAGTGGAGGAATCGGGGATATATGGAGAGAATAATGAACAGTAATTTCAGCGCCAGTTTCAGGTGCATTGCGGGATGCGGCGAGACCTACCCTCTCCATGAAATTGTCTATACATGCAGGAAGTGCGGGAGCCTCCTCGAAGTGAGCCACGACATGGACAGGCTCAGGGAAAAAAGCGCCATCCAGTGGAGAGAGCTCTTTGACAGCAGGATGGGAACGAACAGGTGGCCTTACGGCAGCGGAGTATGGAACAAAAAGGAATGGGTAATCCCCGGCATTGACGATGAAAACATCACCTCCATGCTCGAGGGAAACACCAATCTATTATGGGCGAAGAGATTCGGCAGCATGCTCGGCATGGATGACCTCTGGATTAAAATGTGCGGCAACAGCCATACCGGCTCCTTCAAGGACCTGGGGATGACGGTTCTTGTGTCAATGGTGAATGAGATGATACACCGGGGCGCGAACATCAAGGCAGTGGCCTGCGCTTCCACTGGCGATACATCGGCCGCGCTCACGGCATATGCCTCCTACGGAGGAATTCCCACAATCGTTTTCCTCCCGAGGAATAAAATTTCCACTGCACAGCTCGTTCAGCCCATGTCCAACGGGGCAATCGTCATATCACTGGACACCGACTTTGACGGATGCATGCGCATCGTCCAGGAGGTCACGAAGGACAATACCATTTACCTTGCCAACTCCATGAATTCACTGAGGATCGAGGGCCAGAAGACCATATCCATTGAGATGGTCCAGCAGTTCAACTGGGATGTTCCGGATACTATTATCATCCCCGGCGGAAACCTGGGAAATATTTCGGCCCTGGGGAGCGGGTTCAGGATGATGCTGGAACTGGGCCTTATAAAGAAAAAACCCAGGCTTATCCTGGCACAGGCGGAAAAGGCCAATCCCCTCTACCTCTCATACCTCAAGGGATTCAAGTCCTTTGAGCCTGTCATCCCGGAAAAAACCCTGGCTTCCGCAATTCAGATAGGCGACCCTGTTTCTGTTGAAAAAGCAGTGAGGGCATTAAAGGAATTCGACGGAATCGTTGAACAGGCCGGGGAGGATGAACTCGCCGATGCCGCGGCCCTGGCTGACAGGACCGGACTCTTCTGCTGTCCCCATACCGGCGTTGCCCTTGCCGTTCTTATAAAGCTCCTTGATTCCGGGAAAATATCAAAAGATGAAAGGACCATAGTAATATCCACTGCCCACGGCCTGAAATTCTCTGAATTCAAAATAGGTTATCACGAGGGTACCCTGAAGGATGTGAAGAGCCGGCACATGAACAGGCCGGTGGAGATGGAGCCCGATGCAGGCAAAGTAAAAAAAATTATAGATCAGAAACTAAAGGAACAATATGGATGAGAGGGTTAATATATACCTATTACGTCTGAGACCCTTTTTGCCATCAGGCCGATGAGCTTATCGTTGAGTGCAACAACTATGATAACATTGTGGCCTTTATTCGCTTCAACAGGGATATTAAACCTGTCACCCATGTCAAGGACAGGAATTGAAGAGTTCTCAAAGTTGATTGCCCCATTGATTAAATCTATTCTATCCGATGCGTTATGTATGAAAGGTATGTTAATAATTTCATGTACCTTATCTTTTTTTATACCGTAATTATCAAAACCGATATTAAAAGTCACATATTCCGATACATTCATGTATGTATCAGTGAGATTCATTTTCTGCATCATGTTTTTCATATCCAGGGAATACAATGATGCCTCGGCCCTCTCTTCTTTTGATAATACATTTTTCATAAAGGGCTCCGTTACTTTAATAATCTATAATTATGGAAACTTCGTATCATACATATATGCTGCTCCCTGTAATGCATGGACATTTGAAAAAATTAGAATTACCCCCCCACAATCACCCTCACGGAGATGAAATAAAAGGGGGGAAATTCAAACTTTTGGAGGTGCATTAATTATTATCATGATAGATATATAAAATAATTGCAATGAATATATGCTCAATGATACTTATCGTGTAATGAAAGCTACTTTTTGTGTCATGAATGACATACTATAGGGGATGATATAAGACCGGATATTATTCAGAATACCTGTTTCGAAGGGGATAAGCGGTACAGTGTTTTTCTGATTATGTACCCGGATGAGTGTACCAGTTATTTCACTATGCCGCAGAAGCCAGGGCTGAACGGACCATACCAAGTAAAGAATTCCTGTCCACCGGTTTGCTGATAAAACCTGAAGGCGACGTTTCCATTGCGCGATTATATATAAGCGGATCCGTGTTGGCAGTAAGAAAAATAACGGGTATGGCATTTTCTTTGTGAACGGCATGTACTGTATCTATTCCATCAAGCTCACCATCAAGGATTATATCCATTATGATGAGATCAGGTATGAGATCCCGGGCCAGATCGAGGGCATGCTCGCCCGAGGCGGTAACGCCTATCACCTGGTAACCCTCTTTAGTCAGCATGTTTCTGATATGCAGGGCCGTGATCCTTTCATCCTCAACTATGAGGATCCTCGGTGACATGTCTTCTGAAACAGTTTTTTTAATTATAGATGTATCTTCAGCAGCCGGTTCATGCAGCCCGCCCCATGTTATTATAAAGCCTGCTCCCTTTCCCCGTTCAACCCTGAGAGACCCCTTAATCTGCATAACCAGCTCTCTCACCAGGCTAAGCCCCATGCTGCGGACCTTTTCAAAATCGAAATGCTCAGGGAGCCCCTTTCCGTCATCTGACACTGAAAGTGTAAATCCGCCGGACATATCCCTGTTGAGAAATATCGTGACAGTACCCGATTCCCTCCCCGTGAAAGCATGTTTTATTGTATTAGTCACAAGTTCATTGACAATCAGGGCGCATGGGACTGCGTTTTCCAGTGATATGCTTACATCCTGCATTTCAAATTTTATGGAAACTCCCCTGCAGAGCTCCTTGAACTGGGCGGTGAGCTCAACTATAAGGTCCTTGATATAGTCCCTGAAATTGATCTCGGACAGGTTATGTGACTGATAGAGTTTTTCATGGACCAGCGACATGGAGCGGACCCGGTTCTGGCTGTCAAGATAGAGGTTCTGATCAACAGAACTTGCGCTGTAGTCGCTCTGCAGTTCCAGGAGGCTTGAAATTATCTGCATGTTGTTCTTTACCCTGTGGTGTATCTCCTTGAGCATTACCTCCTTTTCAACCAGGGATTTCCCGAACCGTTCCCGGTGATTCTCCAGTTCCTGTTCCCGTGAACGGACTGCATGAACCATGGAATCAAAATTCTGCGAGAGGATTTCTATTTCCCGGTAGCTGCTGTACCGGTAACGGCCTATGGGCTCGCTGTAATCCCCCTGTGCCACCTTTATAGAATTCTCTGCAAGGTGCGCCAGGGGCGCAGTAATCTTCCGGTGACTGTATAATGCAAAGAGTCCCGCAAAAAGTATGGATAAAATTACAATGATCACGAGCATGGCAGTGATCTTGTATATGGGTGCAAATATCTCACTTACCGGGTGTGTGACCAGAACAATCCAGCCGGTCTGGGGAACACGTGTTGAGCATGCGAAAAATTCCTCCCCGCCATCAGTGAACCGGAAATGGTTTACTGATGTTCCAGCCGGTAAATTCTCCTTTATCAAATGGGAAATATTTACCTGCCGGCTGACATTTTCCCAGTTTTCATGGGCAATGATAACGCCAAGGCTATTGATGATCATTGCTTTTGCCCTGTTTCCGAGACGGACCTGTTCAATGATTTTACGGAGTATGACAAGGTCAATGTAGCCGACAACCGTGTGCCGTACACCCGGAAAAATCAGGATACCGCTGGGCTCTTCATTCTGATGCGAGATACTCCCGACCGACCATACCGGCTCCATCTTCTGTATCGCACTCTTGAAGAATTCCTGAGTTGAAAGATCCAGGCCCATCAGATCGGGATTAACCGGGGCGGTATTGCGTACAATTCCGTTGTTGTCAGTAATGAGGAATGAGGAAAAGTTTGAATAACTTTTTAAATGGGAATCGAGGAATTCCTGATAATTTCTGGAACCTATCATCTCCGACGTATTTATCATGTCAGAAATATGATTCATTGTGTTGAAGGGCCCCTGGAGGAACTGCCGTATTTCACCTGACATGGAACGGACTATCTGAATATTGCGTGTTGTTATCTGTTCTCCAAGGGATGATGATATAATGGCAATTGCAACCCCACCCAGGGCCACAAGGGGCACAACTGCAGTGATGATGAACTTCGTTGTAAGGCGGTTTTTCAGGGTGGGATTTTGTTTCATAACTCCTTGATCATCGCAAAACGGTTATTTTTTATGGTGAAAATGAAATGGGTCCTTTCAACGTCTCCGTTTTTATCAATTGACACAGGCCCGAAAAGGCCCTGGTATTTTCCCAGGCCGATAATTTTCTGTTTTATCCCGGCGGAATCCGCCGCATCCGGCAGAACCATGCCGAGCAGGCTGCCGGCCTCATAGGCAAGGATGGCGGCAAAGTCCGGGAAACCGCCGAACCGTTTCTGATATTTTTCCCTGAAGGCCAGATAGCTCTCCACCCTGCTTTCCGTGTTAAGCATTTCAAGGAATACCACTCCCTCAACCGCCCTGCCTCCATTCTGCAGTATATCGCTGGTTAAAGCCCATGCTGAGCCGAGAATCTGAATGTGCGGATCAATCTTCCGTACCTGCTGGCAGAGGATTGCGGTATCAAAGGCATTGGCAACTATCAGTATGCCTTCCGGCCGGTTCCGGAGTGCCGATTTCGCCACATCCAGCATTGTTTGCCCGCGTCCGGACATGAAGGCGACACCGGTGACCCGGGCTCCCTGATGCGCGGTGAAATTTTTTCTGAAATTTTCGAACCATGACTCTGAGTAAACCCGGTTCGACAGATCATAGATAACGACAATTGACCGTATCTTCATCGATTCCCGGATATAACTGGAAAATTTGAGAGTTGCAACCTTCGTGGAGGAATAGAGGGTGATAAAATAATCATCTTTGCCGGTGAAAAAACTGCTGCTGGTAGTGGGGCTGATCATGACCATTCTCTTTTCATTGATAATGGGCAGGGTCTCCTTGGACATTGAACTTGTCATGTGGCCGACTATTGCCACAACTCCGCCGGCGATGAGCTCATGTACTGCCTGTACGGCATGGACAGGTTCCTGTTTATCATCCCTGATTAATAATTCAACGGGACGCCCTTTTATTCCTCCGTGTTCATTGATTTCATCAACTGCCAGCGCAAGGCCGTTTCTTCCGGATACGCCAAGGTTGTAGTTCCGTCCGGTAAGGCCGCCAACAAATCCTATCTTTACAGGTTCCTTGCGGCCGCATGAGATGGATGTTGTGAGAATTATTGCCAGTATCGGCAATAATAATGTACTGGATTTTTTTCTGAAAAAATTCATATGATTTTCTCTTCTGCCCTGCCGGCACATAAAAAAAATTAAAGGATATCCTGTTTTCAATATATAATGTTTCATACTAATTTTATAACATAAATGATTAATTGTCAATATCTAATATTATTTATTTAATAAAAATTAAATTAGTTTATATGTATAACTCTTTCCGGAATGGGGCTCACTTCTACCCACATTTCTACATGAGTAACGCCCAAACATAAGCCCCCGGCGGATAGACTCAATGTTTGATTATTACATACTGCCGCCACCCCCGGAGGTGGTTATTAACATCGATT